>NZ_AODE01000025.1 GCF_000525855.1 Listeria cornellensis FSL F6-0969
TCTATTTTTGAAACACCAGCAGCTATCGTGGACTTTATTGCGAAACAACGAAATTAAACGAAACCGACCAAACAAGGACTATAAAAACATACAAGCCTTATAAATATTTTAACAAAAGCAAAAAATTTGTCAACGAAATTGAGAACTTATTGACCGCAACATTTGCGGGCTAGGTTCTGGACACGAGGAGAGAAATTATGATAAGCGATATCATTATTGAAAAACTGGACACATCCCACCTAGCCTATATGAATGGCAAACTGGTAGTAAACTTTAAAGCATTGTTCATGCTAAAAGCCAGCTATACGTATGCTTATTATATCTACTACAATGACCAAATCATCGAGCGCCAGTGGTATCAACCAATCGACAAACAACAAGTGACGGTGAACTACCAACCAATCCGGAGCGGTGCTTATAAAATCCGCTTGTTCTTGAAAAAAGACGATATGGTGATTATTAATAAATTGACCAATATGCTAAACGTCGATGTGACGAATCAACAAACGGTAACGACAACTTTAGAAAAAGAAGAAATCTACTACAACGACAATCCCGTTAAATTCCTATTCCAACGAGCTAGAACTCCCTCGGATAAACTGTTGATTTCCTTCTCTGGCCTACACTCGAATGAATTCTGCGGCGGGGCTCCTGTTTATAACCACTTCCGAACATTATGGCCGTGTGACGTGAATAAACTTTTCATTTTAGACGAATACAAAGGGCAGTTTTGCTATTACATGGGTCACGATTGCCGCTCAGATTACGAACGCTCGGTGATTGCGCTTATCATGACCAAAGCAAATGAACTCGGTATTTCATCACGAAACATCATTGCATCAGGCTCCAGTAAAGGCGGCGCTGCATCTCTATATTTTGCGATGAAATATCATTTCGGAACCGCAATCGTTGGCGCACCACAAGTTTTCATCGCCCAATATTTAAAACAGCTCGCTGTGGATGGGCCTTATGTTCATGTACGTAAAGCGTTGGACAAAATGTTAGGGGAAGATAAGGAGACCGGCGAAAAATATTATGACGAACTAATTATGAACCTTGTCGACACAAATACAACATTCCCAGCATTCACTTTTCACGTCGGGCAGGGTGATTTTCATTACAAACAACACCTACAACCACTTCTGCAAAAACTCGATAAAAAAGGAGTCGCGTACGAGCTAGATTTACAAGATTACAGCGATCACAATCAAACCGGACAGTATTACGCGCCATTTCTGTTCGAAACAGTTTCTAAAATGATTCAAAAATAGGAAGAAGTGAACGAGAAGTGAGAGAAACGGTTCAAATTTTAAAAGAACAGGTTCAACATTTCCATAAAATCACTCGGATTGCTAGGTACGATCAGCGAGCAGCATATCAGAGTCACTATTTGGGAATGGTGTGGGAAGTGCTTAGTCCGACGCTCCAAGTGCTTATTTTATATTTCGTGTTTGGCATTCGGATGAACGGCGCGGGATCGATGGCAGAAGGAGTTCCTTACATTGTTTGGATGCTCGCTGGCGTAATACCTTGGTTTTTCATCAGCGCTATCATCATTTCTGGTGCAAACTCGATTTACAGTAACGTGAGTTTGGTGTCGCGCGTGAAGTTTCCAATGAGCATTTTGCCATCCATTACAATTTTTAAATCCTTATATAGTTACGTGACAATGCTCGTCATACTACTCGGCTTCTTATTTCTCAATCACATTTACCCGACGATTTATTGGACACAGTTTTTCTACTATTTCGCGTGTATGTGCTTGTTCCTATACGCCGTGTCGCTTCTGAATGCAACGATCACGATTCTATTTCGCGATTATCAACTCATGATTGGCTCCGTGATGCGTCTCCTGTTTTTCGTATCGGGTGCCGTCATGGATGTCGCCGCGGATCCCGATTCCCTCATGACTAAAATTTTAAAACTCAATCCGATTGTGTATATCATCGAAGGATTCCGCGATAGCTTTTTCTCACGGCAGTGGTTTTTCCAGGAACCTTGGTGGACCGCCTATTTCTGGGGAATGACACTGTTCGTGCTCGGTGTAGGATCAGTATTACATCTACGCTTTAAAGACCGCTTCGTGGATTATTTATAGAGAGGAAGAACAAAGATGACAGAAAGCATGGTGTCCGTCACGCACGTATCCAAACAATATAGCATGATCACAAGCCCTGCAAAACAGCTCCGTGGTCTATTAAAATCAAACCGCGAGAAGCCAACGTTTCTTGCTTTGCGAGATGTTTCTTTCGAAGTTGGGCCCGGAGAAACGGTCGGCCTCATCGGGCTAAACGGCTCCGGCAAATCGACGCTAACCAATATATTGGCGGGTATCATCCAACCGACGCATGGCAAAGTACACACGCGCGGCGAAGTATCTCTGCTCGCAATCGGAGCTGGCCTCAAACCAACACTTTCTGGCATGGAGAACATTCGAATGAAATGTCTTATGCTCGGCTATTCCAATCAACAAATTGCTGAGATGATTCCAGCTATTACCGATTTTGCCGATTTACACGACTTTATCGATCAACCCATCAAGCGATACTCCAGTGGTATGAAAGCGCGGCTAGGTTTTGCAATCGCCGTTCAAATCGACCCAGATATCCTGATTATAGACGAAGCTTTATCCGTCGGGGATACGACTTTTTACACAAAATGTACCGACAAAATTGAGCAGTTTCAAGAAGAAGGCAAAACGATTTTCTTTGTCAGTCACGCGCTTAGCCAAGTCCGCACTATGTGTGATCGAATCATCTGGCTTCATTACGGTGAAGTAAGGCTCGATGGACCAGCCGAAGAAGTAGGTCTAGAATACAGCAAATTTGTTCACCATTTTAATAAATTATCCAAAGAAGAAAAAACGGAATACCAACAAAACCTCAAGAAACGTCAAAATAATACCAATCAAATAGATACACCGCGCACTTACAAACAAGACAAAGCAAACGGCGGTTTTCGTCAGTCGACAATTGTTTACCTCAGTATTCTCTGGACATTTACCATTTTCAGTGCTATCGCAATGGAATCTGGAATGTTTTTCACGAAATTACAAGAAATAATCGCAAATATTCTCCAATTTGGAGGATAAAGAGCATGAGATACGCAAGCTTATAATAAATGAAGGAGGCAACAAACATGAAAAATCGAGTTTTGGTAACAGGTGGCGCAGGCTTCATCGGTTCCCATATTTGTGAAATGTATATAGAAGAAGGTTACGAGGTGCTTTGTGTCGATAACTTATCTTCTGGTAAGGTAGACAATATTTGTCTCTTGCTTGCCGAAGAACGTTTCACTTTTGTGGAAGCCGATATTAAAGATAGCGCTAAAATGATGGCTATTTTTGAATCATTTCGACCGAATATTATCAATCATCACGCAGCACAAAAATCGGTTGTCAGCTCCATCGAAGACCCCATTTACGACCTAAATATCAATCTTGGCGGCCTACTTGTCCTACTCCGATGCATACAAAAATTTCCAATCGAAAAATTTATTTACGTCTCTTCTGGTGGTGCCTTAAGCAAAGTAATCGAAGGTACTGAAAAATCAAAAGAGAGTGATACCCCACAACTTCTATCCCCATACGCTATTACTAAATACGCAGGCGAAAAATATTTAGACATCTATGCAAGCACTTATGGCTTTGAATATACTGTTTTACGTTATGCTAACATCTATGGACCACGTCAAATTCCAGATGGTGAGTGCGGAGTTGTTCCGATTTTTGTGAATAACATCTTGGCGAATAAGCCGTCTGTGTTAATGACGTATGCTGATATGCCAAAAGGTTGCACACGGGATTACGTATATGTTGGGGATGTGGTAGAAGCGAACCGATTAGTTTCTGAAAAAGCAGTCAATACTGTTCTTAACATCGGAACAGGAGATGAGATTGCGATTTTAGACATTTACAACACGATTTTAGATGTATTTGAAAAAAAATGTTACGATTACGGTGGAAGGGCCACGTGCAGGAGATGTTAAACGCTCTGTTTTAGCTAGTGACCGCGCGAAAGAACTAACGGGATGGACCAATAAAGTGAGCTTGAAAGAAGGACTGATAGCTTTAAAGCAGTCCTTGCTACAGCAACAAGTATAAAAAGAGAAATAGGTTACGTGAAAATTAAAAGGAGGCATTCATTATGCTACAAACATTTGGTGTTGAAATCGACGAAAATTTCCTGGAAATATTACTGTTTTCCAATAAATCATTTGATAAATATTCCAAAAAGAAAGTACTACCAGCTAAAACAGTTATTGATTCCACGGTGACAGATAATCGTTCCTTTATTTATATAGAGAAAGGGTTAACCAAAATTGTGGCAAGTCATAACACGAAAGAAACAACTATTTCATTCTCTGGAGATGGCGAATTTATAGGGTTTGCATCATTATTATCAAGAGGATGCAACCAGTTTGAATTAGAAACGATTTCTGAAACGACGGCATATTTTATCGATCCGTACTTCGTTTTAAATGTTATCGATGAATCAGGTTGGGGGACCTCAATTCTACTAAAAATCATTGAAAATCTAACACAATCCGTGAACTATTATGGCAAATTTAATCTATTACCAGCGAAAGCAAAAGTAGCAGCATCTTTGTTGCACTTGGAATCTAAAAAGTTAGGCAAATCAGAAGGTCATTTACTAAAAGAAATTTGTCAACATCATTTGGCTAGCTATTGCCAAATCACACGCGAGTATGCAACGACGATACTGTCCAAGTTTGAAGAGGAAGGGCTCGTCAAGCTAACGCCTAAACCAATTACAATTTTAGATATACAAGCGCTAAAAGAAATGGTCGGCTTTGAAGTAACTGGATCGCTGCATTAATGGATAAAGAAAATAAAGTTTAGAATACAAGCCCGGAAGCGTAGCCCATTTTCGAGGTACGCTTCTTTTTATAGGAAAGGTGAGTAGTAATGCAGATTTTTGAAAGGAAAGAAAAGAAGTACATCTTAAGTGAGGAGAAATATATCTTGCTGATAGACAGAATTTCTGAGCACATGAAAGAAGATAAGTACGGCTTACACACGATTTGTTCGCTTTATTATGACACAAATAACTACGATTTAATTAAGCGATCGAGTGAAAAGCCGACATTCAAGGAGAAGTTCAGAGTTCGCACATATGGGGTTCCAAGCATTGATCAGATGGTCTATTTAGAAATTAAGAAAAAACTAAAAGGAATTGTCTATAAACGAAGAATTTCGATGCGCCTGAGTCAAGTGGACGCGTATATGAAAAGTAATGAAGAGCAACAATTTGACGACAGACTAAATCAACAAATCAGCAACGAGATTTTTTGGCTAAAGAAAAAAGAGACAATCGCGCCTAAAGTTATCATTTCGTATGATAGAAGAGCTTTTAGCGCATACAAAGAGGACGAGTTTAGAGTAACATTTGATGCGAAAATAAGGTGGCGCAACGACGATCTCCAGTTGGCAAATGGTCACGATGGGGAACTTGTGGCACCAGAAATAGATGTATTAATGGAAGTGAAATCACTACATGCCTATCCTTTATGGTTTGTAAGAATACTTTCAGAATTGGATCTTTATCCATCTAAATTTTCCAAATATGAGCAAGTATATAAACGATATTTAACGAATCAGAAAGTAGGAGTTTTGTAATGTTAGAAGATGTAGTAGAAAGTTCAATGATGAACGTAGATGTGTGGCAAATAATAATGTATAGTGGGGCTTCGGTTCTTTTAGGGGTTTTGGTTGCGTGCGTTCATATGTACCGCAACACGTATTCGCAAAGTTTCATCGTAACGTTGACGATTTTACCAATCTTGGTGCAATCCGTTATCATGCTTGTCAATGGGAATGTTGGTACAGGTATCGCTGTTTTGGGGGCATTCAGCTTAATTCGGTTCCGTTCTGTAGCAGGCGGTGCGCGCGAAATTAGTAGTATTTTTTGGTCTATGGGAATTGGCCTCGCGACTGGAATGGGATATCTTATGTACGCGCTCATTTTCTCTGCCTTTGTTGCGATTGTTCTGATTGTTTTAACACGCACCAAATTCGGTTCAAAAAGTAAAGTGGCTGAGCGAAGCCTTCGTATTTCGATTCCTGAGGATATTGATTACGCGAATCTTTTCGATGATTTATTGCAAAATTACGGGTATGAGATCTCGCTTGAGCAAGTTCGAACAACGAATATGGGGAGTTTGATGGAGTTACGTTATTATATTAAACTGAAAAACATCGAGCAAGAGAAAGAGCTTATCGATGCTATCCGAACTAAAAATGGGAATCTACCAGTTATCTCAGGTCGCGTTTCAAGTATTAAAGCAGAATTATAATTTTATGTAAATGTGAGAGTCTAGGATTATAGCCTAGGCTCTTGTTTTGCAAGAATAGGTGAAAAGATAAATTTGTATATAAAAATCAAATAATTAATGTTTTCTTTCTGTTTTCTATACTTTCTATTTAATTTTCTCAGATAGAATAGAGTTTGTGACAAATAAATAAGAGGAGTTGAAAAAATGTTTTTCAAAAAAAAGTTTATTAGGACTGATGTTACTTTTTGCGGTAACGGCAACGGTGGCGTGCGGTATGGCTGACAAGGATGCGGCAGCTACTAACACCAAAAAAGAGACAAAGCAGGAAACAACAATGGCAAAGGCTAATGCGGAGTTGAAAAAACTAGAGGAGAAGTATGGGGCAACGTTGGGTATTTACGCTGTCAACACGGCGAATAATCAAAAAATCAGCTATAACGACCAAGAACGATTTGCCTACGTGTCTACTTATAAAGCGATTGCTGGGGGATTATTACTTAAAAATTTAACAGCAGAACAGTTGAATAAGCGTGTCTATTTCTCAAAAGAAGATTTAGTCGATTATTCACCAGTCACAGAAAAGCACGTAGAAAGTGGTATGACGGTAAAAGAAATCATTAACGCAGCCATGACATATAGCGATAATACAGCAGGGAATATCTTATTCCACCAATTGAGTGGTCCTAAAGGCTATCAAAAAGAGCTTGCAAAAATTGGAGACAAAACAACGCAGGCAAATCGATTTGAACCGGAATTAAATGAAGCTGTGCCAGGAGATAAGCGTGATACAACGACTCCTGAGGCGATGGCGAAAGTATTATCATTCCTCGTAACAAAAGGGAATATGGCATCTGATCGATTCGATTATTTCAAGCAAACATTGATTGATAATACGACTGGCGATAAATTAATTCGGGCTGGTATTCCAGAAGGTTACGCGGTTGGAGATAAAACTGGTGCTGGGTCATACGGCACAAGGAACGATATCGCGGTCATCTATCCGAAAGACAAGGATGGCAAACCGTTAGTATGGGTTATCTATTCCAAAAAAAGCGGGCAAAGACGATGAATACAACGATCAATTGATAGCAGATGCTGCAAAAGTACTTAGTAACTATTTTTCTTTATAATGCATTTCATCAGATTGAGAAAAAGGAAACGCGTGTTTTGCGGGTTTCCTTTTTTTTTTCTGGCGTCGAGCTAGAAAATTGTTATGCATGAATCTATAACCATTTTGGGATAAAAAAAGAAATCAATGTGGTGCGGTTTAGGACCTTTTTATGGTATTATTAGAGATGAAAATAATAGTGAGAATGAGGATAGCGAAAGGGGATGCGGAATATCATTTACAGTTGCATTTTTCACACTATTTACAATTAGTCGCTGATTGCACATCATCGTAAAAAACATAATAAGGCTAGAACAACTCGTAAATCTTGAAATGATGCTATTTTTGATCAGGAATATTTATTGGAGGGGTTGTAGTCTTTTTTTTTCGGGAATAGATAGAATAGTTGACTGATCGTTACATAAACCACCAAGACACGAATTGTAAGATTACTTTAATAATGCCATTATTTTAAAGATAGAATCACGAATTTGGAAACAGAGTGTGGAGGTAATCAGGATGAAATGGATGGAAAAAGAAATACAAGCCATTTTTACAGCGCTAAATACGAACGCTGACAAGGGGTTAACAGGTGCGGCTGCGTCGACGAAAAAGGCGGAGGTTGGACCGAATAAATTTGAGGAAGGGAAAAAAGAGACGCTACTAGCCAAAATTGGGCATCATTTGCTGGAAGTCACGACGATTATTTTATTGGTGGCCGCGGCGATTTCACTTTACTTGGCGGTTACGACGGGTTATGGTTATCCGAAAGTCATCGTTATTTTGGGAATCGTGGTGCTGAATATGGTGCTGGGAATTTACCAGGAAAACAATGCGGAGCGGGCGCTTGAGGCGCTTCAGAACATGAACGCACACATGACGCTGGTGGTTCGCGATGGCGTGAAGCAAGAAATTGACGCGACGGAATTGGTGCCTGGTGATATTATTGAGCTTGGCGCGGGGGACATGATTCCAGCGGATGCGCGGATTATTGAGAGTAGCAGTTTGCAGGTCGAGGAATCCGCGCTGACCGGGGAAAGTTTACCAGTGGAGAAGGACGCGAACGCGATTGTGAGCGAGAAGTCGCCGCTTGGAGATCGCTTTAACATGCTATTTTCGGGATGTTTGGTGACGGGAGGTCGTGCGCGGGCTGTCGTTGTAGAAACCGGGATGCATACGGAAATGGGGAAAATTGCGAGCCTGATTAATGCAACGAAGAAAACGGAGACACCACTGCAAAAACGCTTGAAGGAACTTGCGAAACGGTTGAGTGTTGTAGCGCTGGTCGCTGGTGTGCTAGTGTTTGGGATCGGATTGTGGCACGGGGAAACGATGATTGAGATGCTGATGATTGCGGTATCGCTTGCGGTTGCTGCGGTTCCAGAGACGCTTCCGGTTATTGTGACGATTACGCTAGCTTATGGCGTGCAGAATATGGTGAAGAAAAACACGATTATTAGACGGATTCCAGCTGTGGAAACGATTGGGAACACGTCGGTGATTTGTTCGGATAAAACGGGAACGTTGACGCAGAATAAGATGCGGATTCAGCAGATTTGGTCGGTGGGCGTGACGCCAAAACCGGTGGAGGAAACGTTTGATGCGTCGGAAAATGAGCTTTTGGAAATGCTTAGTTTGTCGAATAATGCGACTATTGAAATAGCGGATGGTGTGGAGACGATTATCGGGGACCCGACGGAATCTTCTATTATTCGTTTGCTGAATGAGAAGGGCCTGACGAAACGAGATTTGGAGCAGAAATCACCACGGGTATTTGAATTGCCGTTTGACTCGGAACGGAAGTTGATGACGACGATTCATGAAGTGGAAGGTGGATTCCTCTCGATTACGAAGGGAGCTTTTGATCGGATTCCGGTTGCTTTTTCGGAAGGATTGCTGGAGCAGGCGCGTGAGATTCATGATCGGTTTGCGGAGAAGGCGTTGCGTGTTATTTCGGTGGGCTATAAACGCTATGCGAGATGCCAGAGGATTTGACGGCGGAGGCGCTGGAACATGATTTAACTTTTGCGGGAATGGTTGGGATGATTGATCCGCCGCGACCTGAGAGTAAGCGCGCGGTTTCGGAGGCGAAGCAAGCGGGAATAAAAACAGTAATGATTACGGGAGACCATATTGTGACGGCTTCCGCGATTGCTAGGGAAATTGGTATTTTGGAAGAGAGCGACAAATCGATTACTGGCGCGGAACTTGCCGAGATGTCTCAAGAGGAACTGGAACGCACGGTACGCGATTATGCGGTGTATGCGCGCGTGAGCCCTGAGGATAAAATTCGGATCGTGCAAGCGTGGCAGAAAAATGGTGAAGTGGTGACGATGACGGGAGATGGCGTGAATGATGCGCCTGCCTTGAAAGCAGCTGATGTTGGTGCTGCGATGGGAATCACCGGCACCGACGTATCGAAAAATGCGGCCGATATGGTCATCACGGATGATAATTTTGCGACGATTGTGGATGCTGTGTCGGAAGGTCGGACGGCGTATGAGAATATTCGCAAAACGATTTACTTCTTGCTCAGCACGAACTTTTCGCAGATTTTCATTATGTTCATTGCGATTACACTCGGATGGGGCGCGCCAGTTGTAGCTGTACAATTACTACTTATTAACGTGGTCGCCGATGGGATTCCTGGTTTTTGTTTAAGCCGTGAAAAAGCGGATACCAACGTGATGGATCGTCCGCCGATGAAGAAAAACAGTGGTATTTTTGCCAATGGTTTAGGTGTGAAAGTCGCGACGCAAGCGGTTGTGTTCACCGTTGTGACCTTGATTGGATTTTATATTGGAAGATTCGTGGATATTAATTCCGAAATTGGCGCAAGTGCTGAGGTCGGGATGACAATGGCGTTCGTTATTTTAGCTTGGTCGTCCGTATCTCATATTTTCAACGTTCGCAGCGACGAGTCTATTTTCAAAATTGGTTTTTTATCGAATAAGCCACTATTCTTTAGTGCCATGCTATCGATGGTGATTATTTTGCTAATGGTTGTGATTCCGCCAGTTGCTAACATGTTCTACCTTGTGCCGCTAAGCTTGACGCACTGGTTGCTAGCATTCGGACTATCCGTTTTCCCATTAGTATTTGTAGAAATTCAAAAAGCAATCAAAAATCGCAAGCAAAAAGGAGACGAGAAATATGCGTAATGACAAACAAAAAGTGATTTTAATAGGTGCGGGAGATGTTGGAGCAAGTTATGCCTTCGCGTTAACGGCACAAAATATTGCACGTGAAATCGGCATTATTGATTTAAATGTAGGCAAAAAAACAGGCGATGCACTGGATTTATCGCACGGTTTGGCGTACACATCACCGAAACGAATCTACGTTGCGAGCTATGATGACTGTGCGGACGCAGATCTCGTCGTGATTACGGCAGGTGCGGCACAAGCTCCAGGCGAAACACGGCTTGATTTAATTGGAAAAAACTTAAAAATCACGAAAGCCATTGTGGATAGCGTCATGGCAAGTGGGTTTGACGGACTATTTTTAGTGGCATCAAATCCAGTGGACGTCTTGTCGTATGCTGTTTGGAAATATTCTGGTTTACCAAAACACCGCGTCATTGGATCAGGAACATCTCTTGATAGCGCGCGTTTCCAACAAGCACTCGCTGAACTTGTCGGCGTCGATGCCCGCGACGTGCAAGCCTATACACTCGGTGAACACGGCGATAGCCAATTCCCAGTTTGGTCCCACGCCAATATTGGTGGCTTGCAAATTAAAGAATGGATGAAAGATCATCCGGAAATTACGGACGCTGTTCTAGACGAGCTATTCCATAAGGTTCGTGACGCAGCCTACGAAATCATCGAGCATAAAGGTTCGACTTATTACGGTATTGCGATTTCATTGGCCCGCATTACAAAAGCAATTTTTAACGATGAAAATGCTATTTTGCCACTTTCGGTGTATTTAGAAGGGCAATATGGTCACAGCGATATTTATATTGGATCAACAGCGGTCATCAATCGCGAAGGAATCAAGTTTATTATCGAAATGCCGCTGAACGAAAAAGAACAATCAGATATGGACAAATCTGTTGGGGAGATAAAAGCTATGATGCATGACTTCTTCTAATCGCTCCGCGGCTCAGTGGAGCGAGAAACGCTCATCTGCGTCGTTAAAGGCTCCGTTCCGGTGCTCATGTACAAGTCGTACACTCCGCTCCGGTACTCGCCTTTGCCTAGCAGCTAAGCATTTCTCGCTCCACTGAGGTTTGGTGGTGGTGGCAGGAATTAGCGTAGAAACACGATTGCGTCGTTAAAGGCTCCGTTCCGGTGCTCATGTACAAGTCGTACACTCCCGCTCCGGTACTCGCTTTTGCCTAGCAGCTAAGCATTTCTCGCTCCGCTCGAGGTTCGGTGGTGGGGACGGGATTTAGCGGGAGAACACGATTACGTAAGTTAAAGGCTCCGTTCCAGTGCTCATGTACAAGTCGTACACTCCGCTCCGGTACTCGCCTTTGCCTTAGCAGCTAAGCATTTCTCGCTCCGCTCGAGGTTCGGTGGTTGGGACGGAATTTAGCGGGAGAACACGATTACGTAAGTTAAAGGCTTCGTTCCGGTGCTCATGTACAAGTCGTACACTCAGCTCCGGTACTCGCTTTTGCCTAGCAGCTAAGCATTTCTCGCTCCGCTCGAGGTTCGGTGGTGGAGACGGAATTTAGCGGGAGAACACGATGACATAGACCTAGATAGACGGGGGAGTTTTGCATGGAAGAGAAACATGAGGTTGGAGAAAAGTCGAATTTGGAGGGACAGAAGCGGTTTTTGATCAGGTTTTTGTATCTGGCTAGTATTGTTGTCATTATTTTTCTTTTTATTAAATATGTTTTGCCGCTGACGTATCCATTTTTGATTGGGTTCGCCTTGGCGTGGATGTGTATGCCACTCACTCGTATGCTTGCACGCAAAACGAAATGGCGTAATCGCAAGGCCTGGGGATTAATCGTCATGTTGCTGTTCTATGCTGTTCTCAGTGCCTTGCTCATTCTGGGCTTGTTAGAGCTCTTTAAGTTGCTTGGCAGTTCTATCAGCAGCATTCCAGGCTATTATCAGAACGATGTCTTGCCAGCTTTGCAAAAAATAGAGGACTGGGGCGCGGATTGGATCGATAACATTGCGCCAGATCTTGCACAGCAATATCACGATGTTTTTCATGCCGTTATTGCCAAAATTGGTCGTTTCGCACTTTCGCTATCGGGTAGTATCGCTAGTTGGATTGGCTCAGTGACACTTTCATTACCAAGCATCTTCATCTTCTTTTCCTTTAGCATGTTGTTCTCCTTTTTCATCGTTTGGGACTTTGACAAAGTGGGGGCGTTTATGCGGAAGCAACTGCCAGATCGCGTGAATGCGACCGTGCAAAACGTGCATAAACATTTCAAAACAACGACAGTGGAGTACATCAAGGCCTACCTTATTATCGCGGGTATTACGTGTGTTGAGCTTGCCATCGGTCTCACGATTCTAGGCGTCCCGAACGCGATTTGGATTGCTCTAGGGATTTCCGTTTTTGATATGATTCCCGTATTCGGAACCGGCGGTATCATGATTCCTTGGGTTCTCCTCGCATTCATCAACGGCGATTTTGCCTTTGCAATCGAGTTACTTATTTTATACATCGTTATCACCGTTATCAGAAACATCATCGAACCAAAGATTCTCGGTACAAAATTAGGCCTGAATCCAGTTATTGCCCTATTTACGCTCTACATTGGCTTACAACTATTCGGTATTATCGGCCTGATTCTCGCGCCAATCATCACGGTTATCGTCAAAGATTTACACGATGCCGGCAAGTTCAAGCTTTGGAGATATTAATAAGCGTTGCTGCGTTCTGTCACAAGACGCAGCAACTTTTGTATAGAACAGGACAAAAACGTCATTTCCATGTATAATTAGGACAGAAATAAGAAAAGGGAGTCATCATATGCAAAAATTAATCCAGTTTAGTGTCATGTTAGTCTTATTTGCCCTTGTAGCTTGGTTTTTATTCACATGGTCAGGAGCCATCCTCACCTTTGTAACAATCATTGGAGAAATCGGTGCAATTATTATCGCGGTACGCCTAGTTCTATGGGACCAACGAAACACAACATCGAAAATCGCATGGCTAGCAGTCGTTTTTTTCCTGCCAGTTTTCGGCGTTATTCTTTATCTATTTTTCGGTAGAAACCCACAAAATCGGATTTTCACAGCAAACCAAGTGAAAGAAAAAGATAAGCTAATCGAGGCAATACATAATTTGCCAATCCCGCAATCCGAAAAAGAACTACCAGAACTATCAAAAAGTTTATATTCATTAACTGATATTCGGCCGATTAATGGCAACAAAGTAACTGTCCTAACCAATGGCTCGGAAACATTTCCCTCCATTCTAGCAGCGTTGCGAACGGCTACAGATCACATTCATATCCAATACTACATTTATCGCCAAGACGAGATTTCCACTGAAATTCGCGATATTTTGATCGAAAAAGCGAAAGCCGGAGTAACCGTCCGCTTCATGTACGATGGCATGGGCTCGGCGCATTTGAAAGACGAATTTTTAGAACCACTAAAACAAGCGGGAGCAACCGTTTATGCCTACGATCCAGTACGTTCCATCTGGATTGCGCGCACGGCTAACCTCCGAAATCACCGCAAAATGATTATCATTGATAGCAAAATCGGTTTCACTGGTGGTCTCAATGTAGGCGAAGAATATCGTAGTAATACACCAGATTTCGAGGTGTGGCGTGATACGCACATAAAAATCGAAGGAACTGGTGTCCTCGAGTTACAAGAGTCGTTCCTATTTGACTGGGTTTACATGGAAAATCGAGCGGGTGCGTCAGACGAATTTATTAGTGAAGCTGGAATCGCACGCTATTTAAGCGCCGAACCAGCCGAAGACGCAGATGATTGGGTTCAAATCGTATACGGTGGTCCCTACGATAAAGAGAAGTGGGTGCGCGATTCGATGCTTGACCTCATGGATTCCGCGAAGAAGTCAGTCTGGATAGCGAGTCCTTATTTCGTACCAGATGAAGAGTCATTGGCCGTTATCCGCCGCGTATCAATGAGTGGCATAGATGTTCGTGTCATTGTTCCAGGGAAAGGCGACCGCGGCGTTTCTTTTCACGGAAGCAATGCCTACATCCAAACCATGATTGACGCCGGTGCCAAAATGTATTCCTACCGTGATGACTCATTCATCCATGCAAAAGTGATGTTGATAGACGGTGAACGAGCAGCAGTTGGAACCGCGAATTTTGATATCCGAAGCTTCCGCCTAAATCACGAATTAATGGTATTCTTATATGATCGCAGTAATGCCGTTGTGCAATTAGAACGAGATTTCAATGCCGATTTCTTAGAAAGTCATCTATTCACGGAAGCGGAAATGAAGGCGAAATCCAAAACACAACGAATGAAGGAAACATTAGCCAGTTTATTATCACCAATATTATAAATAGAAACTGTCAACCTTTTTGTAGTGAAAACTAGATTGGTTGCCAGTTTTTTATTGAGCACAAAAAATATCAATTATAACTATATTTGTAAAAATACTCCAACGAAATAGGTCAATAAATGGATGACTTAGAACCTTTAAATATGTTATAATCCATATGACTTCTAAATTGTATTAACTGAATTAAAATCAGTCTATTACCTATTAATTATCAGTTAAATATAATTTACATTACTAATGAGTCATGCTTTATCTTGATATATACCGAAAATAAAAAACTGGAGGATACATATGACAACACAAGTGAAAAAGTTAACATTAATAGGCCTGATATTGATGATTTTTACATCGGTATTTGGTTTTGCGAACAGCCCATCGGCATTTTATTTGATGGGATATGGTGCTATCCCTTGGTATATCTTCTCAGCAATCTGTTTTTTCATCCCGTATGCATTGATGATGGCGGAATATGGATCCACGTATAAGAATGAGCAAGGTGGAATCTTCTCTTGGATGAATGATAGTGTTGGGCCACGATTTGCTTTTATTGGAACGTTTATGTGGTTTGCATCGTACGTTATTTGGATGGTGAGCACGTCATCTAAAGTTTGGATTCCACTCTCTACATTCATTTTTGGTGGTGATAAAACACAAGAATGGCGCTTGTTTTCACTGACACCGACACAGACGGTTGGAATATTAGCCATTGTATGGATGATTGTCATCACATTTTTTGCCTCTCGTGGCTTGAAACAAATTTCAAAAGTAACAGCGGTTGGAGGGATTGCGGTTACAGGGTTGAACTTAGTTTTACTTCTTGTTAGTGTCCTGATTATTATTCTCAATGGTGGAGAATTTGCCCAGCCAATCACAGGCTGGTCTTCCTTTGTTGAATCGCCAAATCCGTCGTATCTCACACCACTTGCTACACTTTCCTTTGTCGTATTCGCAATTTTTGCGTATGGTGGTATTGAAGCGGTTGGGGGATTGGTTGACCAAACGAAGAATCCAGAAAAGAACTTCCCGAAAGGCGTTATTATATCTGCGATTATCATCTCTGTTGGCTATGCCCTTGGAATTTTCCTTTGGGGCGTGAGTGCGAACTGGTTACAAGTCCTCAGTGGTAAAACGACAAACCTTGGTAACATCACATATGTATTAATGTACAATTTAGGCTTCGAACTTGGAAATGCCTTTCATTTGACTGTGGCAACAGCAACTTCTATTGGAACATGGTTTGCGCGTATAACCGGTTTATCCATGTTCTTAGCATACACAGGAGCATTTTTCACATTGATTTACTCTCCACTTAAAACATTGATTCAAGGAACGCCCGCAAAAGTATGGCCGAAAAAAATGACACAAATGAACAAAGCGAACATGCCCGAATTTGCAATGTGGACGCAATGTTTAGCGGTAATTATCATTATTTTGCTAGCCTCATTCGGCGGTGACAATGCTTCTGCCTTCTACAATAAACTGACACTAATGGCAAACGTATCAATGACATTACCATACTTATTCTTAGCCTTCGCATTCCCATTCTTCAAAGCGAAGAAAGGACTGAACAGGGAATTCGTTATTTATAAAAAGAAATGGCAGACATATCTTGGTACCGTCGTTGTCCTTATTGTTGTAGGGTTTGCTAATGTCTTTACAATTATCAATCCGTCATTAAGTGGAGATTACAGCAGTACAATTTGGATGATAGCGGGCCCAGTTATTTTTGCACTCGTTGCCTATATTTTATATGAATCTTACGTGAGTAGAATAAAAAAAGATAGATAATAAAAGCGGCGTTACGACTCCAATCTAATTAGAGTTGCAACGTCGCTTTATTTTTTTGAAAAACAAATCACAACTTTTGCTTGGCTAATTCATACATTATTTGTTATAATTGTAAAGCACGATAGATATAGAAAAATGAAAACAAAGGATGGTGCTATTTATATGCAATCACGGGATGCATTGAAAGATGGCGAGCAAGACACAGTATGGGCGGAGTGCTCAGAAGCATTTCAAGTAATCATCGATCGTATGCGGGAGCAAACAGAAGAACAGCAGCAAAGACTCCAAAAAACAATCGATATGTTTAAAGAGAGACAAAGAGAATTACAAGAAGAGATGGATAAGTAATGTTGCATAGTTTATGATGAAAAAGCTGGGATCACTACAAGGTTTCCAGCTTTTTTGCTGTCTAAAAAAGAGCGTAAAAAAATGGGATTGCAGTGAGCTTAGCACTTTGGGCTGTATACACTAAAATAGCCCACATCAATCCATGTGGGCCGTGTAAATACGATATTAATCTAGATTATTTGTTGAAATCGTCGTTTTCTTACCATTATTGATAATCAATGCAGTATGAGCTTGAATATTGCCAGTATTAGATTTGAAGTCTTTATTTGAAAAATTGGCAATCACTTGTAAACCAGGACCGAATTCTGTTTTTTGGACAAGACGGTTTGCATCAAGTGTTTGGAAATTCGTCATTTCATGTCGCAACGCTTCTTGTTGGAACGGTGTCCATTTTTTCATATTGGCAGTAATATCAACTTGATGTAGCTTCCAATTGGCCTCATCTAGATGGAACAATGGCGGTGTGTTATATAAATATTCCTTGAGTCGACGCTCACCAGTTTGTCCCTTGATTTTGTAACTATCCCACTCCCAATGATGCGTTGTGATAACCGAGCGATTATACACCAGTTTGAAAAGTGGAATCGAGTACACTGGACTTGTGTAGATTGGCTTATATTCCTCTTTAATCGGAACAATCTTACTGTATCTCGTCGGAATTGATCCATCCATCGAGGCATATTTCCCGATAAAATAAGGGCTGTCCTCATTCTCACGCATATCAGGATCATCCCATTTAATAACAGGTGTCTCCAAACCGTGCGCAAAAGCAATATTGGAGGCAGCGTAATCATTGCCCCCTTCCGAGCCGATAACAAATCCTTTTTTATTTAAATAATCGAGGCGTTTCATTCGAGCCACCGCATCTTCTTTTTGCGTTGTAGGATGCGCTTTGGCGAAATCATCATGTAGCTCACCCGCAGCATCGACGTCCATAAACCATGAATTAAAAACGATTCCTTCTGCCAAAATCCCATCGACACGTGCTTTGACAGCATCAAAAACGAGCGTTGGGTTCAATTTACGTCCTTTACCGAGAAAACCTGTAAGCTTCTCGCCTTGCTCGTTTTCGACAGTAGCATCCTCATATAGCTTCGGATTTGGAAAGGAAGCCGTGTTCCAATCGATACTCGCGTTTTGTTGAATGGATTGATAAGAATCGTATGGTCCCATGAGATATCCAGCCTTAGCCGCTGTATCTACGGAAGTGGGATTCATCAGGCCGTTCACCCAGTTTGGAAGGCCAATCCACGCTTTTTTAATGCCAGCCTGCTCCATTTCTTGAATGATTTGAGTCGAATTAGATTGACCCCATTCGTCCACAGGTGTAGTTAAGCCGTTGATATGAGCACTTATGAGGTGTTTATTCAAATCATAGCGTTCTTGCTCATTCAGCTTTGTGACACCTTTATCGATGTACTTTTTAGCTGTCGCATCTGGATTTTTAAATATAGTAGGATTGTATAGTTGCGGCATTTGAAGAATGTATTGGAACGAATTCAATATCATATTTTTTTCATATGAATACATTTCGCCATTTTTAATATTCGCTAGGGCCTTTTTATACTCTGCTGACCCGTCTTCACCATACTTATCAAGTAGGTCTGCCATCCACTCAAAAAGCGGATCATCGATGGAAGTCTGCAATTTGTTCCAATGCATATCGTCACTAGTTAGAACACGACTATTCCAAAGATAGGCATGGGGCGCTCCGTATAGTTTCTTTATCTCAGGATTTTTCTTCTCTTTTTCAGCCAGCGTGGTGAATTGATGCTGGTCTTTTATATAATTTTGATAGTTTTTCGCAATCGCTACAGGATTATTATCTGTGATGAAAATACGATAGTTGTAATCCTTCTCTTTGTTTACAGATGAGAATGTATGGTTAATGCTGAATTGAATAGCTGGATCGGTATGGAATAAAATATCATTGTTGAACGTATCAGGCATGATGTAGGATACAGCAAATTTCTCTTTATTCAATGTGAAAAACTTCATCGAAAAATATTCGTTCATCGTTTGCTCGTTATCCGTGGTGAAAAATTTCTTCCAAGCGGGATCGTTTTGGGGAATCTGCTTTCCTTCTGAAATAGGAAGCGTATAAGTAGGTGCATTGACGCGGGGCCACTCTAGGTGAGATGTCTTTGAATTCGTGGAATGGGTTTTAACATCCAGTGATTTTGCTTGTTTTTTGATTGTGACATGAAGCTTGTCAGCGGGATAATCCCAACTGGTTTCTGTCGCTGTTTTTTTTGAGATTGGATACTTTGCGTTTGGCTTGAGGTTCTGCAATTGTTTCGGTGGTACCATCTTTGGTTACTTTTAACGTGAATGTTTCAGGAATGGCCTCATACGTGAAATCACCCTGAGCGTAATCGATTCGTTTATTGTTTTCTTTGTCGATTTGCGATGGTGTTTTAGCATTGGATTTGTGTGAGCAGGCAGTTCCGATTATCAAAAACAGTGCCATACTTACGATCATCATTTTTTTCATATCTCTATTCCTCCTTGAGTTGGTTCGAGGATAACTATAGCATCTGTATGTGACGTTAGTTTGACGATATAAGATTATTTCCCGGGAAATAAGTGATATAATGTGAGGAAAAGGAGTGGTATGAAACTATATCATTATGATGCATTTAGTGATGTTCGGGAAAAAGGGAATCTAGCAGGTGTTGTGTTGGATTTTTGTGGTCATGGAACGTTGGCGGCGATTCATGCATTAATCGAGCATCTTTTTTTGACTGAAAAAGAGGAAATACGGGTAGAGACTAAAGTGGGGATTTCAGATGTGAAAGTTAAGTATTCCGGAGATGGCTAACATTGGTTGACGATGTAGCAAGCACCAGCTTTTTTTTGAAACTTTTAATGGTTCGCGTGCTGATTTAAAGGTAGCCATTTGTTTAAAAGAGAGCGAGTTATCCGACGAGTTACCGATTAAGGAACTAGCGAGTTTTAAAGCAATGAAATCAAATAACGCAAAATTTCCTCGTATTCTAGAAGAGATGCCACCATGGATGCCAGACATTTTTCCTCTCCGTTTTCTGGAACAACAGAAAATCCGGTGACAGGAACGGCGTCAGGTGCTATGGCGGCTACTATGTTAAGTATATCGAATCCAGTTTTAGGAAGCCGCTAGATATTATGATGGAGCAAGGGATGGAAGTTTGGCGTGATGGTAAAGTCATGGTTCCAATTTATAAAAAGAAACTAATTATGCGATTCAAATTACAGGAACGGCTGTTTTGGTGGGGGAAGTAGGAGAATTCTACTAAACTCTGTTATAATGAAAGACGTGTTAGCTATTATATAAGATTGGGAGATGAAAACGATGTTAAAAAAGCTTAAAGGGCTTAGTTTCACACAGTGGGTTGCAATCTTTATTTTTGTCTCAATGGGGATTTCGATGGTTTTTATTACAGTTGAAATTTTTATAGCGCCAGTAGAACAAACGCCGGGGCAACCGAAAGTGACACTGCGAAGCGACTATATTTTCTTACTGTTTGAGTGTGTATTGGGAGTCATGATTTTACTATTACCGACGATTTTATCCCACCGATTTAAATTTGAAATACCAGGTTTGGTCTATATTCTATTCTTAGTTTTTTTTGTACGCGTCCATTTATTTAGGAACGGTTCAAAAATTCTATTCCACAGTTCCTCATTGGGATAAAATTCTGCATACGTTTAGTGGTGCCATGCTTGGTGCTATTGGTTTCTCATTTGTTAACTTGCTCAACAACGACAAGCATGTTGTGATGAAAATGAAGCCAGGATTTATCTCTATATTTGCCTTTTGTTTTGCCGTTACATTGGGTGCTTTTTGGGAGATTTATGAGTATACATTCGATGGTTTAATGAACCTAAATATGCAACGGTATGCGATGTCTAACGGTACACCACTCGTTGGTCGCGCGGCCTTAGCTGACACGATGGGCGATATTATTGTGGATGTCATTGGCTCACTTGCCTTTGTCCTCATTGGTTACTGGTCACTGAAAAAAGGTCGACCATGGATGAAAAATTTTGAGTTTAAAAAGAAGAAACCAAAAGAAGGAGTGGCGAAATGAAGATAGAACACGTAGCAATTTGGGTAGCGGATATTGAGCGAGCGAAGGCTTTCTATACGACCTATTTTGAAGGGGAATCCAACGACAAGTACACGAACGAAGCGAAGGGTTTCTCTTCCTATTTTATTAGCTATCCTACCGGTGCTAGGCTTGAAATTATGCAGCGTACAGATATCGTAGACGCTAAAGAAAAGCCGTTATTAGGTTGGGCTCATATTGCTTTTTGTGTCGGTAGTAAAGAGCGTGTGGATGCCTTGACGAAGCAACTTCAAAACGATGGCTACACATTAGAAAGCGGTCCAAGAACAACGGGAGATGGCTATTATGAAAGTGTTATTTTGGATAGTGAAGGTAATCAAATTGAGATTACAGCTTAATGAAAAAAAGACGAGGCGTGATTTTCTGACGCATCGTCTTTTTTGTTATAGTGTAAGTGGTTCATCATCGAAGACTAGTTGTCCTGCTTCCATCCATTCACTGCAAAGCGTATTAAATGTTCTGATGCTTAAATTGGCGTAATTAGCGAGCAGTGTCTTGGAGAAATAGTTAGGAATGAATAAAATACCATCATGATATTCACCAAAGAGACGAGCCACATCTTTTAATAGAACTAACAAACGGTGATTCGCCGTTTCTTGTAGTAGCAATGTTTTACTAAATAGCATTTCTTCTTTTTTATGATTGTTTGCATATAGAAATAGCCAGCCCTCTTGGAAACTGAGCAAGGTTGTTAGCATATTGGCGCGGTCGAACTCATAGACAGTAGTAGGTTGAAGGACTTTTATCGTATAGTAAGAGTCATCATTCGTATAAGGATTAGAGAGACCTACTATATTTTTCTGCCCTAAAAAACCAACGATGTTTTATCTTTATTACATGAAAGCGCACCACTCTTGATGAAATAAATATGTTTAAAAGGCTGGTTTTCTATAGAGAGAGTCGTATTTCTTTTCAAGGTGCGTCTCCTATAGGGGACACGATGCGTGAGTAAGAATTCTAAAAAATGATCGTAATCGAATTTTCCTTTTTCTATGTTTTCTAGGTGAATTTCTTTTAAACTCTTGATTTTTTCTTCCATTTATTCAGCCACCTTTCTTGATATCCTTATTATAACACCACGTTATCAGGCGTTTATTTAGTGAAATGGTTATCTAGGAGAACAAACACAACGATAAAATAAATCTAGAGTTACAAATCTAGAGGGTATTCTTTTGCAAAGTGTTCTTTGTGACAGATATATATTATTTTTGGATGGATCAGGGGGGGATTTTTTATTCTATTAACGCTATATATGGTGAGGAAATGTAGTTTTATGAGAATAAAGAGGGAATCTACTTATTTTTTTCTTGTGTTCTATGTGTGTTATAATGTGTTCATTGATGAGCAATCAGAGGGGAGAGAATAAATTTGGCAAGAATAACAAAAAAACCAAAAAATCTACTTCTACACTCGATATGTATTACGAGGAACATATAGATAGCTTCGTCGATTTGAAAACATATTTATCTGAGGTAGAGGTTCATTGTATCAAAAAAATGATTGAGAAAAATAATGGAAATATGACCCAGGCTGCGACTCAACTAGGTATTCATCGTTCGATATTGTACCGAAAACTAAACGGGTACGAAAAGAAAGAATAAACACTTACTAATTGTAAGCATGAGAATGGACTTTTGATGGGGAATATGTTGTAATGTTATTAGTTACAACGAAAGGGTGACCTATATGGAGATTGGAAAAGTTGTTTTAAAAAACGAAAAGCAGGCATACGTTGGCGGCATTTTATAAAGAAATAATAGGATTGAAAGTGATAACAGATGAGGACGACAAAATAGAACTAGGAGTCGACGGAAAAGTACTTTTGGAACTGGTAGAAGTGAAACGAGGAAAAGCGCCGAAACAGGCGAAAACAGGCTTGTATCATACGGCTTTTCTGTTGCCCAGTAGACAAGAACTAGGCAGCTTTTTACATCATTTATTGGCAAGTAACTACCCGATAGATGGTGCTGGGGATCATATTTATAGTGAAGCATTGTATTTCCGTGATCCTGATGGTAACGGTATTGAGGTATACGCAGATCGGCCTAGAAATGAATGGGAACGAGATGAACTAGGGAATCTACCAATGGCGACAAATGAAGTTGATGGTGATGGGATATTGATGGCGGGTGCTGAACTCGAATGGAATGGAGCCCCACGTGATACGACAATCGGACATATCCATTTACAAGTCAGTAATTTGGAGGAAACGCGACAATTTTACCAGACGATTTTAGGATTCAAAGTGACAACAGAGATTCCATCTGCTCTATTTTTCGCGGCGGGAGATTACCATCATCATATTGGTACCAATGTTTGGGCTGGACGCGATCTACTTGAGTTGGAAGAGTTGGAGACAGGCCTTGCTTATTTCACGATCCAGTCGGAGGAACTAGGGAGACTGGAGAATCAGTTGATGGAGAAAGAGATAGCATTTCAAAAAGGGTCTCAAAATGTTCTTACGCTAGAAGATCCAAATGGAATTACAATAAAAATTGTGTCTAATACAAAAAGCTAAGCATCGAAATATGATGCTTAGCTTTTCTTTATAGCCAAAATTTTGCTATAATTGATTTAAGAATGCTTCCAGTTCTTTTGGCGCGTTGTTGTTTTCTTTAGTAGCCAGTGTGCAAGCCCAAGTGCAACTTGAATGAGTACGAAAGCTAAGATACCTAGATTCAGATAGAATAGAGCGGTTTGGGCTTCTGGGGGAAAAGCTCGTTGGACGAATAAAAAAGCCAAGAAAAAAACCAGCGTTTGCTCCAAGTGAGACCCAGTAAACAGAGATTTTCCCAAGCTTACTAATGACAAATGATAGCGCAAAGAAAAAGATAGCGAAACAAAAACCAATCCATATCATTTGTACGGACACCATGACGCTCACCTCGCATTGTTACAGATTTAATATTATTAATAATAATTGTAACACAAATGAAATATTTTGTAAAGGTTGCATAGAGAATTGTTAATTGGTAGGGGGAGAACACGAGGATGATTGAATATTATAAAACGCAAGAAAATGATGAAGTACGTCAGATTGACGGTTACCAAGTAGGATGTTGGGTTCATGTTGTGGCACCGACCCCAGATGAAATTGACTATTTATCGAAAAAATTAGAAATACCAAAGGATCATATTTTAGACCCGCTGGATAAAGAGGAGCGCTCACGAATTGAATTAAAGCATGTGGAGGAGAACTTCAAGCATTCTCTAGTTATTGTGGATTGTCCGATTGAGACGAAGGATGAGATGGACTATCTTGAGTTTAAGACGATACCAATTGGGATTATTACCACAAAAGAGGTTGTCGTAACGGTGGTGTTGAAACAATTGCCGATTTTGGAGGATATTATGGATAGGCGTATGGAGCAGTATAATACAGCGAATCACATCCAGTTTATGCTGCAAATTTTGTATGCGGTATCCTACTACTTTTTGAAATACCTCAACAGCTTGATTGAACATATGCATACTCTCGAAAAGAATATTCGCCAGTCTATGCAAAATGAAGAGTTATATGCTTTTATGGCGACCCAACGGAGCTTAGTTTTTTTTTGCAACGGCACTTCAATCCAACAAGGCTGTTTTGGATAAAATGGTGCAAGCGGAACACTATACGAATAACGAGGAGAACAAAGAATTATTGCAGGATGTCATTATCGAAAACAAGCAAGCGATTGCAATGACGGATACATATACGCAAATTGTTAGTGGGATGTCTGACACTTTTTCGTCTGTGATTGCGAATAATTTAAATGGGGTGATGAAATTTTTGACGTCGTTTACAATTATTTTATCGCTACCAACGATTGTGGCGAGCATTTACGGGATGAATGTGAAGCTACCGTTTTCAGATCAGAAATATGCATTTGGACTAATTATGGTTGGGACATTAATTATTACAATTCTTACGACGATTATATTCTGGCGGAAAAAGTACTTCTAAATGGGGACTTCGAGAGGAACTGATCTTTATGGAAAAACAAAACTATGAGAAAAAAGCTTATGAAACAATGAAGGAGAAGATTTTGAATGGGCAGTTGCGAACCGGGGATCGTGTGCCTGAAAATACGATTGCTAAAGAGCTCGGCATCAGTCGGACACCGGTGCGTCGTGCTCTAGTCATGCTGGAAACGGAGGGCTTTTTAACGATTGAGAGTAATCGGGGTGCCTTTGTTTGTGAAAGTAAGGTAACGGTGGGTAAGTTCATCGAGATGTTGGAAATGTTGGAGGTTCTGACAATTAAGACGATGGATAAAATCGAGACGAAGGGAATTTCTTTTGATCCGCAACACTTGTATAGGCGTTTGTCTGTCATGGAAGGGCATTTGAAAACGGAGAATAGCAACGGATTTGTGGAAGAAGGCTGGCAAACTGTTTTCGATTTTATTGCTTATATGGGCAATTCTTACGCTGATATTGCGGTTAGAAAAATGGGAATCGATTTTTTGACGAAAGCACCGAAAGAAATTATTTTAATTCCGTTTCATAATGGCGCTTATTTAATTGAGCAGTTTCTTAGAATGAATGAACTGCTGAGAATGAAGAATTTTGATAAAGCAGAGACGATTGTTCGTGAGTTAGTCAATTATTTTATTATAAAGACGTTCCGATAGGTGATTTTTTTTGGAAGTATGTGCTACAATGTTCATAATTTAAGATAGGGGTGTCGAAAACATTGAAAAGTAAACGAGAGTATAAGACGCTAGACCGAATGGTATATTTTAGTATTATCGAAAAGATAAAAACGGGAGAATTAAAACCGAATGAGCATTTAACGGAGGAACGATTGGCGAAGGAGTTAAATGTAAGTAGGTCGCCGATTCGTAAAGCAATCACGGCGCTTGTATCAGAAGGTATTCTTGACTATCGTACATACAGTGGGGTTGTTGTTCGAGATTCGATGATTGACCCCTCGAAATATGCGTACCTTTTAGAAGTGATCGAGGTATTTATCGATGCGGCTATTCAGAAAATGAAGAAAAGCAATACACGGATGGATATAGCGGCATTGAGGAATTACATTGCATCGATGGATCGATCTTCTTATTTGCAAAATATGGAGGATTATATTTTCAATCAGCATCAATTTTTCTTCCGCATTTTAAAGCATGACCCTAATCCATATTATTATGAAAATGTGAAGCGAGTCTTTTTTTACGATTAACAATTTCTCGATGGAAACGGTTGTGAAGCAAGGCTCTGAGGATAAACGTGAATTAACGGTGAAGAAATTTGCTGCGATTGCGGATGCATTTGAAGAAAATGAGTATGATTTAGCGAACGAGCGTATTCAAGCTTTGTTTAACGATTTTGCGCTCAGTGCTTTTCGGTAAATAAAAGAACGTAGGACAATACCCTACGTTCTTTTTTCATATAGGCAAAAGCCGTCGACGATTGCTAATTGTATGAAACCAACATTCTGATAGAGTGCATTTAATTTTTGATTACCAGCAATGCAGTCGAGTCGCAGATATTGGTAATGGCTCTGTGCGGATTCTGTGCTTGCCCAGTCGAGAATTGCTTGGCTTAAGTTTTGACCGGCGAAGTCTCTGGCAATCATTAATCGATGCAAGTATCGTGCGGGAGTTTGATAGCCATGATCACGCCACAAACGTTCGTCCCATTCACTTGCTGTTTTCCGCAGAATGAAGGCTGCTGCAACTTGGTCTGACGCGCGGACTAAAAAGACTTCACCATCTTGAATACGATTCTTTAGCCCATGAACATCTTTTCCCTCTAAAATGTCGGCCCATTGAGAGGAACCGCGACTTTTTAACCAGGATGCGGTATCTATCATAAGTTGCTGTAAAGAGGCTGTATCGGAAACAGAAGCCTCGTGTACAGTGAAAATAGATTTGCCTAATAGAAAATTATTTTTGTTCGTCGTCATTCTTTTGTTCCGTTGTTTCTTCGTGATCTGCTGGTTGAGATGGACGAACAGCTTCACTGATTGTATCGGTGTGTGTTTCTTCTTCTGGTGTCGTCTTGGGTTCAGGTGTCACATCAGGAGCGACAGGAGAAACCATCGAGTCAGAACCCCACGTTTTATTCTCGAAATGTGGCGATTCAGGCTCTTCTGGTGGCGCCGGATCAATTGGTGGAAGCGCACCGAATGTTGTGTCATCTTCTGGAACTGTCGTTTTATATGCCGATGTATCCGTGTCGCCACCGAACGTGCCAGTGCTTGCGTATAAATCGTCATAGAACACGGCGCAAGCTACAAGAACTTGCGGATAAATCCAAATAGCTAAACCAAATAGTACGGCAAGCATCAAAAAGTAACCGAGTATAAACACAATCGCAAATACAGGGCTCATATCCGGCACACTGCTATAATAATCATAAGAATACGCGTTATAACCATAATCAAACATCGCCGTTGTAGCCATTGCAATGATTCCAAGCACCATCATAATGATGACAGGAATAAAGAACACCCAGATGTAAGAGAGCACAAGTCCAAATAAACGACCTTTATGCCCATTCATACGGTGACGACTTTCCGTAATTGCATCGAGCGGTGAAATAGTGGGATCATCACGTAAAATCATAAATGTTTGCGAGTACGAGAAGGATTTAATAATACCAGGAATAAGGAATAGTAAACTCCATAAAAACGTGAAAATAAATACAAGTACTGCTGCAAGTAAATTACGACCAAATGTTTTAAAACCGCTAAATAAATAACCTATTTCAGGCTTTTCTTGACGGGTAATGGCAAGGAAGAACCAAGTTGCACCAATCATAAATGGGCCGGCGAAAACATAGTAAGCAATCGTTCCAAGCACTGGAATGAAATTGATTATGGAAACAGCCATCAAAATCACATAAGCAAGTGCCATACCTCCAATTGCGAGTCCCCAATTACCCTTCAAGGATTGCTTTGTCATTTTTCTAATTTCTGAAATACTCATCATAAAAATTTTATCCCCTTTCTATTGTGAAAATACATATAAATTTAAAAGTACCATATAATCAGTCAAAATGGTAGTAATAATAGAAATTTTTATTAAATGATTGACTTTTCAAGTAAAGGGGAATAGGCTATAGGTAAAATAGAAGTGAAATTTGTCGTTGGAGGTGAAAATAGATGGCTTATGAAAAGCAAGATTTGGAAGAGCGTCTTATTGAATTACGTCGTCAACATCAAGAGTTGCTAGGAGAAACGGATCAATTTAACGATACTAACTTGGTGAATGGCACGATTTCAGCTACAGAACTAAGAATGAACGCCCTTGAAAAAGAAATCAAATCCGTAGAGAAAAAATTAAATAAACTTTAAAATGATCTTGATAGATATCAGGTCAGCCTTTCGAAGTTTGGCCGCACTATTTAGCCTGAGCTTCAGAGGTATTACATATGAGGTGAGGACAATGGATTATATTTTTGCAGTGGGTGATATTCATGGCGAGATAGAGGCTTTCGAGAAGCTTTTGACACATTGGAATCCGGATAAAGAGCGTTTATTGTCGGTAGGGGATTTAATCGATCGAGGAACGGATCCGGGTGCTGTTATTCGCAAAGCTATGCTTCTGGAGGCAAAATACGATGCTATTTTTCTGCGTGGAAATCATGAGAATATGTTGCTCGATTGGCTCGCAGAACCGAGAAGGAAAATGATGTACTATATCAGTCAAGGCGGAATGGAGACGATTGATAGCTTAGTAAGGTATACAAACACAGCGAAAATAATGCCAGAAGAGCTAGCGCAGCGTATTGAGAATGAGGCGGCCGCGGAGCTTGCATTCATTAGAAACAGGCCGTATTATATAGAATGGAATCAATTCGTATTTGTACATGCAGGGGTTGATTTAGAATTATCCGACTGGAAGCAGACATCAGAGCATGACATGGTTTGGATTCGCGAGCCGTTCCAACAAGGTATGAATCGTACTGGCAAGACATTCGTGGTAGGCCATACACCAACAGAAAGTTTGAATCCAGACGGTTCGGCAGATATTTGGTACTCACCAGATCGTTCGATTATTGATATTGACGGTGGCGCAGTGTTTGGCGGAGCTCTGCACGGTATTGTTTTGTCACAAACTAGTGTGGAGAAAATATACAGTATTGCGAACAAAAAAGAAGTTTAGACGGGGACTCTAAACTTCTTTTTTTGTCGAAAAATTATCGAATCTACTGCCAAATATCAAAGAGTAGTTGGTAGCTTTTTTGTTTGAGGGCAGGATCATAGATGTTGGAGGCAACGATTAGCTCGTCTGGTTGATGCACAGCCATGAATTGTTGCAATTCTTTTTTTACTTTTGTCTGGTCGCCGATGAAAGAATATTTTAATTGATGTTGCAACGCGTGTTTTTCGTACTCGGACCAACGTTGATCCATATCCGAAACAGGTTTTGGAAGTGGGGTAGGGGCGCCTCGTGTCAGATTTAAGAACGAGAGATAGCCTGATGTTGCTAGAAAATTGGCATCCTCAACCGTGTCGCTAATAATTGTACTCACCGTTACCATGGCGTATGGTTCGTCCAAAACATCTGATGGTTCAAAACGACTGCGATAAAGTTCCAATGCGTTCTCTAATTCATCGGGTGCAAAATGGCTAGCAAAGGCAAAAGGTAGACCGAATTTAGCAGCCAGCTTAGCACTATAGGTACTAGATCCGAGTAAGTAAAGTGGTACGTGAAGCCCACGACCAGGAATCGCAACAATACCATTATTACCCTCATCTGAAAAATAGTTACCAAGTTCCATTACTGAATTAGGAAAGGCTTCCACGGTTTCATGTAAATCCCGACGAAGTGCCCGCGCTGTTTTGAAATCCGTACCTGGTGCGCGACCAAGGCCGAGATCAATCCGACCTGGGTACATTGTTGTAAGCGTTCCAAACTGCTCGGCAATGATAAGTGGGGAATGGTTTGGAAGCATAACGCCGCCAGAACCAACACGAATTTTTTCCGTATGCCCAGCGAGAAAGCCTATCAAAACGGCTGTCGCTGAACTGGCAACACCAGCAATACCATGATGCTCGGCCACCCAATAGCGATGAAATCCTGTTTTTTCAGCAAACTGAACGAGAGATTTACTATTTTGAAAAGCATCTGCTTCATTAAAATCTTCACGAATTGTTGCTAAATCAAGAATCGATAAGGGAACATGCCCAAATTTATTGTTTGTCATAAAATCACTGCCCTTCTTTGACTAATAGTATATGCTTCTTCCCCACCGTAGTCAAAAAAAAAGAAACCACTCGCTATTAAGAACGAGTGAGTCCAATTCATCAATCATTTAAAAAAATCTTGTAAAGCCTTCGCGTTTGCTGCAACATCAATATCTAATACGGAGCCATGTGAGTTGCGGACATTTTTATACGTACCATCAACGGGTAGACGGAAATCTTCCATATCTTTGGCATTGCCTAGTACGAAATCTTTCCCAATCGAAATCATCATACTTGTCGTCACATTCGTATTCGTATAACCTTGCATCGTGCCAATCAAACTTGGAAGCTTCGTCACGGTACCAATACTTTGCGCTTGATCTTTCAAAGCACTTAGCACTTGTTGCTGGCGACGAACCCGACCAAAATCACTCTCAGCATCATGACGGAAACGGGCGTATTGCAGCAATGTTTCGCCATCCATTTTTTGCTTACCAGCTTTGATGTTGGCATCGATATTTTTCGACATATCTTTTTCGGCATCAATCTCGATTCCGTTAGGCGCGAGTGTATCGACAATTTTTGGGAAGCCTTCGAAATTGGCAACCACGTAATACTCAATATTAACGCCAAAATTCTCTTTGATTGTTTGGCGAACCAGCTCTGGACCACCGAAGGAATAAGCCGCATTAATTTTGTTCAAACCGTAACCAGGAATATCGACATATGTATCACGCATAATCGAGACTAATTTCGGTGATTTTGACTTGGTATCATAGTGAGCGATAAGCAAGGAATCTGAACGGCCTTGATCTTTCCCACGCGAGTCACTTCCGATTAGAAGCACGTTGAGATCATTCACATCTTCGGCTTTTTGCCCATTAAATTCAAACTCTTTCATGTTATTATCAGCCTCAGCTGCAGTTAGACTCGATTTATACTGATAAAAACCGAATCCAGCAATGGCTAATATAATGACTAAAATTACTGCAAAAATAGTCCTGCCTTTTCGTATTTTTTTCTTCGTTGGTTGATTGCGATCTTGGCGAGTGGCCATATCTTTCACCTCGTTCATTAATTTGAAGCTAACAACAAAACGATGCTCCCAGAATAATTATAGCTAACCAATGTTACATGAATGTGGCGAAACTTAATAATAAGGCGCCATAAACAGGTAAACAAGTACACCTGTCAAACTTACATACAGCCAAATTGGCATTGTCCAACGCACGATTTTTTTATGTTTTTGGATTTGGTTTGTCCAGCCCCATACGAGTGCGAAGAGCGCTAAAGGCACAACGACAGCAGCTAGGAAGCTATGTGTAATCAGGATAAAGAAGTAGATTGGACGAACAATTCCCTCGCCGCCAAATGTCGATGTTTCTGCGGACATGTAATGGAACGTCAAATAGCTAACTAGGAAAAATAACGTCGATGTGAACGCGGCTAAAATGAAACCACGATGCATCTTGATGTTTTTCTTCGCAATAATGGCCCACAAAGCAATCAATAGAAAGACAAACGTAAAGCTATTAAAAATCGCATTGAGGCGCGGGAAAATAGATAAGTCATAGTCGACTTTTCCTTGATAGCCAATTGGTGAGAAGAATAGCAGTAAAATAACGACTACCGCTACGAACGATAAAATCATAATGGGCCAGAAATAGTTTTTTTCAGATGACGCTTTATTTATCGCATCTTTTTTTTTGTGTCATGAATTTAAATCCCCCTAAAATAAGTTTCGCTATCATTATAACATGTTCGAAGGATGAAAGGGTATGAAAAGTGATTCACATACATTAAAAGCCCCGTATCAGCGCTCACATACTCTGGTATGCAAGCGCTGATACGGGGCTTTTGTGGGATTTCAGATATTTATCTATTTTCAGCGTTGTTGTAGGCGCCGTGCCATACTGGGCCGATAAATTTATTTAATGCAAAACCGCCTTTTATCGCTGCTGTTACGAAGTCTTTCGCTTTGTGCACCGATTCTTCTACGGTTAAACCTTTGGCAAGGCCAGCCGTGATTGCAGCTGCGAATGTACAGCCTGCGCCGTGATTGAAGTTGGTGTCGATTTTTGGTGTTTCAAGGACGGTGAATGTTGTTCCATCGTATAATAGGTCGATGGCTTTGTCGCTTTGCAATGCTTTTCCGCCTTTGATAACGACATATTTGACGCCGAGTGCGACAATTTTTTCAGCAGCGGCTTTCATATCGTCGAGCGTTGTTAGTTTGCCGAGACCTGAAAGTTGGCCAGCTTCGAATAGGTTTGGTGTTGTGATCAATGCGCGAGGCAACAATAAATCGCGGATAGCGTCGGCATTTTCTGGTTGGATAAGTTCGTCTTCGCCTTTACAAACCATCACGGGATCAATCACGACATTTTGCAATTGGTATTCGTCGATAGCGTCGCGCGTTGCTTCAATGATTTCAACAGAACCGAGCATTCCTGTTTTCATGGCGTCAACTGGGCCACCAGAAAGGATTGTTTTCAATTGGGCACGCAACAAATCAGCATCAAGCGGGGTTACACCATGGCTCCAATTATTATCTGGATCCATCGTCACAATGGTTGTAATCGCTGAAAATCCGAATGTACCGTACTCTTCAAATGTTTTTAAATCGGCTTGGAGTCCAGCGCCACCACTAGAATCCGAGCCTGCAACGGTTAATGTTTTTTTGATTGTCATGATAAATTCCCTCCAGTTACCTTAATTATTTGAATCAAGCATTTTGTGTATAGCAGTTGCAACGCCATGTTCATCGTTAGAATCTGTGACGTGTTTCGCGAGTTTTTTGACAGCCGGTTCTGCGTTACCCATTGCGACGCTGTAACCCGCCATTTTGAGCATCGACACATCATTGAAATTATCACCAATCGCAAACGTTTCGTCCATCGTCACGCCCATTTTTTCGACGTAAAATTGCAAAGAAAGTCCTTTTTGAGCATCAATATGTGTAATTTCGATGTTGTCGGAAAAGGAAGAGCTGACCGCAAGATTTCCTTTTGACTCAAGCTCGTCCTTGGCTTTTTTGAGTACCGCCTGATCAGAAGAAAAGGCGATGAATTTCAAAATCGTGATATCCTCATTTTGGAAAAGGCGCTCTGGATCGTCAATAACATGCACGTCTTTACTTTCAAAACGCTCCTCAACATAGTGGCGAACTTCATCCGCAGTTAAATCTGGATGCACCTTGTGTTGAATTTCTTTCATGAGTTCCATACCTTTATCTTTATTCGGTGAAATCGGACCAATATCGGTGAAAAATTCACAATACATCCCCAAATCCGTTAAAACTTGATACGTATATCGTGCTGAGGTCTTATCGATTGGGATCTGTTTCAAAATCTTGCCGTGTTCGTCGCGAATTTCCGCACCATTCATGCAAATCGCTGGTGCATAAAGGTTTGCATGGTTGATGAGTTGCATCGCGTCATCGTACATCCGTCCTGTACACAAGACGAAATGAATGCCTTTTGCCCGAGCCTGTTCGATTGCTTTCACGCCTTCATCGTCCACTTGGATTTTTGAGTTAAGCAGTGTGCCGTCCATATCTGAAGCAATTACTTTTATCATATAATAGAATCCTCCCATTTTCGTACCTACAACACTAGGATATCATTTTTTCAGCAAAATTGCAGTAAGTAAAATCGAGGAATCAGGGGTCATAAAGCCGAGATTTAATAAAAATTTAATACCCAGTTAAGCAGTGGGATATATTTTTTTGGCATAATAAATCGTACTACACAGATAAAGGAGATTATAAAAATGAATAAATATGGTATTTTAATTGTTCGAATTTTACTTGGAGGACTGATGTTCCTGCATGGCTTACAGAAGTTTACGAATGGGATTGACGGCACGGTGCAGTTTTTTGATAGTTTAGGAATTCCTGGATTTATGGCTTACATCGTTGCGATCATTGAATTAGTTGGTGGCTTGGCGCTTGTTTTCGGTGTGTTAGTACCTTACGTTTCGGCGTTATTCGTGGTTGTTTTGGCCGTTGCGATTGTGACAGTGAAATTCTCAAGTGGGTTCTTAGGCGGCTATGAGCCAGAATTCGTCCTACTCGTACTATCCGTTGTAACCCTAATAACAGGTTCATTCAAGCAAGTGTTTCAATTTCTACCAACAAATGAAAAAATAGAAAAATAATGCGCATCAGCCAGTTCCGAAATATTTTCGAATTGGGCTTTTTGCTGGAAAAACGGTATAATGAAAGGAGAAGTTAAACAAAGAGAGGTGGCCAACGAAATGATGACAGAACGTGAAAAGATGATTAGTGGCGAAATGTATCGACCAGGGGATGCGGAACTTGTGGCGGACCGGGTAAGGGCGCGGGAATTATGCGCGAAGATTAATAGCGTTGTGAGCGATAGTGACGAGCGCGAAGTACATATTCGTGAATTAGTAGGCATGGCAGGGAAAGCGGTTTATATGGAGCCGAATGTACGCCTTGATTACGGCTATAATTTGGAAGTCGGCGATTACTTCTACGCGAATTTTGATTGTGTCTTCTTAGATTGCGCACCGATTAAAATTGGTGACAATTGTATGTTTGCGCCTGGTGTGCATGTTTATACAGCATACCATCCACTGGACGCGACGGAACGCAATAGCGGGCAGGAACTTGCGAAAAGCGTCACGATTGGTAACAACGTCTGGGTTGGCGGGCGCAGTGTGATCAATCCAGGCATCACGATTGGTGACAATGCCGTTATTGGCTCCGGTTCGGTCGTAACAAAAGACGTATCAGCAAATACCGTTGTTGCAGGAAATCCAGCCCGCGTGATTCGTCAGTTAAACCAGCAGGAGGAAAATGCGTGATGACCGTATCTAATCAAGCCCTTTTTGCGAAAATGGAACAGGAGTTAAACCTCGCGAAGGCAGCTTCATCCGAACAAGATAAACAATTGCATTTGCACGGATTAGCTGTACTGATTGATGTGATGCGTGACCAAGAAACATCCTCCGCAAAACCAGCAAGCTTCAGCTCAAGCATGGAGTACCAAGCGATGACAGGCGAATTACCAATAGCGAAACCCGCAACACTTGGCGGCGGCAAAATAGAAACAGAAGATGGATCCAACGGCGATTCATTGTTAGATTTTTAGGAGGTTCAAGGAAGAAATGAGAAAAATGTTAATACTAGGCGCGATATTTGCAGGTTTAGCCGTAGGAATAGGCGCATTCGGAGCACACGCGTTGAAAGAAACACTCGGAAGCTACCTCACGACTTTCGAAACAGGGGTACAATATCAAATGTTTCATGCCACAGCGATTCTAATCGTAGGTTTACTCCTCGGAAAAATAGATAGCGGTTTGCTACGAACTGCCGGCTATTTGTTCGCAGCCGGAATCGTCCTATTTTCAGGAAGTCTATACGTGCTTAGCATCACAAAAGTATCTGTTCTAGGCGCGATTACACCACTCGGCGGCGTAGCATTTATTGCTGGATGGATTTGTTTCATTGTCGCCGTGGCAAAAGATAAACCAGCTCTGTAATATAGAGAGTGTTGTCTAAGAAGGGATTTCACTATATCACCCGAACGGTGGTAATTATTGTTACCTAACCTTAATAAAAAAAAGTTAAAAAAAAGGATTACATTCCAAATTAGCGGGGTATTATACATGTAAGCAACGACATCTTAATTACTTTTTCTCCCTTTTTAGTAATTGAGAGTCTTTCTTACCTTAAACTCCCTTTTAATCGCTAAACCTGCTGACATTGCCGGATTAGCGATATTTTTTTGCGATTGTATATGAAAAAAAAACGCCCGCTAAAAAGAGGACGTTACATCACGCATATTCTTATTTCCGCCAAAATGTCTCACAGTCTGCCTTATCCGTTATATTAAACGCAATCATATCTTTCAACAAATCATAATTCACTGGTTTATCCCAAGGAAAGCGTACTAAATTCGCTGTATGTGTATAGCCGGCTGTTTTGATAGCCTCCGAAAAACGAGCAACGACTACTGCTTCAGGTGAAACGGCAAAGTTGTTCTTGGCGATGCTGAATCCGATAATAAACGTATCGTGATCGGTGAACATCGGTTGATTCCACGCGATTTTTGACTTTAAGTCAGGGAATTCTTCCTTCGTCCAATTAAAAACATCTTCCATCTGCGCACGGTGTTCAGGGTTATCGATCTTTGCTAAATAATCTGATATAGTTTCCATCTTTGTTCCTCCAGTCAATTTTAAAAGTTATATGTCTATTTTAGCGTAAACGGGTGAAAATACAAGTAAACAAGAAAGAAGTATGGCGTACCAGTCAACAAAATCGGTACGCCATACTTCTTATTTTGTGGTTATTTCTTTTTTCCCATGACGATATTTGTGTAGGTGTTGACTGTCAGGAAGTAGTAAATAATGAACATCGCTGTGTAGATTCCAGTACTGATGAGAACTGGTAATGTGAGGTCCATCTGCAACATGTTGGAAAGCATGGAAAGAGCGATGGAACTATGAGCAATACCAAGCACGAGCGGTATAAGGAAAACCACGAGTACTTGCTTGGCGATTGTTTTACGAATTTCTTTGCGATCCAAACCGATTTTCTTCAAGATATCATAGGTTGGGACATCGTTGTAAGCCTCGGTTAGTTGCTTGAAGTAGATGATACTACCCGTTGCTGCAAGGAAGACGAGACCGATAAACATACCGATGAAAAGGAGTACGCCAGTGATACTCATTGCGTTTTCATAGTTTGTTGGATAGCTTATCAAATTAGCGTTTTCAGGTAGTACTTTCTCTATTTGTTCACTTAGTGGAATCGCGTCTTTTGGATTATCGACCATGATGGATTGGATATTTTGTGTTTTTTGAGTCGAAATCGTTTTAGCTACATCATCTGAAATGATGAGTAAGCTGTATAGGCTAGCCACGGGTGAGCTTTTTAGTGTTTCTGTTAGAGTTACTTTTTGTTTCGTACTATTTTCCAAGGTGAAACTTTGATTTTCAAGCGTTTTTGTGGCTTTTTCCTTCATAGAGAGAACCTGGTGCAATCAGAATCGCTTCATCGTTGTTTAAGTCGGCTTTTGTTGTCTCTGTATTGTTTTGCAACGCTAGAAGTTTATTGTAAGCCGTTTGACTAATGAATGCAAAGCCAGTTTCAGGATCATATTCGAATGGCATTTCGCGGTCACTGGTAGCTTTGATATGGTTCACAGCCGTTTCTTGATGGCCAGTCATCGGCGTTTTTGTATTGTTTTCAGCTAGTTTCAAAGCTTCTTGGTTACTTTTTTGATCGACAATCGTATATTCAAAAGTAGAAGGGAAGGAATTCGCTGATTCTTTGTTTACGTTGTAGTAAAGGCTACCAATGGCGCCGATAGCTGTCAGTGTTGTAGCACTCAAAATCGCGATAATAGCAAGGGTTCTCGCATTCGATCCAATTCGAAAAGCGAGCTGGGAATTACTAATAATATTCGTGCCTTTATAGAAAATCCGTTTGTTTTTGCGAATCTGGTTGAGTAGGAACGGTAAGAAATTGCTAAGAAGTAGCGCTGTTCCGATGATAACGGAGAATAGAATCGTCAACATGCCATATAATGGCCCCATTTTTACTAGAAAATTACTGTCATTAAGCGGTTGGAGAGCAAGGAAGTAGCCTCCTCCAATTAATAATATCGAGAGAATTGCTAGAAATGGATTGTTTTTCGGTGTTTTTTCACGTTTACTTTCCGAATGAAAAAGATCGAGAAGTGTCGTGCGATAAATAATACGATAACCGGTTAACGATGTAATCAGCGTGATGATGATGAAAATAACGACTGTATTAATCACGGCATCCAATGAAAAGACGAAATTACTCACACCGCCAAAATTCATGACTTTGAGCAGTATCGTGACGAATAGTTTGGATAGTAACGTTCCAAGGCCAATCCCGATAACAAGTGCGGCCACGCCCATCAAGAAGTTTTCATAGAAAAGCATGCGGCCAATTTCTTTTTTACGAAGACCAAGTAGGGAATAAAGACCGATTTCCTTTTTGCGTTTCCGTGTGAAAAAGTGATTAGAGTATAAAATAAAGATGGCAACAAAGATAATCAGGACAATCGATGAGGCATTGAATACTGCGGAAAGTTTGGCGCTCTTATCAATACGCTCAATAACCGCCGGATCTTTCGCTAGTGAGACGAATGTATAATAAATCATAATCGAGAAAATCATCGACGCAAAATAAAGGAAGTAATGGACAAAATTATGTTTGATATTCTTTTTTGCTAGGTCAAATAACGTCATTCATGTCCCCTCCTAGTTGTGCCAACACATCGAGAATTTTTTGGAAGAACTCCTTACGTGTTTTTGTACCACGATAAATTTCAGTATAAATCGCGCCATCTTTAATGAATAAAATACGCTTACAAAAGCTCGCCGCATAAGCATCATGTGTTACCATCATAATTGTCGAATGTTCCTGTTCATTGAGGTCCTTCAAACTTTCGAGCAAATCGGTAGCTGACTTCGAATCAAGCGCCCCAGTTGGTTCATCCGCGAAAATCAAACTAGGATTCGCGATAATCGCACGACTTGCCGCGGTCCGTTGTTTTTGCCCACCAGAAATTTCATTCGGGTACTTATCTAAAATATCCCGAATCCCAAACGTATCAGCAACTTTGTCAAGACTCGTTTCCATTTCCTTCACAGGACGTTTTGCAAGTGCGAGTGGTAAGATGATATTTTCACGAACACTCAACGTATCCAACAAGTTATAATCTTGAAAAATAAAACCTAACTGATCGCGGCGGAACGAGGACATTTGCTGTTCGTTCATTGTTTCAAGTTCCTGACCAGAAATCTGAATTTCACCAGAAGTCGGCTTATCGATGGTGGAAAAGACGTTGAGTAATGTCGATTTACCAGCACCACTCGGCCCCATGATACCGACGAAATCCCCTTTTGCAATTTCCAAACTAATATTATCTAAAGCTGTGTACACATTACCTTTAATGCCATAAACCTTACGAACATTTTTTGCCTGTAGAACTATTTCCATGTAAACTCCTCCTAAATAAATAACTATACCTTTAGTTTAACGGTAAAATGAGAGCTATTCCAGTGTCTAAGATGACATTATGGGAGAGGAGACTTACAATTTTGTAATAATGGAAAGCTGAAACGGCCCGTTAGACCTGAAAAAATTTGTTAGGGGCCGTAGTGAAAACCCGCACTTGGTTTTTGCGGAGGGCACGAAAATTTCGAGGGTCTGGCCGTTGAAGCTGGATCGAATGGAAAGCTGAAACGGCCGGTTCAGCTCCGACAAAAACTGGAGCGGCCGCAGGAAAAAGCCGTACTTGCTTTTTGTGGAGGGCGTGAAGTTTTCGAGGAGTTGGCCGTTGAAGCTGGATCTGGAAACGATGATACGTCAAAAATCGGAGCCTTCCCACAACCGTGATTGCTAGGTTATGAATGATCACCGAATTATTATTAGTCCGCTCTTCGGCTACGAAAATTTCGAGAGTCTGGCTAAATGGAAGGCAGTCTCATTACATTCCACTGCATATTGAGGTTAGATTGGAGGCGTGAAACATGACGCTGCGCATGATTGGGTGTTTTAAAACATGGCGTTTCAATACTTGAGTTGTGATGGTTCGGGGCTTGGCGTAGAAGAGCCACTGGTGGATTACATGCTCACTGCGTTCGCATGCATATTGAGGCTCTAATTCAGCAAGGGATGCTTCATAAAACCCTCAACAACAAAACCCAGCCCCTCATCACAAGGGGCTGGGCTCTAAATCTTATTTTGTCATCATTAAATCCTAAAAAAATTCGACAACTCATCCGCGGCTACATAATTCCCAATCAAAAACGAACCAAACTCTGCAAATCGGGCACTGGATTCATCAAATCGCATCTCCGTCACAATGCGTTTGAAATCAAGCGCATCATCTGCAAAAAGTGTTACGCCCCATTCGAAATCGTCTAAACCAATCGATCCACCAATGATCTGCTTAATCTTCCCAGCGTACGTACGGCCAATCGCACCATGGTCACGAATCATCGCTTGGCGTTCTTCCATCGGGACCATGTACCAGTTATCGGATAGATTCCGTCTTTTCGTCATCGGATAAAAACAAATGTGCTTACGTGCTGGCAATTCAGGATACAAACGCTCGCGCACATGCTTATTCTCGTAAGGATCTTCCCCTTTTGCCATATGATTCGCCAAATAATTGCTAAGCTCCACAACGGAAACATAAGAATAAGCTGGCAGTAAGTAGTCTGCAATCCGTAGTTTATTCAATTGATTCTCGACTTCATTCAAGCCCTCAAGTGTCGGTCGCAGCGTGAAAAATAACAAATCCGCTTTTTGCCCAACAATCGAATAAACCGTGTGCTCGCCTTCGCCCATTTTTTTCGTAATATCCATGTCGCCTAAGAAATTTTGTAATTCATTGAGCATAGAGTCGCGGTCAGCAGGAGAAACTTCTCTTAATGCAGGCCAGTCAATCGATCTGAAGTCATGCAACGAAAACCAACCATCTAATGTTTTAACAGCTTCATTCATAATAAAGCACTTCCTTCCCTATGTAATACTTGAATTGTAACACAGAATCGTAAAAATTGTCTGTACCCCTGTTTGTGAAAAAAAGCCTCCACACAAAGATGCGAAGGCTAGTTAAAAAATTATTTTGCGGGTGTGGAGACAATGCAGCTCACGTTACCGTCAATAGTCCAGTTCTTACATGTGGACGGTAAAATAAAGTGGTCTGCTTTTTTGATAGGTGTGGTTTCGCCGTCGATAGTTAGCGTCGCTTCACCAGACAAGACACTGACTAATGTGTAGGGAGCGGATGCCTCGAAATCTGCTTTTCCATCGATGTCCCATTTGTACACTGCGAAAAATTCACTTTCCACAAAAGTGGTTTCTGTCAGTGCGCCGGTTGTTTTTGTTGTGATATTTAAAACGGCGTCATGATGGGGAACGGTCGTCACGTCAATGGATTTCTCCAAGTGAAGTTCGCGCTTATTTCCATCCTTATCAACACGATCGTAATCGTATACGCGGTAAGTCGTATCAGAACTTTGCTGCGTTTCAAGAACGAGCGTCCCAGTACAAAGCGCGTGAATCGTACCACTTGGCACATAGAAAAAATCGCCGGGCTTAATCGCTACTTTACGAAGCAAATCGCTCCATTTCCCGTCGCGCGTCCATTCGATTAATTGCTGTTTTGACGTGGCATTATGACCATAAACAAGTTCAGCTCCAGGCTCACAATCGATAATATACCAACATTCTGTCTTGCCGAGTTCACCGTTCTCGTGTTCTTTCGCATAGGCATCATTTGGATGAACTTGCACAGATAAATCCGTATTCGCGTCCAAAATTTTTGTCAACAATGGGAATACCGGTTCTTTTGGGTTGCCGAACAAAGCAGGTTGCTCTGCCCATAATTCAATCAAGGTTTTGCCAGCAAACTCGCCGTTTTTGACAGTAGAAGGACCGTGCGGATGCGCCGAAATAGCCCAATACTCGCCAGTTGTTTCTGTTGGAATCGTGTAGCCGAAGAAATCACGTAATTTCGTGCCACCCCATATGCGATCTTGAAAAACCGAATCTAAAAATAAAGCTTTTGTCATTGTCATTGCCTCCTAATTTTTATACATCTTTCATCAAAAAACCTTGTTGCTTCAATGTTTCTGCAATCGAAGGGTAGTAATCCTTATCATAAAACGCGGAAACGCGCGCTGACCAAGAAATGCCGCCTTCTCGTGCTGAAAAAGGAATAATCGTTTTGTCATAATCCGCCATCAACTCCGCAACATCGGTTTGATAAGTTTCCTCAAAGTAAACAGCTTCTTTCGGAAAGCGCGGTTTAATCGGCATTTCCACATCAGGATAACCGATGCAAAGTCCGACCACTGGGAAAACGTGTTTTGGTAGCTTCAGAAAATCGATGACTTCTGCCATGTTGCGACGAATTCCACCGATGCAAACAACGCCTAAATCAAAGGATTCTGCAGCGATAATCGCATTTTCACATGCAAGCCCAACATCTGTCGCCCCGACGAGTAAAGCGTCCACATTTTGAACGGCGGAATGAGAGCCATGGTGTTGTTCACTCGCCAAATGTGTCCGGTAGAAATCAGCGACGAACACCAGAAAAACCGAACTTTCTGCTATGTAAGGTTGATTACCACAGAGCTCCGCTATTTTGGCCTTGCGCTCCGGATTTTGGATAGCGATAATCGAATACTGCTGTCCGTTAATCCAAGAAGGGGCACTTTGAGCAGAACGAATAATACTGTCTAATTGCGCCTTTGGAATCGTTTTATCCGTTTGATATTTACGAAAAGAACGATGATTCCGCAGATGGTCTATGATTGGATTCATATGAAATACCTCCATTTCAATACTCTTAACAGACTAAGTATAGCCTTTTTTTAGAATTAGATGAAGCTATTTTTAGGCTAAGAGTTGAAAAAAAGCATCTGATATCCAGTAAAATTAACGATAGAAAGCAGGTGAGCGGGCATGG
>NZ_AODE01000026.1 GCF_000525855.1 Listeria cornellensis FSL F6-0969
TCTGCTTTTTTTCGTTGGATCTGTTACTTTTGTCGATTAAAGCTTGCGCTGCATCGATTTCTGCTTGTGTTAATCCTGTTTTCGCATCACCAGTTGGATCTTGGTTTGCAAATAGAGCATTTACTGCTGCACGTGCTTTATCTTGTGCTGCTTGTTCCGCTGACTTGTCTGCATCTAGTTTCGCTTGTGCTTTATCTAAATCTGCTTGTAGTGCTGCTTTTTTCGCTGGATCTGTTACTTTGTCGATTAAAACTTGTGCTGCATCAATCTCAGCTTGTGTTAATCCTGTTTTCAGATCACCAGTTGGATTTTGGCCCGCAAACAAGTTGTTTACTGCTTCGCGTGCTTTATCTTGTGCTGCCTTATCCGCATCTAGTTGTGCTTGCGCTTTATTTAACTCTGCTTGTAGTTCTGCTTTTTTCGCTGGATCTGTTACTTTGTCGATTAAAGCTTGCGCTGCATCGATTTCTGCTTGTGTTAATCCTGTTTTCGCATCACCAGTTGGATCTTGGTTTGCAAACAAGTTGTTTACTGCTTCTTGTGCTTTGTTTTGTGCTGCTAATTCTGCTGCATTTGCTGCATCTAGTTGGTCTTGTGCTTTATTTAATTCTGCTTGTAACGCTGCTTTTTTCGCTGGATCTGTTACTTTGTCGATTAAAGCTTGCGCCGCGTCGATTTCTGCTTGTGTTAATCCTGTTTTCGCATCGCCAGTTGGATTTTGGCCCGCAAACAAGTTGTTTACTGCTTCTTGTGCTTTGTTTTGTGCTGCTAATTCTGCTACATTTGCTGCATCTAGTTGGTCTTGTGCTTTATTTAATTCTGCTTGTAACGCTGCTTTTTTCGCTGGATCTGTTACTTTGTCGATTAAAGCTTGCGCCGCGTCGATTTCTGCTTGTGTTAATCCTGTTTTCGCATCACCAGTTGGATCTTGGTTTGCAAACAAGTTGTTTACTGCTTCTTGTGCTTTGTTTTGTGCTGCTAATTCTGCTGCATTTGCTGCATCTAGTTGGTCTTGTGCTTTATTTAAGTCTGCTTGTAATGCTGCTTTTTTCGTTGGATCTGTTACTTTGTCGATTAAAACTTGTGCTGCATCAATCTCAGCTTGTGTTAATCCTGTTTTTGCATCACCAGTTGGATCTTGGTTTGCAAATAGAGCATTTACTGCTGCACGTGCTTTATCTTGTGCTGCTTGTTCTGCTGACTTGTCTGCATCTAGTTTCGCTTGCGCTTTATCTAAATCTGCTTGTAGTGCTGCTTTTTTCGCTGGATCTGTTACTTTGTCGATTAAAACTTGTGCTGCATCAATCTCAGCTTGTGTTAATCCTGTTTTTGCATCACCAGTTGGATCTTGATTCGCGAATAAGTTATTTACTGCTTCGCGTGCTTTGTTTTGTGCATCTAATTCTGCTGCATTCGCTGCATCTAGTTGTTGTTGCGCTTTATTTAAATCTGCTTGTAGTTCTGCTTTTTTCGTTGGATCTGTTACTTCGTCGATCAAAGCTTGCGCCGCGTCGATTTCAGCTTGCGTTAATCCTGTTTTTGCATCGCCAGTTGGGTTTTTACCCGCAAACAAATCGTTTACTGCTGCGCGTGCTTTATCTTGTGCTGCTTTTTCGATTGCTGCTTTTTCAGCTGCTATAAGTGCATCTACTTGTTGTTGCGCCTTATCTATATCAGCTTGCAATGCCGCCTTTGTTTTAGGATCAGTTACTTCATCCACCAAAACTTGTGCTGCATCAATTTCAGCTTGTGTTAATCCTGTTTTTGCATCGTTTGCTGGATTTTGGCTAGTAAACAAGTTGTTCACCGCTACACGTGCCTTATCCTCAGCTTCGATTTGCTTAGGATCTTTTACAAAATAACCACCTTCGATACGGCCGATTTTACTAGTATCAAAGTTTGTCTTGATATCCGCATTGTCGGTAACAAGATTCGTTTGTTTTGGCCCTGCATACCCACTTAATGTGAATTTAGTTTCTAGAGGTCCTTGGTATGAAAACTTTGGTTCCTCAAGTGTCGTCTTGGCACGTTCCCATGTGCTAATTCCAATAGTAGAATTGATAACCATTGTTGTCGCAGCAGCTTCACTACCTAACGCTCCATTTCTTGTGTTAGTAATAGAGAAATTGGCACCCTCTTCAATAACTAATTCTTTACCTGTCGTCAAAGTAGAAGAACTTCCTTGTGACTTGGCGATCAATGTTGCTCCACTTTTCACAAAAAGAGAACTATTATAGAACATTGCTCCCTGTACACTAGTAGATGTCGAAACAAGATCTAAAGTCGCACCCGAATTTATTGTTGTAGTACTTGCGTCATATGTCGCAATAGCATCGTTATTTGAAGTTGCTTGGACATAACCATTATTGGTGAAATTAACTTTATCCAATCTAATAGCTTGTCCTGTAGTAGAACTTACTACTAGTTTAGCGTCTTTTGCGACAGTTAGGACACTGCCACTTGCTGTGTGAAGTGCACCACGAGTTCTAGCAGTTCCTCCACCGGTGATAGTAACATCTGCGCCACTTTCGACAGCAATATTTTTCGCCCACACATTGTAGTTGGTATTACCGCTAAGTTGCGTAATGTTGTTAGTACCTTGGAATATGATAGATCCAGCATCTAGACTTGCAAATGCTCTGTTACCTTCACCGGTTACATTATTAATCGTATGCGTTCCAGCTATAGTACGCCATAAGAAGCCGCTCGTACCACTGTTTTTGATTGTGATATTATTTATTGACGTTGTTGCATTTGCTTTGGTCACACGAATGTTTCTAGTATTCATATCAAGAGAATAACCTTCACCATGAATATTTTTCTCATCAACTGCTATACTAAAATCCGCGCCTTCCATTTTTAAATCTGCTTGTAGATAGATATCTGTTGTTGTTGTATTCTGAAGCTCTGACTTAAACGTAGCCCAGTCGCTCACGTAAACACCTACTGCATCCACGCTTGGATTAGTAATCCCCTCATTAGCTAGTGAACTAACTGGCAAAGTACTAATACTTGTTAGCACCATTGCACTCGCTAAAAATAATTTTAACGACTTATTTAACATTTTTGATTTTTTTTGACATTTCGATTTTCTCCCTTCAAACTCTTCTATATCTTGTAACCCATCGTATTATTAGATACTATCCTCCATATAAGATTTAAGTTTTTTATGGGGTGGGAAAACTTATAAACCCGAAGTAACTGTTTCAAAAAGCAGTACTCGATTACCATCTGTCTGTACTATTTGATGTGTTTTTTCTAATTCTTTTAACTTACTTTTAGCCGTCCGTGGCGTAATCTGACAACATTTTGCGAGTAACGTATAGTTCACAAATTTAGGAATACAATATCCGTCTTTGTTTTTTTTGGGAAAGCTTATGAATAATCTCTATTATTCTCTCATCACTATTTTTAGTTAACATTTCGGAATATTGAAAAAAATTTTGTTCTAAACGCTTCATACTATCAATTAAAAGATCTGGGAAAAATGGATGTTTCGATATTTCTTCTAACACGGTTTGTGCATCATAGATTTCTAACGTAACATCCCCAATCGCTATATATTCATAGTTATTTGGTTGAAACACATTATGGAAAACACAATCATCTTTTGTCCATATCGCATTAATTGTATCTTTATCATTTTTTGTATTAGTAATCTGTTGCAGAAGTTTCCCTTCTATTATATGAATTATTTTTCCAGAATTACCTAAAAATGAATTCTGACCATGTTCCAATACTTTCACGTCATAACAGTTTTTATATCTTCGTTTCCAATTCGACTTCTTTAATAATGTTGCTAATAAATTGGGCTCTCTTAGTAACAGCTCGTGGACTGTAAGGAAATCCATCTTCGTAACCTCCCTCTTCTTGAACTACTTAACTAGTATATAATTTCATAATGTGAACTAGTAGTGCGTTAAAAGCGCTTTTTTCATGAAGAATATTTCTTTTTTCATAGGAATTTTCCTTCCTCCTGCCATTGCACGTACGTGTGCCTAAGCGAAATCCTATTTCTATACTTTTGTCTAAACGGTGAATTTTCTCTTTCACGTTATACCTCATGATAGCATCACAATTAGCCGAATCTCCGTGTATTCCAGAAAAATTATCATTTTAGCGACATCTTTGGAAATTACTTATTCTTTGCTTTTTGATTCTGATTGGACTTATAATTGATGAAATCATGCAAAAGATTATCCGATAAATTTTTATTCGATACAAAGGAGTGACTAGCTTATGAAAAAAAATATTGACGAAATCAGACTACAGACAATTACGTTTACTTAGTTTACTCTTCTTTAAAAATGAGCTTGTTTCAAAAGTAGATGCCGCAGACTACTTAGAGATAAACAAATTAACATTGAACAAAGATATTGCTTCTATAAACAACCTGTTCTCTAAAGATGTGTTAGAAATACAGGTTTTCAAAAATAAATGGATTATTTTATCACGGAACAGGCAAACAAATTTTGCTCTAATCACAGCAAATATGATTTATACTAGTCAGGCCTTTCGAATTGCATTATCCACACTAAATGATGCTAAAGAAACGCCTACCAGCTTTGCCAATAAGGAGTTTATAAGTACGTCGCTAGTCTATAACAAACTAGAAGAACTAGATAATTTGTTGGCCGAGCATAGATTGATTTTAAACAAAACCCCCATTGAATTTTTAGGTAATGAGTTATATATTAGATTTTTTTTATTTTCATATTTTCGACAGAGCTTATCCTTATTCTGGCTGGCTTTTTAATGAGATTCCACTCAGTACTATCTCTATTTATATTCTCAAAATGGAGCGTTTTATGGGCGTTCACCTATCTCCCATTGCCAAAACCGATTATGCTGTCGCCATAAGTATTCACCTCAAACGAATACAAACTGGCCACCCGCTTGATTTAAACGAACAACAGCTACTATACTGGGAACAAATCGTGGACTTTTACGACATCAAAAAAATGGACTTCTCTGACTTAGAATCCATGCTTCCACAAGAATTAGCATTAAGTGAGAAATCCATCATATTTCTATCTTTATTTCTTTGCCCTTTCACCTATGCGACAAAAGAATCTTTAGACAAAATTTTAGACTACTACAAGACATTTCGTCCTATGCGATATAAAGCGGCCCAAGAACTGGTACGTATTTCAGATACAGATGAAAAAGATTTGAAATTTGTAACAGCAAGTTTACTCGGTTTCTTTGGAAAGTATACGTTTGTTGGGAAATCCGCTTATATTATAGAAATTGAGGAACACGAAAATAGAAATAAAATAAATCGTATCAATAAGCAAAAAATAGAACAAAAACTGTTAGAAGTCAGTGGATACGCGGCAGACCTAGACTTTATTCGTGAAAATATGAGTGCCATTTTGCCGTATGTACACGAATTGCTCAATATTTCTTCTACATTGAGTCAACAACACGAAAAACTTCACATAAAGATTATTTCTAAGAATGGGTATATGTGGGAAGAGTTGCTAAAATATCAAATTAGACAACACTTTTCGACAGAACTTCTCATTTTTTCGGATAATGATTACTCTATTGGTGAGGCAGACTGCGACTTAATTATCACTGATTTTCCGATTATAGAAAAAAGCCCCGTTGAGATACTAACTTGGAACTCGCCACCAACGGATCTAGATTTTAAAATGTTACGAAACTTTATTAAATAGTATCTCAACGCAAAATAAGACCTGTCTCTCACTTCGGACTGGTCTTATTTTGATATGCTTATTACTCCCAATCCAACATTTTCACACTTTTTTTTGTTTTTATATATTTTTTTGGAAAATCCTATTTTTGAGAGCTCTGCATGCTAAATTAGATATAGGGACCTGTGCTAAGAACTCAAGATACGCATGGTCAAATATAGGAGGGTTATTATGCAAGCATTTTTAACATTTTTACTAGATGATACTATCATGCCAATTAAAAGTGAACTATTACACCTTAATAAGGGTGATAAGCTAGAATTAGATAACACTACCAATCAATCTCGCTATGTATTTGGCGTTGCTGAAGGAATAGTCGCAGTACACAAAGAAGAGAACATCCTCGATTTTTCAACAACCAGCCACTTTATCGGATTTTATACAGATAATGAATCACAAATGCACGGAGAAATATTAACAAAAACCGCAACTGTTTGGAAGTTTGACTTGCGAGATATATTCGCTAAAATATCACTTAGCAGAAACGGTTTCTTACTATATAACAAGCACGCCATGAGCATACATGACAGCCTAATGAAAAAAATAAGCATCATGAAATTGAATAATCCTAACAGACTGATCCTATCTTTGCGATCACTAGTATCACGCTTCGGGGAACCTTCAACAGACCAAGAAGCTCGTAGATTGCCTACATGCTTTACAAAACAAGTACTCTCAAATTACACAGGAATCAAATTGTCTAGTCTTACAAGCACTTTAAACAAACTACACGATGAGGGCAAAATCATGTACAGCAGACGAGTCATTCTAGTCTATGCTTAAAAAAAAACACACTAAACTACTTACTACAATTGGCCTAGCGTATTTTGAATTCATCTTTATATCGTGATCATATCATACGACCCCGTTTGACGTGTCACCACAAGCTCCGACCCACCGCCACCACCTGTGCGCTTCATTTCCCGGTGAAAATCACGATGCTGCTTCATCCAAACTGTGAACTGTTCTTTTGACGCCCAGCGCGACACATTCATCACCGTCGACTTCCGCGCACCCTCTTTCAACCAAACTTCATATCCTAAAAAGCCATCAAATTCCGCCATCTCTTCCTTGTGATGCGCTACAGACTGCAACATTTTCTCCTTATTATCCGTTTCAAACTCAATACTCACCGTTTCAATATGCATCACGCCACCTGCTCTTTCTCACTGATAATCATTATCAGTATCATTTTCTCTATTCTAAATGACAACACTTCTCATTGTCAACTAATCGATACAGCATTTTCTATACAAACCTCTCGAACTACGATAGAATAAAGAGGAGACGAATCCTAATAAAAGAGATTGGAGTGACCGAAATATGTTGATTAAAAACCTTTGTATCCCCAAAATCAACTTAACGACCATTACTGAAGACGCGACACTCAAAGAAACGCTGGATATTTTAGAAAAAGATGGCTATCGTTGTGTCCCCGTCCTAGACAATAAAGGCGAGAAATTTATCGGTAACATATACAAAATGCATATTTATCGTCATGCCGCAAACGGAGGTAACTTGTCCGATAATGTGACTAGCCTCATCAAAAATAAAACGAAACACATCGGCATTAATTCCTCCTTTTTCGAAGTTTTCTTTACGATCAAGGAACTGCCATACATCGCGGTCTTAAATGAGCAAGGCGATTTTTACGGCATTTTAACTCACGGGAAATTGCTCGGCGTTCTGCAAGACGCTTGGAATATCGATTCCGGAAGCTACGTTCTAACCATCGCAACCGGTGAAGTTCCTGGCTCCCTAACAAAAATCACAAAAATCATTGACAAACACACAACAATTGCCAGCCTGATTACGATGGATTCCCAAGTAGAAGACTATATCCGCCGCGTTCTCGTGACGTTGCCAGCTGGCATCACAGAAGCAGAAAAAGACACGATTGTCGCCAACCTCGAACGAAAAGGCCTACGCGTCATCGAAGTTGAACATTTGAAGCTTAAGAAATAAAGATAATACATACAAGAAGTCGGGTCAGCAGATTCGGCTTTTTGTGTGCGCAAAAAATTATTTTCCCAAACCCCTTGAATATTCCCCGCACTACATCTATAATTATCTTATTGAGAATAGTTTTCAATTACAGGAGGTTTAAGGATGAAAAAGAAAAAATTAACAGCACTTCTTCTCGTTGTTTTAACATTAGGACTCGTACTTGCAGCATGTGGTGGTTCAGGCTCTAGCTCTGACGAAGCAAAAACAGAAGATAAAGCGCGCACACTAACAGATGCGTTAGATCGCCAAGTAGTCATACCAGCAACACCGAAGAAAATCGTGGCCATTCAAAACGCGGGGGAACTTTACGCACTAGACATTAAACCACTTGCCACAACAGAATATTACAAAGGAATCTATCCAGACTTCCTAAAAGGCGTTGAAAATATCGGTGGCGACAAGCCAAACGTGGAGAAAATCGCTTCACTAAAACCCGATTTAATCATCATTTCCGATTACCAAAAAGACATGTTGACGAATCTGGAAAAAATTGCGCCCGTTTATGCAACAAAATTCGGCGTGACACCAGATGAGCAACTAACAGATATCGCTAATTTAGTGAATGCGAAAGAAGCAGAAAAAACATACCAAGCTAAATACGCGAAAGAATCCAAAGAAGCCAAAGCAACACTAAAAGACGCTGGCATCGAAAATCAAAAAGCGGCCGTTATCCAATTCTGGGGTAAAGAAATCTACATCCATGACCCAATCGTGTTCGACGGTCTATACACAGGAGCAGGTTTCACACCAACAGAAGCAGCTAAAAAGAACAAAGAAACAAAAGCCATCTCCTCAGAAGCAATTCCAGACTACGTTAGCGATGCCAATCAACTATTCATCCTAACACCAGAAGGCAAATCAACCGATGAACTTAACACCCTCCTAACAGGAATTTGGAAAGACATCCCCGCAGTCAAAGCAAAACACGTCTACCCTGTTAACAGCGACGAATGGAGCAACTACACAGCACCATCAAGAGAATACCAAATGCAAGATGCGATCGACAAAGTAACTAATAAATAAAACAAAAGGATCAGATGCGCCCCCAAAACGCATCTGATCCTTTAATTATTCAACAACTGATAAATATGATTATTCACCTTGCCAAATGATTTGATATTATTTTGAATGTTTGAAAGCAATACCACAACCGTTTTCCCACTGTGGCTAAAGCTATTCGACACATTCCAACCACTCAAAACCCCGTGACTATTATAGCTTCCCGGATCAGCATAGAATCCCATTCCATATCCCGAAGCACTGCCCGCCGTGAACATCTTCTCGAAACTAGCATCATTAATCAGCTTCCGGTCCGACAATGCTCGATCAAATAAATACATATCCGTCGCCGTCATATACATATCACCACAGCCATAAAGTTGCGATAAATCCGGCAAATATGGCGTTTTGTAAGTCCCATCCTTCTGAATACTATATCCAACTGACGGTTTCTTCTCCTTATCAAACGTCGTATAAATTCCCGAATGCTTCATCCCCGCAGGCTCGAAAATGTTCTTTTGCACGTATGTCATCAACTTTTCCCCACTCAACTGCTCCACAATAAAAGCTAACACGCTATAGTTCGAATCATTATAATCCCATTTTCCCGGCTGACGCTTGATTCCCTGCGCCTCAATATCCTTGATTAAATCCTCCGGTGTAATTTTCCTGTTTTCCTCAGTATGTCCGACAATGCCTGACGTATGGTTCAGCAAGTTCCGAAGCGTTATGCGATTCCCATTCGGAAAATCCGGCAAATACGTCGCGACCGAATCATCCACATTCAGCTTGCCACGCTCTTCCAACTGCAGTATCGCCGTTGCAATCACCGCTTTCTGAGACGACCCGATATAATATACCGTATCCGGCGTATTAGCAACATCCGTATCTCGATTCGCCACTTTATACCCCTTATTCAGTACAATCTTGCCCTCACGATACACAAGCGCCGTCCCACTGAAACCGAGACTCTCTAAATACGCATCAATCGCCGTATTATCCGCAACCGTCGCCGTTTCCTTCTCCACCTGCTTCTTCGGTGCCACCTTCTTTGGCTTTTTAGCAGTTTCCGTACTTTTCTTCTCACCCGCATTTTCCAATTCCACCGGCGTTATCCATTTCACAGCCACAAAAACCACGGCCAACAACATGAAAATCAGCCCAATACCAATATAAAAATCACGTTTCTTTTTGTTGCGCCGTTTCGAGGAGCGGCTCATTTGCTGATTTGCCATGCTTTGTCCTCATTTCCTAGTAAAATTGCTCGCTTCGTCCCCACGAATTTTTGACACAATACACTTCCCCGATTTGCACAACTCCTACCCAAAATACTAGCCCATTCACGCCCAAAATGCAACCAGATTATCAAATTATTTTGTATATAACTATTTTGATGTTAGAATAGACATGCAAGCTCAAATCTAGGTTTGCCCCCCATTTTCTCAGGGTATTGTAATGAGGTGTGCGTTCTAATAGAAAAGAAAGAAGGAGATTAGAGTTATGGTACAAATTACAAAAGGTAAATTCGATGGCTTACAAAGACTTTCCAATGATAAAGGAATTATTGCCGCACTGGCGATTGACCAACGTGGTTCCTTAAAGAAAATGATTCAAGAAGCAAAAGGTTCTGAGAGCGACAAAGATGTAGAGGATTTCAAACAAATGGTTTCCGAAGAATTGACACCATACGCATCCGCGATTCTACTTGATCTTCAATACGGTACGCCAGCCATTAAAGCACGTAACGAGAATTGCGGCCTACTTACCTCTTATGAAAAAACAGGCTACGATGCCACAACTCCTGGTAAACTTCCCGATTTGATTGCTGACTTATCCGCACTCCGTATCAAAGAAAGTGGCGGCGATGCAGTGAAAATTTTAGTATATTACGATCCAGATGAGCCTGCTGAAATCAATGAAATCAAATATGCGTTCCTAGAAAGAATTGGCGCCGAATGTCGCGAAGTCGATATCCCATTCTTCTTAGAACCGATTACGTACGATGCTAAAGTAACAGACTCAGCAAGCGCCGAATATGCAAAGCTGAAACCAGCTAAAGTCAAAGCATCCATCAAAGAATTCTCCAAACCACGTTACGGTGTGGACGTACTTAAACTCGAGGTTCCAGTGAACTTCAAGTATGTAGAAGGCTTCGCGGACGGCGAAACTGTTTATACGAAAGAAGAAGCAGGGCGCCATTTTGAAGAATGTTCTGATTTAAGCCCACTGCCATTCATCTATCTGAGTGCTGGTGTGACCGCCGAACTTTTCCACAAAACGATTGCCTTTGCGAATGAGCATAAAGTACAATATAGCGGTGTATTATGTGGTCGCGCAACATGGAAAGACGGCATTGAAGTCTACGGAAAACAAGGCGACGATGCTTTGCGTGAATGGTTGCGTACACAAGGTAAAGAAAATATCACTTCCCTTGACGGCTTGCTAAACGCTGGAGCATCTCCTTGGTGGACGAAATATGGCTCATTTGAAGATGTACACGTGGTTGAAAAACAATAGCAAGTAGCAAAAAAATCCCCGATTCATTTCGAGGATTTTTTGCTATTCCAATACTAATTTTCGGCCATACTTGTGAAATCTGTTAAAACCCGTCGAACCTCTTCTGTCGATTTCGTATGCATCAATTTGATTCGCAGATCATTGGCACCCGGAAAACCTTTGACATAAATTTTAAAGAATCGATGTAAGCCAACGATGGAGCGCGGAACAAGCTCTGCAAACTGATCTTGTAACTCCAACTGCAGTTCCAGAAGTCCGATCAATTCTTGCGCTGTATGCTCTTTTTTCTCCTTTTCAAACGCATAAGGATTCTTGAAAATTCCTCGACCAATCATAATCCCATCAACACCATACTGTTCCGCTAGCTTCATGCCAGTTTCTCGATCCGGAATATCTCCATTAATCGTAATAAGCGTTTTAGGTGCCACACGATCGCGAATCGCCATAATCTGAGGAATCAGCTCCCAATGCGCATCAGCCTTACTCATCTCTTCCCGCGTCCGCAAATGGACAGATAAATTCGCGATATCTTGCTTCAATAAATGCGTAATCCAATCTTCCAGTTCTTCCAACGCTTCATAACCAATACGCGTCTTAACACTAACCGGTATCCCGCCAGCCTTTGCAGCCTCAATCAATTCAGCCGCCACTTCTGGCCGCAAAATCAACCCACTGCCTTTTCCACGTCTCGCCACATTCGGAACCGGGCACCCCATATTAATGTCTATCCCCTTAAATCCCATCTCCGCCATCCCAATACTCATCTCACGAAAAAATTCAGGCTTATCCCCCCAAATATGAGCCACAATCGGCTGCTCATCCTCCGTAAAAACTAAACGCCCCCGCACACTCTCAATACCATCCGGATGACAATAACTATCCGAATTCGTAAACTCAGTAAAAAAGACATCCGGCGCACCAGCCTCTTTCACAACATGACGAAAAACAACATCCGTCACATCCTCCATCGGCGCTAATACAAAAAAAAGGCTTCGGCAATTCTGCCCAAAAATTATTTGTCATTCTAGAATCTCCATTTCATTTTGATAGCAAATCTTTCCCCATTCACAAAGAGTAAAAAAAACACTCTCCAATTTCTTGGAAAGTGCCTTTTCGAATGTCGATATATAAAGATATATTAACGTTTTGAGAACTGAGGTGCACGACGCGCGCCTTTAAGTCCTGGTTTCTTACGTTCTTTCATACGTGGGTCACGAGTTAACAGACCTGCACGTTTAAGAGCTGGACGGTAATCTGGTGTTACTTGTAACAATGCACGTGAAATACCGTGACGAATTGCTCCAGCTTGACCAGTATAACCACCACCGTTTACGTTTACTAAAACATCGTAGTTTCCTAGAGTTTCAGTTGCAACTAATGGTTGTTTAATAACTTCGCGAAGAGCCGCGAATGGAATGTAATCTTCCCAATCTCTACCGTTAATAATTACTTTGCCATCGCCTGGTACTAAACGTACACGAGCTACTGAGCTTTTACGACGACCTGTTCCATAATATTGTACTTGAGCCACTATGTTTCCCTCCTCTTCTAATTATCCGCGTAATTGATACACTGTTGGTTGTTGAGCTGCATGTTCGTGCTCAGATCCACCATAAACGTGTAATTTTTTGAAAATTTGACGTCCTAGAGAGTTTTTTGGAAGCATTCCTTTGATAGAAAGCTCAAGTAATCTCTCAGGATTGTTCGTACGTAGGTCGCCCGCTGTACGTGATTTCAAACCGCCTGGATATTGAGAGTGACGGTAATAAATTTTGTCTGTTGCTTTTTTACCTGTTAGAGCAATTTTACCTGCATTAATAATAATTACGAAGTCCCCTGTATCAACATGAGGAGTAAATTGTGGCTTAATTTTACCACGTAAGATTGAAGCTACTTCACTAGATAAACGGCCTAGCGGAATACCAGTAGCATCAACAACATACCAATTACGTTGTACTTCGCCTGTTTTTGCCATATAAGTCGTACGCATAATTTTCCCTCCTAGATTTTAAGAAAAATGCGATCTGTAAACTGTTCCATAGCCCACGATCTGCTTTTCGATTTGATTTGTTAAAAATTCCATTGTTTTGTTCAACACAACAACCTTCCGGGGCTTATTGTGGGGCAAACAATACCATAGTCAATAATACAGTCTTTACCGCCAAAAGTCAATGCGATTGAAGAAAAAAATTCAAACTAATTTAAAGCCGTCTGTTTTCCGCAAAACTTTAACAACGCCCCCAAACTTATCAGCGCGCCGACAAATGCTCAGATACTAGGCAAAGGCGAGTACCAGCGCGGAGTGTACGATTTGTACATGAGCACTGGAACGGAGTCTTTAACGACGTAGGTGAGTGTTCGTCGGTGCGCTGATATTACTTGTAGTGTACTTCCCATAAATATAAGCCCTGTGGCGGTGCTGTTTTTGCACCTTGCGTCCGGTCGCGCGCTTCTAGATTCGCCTTAACCTGCGCCACCGTCAGCCGTTCATTTCCAACATCGAGCAACGTCCCAACCAGAATCCGGACCATATTATACAAAAAGCCATTTCCTTTGAAAGAAAATACCAGCGTATCGCCATCTTCCATAATCTCAATCCCATAAATCGTCCGAACCTTATCTTCACGTCCCGATCCAGCCGCACAAAAACTCGTAAAATCATGCTCACCAGTTAGAATATCCGCAGCTTCACGCATTCTCGAAACATCTAATTTATAAGGAAAATGTAGCGTGAAATGCCGCGCAAACGGGTCAAAAAAACTCCGAACGCTGCACAAAATAGCGATATTCCTTTCCAGTCGTCCCGAAACGCGCATGAAAATCCGATGCCACTTCCTCCACAGAAACAATACTAATATCATAGGGCGTGAACGTCTGTAACGCTTTTCGATATTTTGCTGGTGGAATCGCAAGCGGTGAATCGAAATGAATCACCTGGCCTTTAGCATGAACTCCCGTATCCGTTCTCCCAGAACCAACAATCTTCACCACGTCACCCTTATGCATCCGCAATAGCGCTTTTTCAATCTCCTCTTGCACCGTCCGTCCATTCGGCTGAATCTGATACCCGACAAAATTGGTCCCATCATATTGAATTACTGCCTTAAATCGCTTCATTTGTCACACCTCTTCTTATGATCGCAGCCAAACTAACAATGCCGTTACAACCAACATCATCACTAGCAAAAATGTATCCGAAAACCGCCACGCAAGCAGTCTAAATTTCGTCCTGCCCTTACCGCCACGATAACCACGCGCTTCCATCGCTATCGCCAAATCCTCGGCACGCTTAAACGCACTGATAAAAAGCGGTACAAGTAGTGGCACAATCGCCTTCATTCGGTCTTTTATTGGACCACTTGAAAACTCCACCCCGCGAGCCTTTTGCGCCTTCATAATTTTCTCCGTCTCATCCATCAATGTCGGAATAAACCGGAGCGCAATGCTGAGCATCAACGCCAACTCATGCACCGGAAATCGCACAAAACGTAGCAAAGCCAGCATATTCTCAATCCCATCCGTCAACTCAATTGGACTCGTTGTAAGCGTCAAAAGCGTTGTCATAAAAATAATCAACACAAACCGCGCAAAAATCATTGCCCCATTCATCAATCCAAGACTCGTCACATGAATCGGTCCCCACTCAAAATACGTCGTTCCCCCCTGCGTAAAAAACACCTGCAACAACAACGTCAAAATAATCAGCCAAAACACAGGTTGCAAACCCTTTATAAAGAACATAAACGGCACGCGCGACGCAAATAATAAACTGAGAACAAACACAAACAATAACGCATATGTAAGCCAATTATTCGCGAGAAACACAATGATAATAAAATACATCACGGCTGTAATTTTTGCACGAGGATCGAGACGATGTAACCATGATTCGCCGGGGATAAACCGACCGAGAATCATCTTCTCCATCATTGGCTCGCCACGCCCTTCCTGAGGTGCGGTACCATTTCTCCCACCAATTCATCAATCGTTAAACACGTCTTCCCAAGCTTCACCGCAAACCGCTGCTCAAAATGCCGTTGAAAGTGCACCACATCTGGAACCGAGAGCCCTAAATCCGTCAACGCATCCGGCTGACTAAAAATTTCCCGAGGCGTCGCTACCCGTTCCACGGTGCCGCCTTTCATCAAAATCACTTTTTCTGCATAAGTCGCCGCATCTTCCATACTATGCGTCACAAGAACCGTCGTCAGTCCTTTTGTCCGGTGCAACATCGCAAACATCTCCATGATCTCCTTACGCCCGTTCGGATCAAGCCCCGCCGTCGGTTCATCGAGCACCAAAACCTGCGGATCCATCGCCAGAACCCCAGCAATCGCCACACGCCGCATCTGTCCTCCAGAAAGTTCAAACGGCGAACGCGTCAAAATTTCCTCCGTCAAACCAACCTCAACGATCACCTTCCGAGCCCTAGCCTTCGCATCCTCTTCCGACACACCAAAATTCAGCGGTCCAAAACAAATATCCTTTTCCACCGTTTCCTCAAATAACTGCGCCTCCGGAAACTGAAAAACAATCCCCACACGCTCGCGCAAATCACGTAAACCCTTCTGCTTCACGCCAGCCTTAATAACTCGATCACCAAGCGTCACCGTGCCCTCTGTCGGTAATAACAACGCGTTCAAATGCTGCAAAAATGTCGACTTCCCAGAACCCGTATGCCCAATAATCGCCGTATAACTCCCAGAATCAATCGTCACGTTGACATCCTGAAGCGCTCGCGTCTCAAAAGGAGAATTTTTCTGATAACAATACCCTACTTGTTCGAATATAATGTCCATAACTGATCCATCAACGCCCCTTCCATCAAGCTCCGATCCGATAGCTCCACGCCAGACCGCTCCAATTTTTCCTGCAACGAACTTATAAAAGGCACACCAAGACCGATTCGACGCATTTCATCCGCCTGCGCAAAAACCTCTTTCGGCGTTCCCTCGAGATGCCGCTCGCCCTTATTCATCACGATAACCCGGTCCGCCATCACGACCTCATCCAAATCATGCGTAATCGAAATCACCGTAATCGCCTCACGCTCTCGCATCACCCGAATCGTTTCCATAACCTCAGCACGACCACGCGGATCAAGCATCGACGTCGCCTCATCCAAAATAATCACGTCCGGTTGCAAAGCAAGAACCCCAGCAATCGCCACACGCTGCTTCTGACCGCCCGAAAGACGCGAAGGTTCATGTAATGCGTAACCTTGCATACCGACCTCCTCCAGCGCACTCTCCACGCGTTTCACCATCAATTCATGCGGCACACCATGATTCTCAAGCCCGAACGCCACATCATCCTGCACCGTAGCCCCCACAAACTGATTATCCGGATTCTGAAATACCATTCCGACCTGCTTCCGAATATCCCAAATCGTTTTCTCTCCCAACTTGAAGTGCCCAATTTTGACCATGCCCTCCGTCGGGAAAAGCAACCCATTCAAGAGCTTTGCGATCGTTGACTTACCCGAGCCATTATGCCCAACCAGCGCCAACCACTCGCCTCTTTTCACCGTAAACGAAACATCCTTCACCGCAAAAACATCTTCATCCTCATATTTATAACTAACGTGATCCAATTTCACAAAATCATCCGACATCACGCACACCTCACTCTCACACGATCCTATCTATACCCTGCCTATTATAGTACAAAAAAACCACCTCACGCAAAGAAAGATTTTTTCATCCACATAATCATACGAACAAAATAAAGTCATTTTTCACGTTTTAAGCACCTTGAAATTGGAAAAGCGGAAACCCTAAAGACGCAGTATATTCACATTTCCAAAATATATCCGCTATTAAAAGCAATAAAAGTCGATAAAAGCAAACAATCCGACTCAAACTGTTCACAATATATCCATGTACTTCATTTTAGAGAGATGCTATACTTTATCAAAGTAATCAAATAAATTTCATTATTCATTGTTACTTGAAGCACCACCACTATAAAAGAAAGGAGAAATTTTGATGCATCCCATGACGAAACAACACGTTATTTATGCAATGGATAAGAACGCAGAACCAAGCATGACAGTTGATAATGGCGCAGTAGTAACGATAGAGACGTACGACTGCTTTGAAAACCAAATTAAATCCGAACATCAGCCATTCCATCGCCTTGATTGGAATAAAGTGAATCCAGCAACTGGACCTATCTTTGTGAAAGATGCAGAACCTGGAGACATATTGGCTGTAACTATAGAGAAAATTCAATTAATTGGCAACGCGACAATGTTAACGGGCCCAGATTTAGGCGTCCTTGGCGATGACCTAACAGAAAACACGATTCGTCAATTTCCAATTGTAAATGACAAACTTATTTTTTCAGAAGAAATCGCTGTCCCAGTAAACAAGATGATTGGCGTTATCGGAACAGCACCAGCAGGCGAGCCAATTTCATGCGGCACACCAGACGCACATGGCGGCAATATGGACTGCAAAGAGATCACAGAAGGCGTAACACTATTCCTTCCAGTTAACGTCTCTGGTGCCCTACTCGCTCTTGGTGACGTACACGCTGCAATGGCCGACGGAGAAGTATCCGTTTCCGGCGCCGAAATTGCTAGCCAAATCACGATGCGACTCCAAGTAGTAAAAAACAAAAGCTGGCCAACACCAAGTCTAATCAGCGACGAAAAAATCATCACCATCGCATCCGCACCAACACTCGACGATGCTAGCCTAATCGCAACAAAGAACATGGTTCAACTTTTGACAGACGCAACAAAGACAACGCAAGCAGAAGCCATCATGCTGCTATCACTCGCAGGTGACCTTCGAATCTGCCAAGTCGTTGATCCAAACAAGACCGTACGCATGGAACTCCCACTCCAATACTGGTCTGAAAACCCCTTTTTATAAAAAATATGACACAACCGGCGCACTTACATCCGGTTGTGTTTTTATTCATATACAATTCCCTGCAACTGCTTTCCAAGAAACATCGACAACCGTTCCGCCTCCCCAACAATGCGCTTTCTATCATCTACCGAAATCCGCCCAAAAGCATAACAAGTAAAGCGAATTGCCTCCCCCTTAATCACATACCGCCATGTCCCCCGAATTTCCCCATCAATCATCACCACAGCCTCAATATGACCAGCAGTCCGCCAAATTTCTCTCTCGTACTTCGCATCAGCAAACCAGCATTTATCCGCAAAACTTACAAAAAGTGGATCAAATTTTCCAAGCAATTTCACCTGCGGAATCACATTCAGTTTACTACTATCCAATTCACCTTCCGGATAATAGTAACTCTTCCCACCAATATCAAATCGCTCCAACCCATCCTCAATTCTCCGAAAAGCTTCCAAAAAAGTATAATTTGGTAACCCGCTCCAATGCTTAAAATCTGCCAAAGTAGCCGGACCATAGCAAGCTAAATACCGAAATAAAAACCTATCCATCGCATGTTCATCCACACTATCCCACAATGAATCCAATGATATCCCGTCCACCCATTTCCGATGCGCATAGACTCGTGTATTCGGCCTCTCCGGCACAGCATAAATCTGACCAAGTAAAGAAGCCTCAATTAAAACCCCACCCCACGTCATCAACTTTTGGGCCTGTTCTCCCATCAATATAGCCAGTTCCTCTTTTGTTACAAACTGTTTCGATCTTCCGAGCCTATCAATCCTTTCCAACAACTCGTCCAAATTCACCCCCAGCTCTTCACAATGCTTCCTAACCCACGTTCTTCTCAGCGAGTAAATCGCATGCAAGCTTTTCCAATCCTCCGGCACGTATAGATGTACCGTTGTTCGTTGCCCCCAAAGCTTAATAATTTCATTTCGAGCATATATCTGATCCAAAGCATCCCTTGTTAGTCCATCTACCCTATGAAATAAACTAATCTCACCAAACTGCTGGTACTGCGCCTGAATCCCAATCAGATTGACCGCACAATCTACCACCGATTCAAAAGAATTACCAAGCCCCGAGTTAGCAATCCGTATATTCTTAACACCATCTAAATCCAAATCTATCACTCTCCCACTCTAAACATAAAAAAAAATAGCCTACAAATCAATTACGATTTCATAGACTATCATACATCATTTGCCTAGCAACGATCTACTCTCACAGGGGGAAGCCCCCTACTACCATCGACGCTGAGAAACTTAACTTCCGTGTTCGGGATGGGAACGGGTGTGACCTTCTCGCAATAATCACCAGACATCCTTTATATCATACGAAGCTTCCAACCAGATTCGAACTGGTGACCTCTTCCTTACCATGGAAGGTAACACCTTATGATTCCTTGTTTTTCGTTATTTTTCATTATGTACAAATCGCATTGCATCAATGTTTCTTGTGTTTGAAAACAAAAAAAAGAAAATCAATATTGTTAAAATCGGTGACCAAATAGTGACCTTGGTCACTGCACTATAATAGCATGATTACAATTGATTGTAAACACTTATTTTATTCTGCCTGTTTCTTTCTATTATAACAACTATTATTCGATTAGAAAAAAGAGGTTTGAAATAAAAATAAACAGAAATCTTAGATGCGCTTTTTTTTCGATAGCTTTATTCCAAGATTTCTGTTTCTCTATCCAAATTTTTAACTCTCACCACGATTAGGCCCCAGCTCCATTTGCGTGCCCACTACTGCGGTCAAAATCATTATTTTTTTTTATCAAGCTCATCTAAATGCTTTTTCACAGATACAAAACGCTCACTATTTTCCACGGGTGAAAAAACATTATTTTTTCTATTGAATTTTCTTTTAAATGGGCTTAGTAGCAGACCATTAAATACCGATATAACTACATCCTTTACCCCAACATTCTTATCATTATTTCTATCTGTAATAACTACTTTAAAATGCACCTCACGCGCCACAACAATCAAATTATCTAAGATATAATTGAAGGAAAAAAAAACTAGATCTTAAACTACTAAACAGCAATCTCTTCTTACTTGAATATACTGAGTCAAACAGTTCCAACTCCATATCAGACACTCCCTCTTTTACCATCTCAGCCCTGAAAGCTTGTGAAGTTTCATAGTATCTATTAAAGCTAGTAATTGGGCTTAAAAAGGTTTTTATTGCCCGTGTAAAAATATAGCGGGATGTCATAAACCCTTTCAATACCATAAAGGTTTTTATAAATTGAAAAAGGAAGTAAGTACTTATAAAAAAAACAATTAGAATTACGACTAGAAAAACTATTTGCTTTGTTTCAAGCTGGATTAACATCTTCATCCCCTCCTAATTTTCTATATTTACTACCTAAAAACCCTAAAACTATTGTACAGATAAAAGTATAAACTATAACAACCATTTCCACTATAAATGAACCCACGAGTGGTATTTTTAAATCTTTCAAGATAAAGTTATCTGCCACAAAAATCAAACTGTGGCTTTCCATATCCAAAATAAGTTGACTAGCGACACCACAATAAAGCACTATCATTACAGCTAAAACTCCAGCTACGCCTAAAACATAAAAGAATATAAATGTTCCCATACTCCATCCCGAGAGCCCTGACTCCCAGGTTATTCTTGTAATTGAAATGTAATCAATAATAAATGGTACCACAAATAATGCATTCGAAAGAAACATTAAATAATAGTTATGTGTTGAATCAATTGTCGACAAGCTGACAAACCCTATAATAAGCCAAAAAAAACTTGGCAATTAAACTCCCGCTAAACAACTAAGTCTCACCTCATTTTGTTATTCTTTTATCTATCTGTATAAATTTACATACCACAAGTATAATGTAACATGTTCCGAAAAAATTGTAAATATGCTCCAATTCGCGTGCAAAGGCACTTTTTTTCTGTTTATTTTGCATATAGGCGTTCTAGACTCATTTAAATACTCAATTGAGTATATTGCCACCTCTCTGCTCTCTTAGTGATACACAAATAGTGTACTTTTAGCCTGCTAGTTTTTTTCTAAAAACAGAAAAAATATAATTTAATATTTTTTTATTGATTTTATAATACCCTTTTACCGATAAATTTATTTATATTATTATAATAAAATTTAAAAAATCCTCAAAAATAAAAAAGCCCTGAAAATTAATTCAGGACCAATATTCATATCACTATTTGTTAGTGTTAACAACTACATACTATACTGTTTCAAAATCCCCCAAATATTATCTCGAACTGTATCGAGAGGCTCATTTAATTGCTTTCTTGTTTGAAAATCATTATCCCAAATGAAGAATTCTGATAATCCACCTCTTGGGGGATAAAGTTCTCTATGACCCGAAACCACATATTCCATTTTGGAAGTATCGCTAAACTCATTATCTCTCAAACAGCTTAAGATACTCTCTATAGTTCTAATCTGCGGGGTGTATTCGCTACCTCCACTCTTTTTCACGATGCTAAGAAGCTCTGAAAATAATTGCTCTAACGTATTCAATTCCTCATTCACTGAAAATGCCTCCTACTTCAATGTGCTCTCACTTATAACTTGTACGTTGTTCAGTTCCCACGGTCTAGTGATGTAAATTTGAAAATTATCAAGCCCGCCTAAGTAATGTCCGCCTTGATAACCAACAGGGCCTTCATATATCGTCGTACCCTTAGGTATCCTTACTTCATAAACAGCATCAATTATAGATGTTCCTGTCAATTTTCCAGTTTGCGGTTTAATCCAATGGTACTTAACAGCACTATCAATTCTTACCTTTGCCACAGAATCAGGCGGAGCCGTCGTAAACCATTCTCCAAGTCCATTTTTTTCTTGCCCCGGTACAGTCAATCCACCCTGTTTCCCACCACGATAAAGAACGGTATCTTCTTTTAACACCTTCACGTTATACCTACCACCATAAAAATTGGTATTAGGTTTATTATCAAGCATCGCTAAAGGCCCTGGGTTCATGCCATTAAACTCGTAACTAGCAATGTCATCATATTTAGAGATAATTCGGGGAGATCCGGCTACATCTTTCACTCGACCAAATTCAATAAGGCCTTTTGTGATACCAAATGTACTAGCAAAAAATATGGTGCTACTTGCCAAACCATATGCGTCACCTTTATTATAAGGCTCCAAATAACTTGCAACAACACCATCCCACAACATACCTGCCGTTCCGGATGGGTCAGTCCGCAGATTTTTCATCAACATAGCAATGCTTTCCAAATGCTTTTCTGGATGTTTCAAACTATCCATAGCACCCAGTCCAAACCCAATCACAGTGTCTATTGCCGAAGCGCCGATTTCACGAACTTTATTGCGATCGTAATGCCTATAATCCGCTTCAATGATTGACGCATGATGTTGATCCATCTCTAAAAGCTTTCGCATATCCTGGCTAATTCGTTGCATCGCTTCGCCTTCATTTTGTTGTAGCTGCGTCAATTTTCGTCTTAAATAGTCATCTAATTCTTCCATTAATCCTTGATTATGGCGCATCACCCAAAGTTCATCTGGATCATCTGGTATGCTCTCAATGCTTGGCTGCGGTACGCGAAACACTTCGCTTTTTGCATCATCTAAGGCATAGCCCTGCATTTCAGCCGCCTTTTGAAGCCCTCGCGCGTCAATTAACATGTCCTGATTACGATATGTTGGACTATCAATATCTTTAAAGTCGTTCACATAGTTCTCCAAATACGTAAAAAGTTTTGTCACCGTTCCTTGTTGCCGAGAAATATCATCTCGATGTGCGCCGAATTCCATTGCCAATGCTTCGGCAAGTTTCCCTTTTTGTTGGGCTGCGACATCTTGTACATTCAATAGCACACCATCTAACGTCTCCAAACTGGCTTTCATCTTGTGTAGCGATGTTAATGTTTCCTCTAGCTCTCCCATATTAATTTTAAAATCCATTAGCGCTCGCCCCCCAAATTCGCATCTGTTTCAATCAAAGCACGCACTGCCGTTTGACTATCGATAAGCGCCTGATTTAGTTTTGTGAACTGATCCGCTTTAATCTCTTTTGTTAATCCTTCTTTTACCTCCAAATAGCGCACTGTGAAATTGGGGGAAACTTGCCTATCCACGCTTCTTAATATACGTTGAATCCTTATTGCTTCCTTTTCAAAATCAGATGCTGCCTGTTCCCCGATTTTTAATTGCTTCAAAATACGGGCTGTATCTATATCAATCAATGTAGACATCTTTATACCTCCCTCCGTAAAGCATTCTCTATATTTTCGCAGTAAGAAATCATGTCCTGTGTTGTCTCTTCCATTTGACGAAGCCTATGTATCATTTTTTCCTCTGCTTCGTGATTTTCATCTTGCACCTTATTTTTTCTGTTTGTAATTCCTTCTATTATATTTCCCAAGCTGTGTTTTCTAGCAGATATTGCATGCCTAACTTGTTCATAATGTGACATAGAGCCCTTCCTTTCGTGTTAGTATCTTCCAATAATTCATTATAACAAATATAGACAAATAAAAAAAGCTCCCGATAAACTTAAATCGAGAGCTTTATTCATTACTACCTATTTTTTAGTTCTACATGTTTATCGGCTGCTGTGATGTAGAATGTTGCACCCTTCGAATTTTGTACCTTATATTGATCGCTACCATTCACTTTAACTTTACCCAGCACCACAGGGAAGCCCAATCCCTTGTTTACGGTCCCTACAAGTTCCTTATCCGCCCACGAAGGTTTAGCGTAGAAACGCAAGTTATTTGTTTTAGAAACAAGCTTCTTCCCAGCGTATAAATTAGCTGGCGGTTTAGGTGCTACTGGTTTTGGTTTATCAGATACTGCTGGCTTTTCTGGTTTGGTTTTATAATCAATGCCCAGCGTTGTTAAAATACCATGTGCAATTGCGCGACCCATTTCTTGTTGTTCAGCCACTGTATCGACAATAAAACGATCATCTGAGTCAATGAAAGCCGGTTCCACAATAACGGCCGGCATTTTTGTCTCACGAATAACAGCAAAATAATCCTTTCCATCGCTTCCTTTCTTGGAATAGATAGCAGGATTACCGATATTTTGCCCAATTTCAGTTTTAATGGCATTGATAATATTTTGCGCAAGTTCCTTACTAATACCATTTGCAACACTATGAATCACTTCGGCCCGATCTCCACCACCTGCATTGTAATGCTCCGATACAAATAAGTTGGCCCCCCAATCGTTTGCTGCTTTGGCGCGTGCACTAAGTGATGGATACGTATCACCAGTTCGAGACAATAGAGTTTCCACACCATACTTTTCAAGTTCATATTTCGTTGCGTATGCTGTCGCACGTGTCATATCTTTTTCGATGAGCCCGTTTGCTACTGCGCCTGGATCAGTTCCTCCGTGTCCTAAATCTAAAAATACTTTTTTCTTTGTCATTTTCCTTCATCCTCTACAATTTTATTTTCTTGCTCATCATCAATTTGTTTGCTAAATCGATGTAGTAGCTGTGTTAAGAAGGGTACCTTCAAGCCTATTTCCTCCAGATTTTCTACAATACTAAGTGATTCCATGATGATCATTGCGCAAGTAAAAATTAAAGCTATATGCAAATTTTGATGCGCTAAGTTAATACTTAAAACATCAATAATTGATGCAACCATTACCGCGATAAAAATTCCAAGTTTCTTCATTAAACCTTGATAATTTTTTGCGCTTTTAAAACTAATTTTTGATTTCTTACTGAATGCCTTCATATATCCAGTTATTAAGTCAAGTACGACAACAAGCACTAAAAAATGTATCATTGTCAAACCTTCGCCAAACATAAATGTTAAAGCCGGTTTCATTATGTCCATATTCTCAATCCTTTCCATTATCAGAACCCCCATTCTTTGCATAAAAAATACACCTGTTAAGGTGCTAGTCGATAAAGTAACTTATTTCATTTAGCCAGATTGGACTCGCATATACTGCGGAAACTATTTCAAGATTTCCGTTTGAATGTGTGTAAATCTGTGCTTGTGCATCAGCTGCTGACGTTTGTTGTCCAACGAGATGCGATTGAGGATAAGTATCCTTTTGCCTAAATCCATCTTCTGCCGTCGCGAACACTCCTGTCCCTCCGCTCGTCCGTACTACCACACCAGCATACGATACTTCATTCCCGATTTTTCGATACCGTGGAACCGAGTTTGCAAATGCTGTAAAACCAGTTTTTAACGTAAGCGGTATCCATCCAGTATCTGCAAACTTGGTATTTACATAAGCAATCGCGGCATTTTTTGCGGCATCTGCCTTAATTTGTGACCCTGCTGTCGTTTCACTTTCTTGCCAAGCTGTCCAAACGCCACCGCTCATAAGTGCCCTTGTATAGGATTTTCCAGTTTGTACATCCGTTGCAATTTGTTTTCCTGTGTCACCACTTCGTTTGTGTATCTCTACATCTAAATAAGTTCCGGCCGGAGGTTTATTGGCTGTCATATTCGGCCCATAGATTGAAAAATATCCCGACTCTAAGAAATTGTTCCAATCAGTTACACCAGTAGTCACACCTTTAGAAACGCCACTGTCAGTTGTTATTTTAACGCCTTTTTGCCAATTTGCTGTATCCGTTATTTTCACAACCTGATTTGCATTTATTAACGCAATTAATTGATTTGCGCTAGCGGTTGCTACATCTAATTTAGTCAATGCAATATTCAACGCTGCCATGGATTCCGCAGTTTCTGCTTCAATAAATCTTGTTAGCTTATCAATATCACTAACAAAGTCCTCTACAACAATATTTCCTTGCGTCGCATCCTTTGCAACGCTGATTGTGAAGTTTTGCGTCGTAACTCTCTCATCTGCGGTTAAGTCAACGGCATCTAATATTTGAAAACCAGGGGTACCCCCTTTTTCTAATGCAAAGTAACAAAGATTTAGAATCCCATAGCTTGAAAAAACTTCTTTGGCGATTACATAAACAATTTTTCCATCTACGGTATCCATATTTCCGTATGTTGATCCATCATCACGTACAAACTTCCCACCTGGTAGTGCGCATTCAAAAACAGGCGTATAGTCAGCGAAATCCTCAATAGTATCACCATCCGCAAATACTTCTATTGTTAATGTAACCGACTCTTTCTCCGTAACCCTAGCAAGCACAAGCGGTGTAATGCTATCAGATATTAAATCAAGTGAGAAAGGATAATTCTTTAATGTTGCCACATTATTCACCTGCCTTGTTCATTAATAATTGCATTTGTTGTTTTAATTCGTTTATTTCTTGTTGTTGATCCGATAGTATTTTTACTGTAGCGTCAAGAATTTCCTTCGTGTCGTCTAACTCTTTTCTCAATTGTTCTACTTCTTGTATATTCTCGCGGGCACCCTGCCAAAGCCACATAATAGCTTTTTGATGATCCATTCCCATCAAATCATCGGCGCGCAATTCTGGCGGTAACAACTCGGCAATAAATCCTAATCGTTTATCAAAACTTACGTAAGCTCCGTCATTTTCGTCACTAAAGGCGGATTCAACATCTTGCTTTAAGCGATAGCTGAATACTTCAACTGTTTTAATCATATCTTTAGCGCTGTATTTTTCAGCGATTTTTGACTCTATGAATTTTTCAACATCCTGCTTGATCCCGATGCTAGACATTTGAATTACAGCCTTACAAACATGATCCGCATAAATTAATTGAGCCGTATCCCACGATGTATATAAAATACTCGCTGTTTTCCCTCCTGGTCCAGCTCCGATAGAACACCAGTCAACCGAATATACTAATGGAAATTCGCCGCCTGCAAAAGGCGATAAACGTATTACCTTATCAGGGTCAATCGCTCCTGTGCTTTCGTTTATTTTTTCAATGGCTAATCCCATACTGCCAGTTGTATCTAGACTTACACGCATTGCAGGATATGGGTATGCATCTCGTTTGGCTTCCAAAACAAAGCCGCTTCCCCCGCCCATTTTTAACACTTCTCTGTACTGCGGTAGCGGTAACGGTGGTAAAAAACTAGAATATAGCGTATCTAAATATGCAGCTGAACCAGTTATAGTAACACCTTGAATATCGATTGCCTTTAGGGTTCCTGTCGACATCATATTAGCAACCATTTTCCCGTCAAAAGTCATGCCGATTTCATACGGCCCCGCATATCCATTTTTCGAGTGCCCCAAGCCACCGGCGTTCCACCTCCACACGTTACGTGCGGTATTGATGTCTTTTGTATCCATAATCAAAATTTCCTGCGGGTCTGCCATAGATGGGTAAATTACAACATTCCCAGCCGGAGGATTAGTAATAGTATTTGTAAGCTCATCAATACTTGCTTGTAAAAATGAACGATCGGAACTAATCGAATCTACTTCTTGCTGAATATCATTAAACTGACGCGATATATTCGATTTGAAATCTCCTAGTTCAACGGAAAGGTATTTATCGAGAAGCGGATCGAACACTGTTGCAATAACGCGTGCTTTCACATCAATGTCTAACTGCAAAAATTTAGTTGTGACCGTATCCCACAAATTAACCATTTCTAACGCTAGTACTTGCGCAAGTTCTTCATCGTCTAGTTCCTTCGATTGATCAATGAAAGAAATATCAAGATTAATAGAAGGCTTCCCAACATCATTGTTTACAATGTAGGCATTTCCTGCCGTCCTTAAAGTCGCAACATCCTTAACACTATCCCCAGTTAAGTCAACCATCATAGCCCGCTTATGAGCAAAATTAGAGGCATATTGTGAGTCTAGTGTTATTTCTGGTAATCGTATTGTGACATCATTTCCGCTAGCATCTTGAACTTGCGCATAGGGATAGATGGATGTAAAAGTATCACCTATTTCTTCATCTTGTTTTGCGTCCGTCAAATTTTTCCCATACGCAATTAGCACACCGTTATCGACCCCAGCGCCTCCACGCGGATAATGCCGGATATTAAAATTATCAAAAATAAACTCACCCTTAAATGTATCTAAGAGAGAGCCTTCTTTTCCTCCCAACGCTTCCCTGGACGAGCACAATTCTATTGTTGTATTTGCCTGTGTTGTTGAAGAACTTGTGCCCGTGAAGCTGTGCGGATAAACAGTATTGCTTAAAATTTGATTGAGCATGTAACCAGCTGTTCCATTTTGAACCGTCACCTTGCCTTTTAACGGATTGTAATGCAACCTATAGCTAATATGCTCTGCCTTTACGGTAACAATTCCATCGATAGGTTTCGATACAGCATAAATTGTAAATAGCTGTTCCGGATCCCGTAAATTTGCTTTTGCTTTGATAATATTTTGATTCTTAATATCACTAAAATAGGTCCCGTCTTTTACATACTTAAATTCTAATTCATATGCGCCGTTCGCTTCCTGCCTAATTTTCCAGTCAAACGAGTCTGTTAAAACTCCGATACCGTTATTTTCAAAATCAGTTGTAGCAGCATCATACAAACGAGGTACTAAAACCCTTGAAGTAGCCATTTATATCGTCCTCCAATTTGGAGTAACTTCTACTTTTGTAACATTGCCAGTCCAGGTAAAACGATTTTCTCCCACATCTAATTGTGGAAACGGATAAGTGTTTACTTTATTATTGAGCAATGTACCTGGTTTATAGGCAATCTGTCGTTCCGAGTCAATCGTGATTTGCCCCTGTATGCCTTTCAAAACAACCTTATAATTATTAACGAAGAAATTAATATCACCATTGCCGTATATTGTAATCACGGGAAGAGCGGGGAATATCTCAACATTTTGCAGGCGGCCGTTTTGCGAGACAACAAAGGTTTGTGATCCAGTAATCGAATATTTGTAAGGCTTGCAATCAAAGCTTATTGAATTACTGCCAAATCTAGTATTTACATCTTTAACATCAGGCGTTGCAAAACATTGTGCATAGCGGTAATAGCGTTCATCGACTGTATCAAAAAGCTTGTTGTAGCCTTGTCGCCCTCTAAGCCATTTTGATAATTCACCGCATATTTGTGCAATAGTTAGATCATTGTATGCATAGATATTAACTGGATAGTCCATTGTTATATTCTTAAAACGCCCCTGATCTACGAAATTATCCCCGCTTATTCCAGGTGCTTCAATACGCTGCACGTCGCGTTCAGGAATTGGAAAGCTACGATCTGCAAGGATTCGCATACCAAATTCCGTTGACTTTCTTCCGGCAAACTCGAAATAATTTGGAACCTTTAGCACCCTTTCCATTAGCGATCTAGCCTCCTTCTATCTCTATTTATTTGTGATCCCAGTTCATTACCAATTCGGCGTATATCATCATCATTACGAACAATAATATTGCCAGTGAATGTAACATTTACAGATTGATCGTTGTTTGTTTCACTTGAACCTGGCGCCGGATTCGATGGCGTGCCCAAATTTGCAAATCCGGAAACGTCTGGTTGTCTAATCTTTGTCATATCCGGCATTCTTAAGCTGCTAAATACGCCGCTTTTTTCTTGCGCATTATATAGTCTAGCCTCTTCTGCTGTAAGAACACGCTCACCTTTGTGTAATTCTGAAATATACCCATCAAACGGTACATAATTTAGACCATTTTTGTTACTACCATCAGTTTTAGGTTTTCCTCCACTACCAACATTTAAACTTATTGCAGAGGCCGCCTTTGCGGCCAAATCTCCGGCTGCCGAACCAACTGCCGCCCCAGCACTTCTTAACCCAGATGCCAATTGGTCTCCCATGTTTTGACCAGCGTTGAAGAATGAACTAAACCACCCTGTAACTGATTTGTAAGCAATATTGACGACATCCCATGCAGCTTGGCCAACCCGTCCAGTAGCACCTAGAATACCTGATACCAAATCAAGAATTAACTTTCCACCTAGTTTTATTAATTCCCAAGCCAACGCCCCTATACCTTTTAGCAACGCGAATAGAATTTTTCTTCCAGCGTCATTAATTTTTGGCATGTTTTGAATCAGTCCTTGGACTAGCTTTATTATTAATGTTAGTGCGGCAGTGATTAGTTTCGGTAAAAATTTAACCAATCCATTTATCAATGCTATTAACATCTTTACGCCTGCATCAATGATTTTTGGCAAATTTGCTATCAGAGCCTCAAATAATGTCAAAATAATTTCTAACGCCGAATCTAATAAAGAAGGTAAAATTTTTACAATTCCTTCCATCAATGCCAGTAAAATATCAATCCCGGCCTGTAAAATAACTGGTAGTAGAGGTATCAAAGCTTCAATTAAAGTTTGTATGATTTGTAATGCTGCGGTGATCAAAGACGGTAAGACCTCAACAATCCCATTTATTAAAGCCGTTAAAATAGCAACCCCGACCTGTATAAGAATGGTATAAGAGGCCCTATTGTAGAAATGAAAGTGTTGATAATATTCGTTGCAATACCGATAATCTGCGGTAGAATCGTCGTAATTCCCGAAATAATATTAGTCAGTATTTCAGCGCCTATTTGTATCAAATTAGGTAAATGCTTCCCGATTTGAACAATAATCGAGTTGATGATTTTTGTAGCCTGTCCTATCAATTCAGGTAAACTAGTTCCCATACCCTGTAATATTTTCTCGATCATGCTACCCCCAGCTATTATTAAACCAGGTAAGCCACCAATGATTGCCGCAATCAAAGAAGGGATTAAATCCTTAACTTCATTTATCAACGGTTCAAACCCGCCACCACTAAATGCTGTTTGTATCGCCTTCCAAATCGCTCCTATCTTATTTTTAAAATCCTCAAAAATAGAACCTAATGAGCTAAATACAGATTTAATCACATTGCCGAACTTCAAAATAAGGGCTGTTCCTTTACCGCCAAACGCCCCTTGTAAATATTTATCTAGATCAGCAATAGAACTAAATGATCCTGTCGCAACCTTGGCAATCGCAACAATTCCCATCCTTAGTTTATCTATGCCTTGCAGTACTGTAATCAAGGAATTAAAAATACCGTCTGCGATAGACGGCGGGAAAATATTATGCAGTTGCTTATTAAGATTAGCTATTTCTTTTGTGTTATTCGTAAAGAAAGCTTTAATCATGCCGCCTACCACAACACCAGACTGCATTGCTTTCTGCCCTATCATTTCGAACATTTGAACCGTTGAGATAAGCGAATTTCTAACAGCGGTCCCGAATTTCATAATGCGCGCTGTACCTTCTGCACCAAACACACCTTGAAAATATTTATCCAAATCAGCAACGGATTTAAACGAACCAGTCACTACTTTTGTAAATCCAATAACACCCATTTTCACTTTCTCGATACCTTGTAAAATAAAGATAAGCGAATTGAAAATACCATCCGCGATGCTCTTAGGCAACATATCGTGCAGTTGCTTGCTAAACTTGCTAATATCTGAAGTATTGCCAGAAAAGAATGCTTTGATAATCCCGCCAACCGCCTTAAACGATCCGCCTATATCTTCTAGCAAATTGTTTAGCGGTTTACCTTCTTTGTTGAAGTGCCTAAACGCTACAACAACACCCGTTATCGCAGCTGCCACTAATAACACAGTTACCGACATTGCTGCCATACCAGTTATAAACGGCCCTATTATCATCCATGCCGCACCTAATGCTGCTTGGAAGCCAGCAATTAACCCAATACCAATCGCCAAGGGAGATAGAAGCAAAGTTAACGCAGGGATCAACATCAAGATAGCAGCAACAAACTTAGCAATCTTCGGGTGAGCTTCATTAAATTTAACAATCATGTCTGCCAATCGCTTAATAAAATTAAATGTTGGTACCATGACCGCAGCAAACACCTGGAACAACGGTTCAAACGCTTCTCGTATGCTCTTTTTCATACTTGCAAATGCCGTCGCATAGGCTTTGTTTGATTCCATCGCCCCTTTATGCAACGTAGAATAAAATTTTGCCGCTGTGACGGTTGCAGCTAAGGCAACCATTGTTACTCGCATGATCCCTTGCCCAATCATCATCGTCATGTCTTGCAATTGCTTCATGTTTGCCGTAGGTCCTAGCATTTTCAAAGCTAAAACCGCGGGTTGTCCTCGCATTGCGATTTGATTCAAACCATCGGCAATGGCAAGTGCACCTTTGTTAACTTGGTACATGGGATTTTTCATACGAGTAAAGTTTTCACTAATACGTGTCGCCTGTGTTGTTCTAACAATAATCGTCCCTACGCTTTGAATAAGTTGATTTTTCATCATTTCGTTATTCTTGATCATGTCATCCATTACTTTCTTGTGAACGCGCCCCTGCGCTTCCACCTGCGACATGAATTGCTTTGAACTGCCTGAAAAGTTTTTAGCTGATTTGCCTAGTTGAAAAAAAAGCATACTTAGAGGCAATTAGTTGATCCTTATACTTATACAATGACACTCGTTGTTCCATATATGCCTGTCTCATTTCGCCGTGCATCCGTCGTGCTTCCTCGGATTGTCCGCGATATACTCGGCGTACAGAACGCCCGTAATACTCATAATTTTTAGCCATTTCGTTCGTATAACGACTTGAATCCTTACTAATCGTTTTCCCCATGCCCGCAAGTTCGCGCTCAATGTCCCTAGCATCATGTTTAATACCGCTTTTGTCTATTTCCGTGTCAATGATAATCTTGCCATCTGCCCCTCGTTTCGCCATGCTCTCCCTCCTCTCTGGATGAATATATTACTTATAAAAACTCTTTCTCCATCTGTTCTAATATCTGCTTCTCACGTTTTTCACGCTGGCTTTTAAGCTCGTAAAATTCTTTCATTTTGCGAATCCTTCGACGTTCTTCCTTGTTTTCTGGTCCTGACGGCACTTCACACCCGCGATACATGATTGCTTGCATGATTGGTGTTTTTTCAGAAAGATTATTGAATAACGCAATAAATTCATCCCAACTTAAAACACCAACCTCATTTAGCAAATCAATATTGTAATCAATTAAAAAAGATGCATATATTCGCTCTGCATCTTCAAAAAAATTATATAATTCTTCGTTGTCTGCGGCACCTGTGTCAGAATCCGATTTGTTTAGCTCTTTGTAAATCAGATCGGTAATTCTAATGACATCCCGCGGCGTATGATTATATTTCTTATAATCTTTCACAAACATTCTATACATGATATAAATTTTCTGATTTTCCTTTAAAAACTTATCATCATACAGCTTTATTGCTTTAATAACATTGTCAAAAGTAATGCTGATCAGCACCTTTTCACCTTTATAGGTAACATGCCGATCAGCTTTATTCTTTTTACTTGTCAAAGAAAACATAGTCATCACTCGCTAACTGTTTCTTCGTCATCCTCTTCCAAGTATTCCTTGAGCTTCTTATCTTCAAATTCTGCCATCCGCTCTTTAAATACTTTGAAAAGTTGCATAGCAATATTAGTACATACCATAGAGCTTTTTCCCGAATTATTATAAATTTCATCGGCTATTTTTTCATTAAAGAATACAACAAAGGCCTCTTTTACTAATTGAATATTTTCCGTAAGCGAGCGGTTCGCTTGCTCATCCTCGGCTATTTGTTCCCATTTCATTGCTTCTTTTTCATACTCCAGTAATTTCTCGTCGGAAAAATCAACGGTGTATGTTTCATTGTAAATAATGACTTCCTCAAACGATTTCTTAGTTTCAATAGTAATTGCCATAATAAAATTCACTCCTCGATTTGATTTTCTTCCACATCATCAAAAACTTTTAAACTAACTGCTTCCAGAATTTCATGAAGATATGCCATAGTATTTAAAACACTTTCTCCAGCTTGGTCAAACAGTTGTATAAATCCATCTTTGCCTAGCAATCTATCTACGGTAAATTTCAATATTTCTACACTTTCATTAAACGCTTTTGCTTCGTTTAGTTTGTCATAAGTTGTAATAATCAATTTCTGATATTCTTCTTTTTCACTAGTCTTTATCTTTATGGTGTACTCTTTTTCACCAAGTTGTAGTTTTACAGTTTCCATCGCTGGTATCACCTCACTTTTTTTACTGTAATAGCCAATCAGCTATAGTTATGACACTTGCGGTTTGATTATCTACCTTTTGTTTCGCATACGTAGCCAATTGTTCAAACCAGTCACTGCGCCAAAACATCGTATCAACCATTTGTTCAGTTGTTCCAAGTCGATGATTCAGAAACACTAATGTGCTTCCTGTCTGAATAGCATAATCAATCATATTTTTAGCCATAGCTACGGTCCTATCTGGCGTCAAATTGTAAGTGCGTACAAGATAGTTAGATACAGGTGTATTTATTTCAAGCCCAGAGGTAAGTGTGCGGCCAAATCTATACATACCTTCCGATAAAGCCAGTAATGTATCCGTATTGTAATCGCCATAGGGATAGATTGTTGCGTCATTGGCACGTGTCCAGCTGTTTGTTGTTAAATATGCTTTACACGAATCGAATTGAGTACGTTGATCAGCCTTACTTAGCGTATTCAAATGCGGGTGATCTTTGGTGTGGTTAGCAAGGTCGTGCCCTTTTAGATTTAGAGATTTCAACTCCGCATTTGTCATAAATCTAGAATCAGTTTCATTTATTTCTACAACACCAATACTTGCACGAAGTCCTTTACTTTCAAGGGATGTAATACCTACTTGCGCCTCCTTCCACGCATCATCAAATACGAATAGAATATTACCTTTATTCGCTTGAACCGAGGAAACGAGATCAAAAGAAACATCGGCTTTAGCATCAATTTTAGGTTCAACTCTAACTTGCATCGCTTTGATAGATTGCGTGCTTGTAAATGTCCCAGTAATTTTTCCGCTTCCTAAAGCTACTGTTACTGTGTTCCAGCCCGTCACAAGTTCGTAACTGTTTATTGTGAAACTTATGTTATTAGCTAATGTCGTATCATTCGCCAAGTAAACGATTACTTTGTCTAAGGTGGTGACATCTGCGACATACAAACGACATTCGTAGGCTGTTTTTGTAGAAACATCTATATCAAATGTTGTATTTCGCATAAACGCGATTACCTTATCCGCTGTGAGTTTTATAGATTGTATATCTTTCGTGTTAACTGTATCGGCCGATCTGCTTGTCCCTGCTCCCGACTGTAACTGCCATTTTGTAACATCTAAAAAGCTTTCCATTTCAACTAAAGTCCGTTCTGGTAATGTAGGGATTGCAGTAGTCCCCGAGTCAACCCTTACAGCTATAAGTTTCGGATAAATATTACCTACTCTCGCCTCTACTTTGACAAGTGAATTTGTAGTCACACTGGATGATATTGTAGAGAACTGTCCACTCGCATCTGCGGTAACCGTTGTTCGATTTACATTATCAACATTAATTCGAACAATCCCATTTGCTTCTGTTGCACCAGATATTGCCTTTGTTGTTGAATTAATAGGATTAAGTACTAATTTTGGTAGTTCTGCTGTAATCGTAGTTGCCATACCAGGTATTGACGTTGGCGAATTAGGGTTGCCATCCAATGCCCGCACATCGTATTCATTTCCAGCAATAATATTAGGATTATTTAAAACATAAATCCTCAACACGCCAGCCGTGACAGTCCCCGTTAAAAGCGCCGTGGACTCCCCTTTCCTATACAACCGACAATTGGTAACGCTTGGCGAATTCACTGCTGTGCCATTCATATACGTATCGCCGAACAAAAACCTTACCATTAACGGCCCCGGTAATAGCGTCTTTTGTGTTACTATGTTGCTTGATTCCCCCTCTGTAACTCCATTTACAGCGGATACACTCGCGGAATAATATGTGCTATAAACTAAACCAGTGACCTGCGCTGGACTAGAGCTAAACCGACGTGGTCGGGTTTCCCCGCTGATACGTAGCAAGTAAAAATCCGCTTCTTCTACTGCATCCCACGCAAAAGTTATAGTTGTGTCTGTAGCTGCTGTAACATGGAGATTCGAGGGTGCATTAGGGCGTAGTATCAACTACTGGTTCTGTAGCACTATCAATCTTTTCTGGCATACCGTTGAAATGACATTCGAATGAGCATTCGCCTTTAGCGTTTGCATCACCGCCTGGTGGTTTGATATTCACAAGCGAGCCGTTACCTTTAAGACCTTTTTTCTTTGGATTGATAATATAAAATTCTCCTGTACGCTTGGTGAGGTCTGTATCAGCCGTATCAAAAACAAAATTCTGGAATGGATCATTATATTCACGATCCGCATCCATCGGGTAAGTTTTTTGCTGTCCTGTAACCGTAGAAGTAGAGCCACCTTCATCATCATAGTATGCAGTTTGGTCCACTTCTTCGTTATTATCGGGGTCAATACTTTTTATCCCGCTACCAATTCGTAACCATCCATCATCAGTAATTGCAGCCCCGCTTGTAGGGTTCCAGAATAAGCGATAATTATGTTGTAATAGAAATGCTTTTTCAGCCATGTTATTTCCTCCTTAGTTTTTACTTAGCTCCGCTTGAAACATTGCGGACCACATAAATAAATTTTTATCAGTTTTGCCGATTTCTGTAGGTTCGGTGTATATTTCACATCCGACCAACGAAAAAGAACCATCGTCTGGCACTAATTCGCCATTGGATAGTTCTAACGATTCTGTTATATCTTCTATTGTGTTCATAGCCGTTAACCGGCTTTCGTGTTGCACAATGATTTGAAACGAAAAATCTTTTAATCTAGACCTATCAAAATATCGTTGCCCAGGTGGGGATGGCGTAAACCGAAAAATAATATCCTGATTTTCTATGTCTAAATCACTCAACCGTAGTTCGCTAAACATCGTTATACTGGCATTTAAATGTGCGTCAATAGCATCAAAGAATGATTCTCTTAAGCTCATACCCGACCACCTGCCGCTACGTTGGCGACGCGCACCCAATCACTCAAAAACCTTGCTTTAGCAACTTCAAACCAGAGGCCAGAGGCATTCGGATTCTTGTCCTTGCTAAAGTTGTATTGCGGATTATAATAAATTTGACGAACATAAGGCGTAACCCATGCAAGCTCGCCCTCACCAATTTTAGAGTGTATCAGAGCACTGTCTTGTGTCGCTTTAGTATCTTCTGGTGCAAAGTAATTCGAATCTTTTAGAACCTGGTTATCTAAAGCAAATTGTGCTTTTCCCACTCGTTTATCACACGAACCAATGATATCCCCTAATTCAACTTTTATGTTAAGTTTAATCATTTACAATACACCTCCCAATGGTGTACCTGTGGGCTTGCCGCATAAAATGTAGAGACAGCTGCAACAATATATTCCCTGTTATCAAATATTACTTTGGACTTCTCTGCTAGTTCGAAAGCAGGTGTGGAGTTAATTCTATCAATAAAAATACGGGTATTCGATTGAATTTCATCGCCTTCTGCCGACGTAACAACTTTATTTATAGGCTCTACACGAACACGATTAATCGGAATACCCGATTTCCATTCCTCCCCATGCTTCCCTTGCGCAATGTACTCTTGATAAGCGATATCATGAATTAATAAGCGACGCCTCATAGGTCTAACCACAACAACCACCGCCACGCGAAATAATCGGGACACCCGAGTACAACAAACCGGTTGGCGCCAAAATGCCGTAAATGCTATTTGCGAACAACACCGTTTCCCCTCCCGATTGACTCGAACCACTAGCCCCGCCACCTTCGCCATAATTACCGATATCAAAACTACCACCCGCCCCGCTGTCAACGGTTGAAGCAGTAGCACCGTTAATATCTAGGAATTCAACTTGAGAGGCTGTAGCTTCCTTTACACGATCCTGTTGGAACTCTATAAGATTGGAAAACCCTGTCTGTACAATCACATAGCGCGTGTATCTGTCGATGTCTCTGCTGGCGCGTGTAATTAAATTGCCTAATTCGGCGTTATCATCAATCGGCGTTCCTTTATAGATATTTCGGTAATAGTCTTTGTCAATGTAATCCATTGCTATCACCTCATTTCGCTGTTTTATCCTCGGCCTTATCGTCCGCTTTGGTCTCTAAAGCCTTTTGCGCTTCTTCCAGCTGCTTTGTTAGCTCTTCGTTTTGTTTTTCTAATGCTTTATTAACTGCTTGCAATTCTTTCTTATCACTTTTGAGTTGATCCGCTTTAGCCTCGGCTTCTAATAGTTTCGAAACGTCAACAAGCTTATTCTCTGTCGCTCGGTGTGTTACATTGTATTTTTTCCCGCTTTTATCAAGCTCTACAACGTCGAACCCTTTTGCAAGAAAGAAATCTTGTTCGCTTTCATCAATATTTAACACTTTTGCATCTTTTTTTACAGTCACAACTGCCATGTGAATTCATCCTCTCTATTTTTTATCAAACCGGTTTAATTACGAATTGAATGCCATTGGAACGTTGTTTGAAAACAATTACATCGTTGTAAAGCTGCTCATAATACAAAAAGTTCCCTGCTGTGCTAGCTGTAGGCTCATCAAATCCAGCGAATGAATATTTTTCCGGTGCACACATAGACGGAATATAAATAAGCATCATTTGAATTTGTTGTGCCGTTGGATCGTCAGTTGCACCATTACTAAAATTGTAAAGTGTTTTAAAACGGTCTGGCGCTACTTCCCGCAAATTAACTTCATCCAAGCGGCTTACACGAGTATCAATAGCTTGTGCACCACCTTGAACGCTAAAAGTACGAGTTAATCCATCGGCACGTTTAATGATTTTTGAAATCGCCGGAGTAACATACAACACGCGATTAGAAGGCACTGCTTCTTCGTCCATTTTTTGCATCATATCATCAAACTGGCGCAAAATATTCGCTTCAGTCAATGTCATTTCATAGATTCCATCTGTAGCGTTTATGGCTTTCTTCTTATTAAACAAATTAGAGAACATGTATTTATCTTTTTCAGGAATCTTTTGAGTTTCGTTAAATACACGCGTGATCTCTGTCATCGTAGTAACAAAGTTGGTTTCATCAACGTCAGATGGATCAACAAGTGTTTGCCAATAACGTTCATTTTCAAGCTGATATGTTTCCCAGTCATTGCTATAATTCGCCTCGAAACCAGTAATAACACGACGGGTGCGGTCTTTCATCCCTTCGTTAACGACCAATTTAGGCAGTTTCACTTCTTTTTGTCCGGTCCATTTAATAATGCTGTTTGCTGGACTATTCCAAAGTTCCGCTGATTGAAGCATATGGCGGAATGGTTCTTGTAACGCTTGTTGATAGTCTGTTGCATAATTTAATACTGCTGGCATTTTAGTTTCCTACTTTCTATTTTTTATTTGTTGTTCGTTGGCCACATTTTTTTCAAATGCGCTTTTAAACTTATCTGCTGTAGTCTCTGTAAGATTCGTTTGTTTAGATTGGTTCCCAGTGCTGATTACCGGCTTTTGTTTTCCCGCCTCCGAGAAGAAGGGGTATTTGTCTAAAACCGCTGCAACCGCCTTATCCACATCTTTTTCGCCCGTCTTTTCAGCAAGTGCAATAACGTCATTAAGCGATTCGCCCAACACGCCATTTTTAAGAGCTGCAATCTGCCAATCTTTTTGAACAGATTCGTTTAATGCTTGTGCCGCTTGATCCTGCGCAGCTTGTAAGGCTTCCGCTTGCTTATCCGCTTCGGTTTTCTGGCCGTCTTGGAACTCTTTGTATGCTTTCATTTGCGCTTTTAATGCATCCTCATTCTCCACACCTAAATCCTTCAAAAAGTCCTCTTTGCTGAATGTATCAGCGCCTGGATTGGTTGGAGGTGTGGGCGGCGTTGGTTCTGTTGCCGGTTCATTACCTGCCGCGTTCGGTTCTGGCGGCTCGTGGGCTCCTTCTGCAAAGTGTTGGATATCAAACTTAACCATTTTAGTGTTTTTCAATTCGTCACCTCCCTTCACATTTGATTGATTTGGCTTTTCAGAATAAAAATCCATACTAATTCCTCCTGATTTCTTCATAATAAAAAGACCTAGCATATTGGCTACGTCTCAACTATTTGCTCGCGGTTATAACGCCTTGTGCGTCCCGTCTGATTGATAAACTGCCGCATTTGCGCTTGTCGATAAGTGATCTTGCGCCTTGCATCTTTCAAATAATTTTCATCGACTTTCATAGATTGCAACATTGAAAATTGATGCTTGGCTTTCCTAATGTTTCTTTCTAAAAGCCGCTGCCGTTGCGATTCTTTGTACTTCGCAATCGATTCCTTTTTGTTATAAGGATAGTAGCGTTGCACTGATACCCCTTCGATATAGACATAAAGGCGATGATTGCAATTAATACCGGTAACAATGCCGTCAATTTTTCCATAACTAGTGCTAGAAAGAGGCGGGTACTTTTTACTTTTACTACTGCGGCTATATATTCGTCCTTGGTAATCTAGGTGGGTTGGGCGGCTTCCTGCATGGCTAGAAACCTCTACAAGGTCCACATCATAATCATCAAAACGTGCATTTTGAATCTTGTCAGCAACGTTTTTTTTGTGTGTTCTTAACAACCATGTTGATGTAAGCCTCTGTACTCCATTTCGCGCCACGTCTATCAATCAATGCTGGTATTCCATTTTCAGACCATTTGGTCGCAGTCTTAACAAGCGCCTCCTCTAACGTGATAGTTCCGTTTACAAATTCAGCAGAGGCCTGCGTTATAATTTCTAGGTAAATAGAAGAAGATTGTTTTAACATCGTTGCATTCATCATTTCTAAACGTGTCATTGCTTCCAAGTCCAGTGTCATCAATGCTTGCCGAGTATTAGGACTATCAGCAAATGGGATTCCCTCGAGTTCAGGAAGCACCTGCTTGATTTCTTTTGTTGTAATCCTCGCTTCTACCGCTGCCGTCTCTCGTATCATGCTCCGCATCTTTGGGTTTATCTTTTTGGCTGCTTGCATGATTAGCTGCAACTGATAATTTTGTAAACGGCTAAGTTCCTTGTAACGGCCAGCCTGCCACTTTGCCAAAGTTTCTTTTGGAACACTGCTCCCGCTTCCAATTGCTTTGCCTATAGAGTCCAACAACAACCCTTCAAGCTTCAGATAAATTTCAATTATCTGCTGTGACAGTTGCATAATTAATCAACTCCAAACGCGTCAACCATTCCCGCCGTGACAACTTTTTCATCCTGTTCAATCTCTGCAAGTATTTCCAAAGCAGTTGTTTCATCAACGTCTTGCGACTCCATAATGGCACGCTTTCTAGATTGTAGCCCGGCACCTTTTAGCGAAATCTGCTGATTAATTTTCGCATCTTTGTCATTAACAATAGAGTCATCAAAAGAGGTAGTGACCGTGTATGCCTCTGTTGGATACGGCGATATTTGTAAAAAGTCAGCCAGCCATAAAATGCTTTCCACCACTTCCGCAACAAAATCCTCTATGTTGTTTTCGTGTGATTGCTTACTTCGAAATGTCTTACTGTTCTCACTTACTACCTCGGTTGCCGTTTTTAATCCCGTAGCCTCAAATCCAAATGTGTTAGCCGAAAAACCCGTCTGTGATGAGAGAGTTTTTTAAAAAGTGCGTCCAGCGAACTTATATGAGCTTGTGAGCGAAGTTCCGGAGAAATGTCCATAAACTGCTCATTTTTTTCATCCATTTCCATTGCTTGAAATACTTCGTCATCCACATCAAACTTTGTAACAATCCTTGAAGTATCCCCAACTTTTTCAACCGCTCCACGTAGCCATGCATTAGGGACCACGACACGCTTTTTCCCTAGCCTGAACTCACGGTTAAATGAATCGAAAACCGTATCAATCGTTTTTAACGTGTCTATTGCATTAGCGAATATGGAAATGCCTAGCGGAATGTTTGAATCAACATTATTCGCAATAGCAGGCTTACAATAGGCAAAGAAAGGACGTTCGACATTTGGGAACTCAACATAAGGTTCCAAGTCTGGATAGATAATTGCGAGGTCAACCGGTTGCCCCAAAGTCGAATCGTTCACGCTTGCCTTAAATAACTCGTTTTCAATGTAATACAAAACCTCGTCGCCCTCTTCTCGCTTCAAATGACTGCGAAGGAGAGTATAGACGAAATCTTTCTTTCTCGTTTGCTCGACTACAATAATCGCCTGGTCAATCTTTTTGTTAACATCCCACGAAAGAGGGATAAAGTTTTCAGCTGGAACATACGATACCTTTATGTTATTGCGATCGCTGAAAACCTCGGCAACCATACCGCCTAGTGCCATCATATACTCGGCGTTTTCCTGTGTATTATTAATAAAACCATTCTCTTCTAAAATGGGATCAATGAACGCGGAAACCGCTTCGTTATCACAACTGACCTCCATTTTCTCATTGCAAATCATGTTAGCCATTTCTTGCGATACCTGTTTACTCATTCCCAACGTCGTCATTTTCCTGCTGCGTTTTATGCCTTGAACGTAATACCAAATTTCGTGGTATTCTTTATAAAAACCTTGATACCAACAACGCCAGCGGGCTATCTCATCGTAAAATGACTGATCAACTTGCAAATCTACCTTTTGCTGTATCTCAACGCCTTTAATCAACTTCATTCGATATAACACCCCCTTAATTTTATTGACAATCTTGGTAAACATAGCCTCACCCCCGTGCTTAGTATTTCAGTTCTAACTTGCGCATATTATCGATAACGTAGTATTGGAATGCATCGCAAGTGTGATCATGTTCCTTTACAACTTCGGCTTTCCCACGCACAATACTGTCCGGATCCCATGCATAACGCTTATGTTCCTCATAAAATACCTTGTTGGCTGGTATATCAAGAATGAACATGCGCCCTTGCGCTAAGAGGTCATGCACCGGATCAATCATATCTGCCTTAGTTTTGCCGGCTTTTGGCGCTGGACGTAACCGCGTCCCAAAATCTTTATAATACTGGTTACGCAAGCCACCTTCCGCGCTGTCTATCGTTTTCCTGTCTAGAATCACATTATATATTTTTTCTGAACATCATTCATAAACTCGTCCAACTCCGCAGATAGTTCCGAAGGCGATTTCTTCACTGCCTTATTAGCGGGGCTGTAGTAATAGGTATCAAGCAAAATAACCTTGCTTTTAGCGGTCAGGCCAATTGCAAGATAGGTCGTAGCAGACACCTGGTGCCCAGTGTCGATACCAATATCAATAAGAATAACTGGATCATCAACTGGCAGCTCGGGGATTCGATGGAATAAGTTGATATTATAAACGTTATCTCCCATGCCAATTACTTTACCTAGGTACATCCAGTTATAGTAATCAGGATCGTTCTTCTTATATTTATCAATCTTCTTAATGATTTGTTTCGATAGAAATCCTTTTTCATCGTCTAAATAGGTCGTATGATGAATAAGAAAATCGTCATCACACTGCCTAGCATCGATAAATTCATTCACCCATTCGTACGGGTTTCTTGGCGGATTGAAGCTCATGAACACCTTGACTTCCTTGTCATCGGGCAAATCCGCACGTATAAATGTATCCTCTACTATATCGACATCGGTAATTCCTGCGAACTCCGCCAACTCTTCAAACCATAATGCGCTAACATGCCCAAACGGTATTTTCATTGATTTAAGTTTGGCCGGATCATCACAGCCGGAAAAATAGAAACCCGTTCCCCATTCACGATGAATAATCTCCATAGGTGACTTACCAAATACAAATTGATCCGCGACGCCCATTTCGTAAAGAGCCCACTTCACTTGCTGATACACTGATTTATACAACGTATTGGCAACCTTCCGCAGACATACCATATTGGATAGAGGGTCTTCCATCTTCATTTCTACTAGCTTAAGGCTAATAACCGATGATTTCATAGAGGACCGGCCGCCTTTAGCTACTAGATGATTAAGTTCAGATAGCCAAAAATCGTAAAATGCTGGATTAATCATGTCAATTACGTTTATCACTTTATATTCCTGTAGTTGCTTATGAACTGCCGGATGAATCTGGACTTTCGCCATCATCATCACCCGCCTTTGCTGCTTTTTGGGCATCAAGGTAAGCTTGCATTTCGTCCCTATTTGATACAATAACCGTGGCAACCTTGTCATTGCCTTCTTTTTTCGTGTCTGCCTTAATTTTCTCAAGGTTAGCGTCCATGATTTCGATTTTCTTGCGCCTCTCATCAAATGCATCCGATATATCTAGGAAATTCTTAATAGCATAACGCAACTCCGACATAGCGCGGCTTTGGGACGCCAAAAAAGCGGCCTGCTGCTCGTAAGCATAAGCCACTTTCCTAGATTCACTGCCGCCACCCTCGCCCCAGCTCTCCCCGGATTTGTCGTCCAGGTGGTCCAGGCTATCACGCACCCACATAACTTTTTGTGAGCGAATGATGGCGGTGTATTGTATTTTCACGAGGTCCCAGGCGATATCTGCCGGGGTTTGTTGATCGATAATATCCATTATTTCTAGGGCATCATCATTTAAAAACTTAGAGAACAGCCCATGCGTGCGGGCGTTCTGATTACCTGCGGGCGCGCCACCACTGTTCCCCTTAGCAAATTCGTTTCCAAGGGGTGCACCCCCTCGCTCTTTTGTGTGCACCCCTTTTTTCTTTTAGTGCATCCTTGTCACGATTCCAATTATGCCGCCTTTGCCACGATTTAACTGTATTCATGGACACGCCATATTTTAACGCAATGTCCTTATATTTCATGCCTTCGTTATAATCTACTTCCGCTAATTTATGTTTCTCCATGCCGCATCAACTCCCACCTCCATTATCATGTGTTGTTTTGTGGAATCGGTTAGACTAATATTCTGCCGTCTCTGTCCATTATGTGCTTGATATCTGTTAAGGCGCCTTCTTTCGAGAAGAATAATCCTTCTTTATCCCAAGCCCAAAGCGAACCATCTTTACCATGAAGGAATATACGTTCTTTGGTGACTACAACAGCACCATTGCCGTTTGAGATAGATTCTACATATTCCTTATCCAATGGTGTACCATCAATTGAACTAAACCAGCTTTTTGCGACATCTTCACGGATAAATAGTTCACCATCTAATTCTAAAATCTTAACATCTGCATCAGCTGGTTTAGTAGAACCGCCAAATAATTCAACTAGATAAATAGGTTCAGCAACATTATTATCATTACTATTCATTTCTCTGCTCCTCTCAACAATTGCTTGTGCATAGTGCTCATGGTTGCGCCCTTCATGCTTCCTTGCCCTCCCATTTTGACATCAATAGTAGGAGTAGGCGATACAAAGCCCAATTGCGCTGGGGTGTCATCACATCCCAGCAATGCACGCTGTTCGTCATTTAATTTTAGTAGCTGTTCTCTAAGTGTTTCAATAATTGATAACGCAGCCTCAATAACAGCCCTCACAAGTGGTACAAAAACTTCTTCTATGTGCTTCTTAACAAAATCCATATCCGCCTTAAAAACGGGATCATTTACATATAGCTCTTTTACTTTGTCTGGACCATCACCGTCAATCTTTGACATAATTCTTTCAATTGATACATGTAATTCCACAAATATCACCCTTCACTATTAGTCCGCTATCGTACGACAAGAATCACGAAGTTAGGTATTGTTGAAAAAACAGATCGCTAGCGTATGCATCACTAATCTTTTTTTCTGCCCTCTCTACGTACTTTTGCACACTAGATTTTTTTTATATTTAAAGCCTCTGCTGCTTCTGCAAACGTGTATTCATTTGCACGAATTAGAATGTAGGCATCTTTTTCACGTTCTGATAGCATATTTAATACGCTCTCTATTACCTCGAGCTGCATATAATTCAATTCCACATCTGGGGCTTCCAAAGTAGTTACTGATTCTGAATAATATTGCTGTAGCTTCGTTGGGTCTAATTTGACGATGTTTTTGTAACCGTCTTTTATCTCAATGCCTTTTAGCCGCTTAGGATCATGACCGTCACGCATCCATTTCAACGCGTAATCCATATCCCGCAGCATCTTCATGGCCTCACTTCTGCGCTGATCACTGGCACTATTGCGAATCAGTTTGTAATTACGAAATACTTTAGGCTTACGCTTTCCAGGTAACGTACTGATGTATTCTAATAGCGCTTTTCGCCCATTTTCATATTCTAAAATTAATTCTCTCACTTTATTCACGCCCCTGTGCTATTATGGATTTATCTACTCTCCATCTAGCCGGGGCGCTTTAGCGTTTCGGTTTTTTCATGTGTTATTTACTGATTTTTGTTGCATGTCCGGATCTCCTAAAATACTTACTTACTCGTTCATTTTTAATACCATTCTTTCGTTTAAAACAGCTCACATCACTAATATCTACATCTAAAGTCATTGCGATAGCGCTGTCTGATAATCCTTGATCACGCATATCATTATAGTCCGCTACCGAAATATCTAGCTGCATTGCTTTTGTTACAATGTTGTTGCTTTGCTTCCAACGCGCTAAGCTACCAGATGGGACCTGCCATTCTTGAGCAATTAGTTTATCAATCAATCCTTCATCCCTTAACTCAAAATAGTCCTCTTCATTTTTGGCATCTAGCCGTAGCCTAATAACTTTTGTTTTCTCGGAACGAGTTAGGCCTTCAAGTGAAGTATCTGGTTTAGTATCTGCAATACCATTGAAAGATTTATTTAATTCACTTTGTTTTTTCTCAATATTCCGACATAAAGAACAATATTTATCATTACACTGCTTAAATTCTATTGCATCCTCATCGTGCACATCAATCATTTTCGATATTTCCGATATCATTATCGCTTGTTTTGATCTTCGCTTTCTCGTTAGTATCCTTGACATTCCGAACACCTCCCGCTTTTTCTAATTGGGCAATGAGTGCGCTAATGCTATTTTCAAAATCGATTAGCACCATTTTCAAGCTTTCGATACTCTGGATTGAATCGTCTTTCTTTATGTCCTCTGCAATCCATCTAACTGCATTAGCAAGCGTAGGGTGATATGTCCGTGTAATAGTGTCCTCCTTGCTATTATCTTTGCTGTTAGGCGTTTGCTTATTGCATATGATGTTCCGAGTATCATTTGTGATAAAATAGGTTTCGTTAATTGTAATCATCATTTATACAACATCCTCACTTTCCCGCTGACTCTATGCTTGATTTGCATTTCAATACTGGTATCTTTCACTACAAGCCAATTGGCCGCCACGAGCCTATGACTAGTAATAAAAATTGATTGCCGTTTTGTCGGGCGTTTCCCTTGCTTCATCAGTTTTCACGCCCTTCTATAATTCTTTCATGTTCAGTATAAAAAACATAATACCCATCGCTCAATATCCCAGGCTCTTCATGATGAATAATCAGTTTAGGATATAAATCCTTTAATTTTACTTGATCGGATTCAGATAAATTTCGATAGGTTACTAATTGAATCCCACTTATTGAACATCTGGTATTATCGCCATACCCACCTTTTTTTAATTTTTCAACCGTATTAAACATTTCCTCACGATCGTTATGGAACACGCCAATACGCTCAATAATTTGCTTTGATTTAATAATCATGCTTTTCCTCCTTATTTTCAGCGTCTACAAAAGTATGCCCCTCAACAACCTTAGTTCCTGGAAAAGATGATTCCGTTTCACATACTATATCTTTTTCTGCTACGGTATAAATCGTGCCGTTACATTCAATATCGTAAGTATGGTATTTCTGAATGCCATTTTTTACGGTTCCTGTTCTAAATTTATTATTAAAAATAAACTTAACTACTTCACCAATCGTAAATTTCATTGCCATAACTACCCCATCACCTCGATATCTGAAACCAAAATCGTTCCCTCATCAATTCCTGACAGCGATTTAACCTGCAACATTTTCGAATTGTAAATTTTCATCACTTGGAACTTTGAACCTTTATTATGCGTAGCTAAGTTGCCGTTTGGCTCTATAAGAAATGTTAAGATTTTTGCTTTGACAACATCACCTTTTTTTATGATATTCATCTACTCCGCCTCCTCAACTTATCGATTGTCTATATGGTATTGGCATTCTGTGCGTAAAGAAATGAAAGACTAAATTCCCATCATCGAGTAATACAGTCTCTACTATTTCGAAAGGTTCTGTACCTGTACAGGGATGTCCTGTGCCACGACATTCAATTCTAATATATCCTTTACGCTCACAATCTAAGTCTGACAATACATACAAAACAGGTTTTTCATGTTGATTTTTTATAGATAGAACTACACTTTCAGCGGGAACATCAATCGTTTGCGAATCTTTTATTTCAAGTTCATATTTATAGATTTTCCAATTCATTCTTTGTTCGCCCCCTCAACTGGAATCCAAATGCCTTTTACGCCTCTTACATGTGTAAGATCGTCCGCCGATAGAGGCAGCCAATGCGTTTGAGTATCTCTTTTTTTGTAAATTCGTCTCGCACTCCGTCTTTCGGAGGGTCAAACTTATACACAACATCCGCATTCTCCCGCTCTGTGAGTAGTCTGTTTGCCAGTTTCCATACTTCGAAAAGTAAAAAAAACCTCTGTCGATAGTTCTTTTTTTTCTAATTTCCTCGTCAACATAATCAAGCCATTCTCTATCCTTCTCATTCTGCGTCATAGTCTTGCGCCTCCTCCTCTAATTCCTCAAAATGTTCGTACGCATCGCCATCGAAATCCGCATCTTCACCTGTACCTAAAAATTCTTGCTGTAAACTTTTATCAAAATAAGAAGATACGCCAGGAACTTCATGTAAGCAATCCTTGTGATAAGCAATACCGCGAAAAATGACAATCTCGTCCCACTTTACAAATTTTTTATCACACGATTGGCATATTGGTTGTAATTCAGTCATGCCCATCGTCCTCCTCCGCCAAAGCGACATCTACACGAAATGGCACAAATATGTCCGCTATCTGAATATCGCTACCATCGCCGTTCTGTATAAAACTATCTTCGTCGACCTTATATTGAATACCTGCCTCAAATACAGTTTCATCCTGCATTGTCATGTCCATTTCAAGTGTCACCGTTTTATTACCTGTATCAAACTGTTTTTCAATCATTCCATTACCTCCTACATATTTTTAAATTAGATATGGCAGTCGACTATTGTAACAAAACAGTCTTTATGTTTTAATATCAATTTGTCGTACTCCTCACTGTAATTGTTATTCTTATCTGTAACGATCGCCCACCATCCCATTTTCCATCTGGTGTAAGTAACGCAAAAGTCTCTTTTATTGGAAGCCTGTTTTCGTTACTACCGCTACTGTAAAATGACTCATTTTTATACTCCTCCATTTTTAAACTGGTCGATTTCGACCTAATTAAATTAATTTCTAAAAATAATTACAATGAGCATAGGCTCAAAATTCTAACAATAACATCATCCTTATTAACATTTTCTTCGTTTTTTACCACACTCTCTACCATCCTATTCTGCATCTCCATGAGATCGCCACTTCCAAGAGTTGCTTTTTTCTCTCGAACTATTAATGACATTGGAAACTGCTCATTCTCACAGACTACAGTAAAATGGACTAGTTTTCTGTGTGTTCTATATCTTTTTGCCATGAATGCTATTCCTCCTCTCCATATCGCTCTATCCACTCTGGAGGTATCTCACCATTTAGCCCGTACTTACGAAATTTCAGCTCTGTTTCAAGAATGGTTATACTTTCGTCCGACTTTATCCCGTAAAACGTAGCCCTTGCTTTTCTTGCGTTGAGATCTTCGTTTGCTAATTTTTCTAGCTTTGAAATGTTCATCTTGCCCCGCCCTCCCTACTCTATTACTTTGGTAATTCTTAAACAGCAAGGATATAAATACAACCCAAACGCCTTGTACATTCTTCCTTTCCGGTCACTTCTTAATTGGAATTTCTGAATACCTATATACGGAACTGGCGGGCTATCTTCTCCGCCATCCAATCGTAGTTTGTTTTTCCAATAATGAGGCGGGTGATAAGCGAGTTGTATGCCTACGCCCTTTTTCGTTAGTATCACAATGCTTTTGATAGTTTGGTTATTTATTTTTCTGTAAATTTTCAACTCTTCACCACCCCATGTCCAAAATAAGCCTTTAATTAATAACCCGATAATCTATACCAGAAATCTACTCAACACATTTATTAGTAACACCACTGCCGTAATTATTAATATGGGAATCGTTAAATAAAACGTATCTTCGCCCTTACGATATTTGCTAATCTGCTTAAAAAGCAAACATAGTTGAATTAAAACTAATGCTACTAAGATTGTAATAACAATAATTTTCATGCGTGCGTCTCTCCTTTCTTAAAAGCTTGTTCACTATTTAAAACATGTTGCCTCCTAGCTATCAATCAATTTCAGCCCGCATTTGATAAAACATGGCCTTTATTTCTTCTGGCGTTTTACCCTCTAACTCTTCTCGTGTAGCGTAATTTGTGTATTCAAGGGATTCGATCATCATGTCAATATCATGCGTCGTTTCCTTCATACCTTCACTCATGTCCTCACATCCTTAAATAAATCAAGTTGATCATTTTCACCACGTAATACTGGCAATTTATCAATTTCTTTTGCTCCGGCCGGATTGATGTACAACGTTTCTGTTCTCGATGCACCAGCTTCAGCAGTCATGATGTAGTGGCGTTTTTCCCAATTTGGAAGTTCTTGATTGTACAAGTCATTTTCATAGCTGGACAACCAAACCGGCCCAGTATGTTCCTTGAGCTTTTCGAGTAACGCCATATGATCGTCATCTGTCATTTCATTGGCGTACATTCTATTCGATCGTGTCGATAGTGGGTAAGGCGGATCAGCATAAATAAAAACGTATGGACGGTTATACCTTTCAATTAATTTCAAAGCATCTTGGTTTTCAATTTGAACATCCTTCAATCGTTCTACAATCGGATCAATTCGATCATGTAGTGAGTTCCATTGGCGCGGTGTATCTGGTGAATTTGGTGCAATGCAAGACCGCCAACCTGTAATATCTGATGTTTTCGCGCCTATTGCCATCCAACAACGAACTAGAAACAGTCTGGCATCCTCTATCGGATCATCATTTACAACGTAACTGTTTTGGTACTCTTCTCGACTAAATGGCGTATACTGTAACAATCTTTTTAATTCCTCTGGATGATTTCGAATAACTCTAAACAGATTGACTACACGACCATCTAAATCATTTACCGTTTCCTTAATCGACTTTTCTTTTTCAAATAACATTGCAAGGCTGCCGGCAAATGGTTCTAAATATGTGCTATGCCCTGGCATCTTGTTTGCTAGCAACTTAGCCATTTTTCGCTTACTACCTGGATAATTTAAAATTGGTTTAACTGACATGACATGCCTCCTTTTTTTAAGGGCGGTTTCCCGCCCTCGCATCATTAGGCGATTACGTGAACGCGGCCATTTTCAATATCCGTACTTAATTTATCTTTTAGATAGGATTCAATCCCTTTGATTGCGTGATTTTTCCAAGCCCCTCCATCGGCTTCAAACAATGCTGCGCGTGGTCCATCCTGCATTCTAAATACAAATAGCGATTTGGGTTGTTCAACTTCCGTAAATGTTCGATACGGTGCTAGTTCCACTGGATTTGGTACTAAAATATTTTCAACATTCGCAATACCAGTACTTGCTACAACACTTTGAGAAACGCCGTTATCTCCATAACTTCTCACATCTTCCTCTTTAACATTTCCTACAACTTGCAAAATAACTGCGCGGTCCGGCCCTGGTAAAAATAGCGATTGAAGTTTTATATTGAAATCCTCCATGTCGTGGAATCTTCCATAGTCAAAATCCGGTACAATAGCTTCAACATTAACAAATTTATCGCGCTCTTTATTGGCGTTCATTTGCCCTAAAACCCGTACTTTTTTAGGAGATACGACTTGGACCATCACAGTATCGTCACCGTCAAATTCTGATTGAATATAATCTACTAGCCCCGATAACGTACTGATTCCGAATGGGGATGCCGTTTCTTGTCTGACCTCGCGCAAATCAGGATCAATAAATGTTCTCCCATCGACAACCTCATATTCTTTGTTCAAATCCACTAAGTATTGCAATGCATCTTTTTCCATTTGTCTATTCCTCCAATATTTTTATTATTTTGTTTGTCTTAAATCTAAAACTTTGCCGTCCGAAGCAACCGGTTTTCCTATGTCGTCTTTTACTTCGCCAGTATCGACATCCATGTAACTCTGACCAATTGCACCTGATTTCAATTCGTTACTTACAACCTTGCCATCGTTTGCTACGCCGATAATAACAGTTGTTTCGACTGGAACAATTGGTTGTAGCGTTGTTTTAGCTTGAACACTCACAGTAGACTGATCACGCTTTTTACCTGGTGTGAAAACAAATTCAAGTGTCACCTTTCTTTTTTTCGTGGCATCCGTATTAGGATTATAAATGTTCTCCATTACCGCCTCTGCGGCTTTTTCGAACAAAGCTGGCGCTGCGCCGTCTGCAATTTCGTCTAACTTAACCTGATTAGTTCCATGTTTCGATTCCTCCTAAAATTGGTTGTATGTTAAAGCCTGTTGGCTGGGTTTTCAGTTAACAGCTAAGGAATTAAATTTACTGAACTTTTTCATAAAGGCAAGGTTTACTGTGCCGGTCGTACCATCACGATTTTTTGCAACAATGATCTCAATAATCCCGCTCAACTCACTATTCCGCTCATAATAGTCATCGCGATATAAGAATGCTACCTTATCAGCATCTTGCTCGATATTTCCGGAATCCCTGATATCTGACAACATAGGCCGCTTATCTTGCCGATTCTCGACCCCACGCGAAAGCTGGGAGAGCAAAACAATGCATACCTGATATTTGACTGCCAGACCTTTTAAAGTCCCTGTAATGGCTCCTATCTTTAAATCGTGTCTTTCGTATTTTCCGACGGATGACATTAATCCTAAATAGTCAATGACGATTAACTGTTTTAGATCCGGATATTCTTTTTTATTTCGAATGATTTCTTTTTCGACATCCAAAACATTTGGGCCGGCTTTAGCAACTATATTCAAGGGTAATTTGCTAATGTGAGTGAACGCCCGCAACGCCCTATCTTTATCTTCAACCGACAAACGATTATAAGGGTCTTTCCAAACTGACGCATCCATTGCCATCATATTGCTAAGTAAGCGATAGGTTATTTTTTCTTTCGACATTTCAGCACTGAATATGCTTACTGCCCCTTCCTCACAATTAGCAACGTTAAAACCAACGTTTAGCGCAAATGCCGTTTTACCGACGGAAGGCCTAGCTGCTACAATAATCAAATCTTCATGCTCTAAACCGCCAAGTACTCTATCAAGGTGAATATATCCCGTTGACATCGTACTTTTTCTAGCTGATCCTTCTTCATAAATTTTCTCAATTATTTTTGGTCCAACTTCTAAAAATCCTCGCTCTTGTGCATCTTCTTCATCTTCATCATCTAGCAACAAGGCTTCACGCAAAGCCATTTCATTGTCATCGCTTGGTTCATTTAAATAGGTTGTTGCAATTGTGTGCTTCTTACGTTTATTGAAAGTATCTCTTACAATCTTTGCGTGGTACGCGAAATTCGCCGTTGTAGGGGTTACAGCTGATAACTGTGTCAAATAAACCAAATCGTTTCCACCTAATTGCTGAAAGAGGCTGATTATATCAATTGGAACACCCTTTTCGTGAAGCGTCTGCATGGCCTCAAAAACATTTGAATGGTATTTTGTAAAAAAAATGTTCAGGTAATAAACGAATTTCCGGAAAAATGCTAGGATCAAGAAGAACAGCGCCTAAAACTGCTTGTTCAGCTTCGCTCGATGTAAAATTATTCATCGGCTGCTCTCCTCTCGTTTGGCTAATTCATCAATCTGCTTTTGTAAAAATGCTTTTCGTTCTTGTTCCTGCGCAACGGTTAACTTTGATTTAAATGGAGTTCTTACATTTCGCCGATTTGCTTTTAAATATTGTTTTAATTCGTCACTAATCGGCATCTTGTCAACATCAGGAGGTACATAGTTCTTCATTTCTTTCGCAACACTCTGCTCAATGATTTCCCAGGCCTTCATTTCCGCTTGAGAATTTTCCGAATCTGAATTGATTGGTATCGAAAAATCAGCAAGAGACGGGGCAAACTTCTTTGTTTTAATATGCTGTTTTAACGCTGCTTTAGATTTCTCATAATCAGCATCTACCAAAAAATCAGACCATAAGCGCAAAGTCTTTTCATCGCTTGTTTTTTTTAAAATTAATGTACGCGCTTGAAATCATTTCTATTAGCTCATATGCCTGCATTAGCTCCACCTGCCGCCGCCTCCTCTTTTAATTTTTCTAGAATAGAATCAAAATCCGATCCACTTGCAACTTTATCGGGCTTATTTTCCGAGATAGCAGCATCCAAGGTTCTAATCCCATCACGAGCCCAATTTTTCAAAATGCCATCAATATAGTTTTCAGGGTTCGTTTTTCGTTTTTTAGGGTTGCTTGATTCCTGTGCCGTTATATCAATTGCATAGTTTATCAAGTCCTCGGGCATTTTATCCAGTTCAATCCAGTTCATTAATTTTTGTATTCCTGTACCAGATAGATCACGACCCATTTTCTTCTGGTAGTGCATAAATGGATTCTCAACTGTTTGTTTCGTTTCGTTTTTGTTTAGTTTAACTAAAGGTAAGGGTTCGGGTTGGTGTGGAGTCGGGTTCGGGTTGTTCTCGGGTTCAATAATTGAACTAGACCCTTTTACTAGTTCATTATTTGAACCATAGAATAAAATGAGTTTGTACACACCTGCTTTATTTCTGCCTAAAGATTTATATTGAATCCTGCCCTTTTGTACCAAGATATTTCTATGTTCGTTTAACGTGCCTCTGGAAATTCCTAACTTTGCTTGTAACGTTGGATTGGCAATTGTAAATTCGGATGGCCAACTACACTTATTTGCGATATTCATAATATGGAACCACAAACTTTGTGTTGTTGAGCTAATTGGATTTATTTCGAGCCAATCGTGAAAAGCATTGATTTCCTTTAAATAATTAATGTTCAATCTCGTCCACACCTCCATTCTTTCCAACCAGATTGCTCTGGTTGGATTTATTTCTTACATGAATGGTAAATCGTTAGGATCGATGGTTAATCCGCCTTTTTTAGGCTCCTCTTTTGGCGGCATCATAAATGACTGTTGTGTACCTGTTGCATTACCTTGTGCCGCATTTGGCGCTGGTGCGGGCGGGAACGGTGGTGGTGTTACTGGCGCTGATTGTGGTTGATATGCTGGTGCGCCAAACGCTGCACTGTTATAGCCTTGTTGCTGTTGAGGCGGCATGGCTGGTTGCCCTTGTAAATGATGCGCATGATTGTATACCTGTCCTGGGTTAAATCCGTTGCTATTATTATTTTGCCCCTGATTGTAGGCAGGTTGTTGATATGCTAGTACAAGCGTAGGCGCTGGGCGATTGTGTGTATTTGGTTGTTCCGTTTGATGAAATTCAACAATTTGTGGGTATAGTTTTTTGTTTGGGTTTGCTGGATCAGGCTTTTCCATTTCTACAATTACCTTTAAATCTTTGTTGATTAGTGCGGTGCCAATCTGCTCTAAGCTCTCATAAGGAACACCGTGGGGCACTCCTGCCGATTTTAATGCTGCGTTGAATCTCCATTCGGCTTTTTCGGTAAGCGTAAACTGATCATAACTAATCTTATTACCCTGGTGAGGTTGGATTACATCTTCTCGTATTGTGTAAAACATGTTTAATACTTGATTTCCTGATCGCGCTTGAGATACTTGGAAATCATGCGCATAAACTTCATATGTCCCTGGCTGCACTCTTTCAAATCCCGTATTATTGTGGTCCGTTGTGAATATTGCCATTGTTTATAATCTCCTTTACTTTTTGGTTTAGATGATACATCGTTTCTACATTGAAATTTTCTAATGGTACCCGCATTTGAAATGCCATATCTGCAACATACTGCGATACTGTTGCATTCGGCATGTGTTCAATGATTTCTGCTAAGAATTGCTGGCGCATTGCCTCTTCTTCTTCTCGCTGTTTTCTCTGCTCCTCCGCAACATCCACGCCCTGCTCTGCCCATTTGTACAATTTCTTCCCGTGTTCTTCGGTTAGGTGGGTTGGTTCCGTAAAAATATCCGAGTTGTCTTTGACAGGGTAAGCGATATGATCCGCTTCAAGCCTAAAAGCAATTGCATATTCATAATCCAGGTCATCTTTTGTAATGTTCTTAAGTCCGACTTTGACAGGGGCCATCTTTCCTTTTTCATTCGCAACTACTACATAATCTTGTTTGACTCTTACTGTTGATATCACATGCATCTGACTACTAACAAGTAAGTCCTGAAATCGTTTTAGATCAGGCTTCACTTTCCCCCACGCGCTGAATTGTCCGCCAGACTGATCGACTTTGTGGAGGATTCCCCCTAGGCCTTCCCAATTATGCGTAATGGAATCTACTATGATAACTTGGCATCCAATTCTAGCTAGAAGTCCAAATGCTCCCTCATAGCGTTCAACTGTATATGGTGCATCCATATTTACAACATGAAATTCGCCTATTTTTGTTTCACCTACTTGCTTTTGCGCATTAAGTGATGCACGCCTGTGTTCTGTATCGATGACGCCGATTAACCCCCATTGAGCACTTTCTTGTAAATCCGGATACATTTCTGCAATAATCCCTTTTGCAATCAGTAAGGCGCTAACCGTCTTACCGGAGTTGGTCACCCCGGCAAGTAGCATGTGAACCTTGAGACGTTCGCGACGCGCTGTCTCTACTTGCATGTTCATATTATTCACCTTCTTTCATCGCCTCTTCTAGTCCTTCCGCTATGCCAACTCCCGCAGCAGCTTGCAAACCAACCGGAATACAGTCACATGGGTGCATTTTGTAAAGCTGCTTTGTTAGATTTTCCGTTAACATCGCATACATCCGGAGAAAATCTGTCCTACTGCCCGAACCACCAAATACAACATCACATGAACCATCTTCTAAATCGTTAATACTGATTGACATTGTTTTAATACCAGCGTTAAAATCACAAATTGTATTTACCTGTTCCGTTAATTGACGCACTTCATTAAATTTTACTTCTCCGATATTTTTCATAACAAAAACCCCATTCATTGTATTTTTGGGGTTACTCACTTATAATGGTAATAAGTAATTGATAGGTGAGTAACCTTATTGACTCGTGTTGACGCACGAGTTTATTTTTTTTGTCCAGCTTACTTCTAAAGAATCTGCATGGTGCATAATTTCAAAACCTTCATTGTTCAAATCAGACATTAAATCCAACTTTATTACGTTTGCAACTAGTTCACTGTGAATAAAAACATTGCTTTTACCAAAGCTAGCCGCGTTTTTGATCTTGTCGCTTAGTTCTTTAATCGTTTTTTCCTCGAAGCGTTTCATAGCATATGCACTGTGTAATTCCATCGTTTGTCTTTGCAGTCCTTCTAACCTATTCATCTTTTCGTCCTCCACTTCCTTAATGAACCATTCTCCGGACTCTAACAACTGGCTAACCTTTGGGATAGTGAAAACAGCTTCCGTTTTTAATAGGTTAAAACCTGGTCTTTCAATCCATTTAACGTGGTACTCATCGTTTTCTTCGACCTTGGTTGCTATGCCGCTAACACCTATTCTCGTCTTAAAATTAAATTTTTCTGTCAAAGCTTAGTCCTCCTTTTTAAAGATAGTTAGTATTGCAACAAAGAATATAAAAATGATCATGCCAACCACGTAATAGCCGTATGGTTCAAACATCTTTATGTCCTCTGAAATACCACTTTTGGAACCCTGTACGCTTAACTTCTTTGATTTGGTTACACACTTTTTCTATAACGTAGGCTCCGGCTAGCATGAATACTAGTACTTGTACGACTGTCGTTATCATTAACATTTACGGCATCCCCTTTCGATTCCTTCATTTTATTTTCTACATGCTCCGCGATTTTATCTAATGTGTACATAACGCCAAGTAACGTGAATGCAAGCATTGTTACAATCCCTAAGATTTGAAAAAACCATACCAACTTAATTCACCTCTATTTCTAGTTGCCATTTGGCTTCAATTTGTTCCATCATTACCTCCTGCTGTCGTTCTCTGTAGCGGTCTAAAAAACGTTTTTGAAAATAGTAGTTATTTCTAAGTTTGTAATGCGGTAGCTCCTTCGCTCTCGCCATCTTGTAAATCGTGTCGGTTGATTTTTCGAGGTAAGCAGCGCACTCGGGAACCGTCATCTTATTCACATCTTTAATAACTACTTCCGTCGATTCTGCTTGCTTTACTTTTGTTGACATTTAAATCACCTCGTTTCTCAACCATTTCCAAACTTTCCAATCTTTTTCGCGACTTTTGAATATTTTCTTAGCTGTGTAACCGTAATCGTTTGTTAGCTTAATGAATGCGTTCCATGACATTGTTACACCGTCTGCAACTTCTAACAGGATTGTCTTAACATTTTGCTTCTGATCTGTATCTAGTGACTCAATAGGCATGGATAGTAATATTATGTTGTCTTTGATAGTCTTGATTGCTTCTTCTTGCTCAATGATGTAATGCTGTATTAATGCAAGCCTGTGCGCTTCTATAGCTTCTCCTCGCATAAGCGGGGGCGTTGCGCCGCTTGTAAACTCACTTACTAGCACTGTCGTGTATTCGTCATTCTCGAACACTTCTATGCTCTTACTAGCAATATCTGCGGGCATTTTACGGGTGCCGCGCTTGTAGTTAGATACTTGCGGCCGGCTCGTGTTCAACTCTGCGCTGATCTGTTTTTGCTGTAAATCATCGCTTAAGTATTGAAACGCTGTAGCCACTGTTGCGGAAGCTTTTATGCTTTTGTTATTCAATTTTTCACCTCCTATAAAACATTTCTTAATGGTGTCGCACACAAAGCTGCCATCATGACATTGGCGATAAAACCTCTTTCCTTAGTCGAAATACAATTTGTTTCTTTATCTAAATTCAGTTCATGCCGTTGAAGCCATGCCATTTTAATAGCATACTCATCTGCTTGTGTCTGTGGTTCAAATCCTTTACTGTATAAATCCATTGGGCTTTCGATAATTATTGTTTCCATGGACTTTTTTTTCAATTGTTTCTGTCTCTTCTTTTACGAATTCCTCCGCGTCATACTCATCAACAAAATGACTATTTTCTTCTGCTTCTCTAGCTTTTGAAATACTTTCAATTGAACTAAAGAATGCAAATGTGCTTTGAAACTCTGCTAGTGAATGTTCGTTAATATAATCTTCTCCAGGCTCCGCGTATTCTTCTTTAAAAAATTGCAATGTCATCCTTGTGCCTGCAATCCAAACTTGATCGGTCGCGGGATGATAATATATAGATTCTCTCATTTCAGAAACGCCGTGAATCGCGAACATGTTCAAGCCTCGCGCGCCATTGATTGACGTGTTGTAAAATACAGCATGGGTAATGTCCGAATTAGAAAGATTCGTATCATCTAGATTTGAGTCTGAAAAATCAACATTTCGTAAATCCATGTGTGATAAGTCTAATTTACTTAAGTTACAGTTTGTTAAAATAACTCTTTCGCATTCTTCGCGGTTGTTTAAAAGTATTTGTACATCTGCTCTTAATAATCTTTTTTTCATAATTTATTACCTCCAATTTTTTGTCACAAATTTCATGCGCGTGTTACAGGGCTGTGGGGTATGATTATTTATGCTGTTTCTTTTCTTTCCGTCTGTCACGTTTTGTATCAAAATTAATTAAAAAAATATCTGGAAATAAATAATCTAATTGCTTTCCAAAAAATAGAGCGAATTTTTTTTGCGGTTTCAACACTTGGATTTCTATCTCCTGTTTCTAATTTTTTTTATTGTTTCTTCTGATATATCAATCTTATTTGCGAGATTTCTGCGAGTTAATTTCAATTTTATTCTTTCATTTTTCAAATTTATTCTTGTTTTTTTTCGAAGAATTTTTCAATTACGCCCCTCCTCTCATTTGGTACATTTCGTACCTAACAAATCATATTATACACGGTACAAAATGTACCGTCAAGCATTTTAGATACATTTTGGAGAATTTTATACTTTCGGGTACACAATGTACCATTTATTTGTTAGAATATAGAGAAAGGCGGTGCGAAAATATGTTCGGAAATAGATTAAAACAACTTAGAAATTCATTAAATATGACCCAGGAAGAGATGGCGAATAAACTTGATATATCACGATCCGCTTATTCTCACTTAGAAAACGAGCGTAATGAACCTGATACTGAAACATTAAATAAGTTAGCTTCATTTCATGATGTCTCAATTGATTACCTTTTAGGAAGAAGCGACAGTAAATCGTTAAACTCTGAAGGTTTTACAGTTAAAGAGGATAATGATATTAAGAAAAGAATAGATGCAATGAAGCAAGATTTAGCTTCATCTGGCGCATTAATGTTTGATGGCGAACCACTGTCCGAGGATGCATTAGACAGTTTAATGGATATTCTCGAACATGCCGAAAAAACTGTTACAAAAGTAAATAGAAAATACACACCGAAAAAATATAAAGTGGATGATGATAAAAATAAGTAGGTGACTCCTATTGTGGGTAAAAAAAGAGGTTGCAGATTTAATAAATAAACATGGGACAAACGAGCCAGTTGAACTCTGCGATATTTTAGGCATTCTTTTAATAAGTTGGGATATGCACGAAGATATGAATGGAATATATAAATACTTAAGGCGCAATAAATTAATTTACTACAATAATCGCTTGCCAGAACACCGAGTTAGGTTTGTTATAGCCCATGAGCTTGCTCATGCGATTCTACATCCTAATTCAAACGCTGCTTACCTAAGAAATACATCTTGGACTATGCTTAGTAAAGCAGAAAAGCAAGCGCATGAATTTGCGACCTATCTATTAATTCATGGTATAAATCGTAGCGATTACGAAACAAAGAAAAATTTATTACGCGCTATTGGTATTCCCATGGAGATGGAACGATTTATTTAGTATTTACGCAATGCGTTTATATAAAAAACAAAAGGGAGTAGATGAAATGAATAAGAAGTTTTTGCTTACGGGGGTTGCATTAACAACATTATTATTAGCTTCATGTGGAGAAGAAGACACTAAAGCAAGTAATGACTATAATTCAACGCCAGAGGAAGCCAAAGCCAAGTCGGAAGAGCTAGAAAAAGAATATGCAGAGGCTGAAAAAATTAGTCCTAAATTTGAGAATGATATATTGAAAAACTCAGAGCTCCAAATAAAAATAACAAATCATAAAGTAATTAAACCTGGTGAAAAAGGTAATGAATACGGCGAAAAACCAGTTATTGCTTTTTGGTATGATATTACTAATATTTCTGGCGCAGATGTAACGCCGATGAATTGGATAAGTCTAATTCAGGCCTTTCAAGATAATAACCCGGATAGTATTAATGAATTAAACGTTGGTTCATTACCAGATGATCAATTTTTAGATTCTCAATCAGAAAAAATAAAAATCGGTGGCACCGTAAAAAGTGCAGTCTCATATGAACTGGATGATGAGACAACACCAGTAGAACTAGTATACTCTGATGTCGTTTCTGATAAAGAATACGGAAGAATTTCGTATAATTTAAAATAAGAATCGCCCCTACGGGCTTTTCTTTAGCCTTAAAAATAGAACGTATGTACGTTTAGGAGTGGGAATTATGGGCAGTGTAACAAAGCGAGGAAAGAACTGGCGTTTAAAAGTAGAGTTAGGCTATGATGCAGATGGCAAACGACGCACCCCAGCAATGAGAACTGTTGAGGCAAAAAAATAAAAACAGAAGCGAATGACCTTTTAGCAGAGTTTACAACGGAGGTAAAAAGCGGGGATTATCTGAAGCCTAGCAAAGTGTCTTTTAAAGCTTTCACAAAGATATGGGATGAGCATTACGCTGCTGAAAAATTGGAAGATACCACGAGAGAAAACTACAACTATATATTGAAAAAAGATATCATTGTGTATTTCGGATCATTCTATCTAGATGAAATATCATTGTTCCTTTTAAAAAAAATATTTTGACGAAAAAAAAAGAAGAGGGCATGTCTGCTTCATCTCTAGAGAAACGACACCGCATTTTAAGAAGTGTTTTTAAATGGGCCAAAAAATGGCGCTTCATAAAAGAAAATAATATGGTTGATATTCCAACCCCTAAAGTATCACGCATTAGAAGAACCGTCTACAATAAAAGCGAATTAGAAGCTTTTTTCTCTTCCTTATTAGCAAATGAGGATATATTATTGCGACACAAAGTTATTATATGCATATTCTTAAGCGCAGCATTGCGTAAAGGTGAACTGCTTGGGTTAGATATGGAAGAGGATATTTTTATAGATGATAGTTACATTATTGTGCGCCGCTCGCTACAAAAAACAACAAGTGCCGGCTATAAACTCAAAGAGACAAAAGGCGGCATAGAAAGAGCTGTCCCTCTTCCTGCATTCGTTTGCAGTCTGCTGGCTGAATATCAGGCTGAACGCCTACATGAAAAGAAAATGCTTGGACCGTCGTTTAAAACAATCAAGGATCATAACGAAATCGAAGTTAGTTTATTATTTGCAAATGCTGATGGGACCCCTTTTAATCCTAAGACAATCAACCAATTCTGGGCTAGGCATATTGAAAATCACGGGTTCAAAAAAAATAACGATCCATGAAATGCGTCATACAGCTGCAACTTATCTAACAGAAAGCATCGATATGAAAACATTACAAGAGTTTTTAGGACATCAAAAATTCGAAACCACAGCAAATACTTATTCAAAATCAACCGATGAACGTCTAAAGAAAATTGGGCTCACCTTCAATAATTTAGACCCAAATAGTAAGTCCTAAAAAAATCGGTGACCATTTAGTGACCACGACAAAAAAAGGAGCTTAACGGGAAACCGTCAAACTCCTTGATATAACTTGTTTTTTCGTAAGCTTCCAACCAGATTCGAACTGGTGACCTCTTCCTTACCATGGAAGTGCTCTACCTACTGAGCTATGGAAGCACTAATATCATTATACTTCTAACACATCTCAAAAATTTAAAACAAACAAAAATAAGGCTCCACAGGCAAGACTCGAACTTGCGACCGATCGGTTAACAGCCGATTGCTCTACCAACTGAGCTACTGTGGAATAATACATTGCCCGGCGACGACCTACTCTCACAGGGGGAAGCCCCTACTACCATCGGCGCTGAAAAGCTTAACTTCCGTGTTCGGGATGGGAACGGGTGTGACCTCTTCGCCGTAACCACCAGACAATGTTTTTCATCGAAAGAACGCTGTTCTCTCAAAACTAGATAAGAA
>NZ_AODE01000027.1 GCF_000525855.1 Listeria cornellensis FSL F6-0969
TAAATAATCGCTGAATCGCGAGAACCTTATGTTTGTTTTTGCTTTTTAAAATGTACGTATTTCCTCTTGTCGAAATAATTCCAGCTGGTCGAACGTCTTGACACAAGAAGTCCACCGCGTATTCATCATTTTTTAAGCCATGAATGAGATCAGCGTGCAAGATTACCTTTTTACCACCAGAAGCGGCCAAATTTACGAGCGATTTCAGCTGCCCAACCTGCGTTTCTAACATCACCATATATTCCGCATCCAGATGGAGAATTTTCTCTACATCCCGGTGATTATGTGCGGCAGGTATGACAGTTTGACCGTTAAACGACATGTGATTCTCTCCTTTAAAATTTTACATAATACGCTTAAACATTTTTTCGAGTTCATACGTTGAATAAGAAATGATCACTGGTCGGCCATGCGGGCACGTGAATGGATCGCTTGCTTCGCGCAATGTATCGAGCAACTTTTCCATGTCTGTCTGCGTTAAATAATGATTCGCTTTAATGGATTTCTTACAACTCATCATGATCGCCGCATCTTCCCGCAATTTGTGAATACTAACTTGTGGCTTTGTGAGTGCCTCGTCTAAAATATCACGCAACGTACTCTCTTCCTCGCCTTTAGGTAGCCATGTCGGATGCTCCCGAATAATAAAGCTATTTTGCCCAAAATTCTCTAGAAAAACACCGACCTCCTCTAATTTCGTTTTTTGATCCCGTAATTTAATAAACTCATCCGTCGAAAAATCAAGGACAATCGGAACGAGCAGCTGTTGTAATTCCCGATCCACTTCCCCAATCTTTTCCCGATAAAACTCATACTTAATCCGTTCTTGCGCGGCGTGCTGATCAATTAAATACATCCCCGTCTCATTTTGCGCAACGATGTAGGTCGCGTGAACTTGACCAACAGGATACATTTTCGGCATCCGTTCTTTTGGAACTTCAACTGGTGTCACATCGTATTCCGCGAAATCCTCATTTATAAAAAGTGGCGGTTCATCTGGTAACGCATCGCTCGTCGGCAACTCCGCTTGTATCTTTGGTGCCGTCGAATAAGTAGGCGTCACATTCTGTTTCGGCGCTTCCGCTATAATTTCTTCGGGTTCCTCTTCCTTATCAAAATTTATCGCTAACTGTTCTGAGGCCAATTTCTGCCGTTTCGAAGGCGTTGCATCCGGAATCAGCTGCTCCTTATGAAACGCGGCTTTCAACGTACTCGCGATAAACTGACCCAACTCGGCTTCCTTACTCAAACGAACCTCCAATTTGGCAGGATGTACATTCACATCCACAATCAACGGATCCATTTCAATTTGCAAAACTAAAATTGGAAAGCGACCAATCGGAAGAAGCGTATGATACCCATCTTGAATCGCCCGAACAAGCGCATAGTTCTTAATAAAACGGCCATTCAAAATCGTCGAAATGTAGTTACGATTAGAGCGATTAATCTCAGGCAAAGCCGCATATCCCATCAACTTAAAATCCAACGACTCCGCTTGAATAGGAATCATTTTTTTCGCAACAGTGAGCCCATAAATCGAAGCCATCACTTGTTGCAAGTCACCGTTTCCATTCGTTTTCAGCAAACTTTTCCCGTTATGTGAGAAACGGAAGCTAATCTCCGGATGCGACAAGGCCAACCGGTTCATGATATCCGTAATATTGCCAAGCTCCGTATGCAAACTTTTCAAGTACTTCAAACGTGCCGGCGTATTGAAAAATAGATTGGAAACCTGAATCTCTGTCCCTTTTCTAGCTTGGGCACTATGCTTCTCAATCTCTTTCCCGCCTTCCACGACAATTTTCGTTCCAGCACCATCACCCGTCGCGGTCGTCATTTCTAAAAAAGAAACAGAAGCGATACTCGGCAACGCTTCCCCACGAAAGCCTAGCGTGTGCACACGAAACAAATCATGTTCGTTCTTAATCTTACTTGTGGCATGACGTTTAAAGGCGACAGAGACCTCCTCCGCACGAATTCCGACACCATTATCGATAATGGTAATCTTATTCAGCCCACCTTCTTCCACCAGCACATCGATAACGGTACTTTTAGCATCAATCGCATTTTCAACGAGTTCTTTCACGACAGAAGCAGGGCGTTCGACTACTTCCCCAGCCGCGATTTTATTCGATAAGGCATCGGTCAATTCGATAATGTGAGCCATTTAAACTTCACCTTACTTTCTTATTGTTTCGCTTTTTTCTGTAAATCATAGAGCGTTGACATCGCGTCCATCGGCGTCATATGCATTAAATCAATATTTTTAATGACTTTTATCAAAGATTGTTCTTGCTTCGTCCGTACCGTCTTCTCCTCAATTGGGAACATCGATAACTGCACTTCCTCATGCTTTTCTGGTAGGCTCACAGCGGTTTCAGCAGGCACGATAATTTTCTCCTCCGAACTCTCCAACTGTTCTAAAATATGACGCGCCCGACCAATCAATTTTTGCGGAAGGTTGGCAAGCTCGGCGACATGAATTCCGTAACTCTTATCCGCAGGGCCATCTTCAATTTTGTGAAGGAACACAACTTTCCCGTCCTCTTCCACGGCGCTGACATGCACATTATGCATATGTGGCAACGTTTCGTCCAAAATAGTCAACTCATGATAGTGTGTGGAAAACAAGGTTTTGGCGTGAACCTCTTCATGGATGTATTCGATAATCGCCTGTGCTAACGCCATCCCATCATACGTTGCCGTACCACGTCCAATCTCATCAAATAGAATCAGACTATCCGCCGTTGCATTCACAATCGCATTCCGCGCCTCCAACATTTCGACCATAAACGTACTCTGGCCAGCAATCAAATCATCCGCTGCACCAATCCGTGTAAAAATCTGGTCGAAAATTGGCAACGTCCCTTGTTCCGCCGGGATATAACAACCAACCTGCGCCATGATTGCAGTAAGCGCAATCTGACGCATGTACGTGCTCTTACCAGACATATTCGGCCCTGTTATCAATAACATCCCGCGCGCGTCGTTCATCACGCAGTCGTTCGCTACATAGCTCTGTGTCCCCATCACTTTTTCCACCACAGGATGGCGTCCCTGAATGATTTCCAAATGCCCTGTCTTATTCATGACGGGCTTCACAAAATGATTGTTCTCACTAATATTAGCAAAACTCTGCAAGCAATCAATTTCACTGATCACCTTCGCCAATTTTTGCAGACGCTCAATATATTCCTTCACCGTTTCGCGAACTGCAATAAACAGCGAGTACTCCAACTCAATACTTTTTTTCTTCCGCATCCAAAATCAGGCGTTCTTTTTCCTTCAAATCTGGCGTGATATAACGCTCTGCATTGGTCAACGTTTGCTTGCGCTCATATCGATTTTCTGGCAATGCCGCAATATTCGCCTTCGTCACCTCGATATAATAGCCAAATACACGATTAAAACCGACCTTTAGCGACTTAATCCCAGTCAGTTCGCGCTCCTGGCGTTCCAATTCGGCAATCCATGTTTTTCCGTTACGACTAGCATCCCGATATGTATCTAACTCCGCGTTATAGCCATCCTTGATAATTCCGCCCTCACGAATCGAAATCGGAGGCGATGCATTAATCGAGCGCTCCAACACATCCGCAAGCGTATCACACGGATCAATTTCATCAATAATTCGCGTCAAATTCGGCTGATTCATCGCCTTCAAGGTTTCCCTCACAAGCGGCACCTGATACAGCGAATTCTTCAACTGAATCAAATCGCGCGCATTCACATTCCCGTAAGCTACACGCCCAGCCAAACGCTCCAAATCATAGACCTGCTTCAGCAACTCCATCAATTCCATCCGCTCAAAATAATGGTTGATAAAACTGTTCACATCCTGTTGGCGCGCCTCAATCGCATCCAGGTGAACAAGCGGACGATCGATCCACTGCTTTAACAAACGACCACCCATCGCAGTTTTCGTCTGATCAAGCAGCCACAATAACGTCCCTTGCTTCCCTTTCCCACGAATCGACTCCGACAGCTCTAAATTCCGTTTCGAATAATAGTCCATTTTCATATATTGACTCGTCTCATAATGCACCGTCTTCTGCAAATGTGACAAATCCCGTTTTTGCGTATCAATAAAATAATTCAGCAACTTCGCAATCGCTTTTTTCTCAATCGGATGAATCGTGTTCGTCACTAAACTCTCATAACCGCGAGGCAAATCATTGTTATTCTCATACGAAATAAAGAGACCCAGCTGCTCACGAACCGCTTCCGGAAACGCCTCACTAAACTCAATGCCAACAACCATTTCCTTTGCAGACAGCGTCGTCAACTCATTAATTAGGCGATCTTCACCCGTCGCAAGCACCGTGGATTTCAGCTCCCCCGTGGAAAGGTCACAATAAGCAAAGCCATATTCCTTCTCCTCGTGTTGAAAAACCGCTGCAATAAAATTATTCTCTTTCTCCTTCAAGCCCTTCGACTCCATCATTGTCCCTGGAGAAATCAGCTGAACCACTTCACGTTTCACCATACCCTTGGCAAATTTCGCATCTTCCACTTGCTCACAAATCGCGACCTTGTATCCCTTATCAATCAACGTATCTATGTAACCCGCAGCCGCATGATAGGGCACCCCACACATCGGAATCGGATTGTCCGAATTACCCGCACGAGCCGTCAACGTTATCTCTAAAATTTGCGACGCTTGTATCGCATCTTCAAAGAACATCTCATAGAAATCCCCTAATCGGAAAAATAGAAATGCATCTTTGTAATTTTCCTTAATCGCTAAATATTGCTTCATCATCGGCGTCACTTCAACTGCCATTCCAATCAACCCTTTTTCTCTTTGTTTAAAAGTTATTTTGTCCTTTTATTATAGCACAAGCAAGCGAAATCATGAAGAAAAGCCCAGTTTGGAATAGAAAGAAACGATGCAGTAACATAAGCGCCGCATCGTTTCATCCTTATTTTTGCAGTTGTGAAGTTACCTTGTAGCTAATTTCGTGTGTGATGGCTTGCAACAAATCGTTCGCTTCTTCTTGAGAACGTCTGAATTCCTGCACAATCGGCAAATGGTCGATCTCAGCTGTCAATGCATCGATGCCATCCTCGGTTTGCTTCACCGCTCCGAATTTTTGATAATGCTCTAAATTGACCGCTTCCTTCTGTAGTTTCTTGATGTCTCCCACCTTGGCAGCCACTTTTTGATTCGTATTAATCTTCGCTTCTGCAGCACGATAAAATTCGACCGCTTCCGTTGCTTGTAACGCCACTTTTAATTCATGTGCTTTTGCGATTATATCTTCTTTTTGGTAGGTCAACATGTGACACCTCCTTTACTCAATGCGTGAACGGATGATCCTCGTTTATCAAAATCCGCTCAATTTTAGTAGCCTGTCCAGTCGTATCGTTAATGCTAATCATACATCCCGACAAAACAGCGCGCCCAGTTTTAGGCACTTCAAAACGAGAAGGCATCGCAGTCAAGAATCGACGCAAGCTAGCCTCTTTATCCATGCCCAAAATGCCGTCATAAGGCCCAGTCATACCAACGTCTGTTAAATAGGCCGTTCCCTGTGGCAAAATCCGATTATCCGACGTCTGCACGTGTGTGTGCGTTCCGACAATTGCTGTCACGCGACCATCCACGTACCAACCCATCGCCTGCTTCTCACTCGTCGTCTCCGCATGAAAATCCACAAAGATGATATTCGTCCGTTTCGATGCTTCCTCAATTAATTCATCCATTTTGCGAAACGGATCATCCAAGTCCGACATAAAGACACGCCCCTGCATATTAATCACGGCAACCTCCAACTGATTGCTTTTAATAAAAACAAGCCCAGTTCCCGGCGTCGTCTCCTCTGGGAAATTCGCAGGGCGCACTAAATATTTCGCGTCATCGATAAACTCAAAAATATCGCGATTATCCCAAGCATGGTTACCAAGCGTCACCGCATTAGCCCCTTGCTCTAAAAACTGTTTGTAAATCTTCTCCGTAATGCCACGTCCGGCTGCGGCGTTCTCTCCGTTAATCACTGTAACCGTCGGACGGTAAGCTTTCTTTAATTGTGGCAAATACTCGGTAATCATGTCACGACCGATAGAGCCCACAACATCCCCGATAAATAATAATTCCATATGCTAATTCCTCACTCTCTATATGTAACCTATTATACCTCGAAACGAGTCAAAATGCCCGTCCTATATTCCGACTACATCACTTCTACGCTCCAATAAAGCCACATCTCGAAAAACGCCTTCCATCTCGCCCAGTTTTTCATGAATACAAAGCGTTTTAAATCCGAATTTTTTATGTAAAGCAATACTTGCCGTATTTTCAGGAAAAATCAAGGATTGTAGCGTCCAAAAACCAGCTTTCTCGCTCTCGCTCACGATATGGGCCATCAGCGCCGTCCCAATTCCTTTTCCAGCAGCAACCGGATCGATATAAATACTTAGTTCCGCAACTCCGCGATAAGAAGGCATGCCAGAAAACGGCAGTAATGCGGCCCATCCAATCGTAATCCCATCTTCCATTACAACGAAGCGACAATCATCCAGATACTTCTGATCCCAAGCCTCCAATGTCGGTACCTCTTTTTGAAACGTCGCATTCCGCCCATCAATTCCCGTCTGGTAAATACGAGCTACATCCGAATAATTCTCTTTTTGAAAATTTCTGATTTCCCAGTTTTGCATTTTATCAAACTCCCATCTTAGATTACTGCATATTATAGCCTTGCTTTTTAGTATCGCGCAAGGAAATTGCTTACTTGTATAAAGCAAAACACGCAGCTCCGATGAGGGAACTGCGTGTTTTATGTGATTACTTCGCGTACTCTACAGCACGCGTCTCACGGATAACAGTCACTTTGATATGACCAGGGTATTCGAGTTCTTCTTCAATCCGTTTTCTAATGTCCCGTGCTAGGCGGTAAGAAGCTAAATCGTCGATAGAATCAGGTTCTACGATAATACGAACTTCGCGTCCAGCTTGAATGGCATAAGATTTCTCTACACCTTCATAAGACTCGGAAATCTCTTCTAATTTTTCTAGGCGACGAATGTAGTTCTCCAATGTTTCACTACGAGCGCCAGGTCTTGCGGCTGATAAGGCATCGGCTGCTGCTACTAGGACGGCGATAACAGATGTTGCCTCTGTATCCCCATGGTGGGAAGCGATACTATTAATAACAATATCATTTTCCTTGTATTTTGTAGCAAGCTCAACACCAATTTCGACGTGACTTCCTTCAATTTCGTGATCGATTGCTTTACCGATATCATGAAGGAGTCCAGCACGTTTAGCCATCGTTACATCTTCACCGAGCTCACTAGCCAAAATTCCAGCCAGTTTTGCCACTTCTAACGAGTGATTCAAGACGTTTTGTCCGTAACTTGTACGATAACGCAAGCGACCAAGAATCTTGATTAAATCTGGATGTATTGAATGAATACCAACTTCGAATGTTGCTTGTTCTCCAACTTCACGGATATGTTCGTCAACCTCTTTACGAGCTTTATCGACCATTTCTTCAATCCGTGCTGGGTGAATTCGTCCATCTTGTACGAGTTTCTCCAGAGCAATTCGCGCGATTTCACGGCGAACAGGATCAAATCCGGAAAGGATAACTGCTTCTGGCGTATCATCAATAATTAAATCGATACCAGTGAGTGTTTCCAATGTACGAATATTACGGCCTTCACGACCAATAATTCGGCCTTTCATCTCATCATTCGGTAGAGTTACAACGCTTACTGTCGTTTCAGCAACATGATCTGCTGCCGAACGTTGTATAGCTAGTGAAAGAATATTTTTCGCTTTCTTATCTGCTTCTTCCTTCGCACGAGTTTCAGATTCCTTCACCATCACTGCTGTATCGTGTGTTAGTTCCTCTTCTACTTGGCTCAAGATAACGTTCTTAGCCTCATCCTTGGTAAGGGCAGATATTCTCTCTAACTCTACTTGTTGTTTCCTGCTCATCTCTTCAACTTTGCTTTCTTTTTCTTCAATTTGTTGTTGACGTTTACTGATACTCTCCTCTTTTCTTTCAAGAGTTGCTTCCCTTTTACTTAAAGAAGTATCTTTTCTGTCGAGGTTTTCCTCCCTTTGCAATAAGCGATTTTCTGATTTTTGTAATTCCCCTCTTCGCCCACGAAGTTCATTTTCGATTTCAGTACGTAACTTATGATTCTCTTCTTTGCCTTCAAGTAATGCTTCTTTCTTCAAGGTTTCTGCTTCTTTTTTAGCGTCTTCCGTGATTAATTCAGCCGTTCCTCTAGCAGCGGCAAGTTTCCGCTCAGAGCTTGATTTATAAATTAGAGAACCAACAACCAGACCGACGATCAAGAAAAGCAAGCTGGAGATGATTGTGATTACGAGTTCCATCCTTACACCTCCTTTGCTATTCAATTCTTTTTAATGGTTATGTCGGTTGTCAGAAAAGCTTTCTGACACGCGTGTATTTTTTCATTTTTAAATGTAAAATATACAATCTAATTCTATCTGTCAATCCATGTATTGTCAAGGAAAGCGCAAAGATGTAAACGGAATCAAAAAAAATCCTTAAAAAAAAAAGGAATTTATAGCAAGGAGGTTGTATTAGAAATAAAGATAAGCCACCCTTTTAGGGCAGCTCATCTGATTAATCTTCATCTAGTAAATTGATTTCTTCTGGTAGCGCTTCTTCGGATAGGTTAGGCTTCACGTCAATTTCATATTCTTGGCGCACGCGTTTTGAAATTTCATCGCGAATTTCTGGATGTTCTTTCAAATATTGTTTCGCGTTCTCACGACCTTGGCCAATACGCTCTTCGTTATAAGAATACCATGAACCACTCTTATTGATAACGTCAATTTCAGAGGCCATATCAACAAGCTCACCTTCGCGTGAAATACCGAAGCCATACATAACGTCCACTTCAGCAACACGGAATGGTGGTGCTACTTTATTTTTTACGACTTTGATTTTTGTTTTGTTACCGATAACTTCTGTACCTTGTTTTAGTTGTTCTGCACGTCTTACTTCTAAGCGGACAGTAGAGTAAAACTTAAGGGCACGTCCACCTGGAGTTATTTCAGGGTTACCGAACATAACACCTACTTTTTCACGAATTTGGTTAATGAAAATCGCGATTGTTTTGGATTTGTTGATCGCGCCGGATAGTTTACGCAAAGCTTGGGACATAAGACGAGCTTGTAAGCCGACATGTGAATCTCCCATTTCGCCTTCAATTTCCGCCCGTGGTACAAGTGCGGCTACCGAGTCAATAACTAAAATATCGACAGCGCCACTACGAACTAAGGCTTCTGCGATTTCCAATGCTTGTTCCCCAGTATCTGGTTGTGATAGCAATAATTCATCAATGTTAACGCCTAAATTCTTCGCATAAGCTGGATCTAGTGCATGCTCCGCATCGATAAATGCCGCTGTTCCGCCTTGTGCTTGTACTTCTGCAATAGCGTGTAAAGCAACGGTTGTTTTACCTGAACTTTCTGGCCCATATACTTCGATGATTCTTCCTCGTGGATAACCACCGACTCCAAGTGCGATATCGAGAGCTAAAGAGCCACTTGATATCGTAGAAATATTATGATCTGATTGTTCCCCTAACTTCATAATGGAACCTTTACCAAATTGTTTCTCGATTTGTTTTAACGCCTGATCTAAGGCCGCTTGACGATCACTCACATTATTGCCTCCTAGTCTTTATATATATCTAATTTCATGTAAAAACAGTGCTCACCATATACAACTTAGTGGTTGTTTTTACTGCCTATAGATACTATACCTTATTTTTTGAAGATATACAAGCAAAAAGCGAATATTTGTTCGTATTTTTTCCGTGCACACTATTTTTCTGTATCGACCGTCGCATTCGCTTCCTAACCGTGCCTTTATTATAGCCGTTTTGCAAGCATTCGTCTAACCTTTTTTTTACTGCTTATTACGTGGATTTTGACCCCTTATTTCTCTTTTTTATCGAATTTATCATCCAAAAAAGCTTTAATCAGCGCAAAGCCTTCTTTTACAGCTCGACGACGATTATAATTACGATCACGATTAAAGGTGTAACGATAGGCTAGTGTAGGATTACCAACGACGCTAAGGCCAATCCATACCGTTCCAACTGGATTCCCTTCTAGTTCTTCAGGGCCTGCCACACCCGTGAAACTTATGCCCATATCTGTTTTGCATAGTTTACGAATGTTATCTGCCATCTCAATCGCGCAAGCTTGGCTAACAACGCCTTCTTTTTCAATCGTTTCCTTGGAGACGTGCAGTAATTCGTGCTTTGTTTCTGCACTATATGTCACCATGCCACCTTTGAAGATTTTAGAGATGCCTGTCGTTCCACCGAGTTCCGCTTGAAATAAACCGGCTGTGAGACTCTCTGCGGCGGAAATAGTCATGTTGGCTTCCATGAGTTGCTGGATGACCAAATCGACGAGTGTGATGTCTCCTGAGCCGTATATGTAAGCCCCATCTCGCTTAATAATTTCTTCTTCTGTCTCTGCAATCAACCGTAACGCTTCCTCTCTTGTTGTCGCAGAAGCAGTAAGTCGGATAACAACCTCATTTTCCCCGGCATAGGTTGCGATGGTAGGGTTTGTCTGTGTTGCAATCATATCTTTCAAGTCGTCCGCTAATTTCGATTCGCCAATGCCGAAAAAACGTATTATTTTGGATTCTAGTATAATTTCGCGCTCGCTATTTTTTAGTAGGAGTGGTTTGGCGTATTTCATAAACATCGGTTGCATTTCTGATGGTGGGCCAGGAAGCAAGATATAGGTATGTGCCTTTTCTTCTAGAAACATGCCAGCCGCAAAGCCGAAATCATTGGATAAAACGTGCGACCCTTCGATGATTTCGGCTTGACGTTTGTTATTTTCGGACATCTTGTCATTTCTCGCCGCAAAAAATTTCTCTATTCTTGTCAGATGTTCCGTGTCGTAAATGATTCCTTTTGCCAGGTATCCAGCTAGAACTTGTTTGGTAATATCGTCTTCTGTCGGGCCTAATCCCCCTGAAAAAATCAAGATATCGCTGCGTTTCTCAGCAATTTCAATAACTTTTTTCAAGCGTTCGGGGTTATCGCCAACGACCGTATGATGGTATACATAAACGCCACATTCGGCAAGCTCTTTTGATATGAAGGCAGCATTGGAATTCACGATTTGCCCTAGTAATAGTTCGGTTCCTACTGCAATAATTTCTGCACTACGCATAAAAAAACACGTCCTTTCTACTTTTATATATTACAACTTCTCCTTTTAAAGACAAGAAAAACGACCTACCAATAGCGATAAGTCGTTTTTGAAATTACATAGAACCTTTGAAGATATTCCGATTTTTGTAGAAATAATCCCAGCCTGACCAAACAGTAAAGAAGGCACAAACGTATAGGAATACAAGATCAATACGAATACCGGTCCATTCGAATGGCCAGTTGTGAAGCAGTAGTAACGGAATGGCAATCATTTGTGTAAATGTCTTGATTTTTCCTAGTTGCCCAGCCGCCATGACTTCGCCGCCTTCTACAAGGAGTAAACGCAAGCCGGTTACTGCAAATTCGCGGCTGATGATAATGATGATAACCCAAGATGGCGCAATATGTTGTTCTACTAAAATGATAAAGGCCGCAGCGACAAGCAATTTATCGGCTAACGGATCGGCAAATTTACCGAAGTTTGTAATTAAGTTATACTTTCGTGCTAAATGACCATCAAACCAGTCTGTTAATGCGGCTACAATAAAAATAATTGCAGCGATGATGTTGGATACAGGAATGGTGGAATCAAGCCACGTCACTGTTCCAAGCCCTAGCGGAACCACGCATAATACGACAAAAATCGGTATTAAAATAATGCGGGCAACCGTTATTTTATTAGGTAAGTTCATCTTTTTTCATCCCCTCTTTAATTAAAAATATGTAATAATGCAGCGTGGCAATAAACGCTTATTTTCATGCTTGATGCAAGATAAGTAAGCATTTATCGCCACGCTGTTATAAACATTGTTATTCTGCGCTACTGTCTGAACTAGTATCAGAAGAATCCGAAGTTGTCCCAGTATCTGTACTTGTAGCTAGATTAATCGTTAATTTTTGCGTAATGGAATCTTTAGCTAATTCCGCCGCTTGATCATTGATTTTCATTGTTATTGGTGTGGCATTTCCGACGGTTACCTTGGCAGATTTACTACTTGCCAAATCGAATGTTTTCGTTTCACCGTCTGCGATAATACCGCCAAAAACACTTGAACCAGCATCATCAGTTACTTGAATCCAACTTTCGCCACCAGATAAGGTGAATGTGACAGAAAGCTTGTCTGCGTTAGAAACGGTATAAGTTGTCGCGTTTCCAGACGTTTCAGTTTTAATTTCTGTTTTCTTTGGTTCTTCTTTTTTTCTCAGTGGTTGTATCTTTTTTAGTATCTTCTTTTTTTCGTTGTTGTGTCTTTCTTGGTGTCGGAAGCACTCTTCGTGCCGTCATCTACTTTGATTGTTGAATCCCCAGTGCTTGTATTATTTACTTCGTTGCCTGATCCGCCAGCATTGTAGAAGGCGAAATACCAAATCACGAAGCCAATAACGACGATGAATAGGGCAATCAAAATTTTGGGAACGAGTCCGAATACGGAATGTGTTGTATGTGGGTTGTCGTTGCCTGGTTGGCTTGCGGCCAGTGGGGCACGACGTTGCTGTGCACGTGTTATTTGCTCATTAACAACGGCCTCTTGACTCGTAGCTGGAACTTCATTTTCAAATTCTTGAAAGAGTTCTTCGCTGTTTAAATCAACGGCTTCTGCATACTGCTTAATGAACGCGCGGGCATAAAATTTACCGGGCATTACAGCATAGTTGCCTTCTTCAATTGCGACAAGATAGCGCTTTTGAATCTTTGTTATTTGTTGTAGATCATCAAGACTGAGACCTTTTATTCGCCTTGCATTTTTGAGTTTCTCACCTAGTTCGGTCAATTTTAAACACCTACCATTACATAAAATCTTTTTCTTACCTCATAAACCAGCCACCGTCAAGACGCATCGTTTGTCCAGTCATATAACTTGCGCGATCACTCGCTAAAAAGGCGACCACTTCCCCAACCTCATTCGGTTTTGCAAATCGGTGCATTGGGATATCCGTTAATAAAGCTGTCTTCTCTTCCTCGTCAAAAAAGTGATTCATTTTTGTATCTACCATTCCTGGAGATACTACATTGACAGTCGTGCCTGATGCGGCTACTTCTTGAGCCAACGCTTTACAAAAAGCAATCTGCGCCCCTTTTACAGCCGAATAAGCCACTTCCATCGCAGCCCCAACTTCTCCCCAGATAGAACTAATAAAAATAATTCGTCCAGCGTCACTCCGTTGCAACTTCGGAATCCATTTCTGCAATAACTGCATCGGAAAATGAACATGGATATCCCATAAATTCTTTATTTCCGGATCAGGCATGTCTTGGAATAAACCATAGTAGCTATTCCCAGCAGCATGAACAAATACATCTAATTGAAAAACGGAATCTTGCAACCGTGATATGTCGTCAGAATTAGTAAAATCAGCTTGAATCAGGATAACATCTACGTCAAAAAGAATTAACTCTTCTCGTAGTAGCGCAATCGCCTTCTCGTTACGATAATAATGTAAATATAGGTGAAATCCTTGTTTTGCAAGTGCAATCGCGATTTCTCTTCCTATGTCTCCACTCGCCCCAGTAATGAGCGCGTATTTCGTATCTTCTCTCAAAGCCGATTATTCCCTTCTATCCATTTCTTTCATCATAGCATGACTCGCCCCAAAATACCATTTTTTTTACTAAGTTAAAGAAATCTTAAAGAATCTCCGCGTGGCGGAAAATCATGTGAAGCAGTTTGTCAGGAGTTAAGTCGCATGATTTTACTCTGGCATAATTTGGAACGTGGTGATGCGATCCGTCACATAAATCCGATTCAAGAAAGCTTCTACATCCGCTACCGTAACGGCTTCAATGGCAGGTAATATGTCGAATAAAGATGCTTCTTCAAAAATATATTGTGAGAATTGGTTCGCGATAAATTCAGGTGAATTCAACGAGCGCAAGAATTGGCCCATTTTTTTGCGCTTTAAAAGCTCTAAATCAGTTTCCTTAAATCCGGTTTTCAGTGCTTTTTCGAACGTTTCTTTAATTTTACGTTCTTGTAAATCTGGGTCTTTTGCATCGCCACCAACAAGAACAAAGGAAAAGCTGTCTTGTAAACTATAATCAAATCCGAACGTATCGTCAATAATACCTTGATCGTATAGTTCCAAATAAGCGTCTGATGTCGTACCAAACAGTAACTCCAACAAGATATCTGCGGTCATTTCGTGTTGTACAGCCTCTTTGCCACGTAATAATCCGATATCCTCTTTCACTGCTACAAGATTTTTCGCGATTTGAACGGGGAATTTCAATGTTTTCTTGGCAACAGCTACAGATTTCGGTTCATCTGGAAAATGACGCTTCACAGGTTTTGCCGGCGCAAATGTCTTTTTCGCTTGGTTATTGCGCACTTGTTCAATTGCTTGCTCTGGATTCACGTTACCAACGATAAATAGAATCATATTACTTGGATGATAGAACGTGTTGTAGCAAAGATACAGCAAGTCTTTATCGATTTCTGCAATCGATTCGACGGTACCTGCGATATCAATTTTCACTGGATGATGATGGTACATGTTTTCAATCGCTCCGAAATAAACGCGGAAATCAGCGTCGTCATCGTACATTTGGATTTCTTGCCCGATAATGCCTTTTTCTTTTTCCACGGTTTCTTCTGTAAAATAAGGTTCTTGCACGAAATCGACGAGTGTTTCTAGGTTTTCTTCTACATTTGATGTGCTCGAGAACAAATATGCCGTCCGTGTGAATGACGTGAAAGCATTAGTAAAGGCGCCCTTTTCACCAAATTTGAAGAACACATCACCGTCTTCTTTTTCGAAAAGTTTATGCTCTAAGAAATGCGCGATACCATCTGGAACGCGAGTGAATGCTTCTTGGCCTAGTGGCACGAATTCATTGTCAATCGAACCATAATTCGTCGTGAAAATCGCGAAGGTCTTGCTAAAACCGTGTTTTGGCAGAACATATACTTGCAAACCATTATCTAGTGTTTCATAATAAACGGCTTCTTTTAATTGATCGTAGCTTTTTTTATTCATTTGAATCGGCTCCTTTGCTTAGGAAATAGATCGTGTCGAGTTCAAACGATTCTGCGGCAGTAACTACTTCTTCTTTTGTAACCTCGGAAATACGCTTTAACCAGTTTGTTAGGTCAAGGTTCGCTTTTTTTAATGTGTTGTTATAGGCAAGTTCAATCAGACCTTGCGCTTGGTCATTGGCCTCTAACAGTTGATTCGACAACATAGCTTTGGTTTGAGATAGCTCTTCTTCCGTGAAATCACCTGCTTGCATCGCTCCGACCTGTTCTTTAATGATTGTCAGCGCTTGATCGTAATTTTTCTCATCGATACCTGCAGAAATCAGCATAAAACCGTGGAATGAATCAATTCGGCTGCTCGCGTAATATGCCAAACTCGCTTTTTCGCGGACGTTAATAAAAATTTTCGAGTTAGCAAAACCGCCGAGTAAACCGTTGGCAAGCTGTAACGGCACGTAGGCATCTTCGCCAAACAAAATATTCGTGCGGTATCCAAGGACCAGCTTTCCTTGATTGATTGGTTGATTTTCTTTCACTGTGTGGACGCTTTGAGGATGAATAGGAGCTATAACGTCCAAATCGCGGTATTCCCGGTTCGCAAATGGGAGTCCTTTAATAAGCGGAATAACGTCTTCCTTCTGCACGTCGCCACAAATGAATAGATCAATCGTGTCTTCAGCCAAAAATTGTTGGTAATAGTCGTACAAATCTGCACCAGTGATAGTTGGAATATCGTCTAATACACCAGCAGCGCCATATTTATAATTCTCATCTGCAAACATAATCTCAGTTAAGCGTTTGTTGGCGTACCGAATTTTATCATCATACACACTCTCCAAACGTTGCGCCAAGTTCTCTTTTTCCCGGGCAACGGTTGCATCATGGAAGCTGCCATCCGTCACGTTAGGATTGAAAATAATCTCTTGAATCAGCGTGAAAGCTTGTTGAAGCAACGTATCACCATTTGGCACGAATTGGCCATCAACA
>NZ_AODE01000028.1 GCF_000525855.1 Listeria cornellensis FSL F6-0969
CACGTGTTACTCACCCGTCCGCCACTAACGTCAGAAAGAGCAAGCTCTTTCGTCGGTTCGTTCGACTTGCATGTATTAGGCACGCCGCCAGCGTTCGTCCTGAGCCAGGATCAAACTCTCTTTAAAATAAAGATGAATCTGAATACTTATTCAACACCGTGAATAAGATCCTTGCGTCAAAATGACTTCGCTAGCAAATCACTTTACTAGTATTACTTTTGGAAATAGCTTTCTATTTCCGCCCTGCGATTCTTACCTAGAAACATCACTGTCTCTATTGGTTTTATCTTTGTTTCTGTTCAGTTTTCAAAGGTCATTTTCGCGTTGCTATCACTTATGTTGTTTTGTTTTTTGCGACTTTTAAATCATACCATTCAAGCACTTATCTGTCAACAACTTTGTATAAATTATTTTGCGTTATTTTTCTTTGTTAAAGCGTTGGTTAGTAGCGCCGAGAACTAATATATCAATTAATCAGGATAATGTCAACCAAGTTATGCATAATAATTTGATTTTTTTTTCATACTGTATTCTAATTCCACAAAAATGTATGCGCTAAACATTGCTATGTAGCCATTTGTTAATTCAGATTTTTTTTGCATAAATATAATAGTTTTTATGCAAAAAAGAAAAAAGAAAACCATCAAATCGGGTGAAGTGATGGCTTTCTGGATGTATTATATATTTTTGGCTTGACATTCTGGGCATGTTCCGTAGACTTCTAATCGATGTTTGTTCACTTCATACCCTGTGACACTGGCTGCAAAATGTTCTACTTCGTCTAAACCAGGATAATGAAAATCTACTATCTTACCGCATTCATTGCAGATTGCGTGATAATGTTCGGATGTAGAAAAATCAAAACGGCTGGATGAATCGCCATATGGTAATTCTTTAATTAGTCCTGCTTCTCGGAATACGCGTAGATTATTGTAAACTGTAGCTACACTCATATTGGGGAAGTTCCCTTCAAGCGCTCTGTAAATCTCGTCAGCGGTAGGATGGGTATCGGCATTAATTAAGAATTCAAGTATAGCATGACGTTGAGGAGTTATTCTGACTCCAGTTTTTTTTCAAGACATCTATTGCTTCTCGTATATGAGAATGAGAATTAGACACCGTCATGCACTCCTTCCTTGCTTAATTTAATAGATTGTACATATACTCTATTCTACCTAACTTCGGCTGGTTCTGTCAACATTGGGATTCGTGATTGTTTCTTTAGTACCCTCTATTCAAATTAATAGTGTTTAATAATGGTTCTTCTTTTTGAAATCTTGCAACATTTTCGAGCCAGATATCGAAGCTTCTATATAGATACTTTGGTGAGTGAGCGGATACGTGTGGTGTGATGGTGACGTTTGGAAATTTCCAGAGCGCGTGATTTTTTGGTAATGGCTCGATTGGGCTAACATCTAAGTAGAGATGTTCGATTGTTTGATTTGTTGCTACGTCTAGTAGTGTTTCTTCTGATACTGCAGAACCACGACCTATATTGATAAATACGGCGCTGTTTTTCATGGCTTCAAAGTGAGCTTTTTTGTAGAGTGATTTGGTTGCGCTCGTTTCTGGCAGAATAGATACGATGAAGTCACCTTCTGGGAGGATCGTTTGTATTTCTTCTATAGAGACTGTTTTATCGAATGGTGAAACAGTTTTTCCAGATGTGTTAACACCGATTGTCTTCATTTGGAAGGCTTTGGCGAATTGGGCGATTTGAGTTCCAATGGCTCCTGTTCCAGCGATGATGATAGTTTTTTCTGCTAGCTCGTCGATTTTTGGGTCGCGTTCCCAGCTGTTTTTCGTTTGTTTCATTGCAAAATTGGCTAGTCGTTTCACATGGGATAACATATACGCCATCGTGAATTCTGCCATCGGAATTGCATGGATTCCTCGGACATTAGTGACTAAGATGGATTTTTCTTGGAGTTTGGTGTGAGGAAGTTCTTCCATTCCTGCGGAGAAAATCATGAGCCAGCGTAGCGCTTTTGCATCTTCAATGATAGGTTCTGTGATATCTGATCCATAGGACACGATGCAGTCTACCGTATCTATTGCTTGGTAAGATGCCAAATTTTCTATGTATTCATATGTGTGGTCTAGAAATTGTTCTTGTTGCTTTGCTTTTAGGTCATCTGGAATTGGCATGGTAAACAGTATTTTCAACGGAATCACTTCACTTTCTGCGTGTTATATACTTTTATTCTAGACTCTTTTTGTCTCGGTTACAATGAACTTGCCTCTATTCATTGCAGTCTGGCGCTATTTCAACTAAAATGGGAAGGGAAGAAACATTAATGAAGGAGATGTATCAAAAATGAACCATTCTGAGTCGGAAAAGTTACATACGGAGGCACTCAAGCATATTGTTGGTGGGGTTAATAGTCCATCGCGTTCCTATAAAGGTGTTGGTGGCGGGACTCCCGTGACGATGGAACGTGCGAATGGCGCTTATTTCTGGGATGTCGATGGTAATAAGTATATCGATTATTTGGCGGCTTATGGACCGATTATTACTGGACATGCGCACCCTCATATTACAAAAGCGATTACACATGCGGCTGAAACTGGTGTTTTATATGGAACTGCGACGCGACATGAGGTTACTTTCGCAAAAATGTTGAAGGAAGCTATCCCCTCTTTGGAAAAAGTACGGTTTACGAATTCTGGGACGGAAGCGGTTATGACAACGATTCGTGTGGCACGTGCGTATACTGGTCGTGATAAGATTATCAAATTTGCTGGCTCCTATCATGGACATTTTGATTTGGTACTTGTGGAAGCCGGTTCTGGCCCTTCTACGCTTGGCACACCGGATTCTGCTGGTGTAACGAAGTCCACAGCAGAAGAAGTGATTACGGTTCCTTTCAACGATATTGCTAGTTTCAAAGAGGCGATTCGTATTTGGGGTGATCAAGTTGCTGCGGTTTTAGTGGAACCGATTATTGGAAACTTCGGGATTGTGGGGCCTGTAGATGGCTTTTTGGAGACGGTGAATGAGCTGGCGCATGATGCCGGGGCGCTCGTTATTTACGATGAGGTTATTACCGCATTCCGATTTATGTATGGTGGCGCGCAAAATCTATTAGGTGTGACGCCAGATTTGACAGCGCTCGGAAAAATTATCGGTGGTGGTTTGCCAATTGGTGCGTACGGTGGACGTGTTGATATCATGGAAAAAGTCGCTCCGCTAGGCCCGGCATATCAAGCTGGTACGATGGCTGGAAATCCTGCTTCGATTCAGTCTGGGATTGCTTGTCTGGAAGTTTTGCAGGAAGCTGGGATTTATAATCGGTTTGAAAAATTTGGTGTTCGCCTGAAAAACGGGATTTTAAATGCTGCAGCTAGACACGGGATTACGGTCACGATTAATCAGATTAAAGGGGCTTTGACGGTTTACTTTACGGATCAGGAAATCGTGACTTATGAAGATGCGCAGGGGACGAATGGTGAACAGTTTGGCCAATTTTTCAAGTTGATGGTTGAGGAAGGCATTATGTTGGCTCCTTCTAAATATGAGGCTTGGTTCATTACAACGGCACATACGCAAGCTGATATTGAAGATACGCTTGCAGCTGTGGATCGTGTTTTTGCAAAAATGGCGCTTTGATTGGTTTGTAAAGCAAGATTAACGGTTATAATAGGAGAAATAGAGTACAGAAAGGAATAACCAGCGATGAAATTCGGAGCTAGGATTATAAAAACAGGAATTGCAATCAGTTTGGCGCTTTTTATTGCCGAGCTTTGTCACTCCCCTACTCCTTCTTTAGCAGGGATTTCGGCAATTTTTGCAGTGCAACCATCAATTTATCGGTCTTATTTAGAAATTCTACAACGGGCGCAAGGGAATGTGATTGGTGCGGCCATCGCGATTGGCTTTGGGCTTTATATCGGGAATGATTTCATATTGATTGGGATTGCGTCGATTCTTTGTGTGGCGCTGTTGATTCAATTCAAACTTGAAAAAACAATCGGTCTGGCGCTTGTGACGCTCGTCATTGTGATGGATTCGCCTACTAGTGACTTTTTAATGATTGCACTTACGCGATTTGGTACGATTATGCTTGGCCTTGTCGCAGCGTTTATCGTAAACTTGATTTTCTTGCCGCCAAAATATGAGGTGACTTTATTCCAGTTTATTTATAGTACGAACGATGAGATTATGCGCTGGATTAAGTTGAATTTACGTCATGCAGCAGATTTTCCGCTCCTCAAAAAAGACATGAAGTGGATGCAAAAACAGATTACGCAAATGAGTAGTTATTATGAATTGTATCGCGAAGAACGAACCTTTTTGCGGCGAACGAATATTTCTAAGTCGCGAAAAATTGCGGTGTACAGGCAAATGATTCTTTGTTCACAAAAGGGGTACGAGTTGCTGCGAATTTTGCATCGGTATGAAAATGACTTTTTGCAGTTACCTCCCGATAAGCAGGAATTGATTCGGATGCAAATTGATTATTTGACGGATACGCATGAGCAGTTGTTACTCACGTATATCGACAAGGTTTCGGTGGATTTGAACTATGCAGAAAAGCATTTTTCGCAGGATCCGGCAGACTTAATGCGGCTATTTTTGAATGAAATGAAGGAGATTGATAAGGAGGACGACGATGAGGGTATCGATCAATATCACTTGATGCGGATTATCGCTTGCGTCTTTGCTTATCAGGAAACGGTTGATTATTTGGAGAAATTGATTCATAGTTTCAAACTGCGGCACGACGCGGAAAATAAGATTGATATTGATGTGCATGAATAGCAGGAAAAACCGAGTTGGCGTTTATAGCTGGCTCGGTTCTTTTGTATGCTTGGTTATTGTGCGGTTATTGATGATTGTATTCTTGTTTATGTCCCCCCAATCGCACATAGCTCGGACTAGCGGGATGAGCGATTCTCCCAAATCGGTTAAGCTATACTCTACTTTTGGCGGGATTTGATGGTATATTTCGCGGTGAACGATGCCGTCTTCTTCTAATTCGCGCAGTTGCAATGTCAGCATTCGTTGGGTTATTTCTGGTATAAGACGGCGGAATTCATTGAAGCGAATCGTTTTATCCATTAAGCGGAATAGGATTTGTAATTTCCATTTGCCGCCGATAACGGAAGATGTGACATCCGCGCCACATGAGAAATCAATTTTACGTTTTTGCATCGTTCCCCTCCTCATGATAGTATACAAAATGTACCTACCTAACAAAAATGTGCATACTATCTTTTTTTATTGTACTTGATATACTGGGAAAGTCAAACAAATTAGGAGGAATTTTTCATATGTCAAAAAAAACAAGAAATTTTAAATGCTTTCCATTATCGCTTTGCTTGTAAGGAATTTGATACGACGAAAAAAATGAGTGATGAGGATTTTCAATTTATTTTAGAAACGGCGCGGTTATCGCCTTCATCTTTTGGTTTCGAGCCTTGGAAATTGCTTATTATTGAGAATGCGGAGTTACGTAAAGCATTGATGCCGCTTTCTTGGGGTGCGCAAACCCAGTTACCAACCGCAGATAAATTTATTATTGTGTTGGCGCGTACGAAGGAGGCTTTAACGCCGGAATCTGATTATATTCAGAACCATTTGCGGAATGTTGCTCAAATGCCGGATGAGGTAGTTGCTGTTTACACGAATCATTTTAGAAATTTCTTGGCGCATGATTTTGACTTGCTTGCGGATGATCGTCTTGTTTTTGAATGGGCTAGCCGGCAAGCGTATTTGGCGATGGCAAACATGATGACAAGTGCCGCTGCGATTGGTATTGATTCTTGTCCGATTGAAGGTTTTGATAGAAGTGCGGTGGAAAAACTATTGATTGAGAAGCGTTTGGTGGACCCTAATGAGTTTGGCGTTTCTGCGATGCTTGCATTTGGGTATCGTGCGGCTACGCCGAGCCGTGAAAAAACGCGTCAATCACTAGACGCACATGTTGAAATGGTATATTAAACGACAAAAAACGCAAGACAAGCTTCCGATGATGGGAGCTTGTTTTGCGTTTTTTTTACTCTAAATTTAGCGATATTCTTTGTACTTTTCATACCAAATGTCGATGTAATCTTTTGAAAACGGACCTTTTTTGTCCAGAATCCAGTGCGAAAGGACATCTACATTGTGCCTTAGTATACGGTCGATAGAGTCAGGATATTTCATTTGTCGTCTATGTTGCTCGTATTCGCCTTCATCTAGCAAGTGGAAGCGACCATCTGGAAATACCTTGATATCCAAATCGTAATCGATATACTTAACCGCTTCCTCGTCTGATGCAAAAGGCGTACCTAGGTTACAATAATGATAAATCCCGTCTTCTCGAATCATTGAAATCACATTAAACCAGTATTCACTGTGAAAATAGCAAATGGCAGGCTCGCGAGTTACCCACTTTCGGCCATCTGATTCTACCACTAAGGTATGATCATTCCCACCGATAATAACGTTTTCCGTTGATTTCAAAACAACCGTTTTTTTCCAAGTACGATGAAGTGAGCCGTCGTGTTTGTAGCTTTTGATTTGAATTATTTCTTTCTCTTTAGGTAAGTACATCCAATATCCTACTTTCTCCATGTACTATCGATCCAACATCCTTTTCCATTATACCACGCAATCCGTTGCAAAAAAACTGAAAAGACACGAAAAGCGGAAAGAGCCCGTTTAGCCTCGACAGAAATTGTTAGGGGGCGTAGTGAAAATCCTCTTTTGATTTTTACGGAGGCCACGAAATTTCCGAGAGGCTGGCTCTTGAAGCTGGATCGCGAAATGATGATACGTCAACACCAAAAGCACCCACGCTCCTATGATTGCCGGACTCGAATAACCACATAACTCAATAGAATTGCCAAACAACTACATTTGATTTCCCTTCCTTAAGCATACAAGCCAAAACATCGCACACCTCTGATTTATGAATTCCCTGATATTCTCGTTAAACCAACAACGTCCTTCCCCCATCAACAATAATCGTCTGTCCACGAATCATATCTGCTTGATCACTAACTAAAAACGAAACTACTTTCACCAAGTCATCCGCCTCTACCATACGCCCTGCTGGAGTTTTGGCAATGGCGTCCGCTAGCAATTCTTCTCTATTTGGAAAATGATCTAGCGCTTCTGTTTCGATTAACCCACCGGACACAGCATTAACCGAAATTCCAAGTGGCGCTAATTCCACAGCCAAATAGCGTGTCAGTGATTCAACAGCCGCTTTCGAGACACCAACCGTTGTATAATTTTCTAAATAGCGAATCGCGCCCACTGAGCTCAGACTCACAATTTTTCCACCACCTGTTTTTTGCATGCGTTTCGCGGCTTCTTGACTCGCAAAAAGGAGCGCCTTCGCGTTGATATCCATCGTCCAATCCCAATGTGACTCGTTCAACTCCATAATTGGTCGTAAAACGCCGCTCGCTGCATTGTTTACGAGTACATCTAGTCGCCCAAATGCGTCATCTATTTCTTCAAACATACCTTTTAGTTTCGCGATATCTCCAACGTTAGCGCGTACAAGAATCGCTTTTTGGCCTAGTGCCTCGACTTCTTTTGCTACTTCTTCGGCCTTACTACGACTTCTGGCAAAATTAATCGCGATATCATATCCTTGTTTTGCAAGCTCAAGCGCGATTTCCCTCCCGATTCCACGACTGCTTCCTGTTACTAGTGCTACTTTATTCATTGTACTGTTTCCCCCTTTAGAAATGCTTGCCACATTTTTTGATATGGAACTGGAAAAGCTAGATGCTCCATTTCGGCTTTTGTGACCGTTTTTAATTTTAAATCTGAGGTTTGTGTGGTGATCGCTTGCGCTACGAACACATTCACTTCCCAGACTAGATGTGAGAATATATGTTTTACATGTGTGATTGGCTCAGCCTCGACTTCAAGCTCGATGCCATATTGTTGCAAAAAGGCTAGTTTCATTGTTTCGTGGTTTTCCGTCAATTCCACGGTTGGAAATTGCCACAAGTTAGCGAGCAAGCCTGTTTCTGGGCGCTGTTCAATGATGAATTGGTCTTCTCCTACCTGAACGATGACGCTTGATAGGAATACCTTCTTCACTTTCGTTTTCTTAATTTTGACTGGATAGGCTTCTTCTTTCCCAACCTTATGCGCTTCACAAAACTCTTGCAATGGACAAATGAGGCACATCGGTTTTTTTTGGTGTACAAACAAGCGCGCCAATTTCCATTAGAGCTTGGTTAAACTCGCCTGGTTTTTCTGGATCAATGAGCGGATAAAGTGCGGCTTCGAATTTCTTCCGTGTTTTTTGCTTCATAATGTCATCATCAATTTCCAAAATGCGCGATATGACTCGCATAACATTACCATCAACGGCTGGTTCTGGTTTTTCGTAAGCAATGCTGAGCACGGCGCCGGCTGTATATGGACCGACACCTTTTAGCGCGAGAATTCCGTCTAAATCACTTGGCACAACGCCATCCATCTCGGTCACTACTGTCTTCATCGCAGCCTGTAGATTACGGACGCGCGAATAATAACCAAGACCTTCCCATGCTTTCAAAATACGTTCCTCAGGTGCATCCGCAAAATCTTTCATCGTTGGGAACCAGGTCATGAATCGCTCAAAATATGGCATAACTGTGTCTACTTTTGTCTGCTGCAACATAATTTCAGAGACCCAAATCCGGTAAGGATCTGTATTTTCACGCCACGGCAAAACCCTCTTGTTCGCTTCATACCAGTCAATTAAGGCCGACCTGAAAGCAATTACCTTTTCTTTTTTTCCATTCCATCTTGTATTTACTCCTCATTTTTTGTGTATATTCTCATGGTTTTCTAATGCGTGTTTTCGGGTATTCTGTAGTATAATATAAGTATGAAAAAACTTCTGATACTTGATTTTAAGCAACGTTATCATTATACAGAATCAAGATGCGATTGGACAGCCAATTGCCTTCACGGAAGTTTTAATAAGATGCAAGCATTGATTTTAGGATTGCTCTTAGAAGAGGAGGAAGTCTCTTGGACACTGGCACACATGTTGTTATGGGAATTGCACTCGGCGCTGTAGCTACGGCGATCGACCCTGCTATTGTAGGGAGTTCCGCTGCCATTGGTATCATGACAGCCACTATTATTGGATCACAAATACCGGACATTGATACTGTTCTTAAACTAAAAAATAATGCGGATTATATTCGTAACCATCGTGGAATCACGCATTCGCTTCCAGGTCTCGCAATCTGGCCGCTCTTGCTTTCTGCTATTCTTGCTTTTATTTTTCCGGCTGCACCGTTCTGGCATCTCTTGCTATGGACCTTCGTCGCGGTAGGGCTGCATATATTTGTCGACATTTTCAACGCGTATGGAACACAGGCATTGAGGCCATTTAAAGATACCTGGGTCGCCTTCGGGTTTATCAATACCTTTGATATCTTTATTTTCAGCTCTCACGTTGTAGCTATCGTTCTTTGGCTACTTGGAGCTCCTGCTTTACCAACGTTCTTTACGTTATACGCGATTTTGGCGCTTTATTATGTAGCAAGGTTCGTCACGCAGAAAGTCATTACCCACGCGGTCAAAAATATGATTCCAGACTCAGAGGAAATTATTGTTGCTTCTACGATTCGTTTCTTCCAGTGGCGTGTTGCGGTAACAACGAAAGATCACTACTATGTCGGACGAGCTTTTAAGCGTACCATTTCGATTTATGAGAAATTTGATCGCTTACCAGTTCCCGATAACGATATTATCCACGCAGCGATGAAAGATAAGAACTTGACGGCATTTGTATCCTTCTCTAAAGTTTATAATTGGCGTATCGAAGAAAAAATGGATGGCACATATGTTACTTATACGGATTTAAGATATCGTAGTAACGGACACTATCCATTCGTTGCGGTAGTCAAACTTGATGATGATTTACAAATTATATCGTCTTACACTGGCTGGATTTTCAGCGACGAAAAACTTCACAAGAAACTACATCCTGCAACAGACTAAGTTTTGAAAAAAGGCCTTCTCGCATGGAAATCGAGAAGGCCTTTTACTTACCGTTCTTTGCGTTCTACCAAATGTAGTGATGCGCCATGTTGTTTTATTTGTTTGGATACGTAATCATACGTGTATTCATTGCCGCGGTATGGATAGCCTGCCTTCGCATAGCTTGCTTCAAAATCGGTCCATAGCATCTCCACCCACCACAAAGCTTCGTCTTCGGTAAAGTTTGGATTTATTGCTAGTAGTTCTTGCTTTAGTTTCTCAAAATATGTTTGCATTAATCTTGCTCCTCTTCAAAATCTAATTCGTGTTCACGCATATAATCCTGAATGGTATCATAGGAAAACCCCTTTTGTAATAGGGATGTGATTGTTTTTTTGTCGGCATTTGGCTGGGCCTAAGCGCCGATTTCGTTGTAGTAGCTTGTTTAATTGCTCGCCTAATACGTCTTGTTCTTGCTCTTCTGAAAAGTCTTCGAGTGCAATAGCGCTTGCTTCTTTGGCCAAATCGGTTGTGTAGCCTTTCTGGATGAGCTCGGTGATTAATTTTTGTTGTAATTGGCGTTTTGCTGATTTACGGCTACGATTGACGATTTTGGCTGCTAGTTTGACGGCGTTTTCTAATTGAGTGTCGTCTTTAAAATCAACTAGTGCTTCTTCAATGTACTCACGGGTAACGCCTTTAGTCACAAGTTCGCGCTCGATTTGACGAGGTCCTTTTGAGGTTGTGTTTACTTGGGTGCGAACATACAGGTGCGCGAACTCCAAGTCATTGATGTATTTCATTTCTGCGAGACGTTTGATAACAAGACTGATTTCATCGGGTTCCATCTCGGCTTTTGTTAAGTGTGTACGGATTTCCTTTTCGGAGCGCACACGATGGGCTAAATATTGGATTGCTTTGTTCAAGCCGCGGCGAATTGCATCCTCTTCTTGAATTTCAGATAGTTCTTCGTCCGTTAGCTCTCGGTCCTTAAAAAGTTGGTACTTTGTAAGCACGACCTCATCGACACTGAATAAATATTTTCCGGCAACAAAGATGTTATACCGCTCTTTATTTTTTTTGTTGTTGCGAAATAGATGTAATTTTCATCGTTATCGCCTCCTCTTCTCTACTCTATCATACGCAAAAAATCGTTTTAAAGCTATCTTAAAGGGAAAAGTAATAGAAAAGCAGTGTATTGACAAACGCTGACACGTTAGGAGTGATTGACATATGAATATTTTAATGACTGGCGGTACTGGTTTTATTGGGCATCATCTCGTTCCTGCGCTTGTGAATAAGGGACATGTTGTTTATATTTTGACACGCCGGAATAACGAGGTAGATTCAGAAAATGTACATTATATAAAGTGGTTGGATGGCGCTCTGCCGGATTTGGCAGGTGTATCTATTGATATATGTATTAATCTGGCTGGCGCGGGTATTGCGGATAAGCGTTGGACGCCGGATCGGAAACAGTTGGTTTTAGACAGTCGTGTGGATGCGACGACGGAACTTGTGCGGATTATCCATGATTTGCAGCCAAAGCCTCGCTTGTTGATGAATGCGAGTGCGATTGGTGTATATCCTACATCACAAACGACTTTCTTTCTGGATACGGAGGAACATGTGGCCGCTGATAATTTTCTTGCGGAGACGGTTATTTCTTGGGAAAAAGCTGCTCGGGCATCAGGAATTCCGACGGTGTTTACGAGGTTTGGTTTGATTCTGGGTAAGGATGGCGGATCATTGCCGCTACTTACGAAACAGTTCGCTTTTTTAATCGGTGGACCGCTTGGTGAAGGAAATCAGTGGTATTCGTGGATTCATATTGATGATGTGGTCGCGGCGATTTTGTTTATTATGGATTCTGAGAAATTCGAAGGTGCGGTGAATGTGACGGCACCGCATCCCGTTCAGCAGAAAAAATTTGCAGAATTGCTCGGTCAAACGATGAAACGACCAGCAAAAGTTGCAACGCCTGCCTCAATGATTCGCTTTGCAATGGGTGAACGGGCGCTGCTTATTTTGGAAGGACAACGTGTGTATCCACAAAAACTTCTCAATCAAAATTTCACGTTTCGATTCCCTCAGATTGAGGAGGCATTGGCGGATTTAGTGCAAGAATAGAAAAACAGGCGTTAAGAGATTTTTTGCTGTCTCCTAACGCCTGTTTTTATTTGGATTCTTCTATGATTACTGTCGGTTCTATCTCTTCTGGGATGTCTTCTACGATTTGCGCTTTAGATAGGGGTCTCTTTTTGCTTACGAGCACCATTAGCTGCAACATCGTGAAAGCGATTGAGCTTCGTTTTCGGAACGCAACAAATTTTTGAACCCAAGTCGTTACGTATTTTGATTTGTAATTGCGTAATCCTTGGAAGCCGTAAAAGCCTTGACTATAGCGGTAAACGAGACCTGCCAATCGTTCTCCTAAAAAGGCGAACTGCGAGGAACCTACGTTGGAAAGTGGCGCCATTCCTGCATTGAAAATTTGATAGCCTTCTTCTTGCCCTTTTAGGAATAGATTGATGAATAGGAAATCCATGATACCGCTCGGGGCCTCTTGACCGTAGCGCATTAAATCGATGGACGTCATTTCGTCGTTATAGCATGGCATGATGGAAGCAAAGGCAATGATTTCACCATCGGCATCTCGCGCGATTGCGATTGGCGCTTGTTCCAAATAATACACATCAAAGTAGCCGAGTGAGAATCCTTTTTCGGATCTGTCTCCTAGCCAATCATCCGAAATTTCGCGGAGTCGCTGAATTGTTTTTTCATCAAAACTTGGCTCAATAATTTCAAAGGTATAACCTTCCCGCTCAAATTTGTTCATCAAGGCACGCTCGCCTTTGCGTTTCTTACCAGTTAGCGTGAATTCGGGTAAGGATACGAAACCTTCTTCACCGATTTTCATGAAATCAAAGCCATGATCGTGAAGGAATGCCAACATGTCGACATCAACTTCATAGAAAACTGGGCGGTAACCAAAGCGGTCGGCATATAGCATCAGTTCTTCCAGTGCTTCTTCAAGATTATCTCTATCCCCGACTGGCTCTCCCATGATGACCATTTTATCGGCTCTGAGTTGGAATGGAAACACGACTTTATCATCTTTGGACCAGAAAAGCAATTTGTCGCGCATGAACATAGTGTGTGTTACTTCGTTGCCTTTGTATTTGGCCAAATGAGCTCGCAAACGTCTCGCATCGAATGGTTCTCCAATGGTAACACTCGTTGTCGAGAAGTAGTAGAAAATAACAATAAGGCTGATAATAGCGATGCCCACACCAATGAATCCTGTAATCCAAACATGTTCGGATGGAATCAGTAGATAATCGGGGATTTTGCGGTGATGTGGTACTTTTGGTGAGTTGTAAACACCGATTAGGACGTAGCCGATTAAACAGACTAAAAATAAGGAACTATCGAAAATGATTTTACTCCATGTATAGACAAGTTTTTCTCGGTAAAATTCATGACGTGCCAAGTAGACGCAAACCAATACAATTCCAAGAAAAATTGCTGCTTTGATGGAAAATCCTTGAGCTAATGTATTGAAAATCGCGCAACCTAGCACAACGATAGTCGTTACGTAGGCTTTGGTGACTTTACTTTCAATACCTCGAGCCAATCCTAATAACAGGAACCCAAAAGCTATGATCGTGATTTGGGATACGAAGAAAAGGCTGAATGGTGCTAGTTTGTAAAGCAACGGTAAATGGTAGATAGCGTTTGGGATAGCCGCAGAAATGATCAACATGAGTCCAGCGAAATACACGAATAAAACGAGGAAGCGGTACGCTAGTTTTTGTAGGAATAGGGTTGGTAGACCTTCTAAATAGTCGTTGAACTTCTTCCCGGCTTTTTGGACGAAGAATAGGAGTCCCGCTGCGAAAGGAATAATATAGTAGAAAATACGATAAAACAGCAACCATGCAACACTGAGGTCCGTCGGTACGCCAAGCTTTTCAAGTCCGAGAATCATCACGACGTCAAACGTACCAACGCCTCCGGGTACCATCGATGCAATCCCGATAACAGATGCAATAACGAAAAGCGGGAATACTTTAGCAACGTCGACCGGTTCGTTCATGAGTACGCCGATAATGATGAAGCAACCGAATGCAAACGCCCACTCTAATAGTGACGCCAAAATAAGTAGCAATTCACGTTTTAGCGGTAAATCTTCAAATAATGTTTTGCTTTTCCATTTTGTGAAGAAGAATAGGATTGGGAAATATAATCCGCCGCCGACAAGCCAAGGCCAGTAGCTACGGAAATGATCGGCGAATCCTGGAATAAATAGCATTACTAGGCCAATGAGGCAATATAAAGACAAGCCGGATACGAGAAATAAGGCAATTTTTGAAATAGCTAAAAGGATTTGCTTGTGATCGGCATTTTTGCCGTAAAAATTGGCGCGTAGAGAGGCTCCTAGCACGCCACCGAATCCTCCAATATTCGTAAATGTGTTCGTAATCCAGCCAGATGTAATAATGTGACTCGTCGGAAACTTGCCTGGCAGGAGTTTCACGATGACAAAATCATAGATGAGCATTGGTGTTACAGCAATAAGTCCCACTGCAATCATAATCAAGATATTTTCTGGGCTCTGTGATGTTAAGTTATCTTTTAAAGCGCCAAAATCGGTGGTTGTTCCAATACTAATCACTTCGTATACGACAAACGCGAGTACAAAGACGATAAATATAATCTTAGCCTTCAGACTGTTTTCCTGGAACCATGCTATAAGTTTTGCTAACCTTTCCTTCATCATACCAATTCCCTTCACTTTTCCCATTTCAATGTTATTTTTTTTCGCTTTCTCACGCTTGGTATACATAGCGCCGCAAGAACCCCTAGCAAGCCGCTCAGTGTATTTAGAATAATGTCGTCTATATCTGTCGAACGATTTTCTGGCAATGTTATGCCACTAAAACCTGTGATGATCGTGGTTTGAAGGAATTGAACGAGCTCGATTCCTGTAGAAATAAACAAGGCGAGTAAGAGTGTCATCCCGATTCTTTTGGTAATTTGAAAATAGAGTAGAAAAAATGTCAATGGTGCAAGTAACAAGACATTTCCGAGTAGCTGAATGATCGTTGGCATCGTTGGCATCGTCGGTAACGTTTGGTGTACTGTATTTTCAATCGTCGTAAATGGCACAAGGTTTACCAATTCATGTTGGATATGAAATCCTCCTGTGTACGTGCTTTTTAGAATATCTCCTGCCGAAATATATGTAACGAGATGATGCAAAATAAACAGATAGAGAATGAACGTTGCTAGCCAAATCACATCCACTGTATTTCTTAATTTCGCCTTCCAAATAATGAAAATCGAGCAAGCCCCAAGGATTGTACCGTTGACAATGACATTAATCATCTCTGCTTTGCTACCGAAATCGATTGCTAAAAATATACCGTAAGCCATATATAAAATCGGAATCATCAGAACGAGAAACCGAATTTTGTCATTTTTCATAGATCTGCCACGCTTTCTTATGGTCTAATTGTCTTCCTTAGTTTAACAAATAACGCTAATAATGAAAAGACTTGTCACCCTTACATTATTGCAAGGTGATTCAAAAATGGAGAACGAGGATTGATGTACGTCTCCCCATTCTCTATTCTTGTTCCTTATATTCTCAGTTCGTAAACAAATTGCTCGCCGCGCGGTCCTAAGACAACGCGTTGTGTTTCGGTAAAACCGCTTTTTAAATATAATTTTTGTGCTGGGATATTTCGTTTGTTAACCGCTAAAACAACACTGGCAATTCCTTTAAAATTAGCGCGTACATAGTCTTTTAATATAGCTAAGGACTTTGTTCCATACCCTCGGCCTTGGAATGTCGAATCAATCGAATAGCCACGCAAAAGTAGTGCATTCGGTTCTGCGGTGTACGTCGTTAGGTCGTTGCCACTGTCTAGAACGAAAAAGCCCGCAATGATTCCATTATCGGAAATCAGGGTGCAGTGATAACTACTCGTCTTGGCAGCTTGCTCCAAAATCTCAAGTGGATGCGCCGAGAATTCATCATTCGTGAGTGTATAATTCTTGAGGGCTTCTATTTGCGTTGTTTCATTTTGGAATAGTTGTAGTTGGATTGTCAAAGGAAGCCCTCCTCGCTTAATTTTTTAAGGTTAAAACAGTGATACTTTCCACATGCGCGGTGTGTGGGAACATGTCTAGCGGTTGGATGTATTTCACATTGTATTTTTTAGATAGAACCTGAATATCGCGTGCAAGTGTAGATGGATTACATGATACGTAGACAATTTGTTTCGCATTTGTCCGCAGAATGGATTGAAGTAACAGATCTTCGCAGCCAACACGTGGCGGATCGACCACAATGGCATCTGGTTTGAAGCCTGCTTTGATCCATTTCGGGAATACTTCTTCTGCTTTTCCGGTTTCAAAGCTGACATTTGTTATTCCTGCGCGCGCGGCATTTGCTTTCGCATCCTCGATGGATTCTGCAATAGTATCCATACCCCGTACTTCTGCTGCCCGTTTCGCCAAGGAAAGTCCAATGGTTCCAACACCACAGTAGGCATCGACAATTTTTTTCGTTACCTGTCAGGCGAATGGCACGCGCTACTTCGCGGTAAAGCTTCTCGGTTTGCGATGGGTTCAACTGGAAAAAGGCACGCGCAGAAAGATCGAATTCGATTTCGCCTAGCTTCTCGGTGATTTTTTCTTTCCCTGCAAGGAAGAGCGTTTCTTCGCCGAAAATCAAGGACGTTTTTGCCTGATTGACGTTTTGCATAATGGAAACGACTTCTGGGAACGCTGCTTGGGTGCGCTCAATTAACTCGCGTTTTCGTGGTAATTTCTTACTGTTCGTGACAAGGACAAGTTGAATCTCACCGGTTTTAATCCCTGTGCGAACGACAATTGTTCGAACGATGCCGCTATTTCGTTGTTCTTCATAGATTGGAATCTCGAGCTCTTCCAGTAAATCGCGTACAAAATTAGTGACTTTCACAGTGTCTGGGTGCTGCACGATGCAGTTTTCGATTGGCACTAACTCGTGGCTTTCGGCACCAAATAGGCCGGCTTCAACCACATCATCGATTTCCCGCACTTGGAATTGGCTTTTATTGCGGTAGCCCCAAGGATTTCCCATACCAATCGTGTCGCGAATCTTGATTTGTTCTAAGTGGAAACGTGTATGTTTTTCGATGGATTGTACAATAAGGTCTTTTTTCATTTGCAGTTGTTCTGGGTATGACAAATGTTGTAATTGACAGCCGCCGCATGCATCGTAGACTGGGCATGGTGGTGTCACGCGGTGTGGTGATTTTTTACGAATTTTGCGGATTTTTGCTTCCGTGTAGCGTGGATTGACTTTGGTAGCCTCGACCACGACTTCTTCTCCTGTTAGGGCGCCGGTCACGAACACGACAGATCTTTTGAAATAGCCGATGCCTTCGCCGTTAATACCAATCCGTTTAATCGTTAGTGGGAATTGTTGACCTTCTGTTACTGGATTTTCGCTCAAAATAATTCTCTCCTTATGGCCCGGTTAATTAATCTCCCCGACCAGCTTTTTCTGCTTTACTATGCTAAGTGTGGCATTGATTTCGCCACCAATCATCAAAATAGTTCCTGTTAAATAAAACCATAACATCAAAATTATAATCACGCCGATACTGCCATAAGTCGCAGAATAATTGGCGAAGTTGTTCACGTAATAGGCGAAACCAATCGAAGCTGCTGCCCAACCAACCGTGGAAAAAACGGCGCCTGGCAAAATACTAAATAGGCTACTTCTCCGGTTCGGTGCGATCCAAAAAATAAAGGAAAACACGATAAAAATAACAGCTAGCGTCACGAGCCAGCGAAAATTATTCCAAATATCGAGCGTATCTTGGGACACATTCAGATGATTAAAAATAAATAACCCAATTTGCTGTCCGAAAACGACGAGAAGTAGCGTCACGACCACAACCGCCAGCATGCCCATTGTAAAAACCATCGACAACAAGCGCTTAATAAAATAATTGCGGCGATCCTGCACGCCATACGCTTTATTCAATGCTTTCGTCGTCGCATTCATGCCATTAGAAGCCGACCATAACGTCCCGATAATCCCGACAGAAAGCGCACCTCCCGAATTATTGTTCAGAAGCTGATCCAGATTATTATTAATAAAATCATAAATTTCTTCTGGAACAAACTGCTTAATCGTTGTGAATAACTGGTCTTGATCAATGTTGAAATACGGAAGCAACGAGGCGACAATTAGTAAAATCGGAAAAATAGAAAAGAGCATATAATACGCTAATTGCGAGGCGCTTCCGGATACATCATTTTTAGTAAATCTAGTCCCAACGGCCATGCCAAAACGAACAAGGCGGATATCTTGTATTTTTTTTTAACATCGGTATCCCCTTTCTTCTTAAAATAGACGCTAATGGTGGCATCACTCCAAACTATATGCTACAATTTTTGAAAGTTGAAAAGGAGTGTCTCACATGAACTTAGAAAACCCATCGCAAGAAAACGTTACGTATATGTTAAATGAAATTACTGTAAAACTAAAGATGGTCAATGCTTCCGTCTTCGAAAACCTGACATTGGAAGCCATCCATTACGATACCCTGCTTGATATTTATACGCTTATCCATCGCAAAAATAATATCAGTATGCGTGAAATGCAACTTTTTGCAGAGGAACTAAGTACTATTCGGAAATAATTTCGCTAACGTAATCCACTAAGTCGCGCATATCAAATATTTTGGAAGGTGCACCAGCAAGCGTCGTCGGCTGGTGTGCTGTTTTTTGTTCGTAATCGCGCCCAATCGCAATAAATTCCTCGCTATTGGACGTTATTTCATCATAGCTTTGCCAAACTTTCTCGCCGCCCACCATAATCGGTGACTTTTCTTGCTGAATTCGAAAAGCTTTTGCGCGGTGCTCGGCAAGGTGTAGTGACGTATTTTTATTGTGATCGACGCCGAACAGGACAATTTTTGCGTGCAATTCGTATAGTCGTGCTAGTGGTGACTGTTCGCCGAAGCCGAAATTTAGCGCATGCTTCTCTGTAATGAAGGCAGCGTCACTTCCCCATGCACAAAAAGAATATTTCGGATGGGAACTTCGCTTCACGTCAGCCATTTTGCGGAATGTTTCTGGAATCACGCCCATGAAAAAAGTAGGTGTTTCTTCTGGATTATACGCAGGCATCTCCTCATAAATCGTCGGCCACCATTCTTTCGGTACCGCTGGGTTACGCCATTTGGATGGGTCTGATATATTCGTACTTTGCGATGCCATCACTAGATTTCCAGATTCTGTTACCGCCTTTTGAAAAGCTTTAATAATCGCAACGCCACCCCCGCATACCCAGCCAGCTTGACCGAGCGCGGAGTGTAGAATTACTGTATCTCCTTTTGCAATACCTAGATTATGTAGTTCCTCGCAAATTGATGCAACCGTATGTGGCGTCCTCGTTTTACGAATCGCTTTTTTCTCTCCCATACCCATTCTCCCTTTGTTCTCGAAAAAATTTAGGTGTGTCGCGTTCTTGGCAACACACCTACGTATTATTTAGTCGTTTTCCCCTTGATACGTCAAAATTTCTGGACCATCTTTTGTAATCGCAATCGTGTGCTCGTACTGCGCAGAAAGTGAACCGTCAGCTGTGCGCGCCGTCCAACCGTTGTCATCCATCTTCGCTTTCCAACCGCCTGTGTTGACCATTGGTTCGATCGTGATAACCATGCCTTCTTTCAAACGTGGGCCTTTGCCTGCTGCGCCGAAATGTGGCACTTCTGGTTTTTCGTGTAATGTTGGGCCAACGCCGTGACCGATAAATTCGCGCACAACAGCTAGTTTTTCTGCTTCTACGTATGTTTGAATCGCGTGGCCGATATCGCCAATACGGTTGCCAACTTGTGCTTGTTCGATACCAAGGTACATCGATTTACGTGTCACTTCCATCAAACGCTCAGCTTCCGGTGATACTTGTCCAACGCCATATGTCCAAGCAGAATCAGCAAGCGCACCGTGGAAATTAACAACCATGTCCACCGTGATAATATCGCCTTCGTTTAGAATTTTCTTCCGCGGAAAACCGTGACAAATTTCGTCATTGATACTTGCGCACGTTGCAAATTCATAACCTTCAAAGCCTTTTTGCTCTGGTGTCGCACCTTGTTTGCGCAGGAATTCTTCTGTGAATACTTCGATATCCCAGCTCGTAATTCCAGGCTTTATTAGTTTCTTAATTTCTTTATGTGTCGCGACAAGGATTTCCCCCGCACGTTTCATTTCGTCAATTTCGCGTCTTGATTTTAATGTAATCATTTTTTCCATCCCTTCTCTTTCCGACCATCGAAACGTTGATTTTGTCCCAGCCAGAAATTCTCACTTCTACCATTATAGCTTTATTCGCCTCATTTTGAAAGTATGAATATGACGTTTTTGCTAAATTTAACGGAATTTCTTGCAGTTTTTCTGAAATTCTTTATAATGGAAGTATTGGTGATTGATGAAACAAGCATATTCGGCGTTTGCAAGTGTGCTTTTTTTAGCGTATTAACTTAGAACTCATAGAAAGAAATGGTGATGTAAATAATGGCAAAAGTTATGATTGTATATGCCAGCATGACTGGTAATACAGAAGAAATTGCAGATATCCTTGGCGAAGAACTAGAGAAATACGATATTGAGGTCGAGATTGAGGAATGTATCTCTGTCGAACCTGAGAAACTATTAGAATATGATGGCGCGCTAATCGGTGGCTATACATATGATGATGGCGAACTTCCAGACGAATTCGTGGATTTCTACGAAGATATGTCTGACGTGGACTTTTCTGGTAAAGTTTGTGCTTCTTTCGGATCTGGTGACACATTCTACGATGAGTTTTGTTTGACGGTTGATCTTGTTGAGAAACGGTTGAAACAACAAGGCGCGACAGTCCCTGTAGAAGGATTGAAAGTAGATTTAGATCCTGACGAAGATGATGTTGTGCGTGCAGAAGCTTATGCGAAAACATTTGCTGATGCCTTACTTGGGAATTAATTTTTGAAATTGAATAAATGGAATCACCCAAAATGTCTAGCTATCGCATTGATAGTTAGGCATTTTTTTAATAGCTAAAATAATTTAAAAAACGATTTTTCGATTTCAGTAATAGATGTCGCCTTCCATTCTCTCGCAATCATTACAAGCTTTTTATTATCCTATTTAAAAAATGATTTTTACTCTGTTTTCATCTTTGAAAATGAAACAGTTACTCGTATAAACGTATTTTAACCTACCGATGTAGAGTAGACGCTCTGATAAGTATATGTTACTGTTAATTGACCTACAATTTTAAGGAGTGTTACGATGACTTTCAATGAATTTTCTGTATATATGTCTGAAAACTTGACGACAAAAAATAGCTTTTATCAAAAAGCACTCGAATTCCAAAATGAGAAAAATAAGAAGCGCCCGCCAGCAAAGCGTTGGAAAGACACGAAACTCGATCGCGCAGTGAATGCGATGTGGCAAGATATTATGAAAACAATGTATGACAAAATCAAACCGTCGATTAAACGCGATGCCCCTGATTTACGCCAAGCTTGGTTGGATTATTTTGTGAAGTATAATATTTTAGAGTCAATGGATGAGGCTTTGTCGGAGATTGAATTTGACTAACGAAAAGCTGAGGAAGCCCCTCGAAGCTGGATCTAAGAGACGCCTATAAATACGCTTCGAGTAACAAAATATGGCTCGCTAAGGCAGACCGTTGTGGCTGTTTTTATTGTCTTGAGATTTTTGCGCCTTCTGAAATTACGAACTGGCTGGAAATTGAGGATACGGCGCTTTGTCCGTACTGTATGATTGATGCGGTATTACCTGAATCGAATATGCTGCCACTCAGCCGGGAATTTTTGAGTGAGATGCATCAACAATGGTTTGAATAAGCCATTGCAAACAGTTGCTTTACGCGTTTTTTTTAAGATACAATGCTTTTATTGAATAGAAGAGGGGTGCTACATATGACAACATTTAATGAGAAATTAGAAAAGTATGCAGAATTAATCGTCAAGGTCGGAGTGAACGTTCAACCTGACCAGAAAGTAGTGATTACAAGTTCCGTTGAGAGCGCACCACTAAGCCGGTTGATTACGAAGAAAGCCTATGAAGTTGGAGCTAGCGACGTTATTATCAACTGGGCAGATGAAGAAATCACGTTACTTCGCTACCAAAATTCACCGATTGAAATTTTTGAAAAAGCTGCACTTCATCGTGCCGCGGAACGCATTGAATTAGCTCGCGAAAATGCTGTTTTTATCTCGATTGTTTCGGAAAATCCAGATTTACTTAAAGGTGTGGATGGTAAAAAAATCGCGGCTAATCAAAAGGCAATGGGTCAAGCACTCGAGGAATTCCGCCAAATGATTCAATCTAACGCAATCAGCTGGACGGTTGTTGGTGCCGCTTCTGAGGGCTGGGCAGCGAAGGTATTCCCTGATTTACCACACGCAGATCAAGTTCCTGCACTTTGGGAAACTATCTTTGAAACAACGCGTATTAACACAGCCGATCCTGTCCAAACGTGGAAAAATCATGATGAGACGCTGAACAATAAAGCGACTTACTTGAACGAGCAACAATATACGGCGCTTCACTATACCGCACCGGGAACTGATTTAACGATTGGTCTTCCTAAAAATCATGTATGGGTTGGCGCCGGAAGCTATAATAAACAAGGCAAAGAATTCATGGCGAATATGCCTACAGAAGAAGTTTTTTCGTGCGCTGAAAAAAATAGCGTGAATGGCTATGTATCTAGTACAAAACCATTAAGCTATGCTGGTAACATCATTGATAAGTTCAAAATCACATTCAAGGATGGTCGCATTGTCGATGTTGCAGCAGAACAAGGAGAAGATATTCTGAAGGATTTAGTGGCAACCGATGAAGGATCACATTATCTTGGCGAAGTTGCCTTGGTACCAGATCCGTCCCCTATTTCCCAATCAGGAATCCTATTCTACAATACGCTATTTGACGAAAATGCCTCGAATCACTTGGCAATCGGAAGTGCCTATGCTTTTAATATCAAAGGTGGCGAGGATATGAGCCGCGAAGAACTAGAAAAAGCTGGTGTCAACTCAAGTATGACCCACGTGGATTTCATGATTGGTTCGGAGAAGATGAACATTGATGGCATTACGGCAAGCGGCGATAAAGTACCTGTTTTCCGTAACGGTGACTGGGCATTTTAATAATACAATGATTGTTTACTAATTCATAACAAAGCCCATGGAAGAACTGTTTCATGGGCTTTTCTTGTAAAGAAGGTGTTTTTTCTATGAAATTTAAGACTTGGGATATCAATCTTAAAGTGCGACTATTCGGGGAGGCTTTGCTCGATATTTCCTTTTGGGCGGTGTTTCCCTTTTTAACGATTTATTTTTCGGACTCCATTGGTAGGCAAACAACGAGTCTGTTGCTTATTTTATCGCAGGCTTTATCTGTGATCACTGCCCTACTCGGCGGTTACTTCGCCGATACTTATGGGCGTAAACGAATGATGAGTATTTCGGTCATCGGTGAAGGTGCCGGTTTCCTTATTTTTGCGATTGCAGCGACAACTATTTTTCATTCGCCTTATGTGGCATTTTTTTGGATTTATGGTTGCGAGTATTTTTATGTCATTCTACCAACCAGCGAGTCAAGCGATGATTGCGGATGTTGTGAAACCCGAGCACCGGAGTCATGTGTACTCCATTTTTTACATGATGATTAATATTGCGGTCGTTATTGGCCCGATTATCGGGGCGCTTGTGTTTAATAATTATACATCGCAAACCCTACTCGCGATTGTTTTGGCTGACCTACTTCTATTGATTTTACTAACAAAATTCGGACATGAAACAGCACCAATGGCTCTCGATAAGGAACTACGCAAGGCTCAACGTGAGAAAAAAAATTGGCACGGTTTTAATAGAGCAATTACGCAACTACAAACTGATTTTTAAAGATAAAGTTTTTTTTCTTATATATTGTTGCTGGCGTCATTATTTCGCAATCCTTCATGCAACTGGACTTACTATTCCCGCTCTATATTACAGAGGTTATTGGGGATTCATCGATTTTCTCGATACAGCTTACCGGAGAACAATTATTCGGCTTCATCGTCTCCATCAATGGCTTCTGTGTAGCTTTATTGACAGTTTTCTTCACTCGACTCATGAGCCAATATCGCGAAAAGCTAGTTTTCATGAATTCGTCCTTCTTGTACGGGATTGCCATCCTTCTGTTCGGAATCACAACCGGTCCATGGGGTGCTATTTTAGCGATTATATTATTTAGTTTTGCAGAATTAATGACGGTCGGAATCCAACAGAATTTCGTTGCAAAAATTGCTCCGGATGATAAACGAGCCATGTACTTCTCGGCAGCTGGACTTCGCTATACGTTTGGGAAAGTGATAGCGCCACTAGCGATTACCCTATCTACACTCGTTGGCTATTTCGCAACGTTTGCAACCATTGCAGTGCTTGCAGTAATCAGTGGATTTATATACTTCTACATGTATAGTCTCTATGAAAAACAAGACCGCGCTAAATAGCGTTACAAAAAGCTACACTTAAAACGCATAATTCAGACTTTAGAAAAACAGCTTTTCATGATATTTCTCCAAAATTCAGCATGTCGATAAATGCTTAGTTTCTACGCAAAAGCTCGTACCAGTGGGGAGCCTACTAGGGTAGAAGAACATTGAAACGGAACTTTTAACGACGAAATTGAGCGTTTGTTGATACGCTGAGCTATGCTTAAAACGCATAGCTTTTTTAGTATTATTTTATGCTTTTATGTTTACTTTCCTCACTTTAAGGCAATTATGTCATTAAGAAGTCAATATGTTTTAACAAATTTCAAAGGAAAGTAAGGTGTGTGCTTATGTTTAGTCATTCTTCAATTGGAATCGATTTAGGGACAGCAAATATTGTTGTTTACAATGAACTGCGTGGAATTATATTTCGTGAACCTGCTGTCGTCGTTTTAGATGCCGAGACAAAAGCAGTCTATGCTATCGGGAACTTGGCAAAACAAATGTACGGAAAAACACCTACCACTTTAACAGCTATTAAACCGTTAAAAGATGGTGTTATTGCTGATTTTGATAATGCAGTGAAGCTATTGCAAGCCGTTCTGGATCGTGTCACTCGCATAGCTAACATCCCCATTCGTAAAACAGCAGCTAGCATCAACGTACCAGCTGGCGCAACGCTTGTGGAGCGGAATATTATTCGTGATGCTGTACTCGCAACTGGAATCAAAGTAGTTACCATTGTGGAGGCTCCTGTTGCTGCTGCCATTGGTGCTGGACTTCCCATCAATGAACCTGTATCTAATATGATTGTAGACATTGGTGCTGGTACAACGGAAATATCCATTGTTTCCTATCGAGGTGTCCTCGCTAATATGTCCATTCGTTCTGCTGGTGATTCTTTAGATGCCGAAATCATTCAATATTTCCGGGAAAAACACCATCTTTTAATTGGTGAATTAACTGCCGAAAAAATGAAAAAGAAACTCGGTTACGCGCCTGGTCCTCATATTCTGAAGACCATGGAAGTTCGTGGTCGTAGCTTACTAACCGGGCTCCCAGCAACTACAAAAATATCCTCTCCTGACATCCAACCACTAATTACAGAATTTTTAGCCAAAATTATAAAAATGATTCATGTGATGGTGGAGCAGTCCCCTGCTGAACTTAGCGGTGATATCATGGATCAAGGTATTATTTTAACCGGTGGCGGTTCCTTACTAAATGGCTTTAAAGAATGGCTAACGAAGCAAGTTGATTTTCCAGTTATACTCGATCCAAGTCCATTAGAATCCGTGGCTATCGGAACTGAGCGGATTCATTTTTATAGTCAACGCACGGTATCCGGGGATTTGGAGCTGAACACACCGCGCCTTAATCTCCCATTTTTCTCTTGAGTTAAATACTGGATTTGTATTAAGTTCTTTACATGCGGTTTACGTTTTCCATGCGAAAGCCTATTCCTGCGCGATTCCTATATTACCTTTTTATATCATTATCTTTATAAGCCCCAACAACGGCAAAACTGCTTTATACTAGAGACTATGCCGATAAAAGCATGAAAAAGGAAATATGGAGGGTAAAAAAATGTTTGGTAATACAACGATCGGTATCGACCTTGGTACCGCAAACATCTTAGTGTATAGTAAATCTGAAGGACTTATCTTGAATGAACCTTCTGTAGTTGCCATGGATGTAAACACCAAGTCCGTGCTTGCGATTGGCCAAGAAGCAAAAGAAATGATTGGAAAAACACCTACTAATATTATTGCAGTTCGCCCATTAAAAGATGGCGTTATTGCTGATTATGACGTCACAGCTGACCTTTTGCGCGAGATCATGCGTCGGGTCACAGGAGTTGTTGGTAATTCGGTGAAAAGGCCGAACGTTGTTGTTTGTGCACCAACTGGAGCAACTTCTGTGGAACGCCGCGCGATTATTGATGCGGTGAAATCGATGGGAGCGAAAGAAGTCTCGCTTATCGAAGAACCTGTTGCAGCGGCAATCGGAGCTGATTTGCCGGTTGATGAACCTATCGCGAATGTCATTGTAGATATCGGCGGTGGAACAAGTGAAATCGCCATCATCTCTTACGGAGGCATTGTAACGAGTACGTCTGTTAGAACCGGCGGCGATCATATGGATGATGAGATTATCCAACATATTCGCAAAAACTACAATCTTCTAGTCGGGGAAGCTACAGCCGAACGGATTAAAATGGAACTTGGTTATGCGCCAATTCCTCATACTGAAATAACGATGGATGTGCGCGGACGTGACCTGTTAACGGGTTTACCGATGACACTCACCATTACGTCTACCGAGATTCAAAAAGCATTGGAAGAAACGCTAAGCCGTATACTCGAAGCGATTCGCGTGACATTAGAGCAATGTCCAGCCGAACTAAGCGGTGATATTGTCGATCGTGGCATCGTTTTAACCGGTGGTGGCTCACAATTACATGGCTTCCAAGAATGGCTCGTCAATCAAATCGATGTTCCTGTACATATGGCACCGAGTCCTTTAGAGTCCGTAGCTATCGGAACCGGTATGTCACTTGAGTACATTGATAAAGTATCTAAAAAAATTAATTAACTGCAGAAAAACCAGGAAAAAACAAGTCGGCTTCGACTCTTTTTTTCCTGGTTTTTTTTAGTCTATTTTAATAGTATTGGCAAGAACGTGATGACGTCAAAAGCAATGTGCACAATCCATGTTACCCAGATAGAATTGCTTTTCTTAAATAAATAATTTAAAACGAGTCTGCTCGGAATAATTGTGACTAAGCATTGCAGTGCGTTATAGTCATAGGCTGGTAAATGCCACAATGCGAATAAGATCGAGCATAGCATCGTCGCTTGCCAGAATTTCCAATTTAATTTTTTCCAGGCTGCGTAGAGAATTCCGATGGAGAGTAGCTCTTCACCGAGAAGCATGAATGGGACGTTTTTAAAGACATAATCCCATGTCAGAACACTGTTTATATCATTCGCGGTCGTTCCACCAGCGATTGCCGCCCAGAGACTCCCTGCTATCGTTCCAACAATGACCAGAAATGGGATTCCGATCAACAACCATTTGATGCTAAAATGCTTGAACCAGTCTAGAAATTCCTCTTTCAGCATGATATACAGCAGAATAAACATAATAATTACATTGAAAAATGCGCCAATGTTCTCTAGATATGGTGTATCCGTGAGTACAAATGGTAATAATTGATACGCTATCCCCACTAATATCGCGCTTATTATGACAAAATAACCTTTTTTCTTATCTACCAATGAATGTTCCATCTACTTGCTCCTTTTCGATAAATTGAAATGTTGCAAGCTCCTAGAAGCATATCTGTTTGAAAACTATTTCCTCTTTTATTACCCTCTTTTTCATGATGTAAATCTTAAATCCTATGGAAGATGACGTAGTTAAGTATAAACAATAGATTGATTTCTAACATGTGAATTATATTACAATCTAAACATATAAACTTACATTTTGGTAACCCTATAAAACGCAAAAATGGTTGACATGAGGTTTTGTATCTAACCCCATGCCAACCACTTTCTCCATTTTCACTTTAGATCCATTGTATATAACTCGTTTCCTTTATCATCTTGAATGGAGACAGATGAAATCGTATCTATTTTCATTTCTGTTTTCTTTGTCAGTTGAATCAGGGCATTTTTGTCATTGTATCCCGTGTGGAGTGGCTGTTTATACTCTTTACCCTCTGTTGATTTCAAAACCACCGTCGTGCCTTTCTTAATAATTGTTTCCAGTTCAGCAACGACTCCGATATACTGATTTTTGTCGCCTTGTAGCTGGAGTAGCGATACGTCATTATCTCGTTGCGGATTGTCATTCTTGGCGGTCTCCTTCACTACAAGCTTATTATTTGGGTAGGTGAATTCAACTAAATGATACGCCCCATCCTTATCGCGCAAAATAGCTGTATAAATTTGTTTCTTCTGTGTCGCGCTACTTACTACTTTCCAGTCCTTATCCGCGATGTATTTATTAACTGCTGGGAAAAAGGCGTTTCTTTTCGCGCGTTCTGATGGTGCTTGGGCCTTTATTTTACTTGGATTTAAGTCGTTATTGTAAATGCTTTTATTAGCGTCATTACGCAGCTCGATGCGTTTTAGTCCGCTCACCGTCTTTGGATCAAGTGAGGGAATCGCCACAATAGCAACCGTCTTCCCGTCTTCTACCGTACTTTTATTCGTTAGCGAAACGCCAATTGCTTCGTCTACTTCTTTATTACTATCAAGCAAAACTAGTTCTGTTGCCTCTTTCGCGAGACTTGCGTCATTGATTTCGACCATTGCGATTAAACCATCCAAACCGTTCATGAGGCTTAGTTTCACTTTTGAATCTTTTGTTTTAAGCGCGGAGTCCAGTTGTATATTCGAAATATCTTTTTCATTCGCATCTTTGTAGTACTCAAGCACACCTGTCATATCATTGTTATCCTTCACATACGCTAGCTGGTAGTCTTTTAAATCTGTTTTCACATTCTGGATAACGGTCAATGAATTATCGTTTAGAACCTCGTCTATGCCTTCCTTACCACATGCTGCTAATCCGACTAGAAGTAATAATCCTATCAATACTGGTATCAATTTCTTCAATCTGTTCCTTCCTCTCTCTTGATTTTTGCAAACAGATTGCTCCCCACCTCTGTTTTATGTTAAAATGATAGAGTTGGTAAAATCAATCGTGTCCTGATAGCTCAGTAGGATAGAGCGACAGCCTCCTAAGCTGTAGGCCGTGGGTTCGATTCCCTCTCAGGACATTTTTAGTTGAAATACGAAACTGCTTTCATTCCACATATACCAAACGTTAACTATTTTACTATGTACAACAAAGGTTCAACTTTTATGTACCATTTCATTATAGCGTTTTTTATGTCAAAAATAAAGTGTTAATCATCTTTTTTTACATTTATGTTACAAAATAATTTCTTTAGCATTACGTTAAATGGTTTTTTGATACGAAAAGGATCCGGTTTTATAGCCAGATCCTTTTTATGATGCCTTATTAGTGAATTAATTTACTTTTCTTGGCTTTTGCAGAGAGTCCTGGGATGATTTTGTCTAGTGGTTTTTTGAGTAGAATACCCAGTAGGATGAATAGGATGCCGAATATCGCGAGCATAATGATGTCGTGTGTGGCGTTTGGCCAGTATATGCCGCCGACGCTTTCTCGTATTAGCCCAACCGCGTATGTGAACGGTAGGAATGGATAGATGGCTTGGAAAAATGGTGGTGATACTTGAATCGGGAAGTTTCCGCCTGCTCCTGATATTTGTAGGACGAGTAGGATGATTGCGATTCCTTTTCCGACGTTGTTGAACAGCGAGACAAGTGTGTAGACGATAATTATGAAGATGACGCTGATAAACATGCTGAATAGGACGTGATAGACTGGGCTTGCGACGGATACGCCGAGCAAGAAAATGTTGCCTAGCGTGACGATTAAAGCCTGCGCGAGACCTATTGATAGGAACGTGAGCAACCTGCCAAAATAGACGTGATGGTGATTAAAAATGCCTCGCGGTACTTCAACATCCACGCGTAATAGTGAGATGAGAAGTAAGGCGCCAACCCATAGACACAGCGCTGTATAGAATGGCGAACTGGCTGATCCGTAATTTGGAATCGGATAGTCTTTTGTCTCCTTCAGCTGGATTGGATGCGCGATGAAGTCACTATCTTTTTTGACGTCATTTCTTAAAAATGCGATGATTTGTTGCATGTCATAATTTTGATCGAATTCGTTGATGCGTGATGCCGCCTTGTTGATGGCTTCCTCGAATTCTGGTAGTTCTGTTCTGGATAAATCTGCGGCTACTTTGACAGCTTTTTCAAATTCAGGGAACTTTTCCTCGATCAGTTTTGCGGCGTTGTTAATTTCAGACTCTAGCGTTGGTAAATCGTTGCGCACGAAGTCGCCGGCCTTGTGGATTTTAGCTTTTACATCTGGATATTCTGACTTGTAAAAAGTTGCGGCTGTGTTGATACCACTGATTACTGTGTCGAGTTTCGTATCGATAAACGCCGTCGCATCGCTTAATGTTTGCTGTAACTCTGGCAAACGTTGTTGGAATTCTTTCAAGTAGGTTTGGCTTGTTACGAGTGTTTGGTTGGCGTTTTTTAGAATCGACGCAACGTCTGGTAGTTTCTTTTTGGCAACGTCTAGTAATGCGCTACTTTTAGCGAGGTCTGCGCTGACTTCTTTTAGTGCCGCGTTGATGGTTGGCACAATCTTGGCATCGTACACGCCGATAATCGTGGCTAAATCATCGCTCACTTTTTTTGCCTCTGCGTTTAGTTGATTGAGTAAGGCTTGGCTAGGTTCTTCGCCTGCTTCGATGATTTTTTTGACTTCAGTCAGTGTTTGCTGTTGCGTCACCAAGTCTTGTTGCATGGCTTTTAGGTCGCTGATGAAGCCTGTTAGCGGTTTATTTGGCAAGGTTTCATTTAAAGACGTCAGCAACTCGATTTGTTTCGTTAGCATCGTATTCGCACTCGTTAATTGCGTGTCGATTTGATCGATGACTGGGATGACTTTGGCCGGGTCGATGCTACCGTTTTTAAGTGCCTCCGTTAGTTCGTAGACGTTATTCGTGATTTGTTGGAGCAAAATCAGATTCTGTTTAATCGCAGGAGCCACCGTTTGAAAGGACTGGTCTACTTGTTTCGTAAAATCCGTGACTTTATCGGCATATTTGGAGCCATCATCCGCAATTTTTTTGATAGTCGGCAAGGCTTTTTCTGCGTCTGAGATGATGCCAAGTGCTTTGGTGGATTCGGATAGCGCATCGTTGACCGTTTTTTGAATCGTTCCAAAATTGGCGTTGACTGCCTTTACGTCCGTTGCAATTTGCTTGATTTCTGGGATTTTCTGCTGTAATACGAGGATGTCTTTACCCAATTTGTCGAGCTGCGGTAACTGCGATTCGATGCGTAATAGGTCCTGTGCGGCTGCGTTGATTTGTGGCATATTCTTATTCAGCTCTGCCACTTGATTCGCTTTTGCTTTTAAATCAGGTAACTTTCCTTCTAAAATAACGGCTTGCTTGCCCATCTCGATAATCTGCGGCATACTTTGCTTCACTTGGAAAACTTTATCCTTGATATGGCGCAAGGTTGGTAACTCATTTTCCAAATCAATCCCGGCTTGGTTAAGCTCTGAGAGAACAGAACTGCTGACTTTATCAATGAATTCTGAACTGATTTGGTCCACAATGGTCGACGCGCCTTTATCCGTTATCTTCGGGGCAATCGCGTTTATTTTCTCATTCACCGTATAATTGATCGTTGGCTTCTTTGGATCGCCGCCGACAACCGAAACGATATCTTTCGAAAAATCAGCAGGGATAAAGATAGCCGCGTAGTAATCCCCTTTTTTCACGCCCTCTTGAGCCTTATCTTCTGTCGTGAACGTCCAACCTAGCGAATCATTTTTCTCCAGCTGGTCTTTGAGTTGCTTGCCGACATTGATTTTTTGTGGGCTTTTTCCTGGTACGGTAATTTCTGCGCCCTCGTCTTCGATAACGACGGCTACTTTAATTCCTGATGTGTTAGAATATGGGTCCCAAAGCGCTTCGATATTAAACCACGCGTATAGAGATGGCAAAATGACGAGCGCAAGCACCAATGTCAGAGCAATCGGAGCTTTAAAAAGCCGACGCCAATCGAGTATAAAAATACCCCAGATTTTCTTCATTCTTCACACCCCTCTTATATTTCCTCACGTCCGATTATACAGGGGAGATATGAAGACTGCAATAAAAAATACAAGCCAGAGCACTTTTACAGTACTTAGCTTGTATTTTTCTAGCTTATTTATGTTCTTTTAAACGGAAATGTTGCCATGATTGAATTGTTTTTAGTAAGTAGCGTTCTTCTGGAATTACTCGGCCAACAATGTTTGTGTTACCGGAGTTCTCCATTTCGCGAAGAGCCACTTGCATTTCGCCTTTATAGCGTTCATATCCGTTGTTATCAATGGTTACGTCGCCAAGTTCGATGGTATCTGTATCATGTGCTGGAAAATCGTGTTGTTTGAAGTTAACACGCGTCATTGTTGAGCGTAGCACGTATTCCGAAGCATCGCCACGATTGAAATGTTTTTGCGTTGTTACGATTTCTTTTTCGACAGCTGTTGCGCCATCAAGGAATGTGACCGCAAGTTCTAGCTCGTTGCGATTTAATTCGCCGAGTGCTTTTAACTCTTCTTCTGACGCGTACATGTTTCCAATAATCACGTCATCAATTAAACCAGTGTTCCATAGATCTTTTGCTTGGACGGTAATCGGCATGCCACGGTGTTCTTCCAATGTTGGAAGTCCGCCATCTACGACAAACCATGGGCCAAATTTACCTGCATTGGAAGATACGAACGCTGCTGTGCGCAAGTTATATTTTTTGAATTGGGCGCTTGTGCGAAGGAAATGCTCACGAGAAAGCGCTGTATAACGACGTGGGTAAAAATTATGACAACCGATAATATTCGCCGTATTCGCTTGATAAGACAAGATATTATCGACATATTTCGTTCCGTTCGAGATATTTAGCTCGATTTGTAAATCATTATCATCAAAAGACATCGCCGCTTCTTCCGCACCAGAAAAACCTAAATCTAAACGCAGACCGGATAATCCTAATTCTTTAAAACGCCCTAAGTCCTGGTATGTCAGGTTTAGTGAAGCAAAAACGCCAGGATCAACATCAGCAATAACTTCATAGCCTAATTTGTTCGCCGTTTGGCAAATCGTTTCTAATTTCGTAAACTCCGCTTCGTCATTTGCTGAAATTAAACACGTGAAAATACGGCTAAAACCATATTTTGCGGCCGTCTCGATGTAATGTAACGAGTCCTCTAGTGGGGCATGTTGCGGGAATACTGAAATACCTAATTTTCTCATAATAAGTAAACTTCCTCTCTTCAAATATTTAAAATGGGGATGAGGAAAACTCCTCACCCCCATTTTTATAATTATTTAACGCGATATAATTCTACAATTTCGATCGCTAAATCTTTGAAAGTAATAGCGTTCATCAAGTGATCTTGCGCGTGAACTAGAAGTAAAGACACTTCTGTTTTCTCGCCGCGAGCTTCGCCTTGAATTAATTTTGTTTGAGAATGATGGGCTTCAAGCAATGATTGTTCTGCTTTTTGGATTTGTTCATCCGCTAAAGCAAAGTCACCTTTTTTAGCTGCATCAATTGCTAGCATGGCATCGCTCTTTGCGTTACCACCAAACATGATTAGATTCATAATTGTCAATTCTAGTTCTTCCATTAAACTCCACATCCTTGCGTAATATTTTTCGTGACCTCCACAAAAGTCAAAGAGGACTTTTTTTCTGTGCCCTCTAACAATTTCTGTCGGAGCTAACGGGCGTGATCAGCTCTTCGTTTTGTCCGGCTTCCTCACACCAGCTCCTCGGAAATTTCGTGGCCTCCGCAAAAGCCAAAGGACGGCTTTTTCTGCGCCCTCTAACAATTTCTGTCGGAGCTAACGGGTGTGGTCAGCACTTCGTTTTAAAAATTATCTTTTGTTTCTTCGCCGGCTGCTGCTGCTTTTTCACGACGGATTTCTTGAATTTCTGCTACTTTAATGAATGGTGCGTAGATGATTACGGCTACGGCTATATTGACCGCGGCTAGAACCCCACCTGTCCAACTTTGTGTTGCAAGTACTCCACCAATAATCGGCGGTGTAGTCCAAGGTGTTACGATTGTTGCTGCTGGTACCATTCCCCATGATGTCGCAAAGTAAGCGATTGTAACAAGCACTAGTGGAGCCAAGATGTAAGGTACGAATAGGATTGGATTTAACACAATCGGTAGACCAAACATTAATGGTTCGTTGATGTTGAATAGTCCAGGAGCTGAAGCTAGTCCTGATACAGTAACGTATTGCTTATTGCGGCGACCAAATAGGAATACCGAAATAATGATAGCAATCGTTGCACCAGTACCACCTAAGTTGACGAAAGAGTCAAAGAAAGGTTTGTTAACGATATAAGGAGCTTCTTTACCAAGGTTAAGTGCGATAACGTTTTTAGCGATCGCGTCAACGTTGATTGTTTGCATGAATGGCTCGATAATGTTCGCACCGTGAAGTCCGAAGAACCATAGGAATGAAGAAATAAAGGCAAGTAGTAACGCTGCTGGTAATGTATTCGCAAGACCCATGAACGGTTCTTGAATTAGTTTGTAGAATTCGCCAACGATATCTTTTACGCCTAATCCGAAAAGAATCGTTGTAAACATCGCGAAAATACTTACTGTGATCATCGCTGGGAAAAGTGCTGCGAATGATCTAGATACTGCCGGCGGAACACCGTCTGGCATTTTGATAATAAGTTTTTGATTTCCACTTAAACGAGTGAATAATTCCGTTGAAAGTAAAGCTACAATAAGTGCTAAAAATAGACCTGATGAACTAAGTCCTGTCAAACCACCAATGGCAAAGAAAGAAGAAACAGATACAACACCGCTTGATAAAGCATCTTTATCATACGATTTCGCTAAATTGTACGCTACGGTAAAAGCAGTTAAAAGTGCTAGAATCGCGAAAGTACCGTTCCAAATATTTCCCCCAAAAGATTTCCAAAGTGCTTCCCCAAACAAGTTATTCATGAAGTCTTGGTATGCTTGAAGTGGCAAGTTGTTGATTAATGTCCCTAATGACCCCAAGATCATTAATGGCATTGTTGAAATGAAACCATCACGGATAGCAACTAGATGACGCTGCCCACCGACTTTGGCTGCATAAGGAATAAAGTACTTTTCCATAAATGCGATAAAACCATTCATTTGTATTTCCCCCAATAATTTTATTTTGGACGAGACGTTTGCCTCCTCCTATATTTAAGCAGTCACAATGTACCGCTTATTCCCCAAGTAAAGTTAGTGCTTGATCTAAAACTTTTTCGCCGTTCATCATCCCGTAATCGATACTGTTGATGACTGCGACGGGTTTTCCGAGTGGTTCTAGTTTTTTCTTAAATTTGCTTTCTAGGAACCTGACTTGCGGTCCTAATAGTAAGACGTCGATTTTGTTAATATTATCTGGCGCCTCGGCTTCTGATACTGCAAAAATTTTGGCTTCGAGGTTCTTATCCTCTGCCGCCTTCTCCATCTTTGTGACTAGCAAACTGGTTGACATACCCGCGGAACAAACTAACATGATTGTTTTCACTTCGATTCATCCTCCCTAAAACGCTATTTCTTAACCCTCACTCTTATAAATGCAAGTTCCGTGCCAACTTTAAAAATGGAAGCAAAACGCAATAAAAAGCCAATTTCATGCTTACACATGAACAAAAAACAAGTGTGTAAATTATGTACACACTTGCTCTCGTTGCGTCAGAGTTCTTTTGTAATGACTTTATTCGCCGTCATCATTTGCGTTAGGTACGCGATTTCTGACTGTGGCACGATGATATTATATTCCAAATTGACGTTTTCCATCATTTGTTGCGTGATTTGCATTTCTATCATATGTTGCTTCGTGAAGGCATCAATGTTCGGGAATTCGCGATCTACGCCGCCCAGTTTCATTCGTTCAACAAGGAAGGCCAGATGCAAAATGATGCCGATGTCGACGCCCGGTTCCAGCACTAGGTTCATCTGGACTTGTAATTCCGAAATGATTTTGCGCAGGAAGTAGACGAGTTGTTCTGGTGATTCGACTTCTTTTAAATTGCCTTCTAGTGAGGAAATCAGCTGATCGTATGGTACTTCGTCGTTGATAATCCGCTTCACGATGTCCAGACCGCCTTCGGAAAATACCTCTAGTGCGCTGAAAAACGGAATTTCGCGGTATTGGAATTCAACCGAACCCATGATGGCTAAAATATTGTATTCTTCCATTAATTGATCAATTCGCTCACGAAACGCTTCTTTATGCAAAAATTGCAGGACAATGATTTCCACTTTCGCTTCATCAATAACGGGTGCCACGCGGGATCTCAGTTGTTCTGCTACGCCTTCTCCTGTGAAACACGTGAAGATGACCGCGTTTTTTCGTTGGTTTGGTTCGTAAAATTTGTGCCTTGTATTTATTTTCAAAGAGTTGCTGGCAGCTTTGATAGATGTCTTCCAATCCACGTCCTAGTGAGGCTTTACGGATAGCTTCCAGTACAACCGGCGTACTTGCCATGCTGACTGTTTTCGTGCGGATGCCGAGTTCTTCGGTCAACATGTTGCCAAATGACGTCAGCGAGCCCATATCTGATAAAATAAGCACACCTTTTGTCGGATTTAGCTGCTGGACCTTAGCTTTTACTTTCTCGTACATCGCTTTCACTTCTACCGATAGCGGCATATCCATCGCTGTACCAGATTCGATGTTAAGAAGTTCTTGAACCGTTTCCACCATACTTGTTGCAGTGGAGCGGCCGTGCATCATGACAATGACTTCGACCAGCGCTTCCTGTGTAAAAATCGATTCCACGACTTCCTCGGTTAAAAACATCGTCAAAAATCCGATTTCATCAAAAGGAATTTCGATGCTCAGCGCTTGTTCTAATAAGCCCGAAATATCAATCGCCGCTTGGAATTCTTTCGAGTACTTTTTGCGGACATTATTCAAATCCGGATGAACAATATGCTTTTGTTCGCGGATCCGTTCAATCGTGCTTTGTAAATGAAGCGCAAACGCAAAACGCATTTTTTCGTTGTATTTACGTTCCAAGCGCTGTTCCGCCAAGGCATATACTTGATCCGTGAGCTGCCAGATTTCCGGACTAATAATCTCCTTCGCCGATTGTTGCGTTGGGAGTTGCCCCATATATTCGTGGAAATACTGATCGACATCCATGTAAAGCGCTTCCTCAAGCTCCGACTGGTCCTTTCCTTCTTTCATTAACTGATCGGCCTTCGTCTGAATCGCTTGGTACACGTCATCCACATCTTCAATCGCGATATCATTCGCTTCACTCGTATCATAAAACTTGAAAATCGTCTTATTGACATCGATCAACCGGTTCATTTTCTCCGGCTCATCTTTCAAATGTAGTAAACCTTTTTGGACATAAATCGGCAAATCGTCCTGCTCAATTAAAATATAGTTCGTTGCTTTTGTTTTGTAATGTAAAAACGCCTTCGCACATGCAAGCTTCAAATCACGTTGTAGCTGACCTACATTGGCGCTCGCGTGATACAGCAAAAATGCCATTAACGCTTGGCGATGAACACGAATCGTCTGGTGTAAGCGCGTTGCTTCTTGTGACAAGAAAAATTCAATCAACTGGTAGCGTTCTTCCAACTGCCGTTCTGCGAGTGGTGGCAGCGTAATCGTCATCGGAATCCGTCTCGTAAAAGTTTCCAACAAGAAATTATCCGGTGATTCCGTCGTCGCACCAATAATCTGCACTTCCGCCGTATGCACAGCCTGGCTCTCACCAAGTGGCCGATACTCGCCTTTATCAATGAACGTGAATAACATTTCCTGACCTTCTGGAGGCAATCGATGAATTTCATCTAAAAATAAAATCCCGCCATCCGCTTTTGCAAGTAAACCTTCGCGTGTTTGTTCTGCCCCAGTATATGCCCCTTTGATCACACCAAAAATATGACCAAAAAGCAGTTGTGGATTTTGCGCATAGTCCGCACAGTTGAACGAGACGAATGGCGCATTTTTGCTAACCATATCAGCCTCGCGAGCGAACTTATACATGCACTCCGCAAATAAGGACTTCCCTGTACCTGTTTTCCCAAGAATTAATGTATGTAAACCATTTGGCGGATAAAGAATCGCCGCTTTCGCTTGTTGAATGCTCACTTTCAAACTTTGCGCAGAACCAATCAGTCGATCAAAAGCCGTCTGCGTACTGCCAATTCCCGGCTTGGCTTCCTCTTTTGTGAAGGCTCGGTAAAGAACCGGCTTTCCAGGAAGTTTCTCAATCTGCTCGTCTTTAAACAGTTCGTTCAAGTAACGACTTGCATTCGCGCGGTCCATTTGTAATTTCTCAGCAACATCATTTGCCGTCAATTTACCGTTTACACTATTCAGCAGCTTAAATACTTCGTCTCTTCTACTAAGCATGTCCCCGACTCCTTACTAAAAGCTCTATTCTTCTATTGTAACATCTAATTGCCTACACGGTCACTATAAAAGTGCAATTGTTGGTACAGTAACGTTTTAAGTCTTTTGTTATTTTTAACATAGGACTACATTAGAAAACTATTAGGGCGGACTAGGGGCAAAAGATGGATCATATAAATAGAACACCAATCATGCACTGATTGGTGTTCTTCCTTATGAGAGGATCTTTTTAAATTAGAATTTTTATTCTTCTGTAGCGTCATATATAGATTTAAGATCTTCTTTTCCTTCTGGTTCAATTTGATCATCAACAGCATCTTGATACTCTTGGTATTCTTCTGTCGTTGATACTGCTTTTTCGGTACTCACTTTTGATGCATTCTCATCAAATCGAATATTAGAATTAGCGCCGGAAATTAACAACGACCCATCATCTTGCGTATAAGCCGTAAAAATGTATGTTTCGCCTTGTACTGGCAGTTCATCATCTTCAAATACATCGTACGCCGAACCATCTTCTCGTATACCGCCAAGCTTATCAATATCAATAACATTGTCAGTAACTAACTCGTTCTTAATATTAGAAATGACCTGAATCTTATACTGTGTATAGGCGTCTCCAATATATTCTATAGTGTCACTGTCCACTTCAACAGGAACCTTGTTTCTGTACACCGTTCCAGTCTCCTCCAAGACTTTCCCAACAAAAACATAATCTGCGCTACCAACCACTTCCTTCGGGTTGTCAATATCTAATGTATATGTAGAACGCATATCATAAACCGGAATTTTGTCTTTCTTTGCTTCGTCTTTCTGCGCAGCTTTATCATTATTGCCATTGATTGTTAAAAAGAAAACTCCTATCGCGATGATAAGCGTTATTGACATTATTTTTACTATAGCTGATTTCTTCATTTTCTCTACCCCACCTTAGTATTTTTTATATGCTGCGTTGTATGAAGCTTTATCATTTGCAGATAGTGTGATCCTAGTAGTGTCATATGCGTACATAATGTCTGAACTCGTATTATGGGCTAGCCTAAGAGCATGGCCTAGCTCATGCGAAGCCACCATTTTTTTACCATTAGTAGATAACTTGTCCATATTTTTTTTTATTAAAAACTAGTCTACCGTTGGAATACGTGGTTGCATTAGTACTATTATTTACTGATACATCGCTACAGTATACATCTTCAATAACGGATGCTGAATCCGGTCTAATAACCCCTTTTTTATGAGCATTCCATAATCCTGCACCAAATTTCACTTGAGACATATATTTCGAATTCCCATCATAATCCATATGTTTACCGGAATCCACTAAATCCCAAGTACTAACTTTAGCCGCTGCCTTTACCTCTACTGTAGGTAATAGAACATAAGAGCCTAAGATAGCACATGTTAATATAATTGGTAATCGCTTGTTACGTTTCATTGAAAGTCTCTCCTTTACTTTTTAGAAGTTATTTTTTTAATTATCAGAACAATCACGCATAAGATAACAAAGATTATTAGAAAGCTACATAGCAATTGTGTCCATTGAATTGTGATACCCGTATTTCCATTAAACACAGCGTCAACAAATCCTTGTTTATTATCTTCACCATTACTTACTGTTAGCCATTTTAAAGGCCCACCAAAAAGATATAAATAGCTTGGCCCCTTAGAACCGTCAGCTACTCCATACACCATCGGAAAAACAATAAGTGTTAACGGCGTTAATAAACATGTTAGAAACAATGTATTAACTATACTTTGAATTTTTCTCATATTATCCTCCTTTAGTTCTATTTTCCATACATCTCCTTAATGCTACCATATTAATCAAAATAACACCACACTTTTTTAGTAAACGTCTTCATTTTTTTTATGTAACAAAAGCCCAAGAAACATTGATATCTTATTATTATTATTTATATCTGTAACAAAGGTAATTCGGCAAACTAAAAAATCAATAGGTCGGAAAATTTCTAAATTGACTTGGCCGAACTCGGTCATTTGTTTCATGGTTTGTGTTGTGCGCGATTTACGAGATTGTGCAGAAATGGTATGATGATATTGTCAATGATTTACATAAGAGGGAGTGAAGTAGCAACGATGAAAAAGAACAAATTTTTAATTGGAATGACGCTTATTGCTTCAATCATTATTATTTCTATGATATTTTGGGAGCCTACGGATGATGATACGACAGAGGCAAGCAAGCTCAACGTACCTAAGGTTGAAAATCCGTTTTTCTTAAAAGGAAACGCTTATATTTCCCTGCATCAAGGCGAGACCTTTTCGCTAAGTTTGCCGTTTTTATTTGGCGATTCGAGTATCGGTAAGATTTCTGCAGTTACTTTTGATACGGGTGAAGTGGAAGCTGAGGTAGGCGAAGTAAACGAAACGAGGAATCAGTATGGAAAGGCTGGACTTGGTTATTTGAACTTGGATATTAAAATCAATAAAGCTGGGATTTTCAAGGCGCAGAAAATGACGCTTATTTCAGGGGAATCATCGGTAACTGTTGCTATCGGCAAGCTAATATTCGATGTAGACAATGACGCACCGCCCGCAAACCTCGAATTTTCCGGTGCTGCCGCCCAAACGGCGATGAATGAATATACATTGGCTGTGCAGAATAACGATAAATCAGCGGATGTAACCATTAAAAGCGTTACAGCAGAACTTGCCGCGATGCATCTTCATACACTTACTACATCCGTTCCAGCAGGCAAATCTGTCTCCCGCACGTTAACGTTGAGTGGCGATCCAGAGCGCTACGCTTGGTATGTTTTGAAACCAAAAGTTGTTTATGTTATCGCAGGCCATGAAAAAATGACGTCAGGATATCCGACAATCCTGCAACCAGGCGAATGGTCTCAAGAAAATGTTGATAGTATATTTGAAAATAAGGCCGATTCAGAGTATAAATAGAACCTGTAGAATGAGGCATGTCACGTTGATGTGCCTCATTCTACAGGTTTTTTATTTACGTTTTGCTTTCGTTTCAAAATCATCCGTTAAGACGCCTTCGTAATAGCGAACTTTAATCGGATCTTTGTTTAATTCCTTCAAATATTGGCGCAGCGTCCGGGCTTCGCGTTCGTTTGCAAATGAGAGAACCGTACCTGCTTTGCCCATCCGCCCTGTTCGACCAGAACGATGTGTATATTGTTTCGCATCCATCGCCACATCACAATGGATCACGAACGGTAAATCGGGGATGTCCAAGCCACGCGCAGCAACGTCAGTTACAACCAAATACGTCAATTCTGCTTTTTTGAAGGCTGCTAAGTATTTTTTTGCGCTTTTCTTTGTCGACTTCTCCGTGAATTCCCGCTGCGGCAACTCCGTCATACTGCAATTTCTCCAAAATGATATCCATCCGAACTTTATCTTTCACGAAAACGAGCGCATGCATGCCTTCCACATTCGATATCCGACGCAGTAAAATCGCCTTGTCACGCGGCTGCTCAACATCCATATACAGATGGTTCACGTTGGCGTTGCTTTCCTCGGCTTTCGCTTCGATTATAAGCGGCTCGATTTCGCTGTTGCGATAAAACATCATCGGATCGTCCAATTTCGTCGCGGATGCCATCACTAATTGACGGTCACGCATCGCGCTATTCACGATTTCAAGCACCGTCGGAACATTTTCACGAATCAAAAGTTGATCACATTCGTCCAGCGTAATCATTTTAACTTCATGCATCTTGATTTTCTTCTGTTTAATCAGCTCCAAAACCCGACCTGGCGAGCCAACGATGACTTGCGGTTTCTTTTTAAGATTATCGATTTGGCGTTTGATGTTGGCGCTGCCGATGATGCCTACGACTTTCAGACCAGCTGGTAACCATGAACGGACAACATCCGCGATCTGCATCACTAATTCGTGTGATGGCGCTAAAATAAGCCATTGCGTATGCGGTTTTACTTCCAATTTTTCGATGGCAGATAGCGAATAGGCCACTGTTTTCCCCGTTCCTGTTGGCGAAACTGCGATGACATCTTTGCCCTCTTTAATCGGCGTGTATAATTGCTGCTGGATTTCGGTCATTTCCTCATAATTGTGGGCTTTCCACTGCTCAGCCCAGATTTCAGGTACTTCTTTTATTGTCATAATAAACTCCTTTTTCCCTCTAAAATTCGATAGTACCATCATACCACGTTTCCCTGAAATCAACAAAACCAGACAATTCGCATCATCTGGTTTCAAAAATACTATTTCTCGACTTTGTACCAAATACCATTTTGATGGCGCAAGTCGTTGGAGATTTGTAGTACTGCTTTGCTTAAGTCTTCAAGGTCTTCATACGCCAAGGTATCGTTATCCTTGATGATCCTGGCAAACTCGGTCGCTTCGAATTCCATGTCGTTTGGAATCGTTGACATCGCGAGTTCCTCGATTTCTTTCGTGTGGTTATCGGCGTATTGGATGCTCTGAATGCCCGTCAATGGGTCGATTACAAGCGTGCCTTTTTCGCCGTATATTTCGCTCGGTAGGAAAGATTGCGACATTTTAGCTTGCAAAATCGTCACCGTGAAATCTGGATATTCAAAAATAACTGGGCCACCGCCGTCAACGCCTGTGCGCAGTTTCGTCGCGAAATACGTCGCCTTTTCAGGAACACCGAACAGCGCAACCGCCGTGTACATCGGATAAACGCCCAAATCAACTAACGAACCGCCTGAAAATTGGAGCGAGAAAATGTTCGGTTCTTCGCCAGCAAGCACGTTATCATAACGCGAGGAATAGTTCATGTACGCGAGCGTGGCGCCGTGAAGTCTCCCTACTTTTTGGATACTGTCTTGTAATATTTTGAAGTTCGGTTCTTGAATATGACGCGCCGCTTCGAAAAGATAGACGCCGTTTTCCTTTGCAACTTTATGCGCACCTTCCAGTTCTGCAACTGTTGAAAAAATCGGTTTTTCGACGATGACATGTTTTTTGTGGCGTAAAAATTGTAACGCGTGTTCGTAATGCATCGCGTTTGGCGACGCAATATAGACCGCATCAATAACGTCTGAACTGGCCATCATGTCGATATCGTCAAAATAGTTTTCTACTTTATATTTTTCACCAAAGGCATAGGCTTTTTCCAGTGTGCGAGAATAAACCGCGTTCATTTCCCATTCACCCGAGTTAATCGCGCCCTCCACAAATGCGTCTGTAATCCAATTCGTTCCCATAATACCAAGCTTCATAACAAAACTTCCCTTCTTCATGTGTTCTCCCCTCTAGTATAGCGGAAAATCGGAAAATTTGCGAAGAGATTGGCTAGGCATTTGCAAAATCATGATTCATAAAATCCACCAGTGTAAAATTGCTATTTTCATATTCAAATTTCAGGATACAGCAGTTTTTCAAGCCAGTAATCGGTCCAATCTTGCTGTTTGCTTCCCAATTTCGAGCGAACTGGGCACAAGCGGCACCGTGAGAAACGGCCAAAACGACATCGTGGTCCTCTTGGTTCATGATAGACTCCATCGTTTCGACAAGTCGCGCGCGGAAATCCATTTCTCGTTCGCCACCAAACCCTGCGAAAAAATTGCCATATGGGAGCGGCGGATTCAAGTCCTCACTTTCGCCCTCGAATGTGCCAAAGTTCCATTCTTTCAACCCTTTTAGGCGTGTATATGGCATATCGGTAATCAGTTCTAGCGTGTCGCAAGCTCGTTCGGATGTGGAGCTGTATGCCGCGCCGCATGTGATTCCCTCCTTTTTGAAATAATCTCCCGCAACTTTCGCTTGGTAAATGCCGAGTTCCGTTAGTGGTGCATCGCAGAAACCTTGGATCTTTTTCCGCACGTTGAATAGTGTTTGACCGTGACGCATAAGATAAAGTGTTTTTTTCATTCGTTTTCTCCTTCTGGTATGATTTCATTGAGACAATTTAGCGCGGTCAACGTCCTTGGATAGCCAATAAACGGGAGCAGAATGGTAATCGTGTCAATCATCAATTGCTTGTCATTTCCAATTTGGATATTGTTTGCGATATGCCCTTTCAATTGCTGATCAGCTCCGCCCATCGAAGCGAGCATCGTGAAAATCAATAATTCGCGTTCGTTCTCATCTAAGCCGCCCCGCGTAAAATAGTCGCCAAAGCAGTTGTCCGCTAAAAATACAGCGAAATGTTTCTGGTTTTCAGGCATCGTGGCGCGCATTTTGTCAACCTTGTCCCCCGCTACACGTCTGATGGCCTCCGAACCTTTTTCATATCTGGTTTCAGGGGTCGTCGTGGATTGACCTTCGAGTGGCAAGGGGACACCTCTTTCTATCAGGACATCGTTGGTTACTTGCGAAAAATCGAATACGTTTCCGAGCCCGACGTATGGTACAGCTTGGTAGACGATTTCTTTTGCCTCAATTGGTGTCACGCCGATATGAAGCGCCGCATTTAGCATGATTTTGTACTCACTCACGCATTGCATCGCGATCAGTGCAGCGAGCGTCACTTTCATGCGTTGTTTGATCGTCAGTTTCGTATATTGCAAAACTTCATCAAACGCAAAATTATCGAAAAGTGCGATGAATTCCGGGTCCGTTTCTTTTAATGTTGATGTGTGATTTGGAAATAATTGATCGTGGTTGGCTTGTGCGGTTTTACTAATAGACATTTGCAATTCCTCCCTTATTATTCTATATAGGAAGTCTAAACCCTGAAGTGGACTCCAAGTCAAGTTTGGACAATCAGAAAAATGGCACACTAAAAAAACTACCCTTGTGCGCGTAACTTTGAGGTTACTGCACAATGATAGTTTTGAAATTTTTATGAAATTAATCTTTCTTTTTCGTAAATACATAAATGATGCACGAAATGATTCCGAGAAAGACTAGTACTACTTTATATATCATAATTGTAAACAGATCTGTTCATACTTGTTTTTTCTTTTTTCATATCGATCCCACCTTTATGTCTTGATTGCATTATTTTTTGGGCTTGCTTTGAATGAAGAGCTTCTTTATCCAGATTACACAATACCAAGGGAAAACGCAACAAAAAGATTTTTCTGTGGTTTAGATTGCTGGGTGGAAGCGGATTAGGGGTAAATTGGATGCGTAATGCGTGTTGTGGTTTATGTTTCCTATTGTTTAGATAAAAACTTCTGTTTGCGGTGATTACCTTAAATGAAACAGGCTGATTTACATTACTTAGATAAAAACATCCGATTTACTCAAAGATGCTGGCATTCCGCATCTAAGGATATCTAGCTCACGAATCATTTTTATGGCCAAGAACATGTCTGGAACTTCCAAAGTTTTAGTTAGACTTTCATCAGCGAAATGAGTCTTTTTTGGCAGCTCTCACAACATATTCGCCCTACAACTAGAAGCTACAGCCTCATAATCATCTTTTAGAAACTCCTGCACCTTTTTCCGCTTCTCTCCAAACTCGCTAGCAACCATGACACCCGCGTGAGATTCAAAAGAATATCTTAATTTGTCATTCAAACGTTGCCCTTCATATCCCAATATCTCGAATTTATCCATGCCTTTATGCAACAACTGTTTGCCCTCCTCTGCTATGCTTTCCGCGTCTCGGTATAACTCTTGGTACAGTTGCGTTCGCTGGAGCTGCTTCTCAAATTCTGTTTTCATCCCCGTTAAATTATCAGCAATTGCTTTGCTACCCTCTGCCAGGGCTTTCTTAATATCTTGGTCTAATTGTTGTATTTCTTTCTGAAAATCAATCATCCCGTTTTCTCCCTTTCTACGCTCAAGAATGCATCATGGACGATAAGTCTATCCTTAAAATACGAGCTAATTCTCCGTCGTTTCTCTCAATGGAATTTCCTGCATCTACAACGCGTCTTCCAAAGTCTTGCCATGCCACTTTTTCATGCTTCAATTGTTCTAAAACATTTTCTAGCATAGCCACATCAAAAACCACTGGCACGCCATTCGACCTACTTTGAGTAACATCACGAAGGGCATCTTCGATTTCATATTCCGTTAGTAAATGTAAATCCCCCGATAATCTACCTATATATTTTCTTTTTAGCTCTCGCATACGGAGTTCTTGCTCACTTCTGAAAAATGTAAGAAACCGCTCTACATCGCTCAAACAATCCGTTCCGATTTGCTGAATAGATGTACCAATCCGACGAATATCGTCCGGTTTATACAGCATTTCGGCGGAACCATTAGCGCCAAAACATCCTTCAAATGTTCCAACTAAATGCCCGCCAATTCCCGCTTTATCTAAAAGAGACGCTGATTGATTGCGTTCCATGAAATATGTAGGATAGAAAAGTAGCGCATTAGGTGGCAGGGAACCAACCACATCGTCCTTATGTCTTAAATCTTTAATAAGATTCCAATAGTCCCCTTTTTTTTGCTTTTGTTTGCTCGGCGTCCGTTAATTTATGATATGCTCGTGCTGCGGCGAAAGTGGTGGCAGGTTTTGTATGCTTTACGGCTTCATATTGTGCTAAAGCACCACCCAAAGAATGTCCTGTGAAACTGTAGTCCCTTACATCATATTTTTTCAGCGTAGCATGAACAAAGCGATCGTAATCATCAAATTGGCCTTTGGTCTTGGACGATAACAACCCTACATCCGCTTTTACATCTTTTAGCTTGGTTGGTTCCGTACCACGACTGACAAAAACCATAGTATCATAGGATTTTGCTTTGCCAGCTTTGAAATTTCTATATTCCTTTAATGGAACAAATGCCACGGCTTGCAAACCACTTTCCTTGCTATTAATAGAGTTTGCAGCAACAAACTGCCCTTCGCCTATACTTATCCGCGTACCTTTATCCAAATATTTATCATCATACACCAACTGGGACAGCTTAAAATAACTCTCATCCGTTAATTTCATTTCTCTTTGCCTCCTTTTTCTGGTAGAATTATGATGAGGTGAATACATATGAAGAAAATTCTAATCATAACTGCACTAGTTCTTTTTATTATTATATCAGGAGGATGCCAAAATATGAAACAAGATGCTAAAAAAAGTCCAAGAAAACGTCAGAAAATCAGACACTTATGCACGCCCCAAAAAACAAAATATTGAGCTCTATCTAAAATACAATTATAGAGATATTGAAAATGTAAAATTGACCGATGTAGAAGAAACACCGATGGGGAAACTTATAAATGGTTACGTCAATGACAACACCAAACTATTTTTTACAGCTACCATATCAGGAGATACATTTGATAACGGTATCGGGTTATCTGGAGAATTAGGGGATTTAGCAAAATACGACAAAGATAAGTCTGTTACTGAAATAAAGGATGAACAAAACACAAAATAAAACTTTCAAAACATGGCCTGGAGCTTGGAAGCCAGAGTGACGACTTATATTCAAAACACCCTAGCTGTTCGCGCAGCTAAGGTGTTTGAATATATCCATGACTGTATTATTTTTACATTATTTAAATATGTCACAAGTACTCCGTTCTTTCCAGCTATTAGAAGCATTTACTTGCAGTTGGTTATATTTAGGAATACCTAATCTAATATTTCGATTATTTTACTGCGAAATGAAAACAAAGCTTCTTCCTCTTCTAGTAGCTCCTGCTCCTTTGCTTCCATTTCTTCTATCTCCGTATCAAATTGTTTTCGGAATTTCTGTAACGTATGGCGATGACTCGCTTGCTCTTCATGAAGGAACCCTTCCATCTGCAGGAGTGATTCTGCCCCGTGAATGGCTGCGTCTATTTTATTCGTGGCTTCTTCGGACATAGGAAAGAAAGTATCTCTGAATTCCTTCTTTTTTTGAAGTTGTAAGGTTAATATTTGCTGTTTTAAGCTATTCTTCTGTATGGATCGATGGACCTCTTCTAACTGATTTTCTTGGCTCACTTGCTTATTTAATTGTATTCTTTCATACTGCCCATTCACAATTTCAATCACTATCCCACCGATTTCGTTAGCTACATCATCAGCCACCTCTTTTAAAGAAAATATGTACTCCAAATCTATCTCCACTATTGGAACATCTGCCGGAATCATAAAAAGTGGCTGATTTGGATCATCCAGCCATTTCATAAAAATTTGATTGTCTACCATTACAATATATTGCCTTGGCACATGTTGTCCCTTTGTACCTTTTCTCATGTCTACTTTCATCCGTGAAAACCCCCTTTACTTATTTGACTACTCCTCGCCACTTCCATAATCCGACGTCCATCCCTCTCCGTTTTCCCGCTACTGTAAATCGTTCAAAGCACGCACTGAACTTCACTTTATCCAACATGGGTTCTTGGCCACTTCCAATCGTCGTTTCATATAGATACGCGTTTTCTTGTTGCTCAATCACGATGGAACGGCCGGAAGGTTGTATCCCCGATGTGATATCAAGAACTTGAAAGTGGGTATTTACATTACTTAGATAAAAACTATGAAAAAGTTCAACATCTGATTCCAGATCATATATTTACATTTCACATTACTTAGATAAAAACTTAACCTATAAGGTGGTATAAATTCACACCCTAGATATTCACATTTCACATTACTTAGATAAAAACCCGTTGTCGTCTATCTCTCGTTTTGTAATGATGCCTATTTACATTTCACATTACTTAGATAAAAACATAGCCCAAATACTTCCGCTTATTCCTCTGTACTTTATTTACATTTCACATTACTTAGATAAAAACTCTTCGACAATATTGTGCAAGATGAAGAGCCTACGCTATTTACATTTCACATTACTTAGATAAAAACAAAGTTAAGACGTTTTAAAATAATATTTAGAGGAGTATTTACATTTCACATTACTTAGATAAAAACGGGGTAGATAAAAATGGAAAACACATTTCAAAAATTATTTACATTTCACATTACTTAGATAAAAACCTCATATAATTCGACTTTTAAAATTCGCACTTCCATATTTACATTTCACATTACTTAGATAAAAACCATTTTCATAACTCGGTACCCATCAAAATCAAGCTCATTTACATTTCACATTACTTAGATAAAAACTGTTGTTTGTGTGACGTCACTGACTACCAAGTTAGTATTTACATTTCACATTACTTAGATAAAAACAAAATGACAATCCGATCTGCGTACTGCTCATCTGTATTTACATTTCACATTACTTAGATAAAAACGTTAACAAAGAAACACGAAATACCCAGCATCACAAATTTACATTTCACATTACTTAGATAAAAACCGAACGCTGCCGTTTTGTCTGGGAAGTTGTTGCAGAATTTACATTTCACATTACTTAGATAAAAACGAGTCCATCGAGACGATGAAAGAGATCATGGACGAGATTTACATTTCACATTACTTAGATAAAAACACCGCCCTTACGGTTGGTGGCAGTGCCATTTCCAATATTTACATTTCACATTACTTAGATAAAAACTTTTTGCATAGAACTTATTGAAGTTTTCCCAGAATTCTATTTACATTTCACATTACTTAGATAAAAACATTCATTGAAAATAAGCGACAGTTTTCCACTTTATCATTTACATTTCACATTACTTAGATAAAAACATACTTTCTTCCTTCTGCTGTGTCTTTTTGGGGACTATTTACATTTCACATTACTTAGATAAAAACCCCGTGCTATTTCAGCCCTACTCCCATCATACCTCAAGAGCCCATTTCTGTCGACCGATAGCAAAATGGACTTTTTCACCGATATAACCTTACATTCACTTCTTGCAAAACCCGCTTAAACCCTTTCATACCAGTCACTAAAGAAAATCTGTCGATGTCCTGTAGTTTTTACGCTACTGGAGGTCGACAGATTTTTGAGCCTTCTTTGTTTATTATGGTAAAAACGTCTCGCCCATGAGGTAGAAATCGACTTCTCGTGCGGCTTCGCGTCCTTCATTAATCGCGGTCACGACTAAGCTTTGGCCGTATCTTGCGTCACCACATGCGAAGATTCCTTCTACGTCGGTACGGTAAAAACCTTTTGCTGCTTCGATCGTGTGGCGTTTTGTTTTGCCTACTTTGAAATCTTGAAAAACGGATGGTGTGGCACCGGCGAATCCAATCGCGATTAGCACCATGTCGGCATCCCATATTTTCTCGGAGCCTGGAACTTCGTGGAGGTTGCGTTCTGCGTCGACATGGTCAACATCGATGGTGCGCAATCCCGTAAGTTCTCCTTTTTCATTTTTGATGAATTCAGTGGAGCTAACTAAGTATTGACGTGGATCATCGCCGTAAACCGCTTGGGCTTCGCTGTGTGCGTAATCCATTTGGAATACTTTTGGAAATTGTGGCCATGGGTTTTGGATAGCACGCAGGTCTGGGAGTTTGTCGCGTAAGCCGAATTGGTAAATGCTTTTCGCGCCTTGTCTTAGAGCTGTGGCTACGCAATCTGCGCCTGTGTCACCGCCTCCGATGACGATGACGTTTTTGCCTTCTGCGGACAGGCTTTGGACGCCTTTGTTATCTAGGTTGTCTTTGATGCTTTGCGTGAGGTAGTCGACTGCGAAATGGATGCCTTTTGCGTCGCGGCCTGGAAGCTTGACGTCGCGGGCATTTCCGGCGCCGGTTGCCAGCACGACGGAATCATATTCTTTTTTTAATTGCGCCATCGTGATGTCTTTTCCGGCTTCGACATTGGTCACGAACTCGACGCCTTCTTCGGCCATCAGGTTGACGCGACGGTTAATCGAGTCTTTTTCAAGTTTCATCGTCGGGATGCCGTACATAAGCAAGCCACCGATCCGGTCGCTTTTTTCAAAAACAGTGACGTTGTGGCCGGCTTTGTTTAGTTGGTCGGCGCACGCGAGTCCTGCTGGGCCAGAGCCAATAATGGCGATGCGTTTCCCGGTTCTTTTTTGCGGTGCTTGGGCTTGGATCCAGCCTTCTTCAAAACCGCGGTCGATAATCGCTTTTTCGATCGATTTGATGCCGACTGCTGGTTCAGAAATCGCGACGGTGCAGGAGCCTTCGCATGGTGCTGGGCAAACACGGCCAGTGAACTCTGGGAAATTATTTGTTTTTAAAAGGAGATCTAAGGCTTCGCGCCATTCTCCGCGGTACACGGCGTCGTTCCACTCGGGAATCAGGTTGTGTAGCGGGCAGCCAGATACGCCGTTTTTGATTTCTTCACCTGTGTGGCAAAATGGTACGCCGCAATCCATGCAACGCGCGGCTTGTATTTGTAAATCGGCGACGGGCATTGGTAAACTGTATTCGTTCCAGTCGCGCGTCCGTGTGAGTGGATCGCGTACTGGGCTTGGAATTCGGTCATATTCGATAAATCCTGTCGGTTTTCCCATTGTCTTTCAGCTCCTTTCCTATTTCGTTACTTCCACTAGTAATCCGTCTTTGTGCTCGTAAAATGCTTGAAGTTCTGCAGCATCGTGGGTTTGGCCTTCGCCTTCTAGTTTTCCGATGCGGGTTAGCATGATTTCAAATTCGTTCGGGATGACGTAGACGAAATTCGTGATTTCGCGTTCCCAGTTTGCAAGTAGTTTGCGGGCAAATTCGCTGTCGGTATAGCGCGCGTGATTTTCCACGAGTTCGCGTAGTTTCCGTTCTTCGCGCGGCGTCGTAATCCCTCGACACGTCACGAGTTCTGGATTCACTTTTGCGTTGAAATCGGCTTGGTCTGGGGCGTAAACGTAAGCCACACCACCGGACATCCCTGCTGCAAAATTCTCGCCGGTTTCGCCGAGGACAACCACGGTTCCGCCAGTCATATATTCGCAACCGTTATCGCCAATTCCTTCGACAACCACGTCCGCGCCACTGTTACGAACGGCAAAACGTGCGCCGGCTTTTCCGTGAATGTAAGCTTCGCCGTCTGTTGCACCGTAGAGCGTTACGTTTCCGACAATCGCGGAATCATGCGCTACAATCGGTGTTTTTGCGTCTGGAGATACGATGAGTTTCGCGCCGGATAGCCCTTTTCCGAAGTAATCATTCGCGTCGCCTTCAATGCGCAGCGTCATCCCTTTTGGAGCGAAGGCACCGAAGCTTTGACCAGCGGCACCCGTGAAGGTTAGGTCGATCGTGTCTTCTGGGAGGCCAGCCGCGCCGTATTTCTTGCTGATATAAGAACCGGTAATCGTGCCCACAGCGCGATCGATATTACGAATCGGGAAGCGTCCAGTGACTTTCTCGCCACGTTCAATAGCAGGTGCCACAACGGCTTTCAACTCGCGCATATCAAGCGTTTGGTAGATTTTGTGATCTTGTTCTTTCGTACAAAATTGGACTTGACTTTGGTAGAATTCGTCCGTATATAACATATTGGAAAAGTCGAGATGTTTCGCTTTCCAATGTGATTCCTTGCGTTCATGGGTCTCCAAATATTCTTTGTGCCCGATAATTTCTTCGAGGCTGCGGAAACCAAGTTCGGCCATCGTTTCGCGCATTTCAGCAACAATAAAGTTGAAAAAATTCACGACATAATCTGCGGAACCACCGAATTTTTTACGAAGTTCTGGGTTCTGCGTCGCAACTCCGACGGGACACGTATCCATATGGCACACGCGCATCATCACGCAACCTAGCGTCACAAGCGGCGCCGTCGCAAATCCGTATTCTTCCGCGCCGAGCATTGCGGCAACTAGCACGTCTTTTCCTGTCATTAGTTTTCCATCCGTTTCCACCACGACTTTATTACGCAAGCCGTTCAGCAGCAACGTTTGATGTGTCTCCGCCAAACCGATTTCCCACGGAACACCCGTATGGCGAATACTACTCCGCGCCGCCGCACCCGTTCCGCCTTCATAACCGCTGACCAAGATCACGTCGGCAAATCCTTTCGCAACACCCGCTGCAATCGTGCCAATTCCCGTTTTCGACACGAGTTTCACGTTAATCCGCGCGTCCTTGTTGGCATTTTTCAAGTCAAAAATAAGTTGGGATAAATCCTCGATGGAATAGATATCGTGATGTGGTGGTGGAGAGATGAGCCCTACGCCCGTCGTTGATCCGCGGGTTTTCGAGATCCATGGATACACTTTCTCGCCTGGCAAATGTCCGCCCTCGCCTGGTTTCGCGCCTTGTGCCATCTTGATTTGCAGCTCGTCCGCGTTCACCAAATAGTGGCTCGTTACGCCGAACCGACCAGATGCGACTTGCTTGATCGCGCTCCGACGCCAATCGCCGTTTGCGTCACGCTCGAACCGGTCTGGATTTTCGCCACCTTCACCGCTGTTGCTTTTCCCGCCAATTCGGTTCATCGCGATCGCGAGCGACTCGTGCGCCTCTTGACTGATGGAACCGTAAGACATCGCGCCTGATTTGAAACGTTTGAAAATTGCTTCGGCAGGCTCAACTTCTTCGATTGGAATCGGCTTGCGACCGAGCGAATTAAATGTCAGCAACCCACGAAGGAAAGCATTATTTTGATTCTGCATTAAATCCGAGTATAAATCGTACGTTTCGCGATTATTTTCACGCGTCGCCTGTTGCAACGAATGGATTGCGAGCGGGTTGAAAACATGATATTCGCCGTTCGAGCGCCATTGATATTCGCCACCCGTATTCAGCGTAAACTCTTGGAAACCGATATCGTGAAACGCCTCGCGATGACGCAACCATGACTCCTGCGCAATGACTTCAAGCGGAATCCCGCCGAGTTGCGACGCCGTTCCTGGGAAGTAATCCGCAATCACATCGTTGCCAATGCCAATCGCTTCAAATATCTGCGCGCCCCGATAACTTTGCACGGTAGAAATCCCAATTTTCGACATGACCTTCAAAATCCCGTCCGTAATCGCCTGAATGTAACGCGACTCCGCCTCATCGACCGTAAAGCCTTTGATACGGCCATCTTTGATCAAATTCGTAAACACATCGATCGCCAAGTATGGGAAAATCGCGTCCGCACCGTAGCCAACCAACATCGCACAATGATGCACGTCGCGAGCCTCCGCCGTTTTCACGATCAAACTCACCTTCATCCGCGTCCCACGTTTCACCAAATGATGATGTAGTCCGCTCGTCACAAGCAACGCCGGAATCCCGATAAACTCATCGTTCGTGCCGTCATCCGTAATCACGAGCAACTCCGCGCCAGCCTCAATTTTCGCATCCGCTTCCGCAAAAAGTCGATCCAGTACTTCCGCCAAATTCTCCTTTTCCTCCGCTTTAAACAACGCATTAATGAAGGCTGTCGGTTTCGCAAATTTCTTCTGTAGCGCAATCGAAGCATACTGTTTCCGGGACAAAATCGGCGTCTCTAAACGGATTCGGTTCGCATTTTGCGCCGTCGGGTTTAAAATATTGCCCTCATTTCCAAGCAACGTCATCGTCGAAATAACCGACTCCTCACGCAAACCATCAATCGGCGGATTCGTCACCTGTGCAAACAACTGCTTGAAATAGTTAAATAACAACTGCGGTCGGAAAGAAAGCACAGCAAGCGGCGCATCGTAACCCATCGCCCCCATCGGATCCTTTTTCTCCGTTACCATCGGAATCAAGATTTTGCTCAGCTCGTCCTGCGTATAACCATACGCCCGCTGCAACTTGAAGCAATCCTTCTTATTCAATGAAATATATTCCAAACGATCCTTATCCGTCAACGTCCCAATCTCCGTCAGCTCCGCATCCAGCCATTCACGATACGGCTTTTCCGTCGTCAACTCCGATTTAATCACATCATCCGAAATAATCTCGCCTTTTTCCAAATCAATCAACAACATTGTACCCGCGCCAACCGTCACTTTGCGGATCACTTCCTCCGGCGCAACTGGCACAACGCCCGTCTCCGAAGAATAAATAATCGTGTGGTCTTTCGTCTCATAATAACGCGCAGGACGCAACCCATTCCGGTCCAAAATGGTCCCAATCACGCGCCCGTTCGTAAACGAAATCGACGTCGGCCCATCCCAAGGCTCCATCAGCGTACTGTGGTACTCATAAAACGCCCGCTTCGGATCCGTCATCGCCTTATTTTTATCCCAAGGCTCCGGAATCAACATCATCGCCGCGTGAGGCAACGTCCGCCCCGTCTGCACCAAGAATTCCAACGCATTATCAAGCGTCGCCGAGTCACTTCCATCCTCATCAATGACCGGCAAAAGTTTCGCCAAATCCGCGCCAAACAAATCCGATTCCGCGCGTTTCTCACGAGCCTTCATCCAATTCAAATTCCCGCGCTGCGTATTAATTTCCCCATTATGAATCAAATAACGATACGGATGCGCCCGTTCCCAACTCGGAAACGTATTCGTACTAAAACGTGAATGCACCAGCGCGTAAGCCGACGTATAAGCAGGATCCGCCAAGTCCAAATAATACTGATTAATCTGTTCCGGCGTCAACATCCCTTTAAAAATAACCGTCCGCGTCGACAAACTCGGCACATAAAACGTTTCCGTAATCCGCGCATCGCCCATCGCAAAATTCTCAACCTGTTTCCGAATTAAGTATAATTTGCGCTCAAAAGCTTCCTCATCCAGCGCCTCATCCTTCGCGATAAAAAGTTGATACACAGCCGGTTCCGTTTTTTGCGCACCCAGCCCAACCTTCGTCACATCCGTTGGCAACTTGCGCCATCCTAAGAACGTTTGACCCTCTTGCTCGATAAAACACTCCGTCGCCGCTTGTAAAATTTGACGTTGTGCTGCGTTTTGCGGGAAATTAAACATCCCAACCGCATAATGATATTTTTCAGGTAATACAATATCGATTTGCGCACAAGCATCGCGGAAGAAATCATCCGAAATTTCCAGAAGAATCCCCGCACCATCGCCCGTATCCCCACCAACTTCGCCGCCACGATGCTTCAGCTGGCAAAGCATATGAATTCCCTGCTCGACAATTTTATGCGAAGAACGCCCTTTAATATTCGCTACAAAACCAATACCACAAGCGTCATGTTCATTTTTTGGATCATACAATCCATGTTTTTCAGGCATATTCGTCTGTTTCATCCTAATTCCTCCTCGTGCCTATTTTTTAAGAGTTCAGATAATTCGATCCCCAACTAACTGACCGTAATTATGTATTTCCATCCCGTTCTATATTCTACCCATTATTTTCTAATTTGTAACGTTTTGGTGTAATATCTATTCTAATCCTTTTCATTTATCGAAACAATATATATAATAGAATAAAACGATCTCATTTCGAGATGAATCGGAGGCAAGCAATGGAGTTACGACAATTGAAGTACTTTATCGAAGTGGCGCGCGTGGAACATATGACCCAAGCATCGGAAAATTTACACGTCGCCCAATCTGCCGTCAGTAGACAGATAACAAAACTCGAGGAAGAGCTCGGAATCAAGCTGTTCGACCGGATTGGCCGCAACATGCAACTGACAGCGGTAGGTCAGGATTTCTTGCGCCAAGCCAAAATCGGCTTACAGGAATTGCAAAAGGCCCAGGCAATCGTGGAAGAATACGCCGACCCGACGATTGGCGAGATTCGGATTGGACTTCCAAACTCGATTGCTACAAAAGTTCTGCCAGCCGTTATTTCTGCGTTTCGGGAGAAGTATCCGCAAATCACGTATCGCTTTATGGAAGGTTCGAATCGGGATTTGAAGCAGATGTTAGTGACTGGAGCGCTTGATGTGACGTTTTTATCGCCGGTGCCAGAGGAAGATGACGAGATTATGCCGCATCGCTTTTTTGATGAGAAGTTGAAGTTGATTGTGCCGAGCGGGCATCGGTTGGCTGGGAAACATTCGGTTGCGCTTGCGGATTTGGCTGACGAGAAATTTATTTTGTACCCGCAAGATTTCGATTTGTATCATTTAGTAGAAGATACAGCGCGGATGAAGGGCATTGAGCTCGAGACGATTTTTCAAAGCCGCGATTTCCACACGATTCAGGGGTTAGTTGGCGCTGGGCTTGGAATTAGCATTTTGCCAGAGATGATTTTGGATGGGGCGATATTTAAGGAAACGCGGAGCATTGCGCTGATGGATCAGGAATTGCGGCGGTCGGTTGGGATTATCACGACAAAAAGACGGAACATGTCGCCGTCCGAGAAACTGTTCCGTGATTTTTTGTTGGGGTATTTTGAAGAAGGAAAATAGCATATTAAGATTTCATTTTGTGCAGCATGATACCGAATGGGGCAGTCTTTTTACATCGTTCTAGCATCTCTGCGGATTTTTATTCGTTTCCCCTTTGTTTATACTCATAGGCCAGTGCCCACTTCTTCAGTAAGTATTGATTATTTTTCGTTTTGTTATTCTGCATTTGACTGCTCCTTTAAAATTAGTAACACGATTGATGTTGTAAACTCTCAGACTTCCTTTTTGTACACATATGTATTACAATTTTTATAAAGTAAAGCACATACATCGGAAGGAGTCGTAACCAATGACTACTATCACATTTTGCGTTTCTGATGAAGAAAAAGAATTTATCCAAAGAATGGCCGATTTTAACGGAATATCCATATCTGAACTTAGTCGAAACCAAATTCTAGAAAGCCTAGAAAATCAAATCGACTTAGACTTATACAAAAAAGCACTGCCCGCAGATTATGTGAAAGATGAAAGTATCTCTCTTCAAGAGATGAAAAAGGTACTTGATGTATGAATGATGGCTATCATGAAAGATAACTAAAATGAAGCCCCCATCTCAAGCCAGGGATAGGGGCTTTATTCATTCATTCCATCTCTGATATAGCGCAGAATACACGTTTCGAATTACGAAGCATCCTACCTATTTCCGTTTTAATTGCAAATAGGCCCCCATATAGATATTTGCATAATCCAGATCATATGGAGCATCCCAATTTGGATCTATCCAACCTTTCATATCCTCGTATTCCGGATGATTGGGATTGGACATGACATGATGAATTTCTGCGTAACCAGGTGGGCCCCCACAATCCTCGATAGGATAACCACCCTCAAAAGATAACACTTCTGGATAATTAACTTCATAATTGTCTTTTATTTCTACTACCTGAATATCATGAATCCAATCGTCACCAAAATCATAGACATACTGAAAAACCATTCCTTTTTCCAGATACTGATCAATCTTCGCCCTAGGCTTACGAATCTTTAATTTTGCTAAAAAAGGATTCGGCATTTTCGCTAAATCTTTCACAGATAGCGTTTGATAATATTTTTGTTGCGCCTTCATATCATCATAAACCATATCATCTAAAATTTGTGTTTGCGCCTCGTCTAAAATAAATTCATAAAGATGAGAATCCTCCCATCCCATGGCTGCCTGAATCACACGGTGTAATTGTTCAAAAGTAATTTCTGCTGGCAAAATAACGCGCCGACTTATCCCTGGCTCGCAATCTCGTAATGTAATATCTAATAAGTATGCCTTCATCTTGCACCTCTTTCTAAATAATATATATTAGATATAGTATATCATAGATGGTTATTTCCTTTAACGTGTAAAAATGGCATCTTTGAGTAATCTGAAAACCATTGGGCTGCGACGTTTTTGGATCATGAAAATCAGTTCACTTAATATTATATTCAGTTAGCATGCTTATTCTTAAAATCTCCATTTAAGATTCTTTCTCTAAGCTGCATAACTTTTTCTTCTATTGAATCACGAGTAATACGGAAATCTTCAATCGGACCACCACTTGGATCATCTAAACCCCAGTCTTCTCTATAATTAGCTGGCACATATGGGCATTCCACTCCACACCCCATAGTAATCAAAATATCAAGCTTTTGAGGCATATCTTTTAATAATTTTGGATACTGATCTGAGGTATCCATCCCAACTTCACTCATAACCGCTACTGCTAACGGCTTTACTTCGGGATAATCTTCCGTACCCGCAGAGTAAATTTCACTAATATCACTTAATAATTTATTCCCCCATGCTTCCGCCATCTGTGAACGGCAAGAATTGTGAATACAGATAAACGCAATTTTCATCATTATTTAAGCACCTCTTCATTATTTTAAATTGTTGCTGAATACTTTATTCCTAGTATATATATTCTTGTTTTCTACTAGATTAATGTTTAATTCCATCATTGATTACCATCAGTGGCTCTGTGCTTTATTGTATATTTGGCAAATTTTCTTCTACAGCAATGCAATAAGACTCAATTTTTTGAAGAAGTCCACTGTCATTAAAAGTATATATATCACACGCATTGATACAAGATATTTCATCATTTTTATCAAAAACCGCCAGTCCGTTTATGACAACCTGATGATTTTCCATAATTATATTTTTGATAGTGAATTTTGTAGTGACTGATTTAAAATACACACTTGTTTTCTCGCATTTACTAATTACACTTTCTACTCCTGCTATAGTATCTTCACCAACAATATTCCATTCGATGGAGTCGGATAAGTATGAATATATTTCCTCAAAACGCCCTATTGAAAATGATTCAGCAACTAGCTGTTTATTCACTAAACAAAACCTCCTATTGTCCTCTGATTGATACCCTATACCGTATTATACATAATTAGCAATATTTTGCCTAGTCTATTCACCTTCAAACGAAGCGCTTACATGTATCCGAGAGCAGAAAATCACTTTTCTTGGGTTAATTCATTGGATATAGGTAAAAAAATTCATGATAATTCTGCAGAACTTGATTTTTAAATGTTAAGAAAGCTGCTATACCAAGTCAAGTATATCAAGCCTGAACTATACTTTAGAACCCGAAAAAAGTTTTTTTACGACAAGTACTACTATAAAGATACAACAATAAAATTAGATATTGATTGCGTAAATAATTATCTTTAATCAGTGGAATTGATCCCGTCTACACCGTTTTATACAATAATTCGGACTCATCAGCCAATTTTCAGATCTAAAAGGAAACCTTTTTTGTCATGCGTACTTGATAGCATTTGACAACATGTCATATTCTCCTTTCTTTCTTGCACATAAAATGTCGCGTTTTTGTATTCAATAAACCGGACTAGCGCTAGGAAAAGATCATCCGCAGAATGATGACTAAATTTTTTATTTGCACATCCAACTGAAAAAATCTCCATCACGATTAAAGACTAAATCAAAAACAGCCACATCTTCTCTATACTCAAAAAAAGAATTAATTTCCGACCGTATCCCAACTTCATATTCATGATTAATATTTTTCGCCAACTCCAAAACATCGTCTCTATCCAAACTTGATTTCCCCCTTTAAAAATACTAATCAACGTCTCAATAGTAATTATCAAAATAAATCCGAACTATCTCGTCTATTTCTTCACATAGCCCCGCATTCTCAGGAAGATACGCTAAAAAGAAATGATACACATCCTCATTCTTAGATCTAGCCAACAAGACAAACAATGATTTCGTCAATATCATATCTTTCCTTAAATATTCTAAATGAAAGTAGCCCAATAATAGTACCGTATCAATTTCCTCAGTTCTTGATGCTAAAATCCCAGAAAAATGCACTTCATATCATCAGAATAATCATCACAACAAATAAAATCTACCAAATCTTCTTTCGAGCAATCTTTCTCATAAATCCCTTGCATTACCCTCATCAAATTTTCTCTAGCTTGATTATTATCATTATAATAATCCTCATAAAAACTGGGATAAGCAATCAAATTATGTACATACTCATTTTCGCCTCGCTGTAATACATAACCAGTAAGATCCTCATTGATAACCTTAAAATCAGTCGTTTCATACACCGACAGAGCACCAGCATCATCCACTATTTTATATGATTGAAAAGTACTCCAAGAGAGCTATTATTACTCTCTTGGTTTGTTTTCGCATAAAGATATTTATAAAAACATCTTTGTTAAATTAATTTGACTAATCATCCTTACCATATCCAGAAAGTAAGGTTTCTAAAGGATCATTAATAAACCTGTATGCTTGGGATTTCTTTATTTCTTGCGCAATATCTACCAAACTCGGTTTCACATGGCACCCGTTTACCATTAATACAGCATCATTAATTTTTATAAAATTAATGATTGTTGATAAATGCTTTTTGGTTAAGTTTCGCAAATCCAATTTGACATGAATATCTGATAGGTTATTGTCATCATAGAAAAATTCAATGCATGTCTCATCAATTTTTCCATATTGACATATATCCCCCGTCCAACTAGGTTCTTTAGGTAATATTTCTTCTAAATATTGTAATGATTCTATAGAAATTATGTTCCTTTTCCATGCTCCTTCCTTATGATTTTTTTCTTTCTCAGGAATAACATCAAACTCAAATTGCCATATTGCCATTTTAATCCCCCATTAGTAAATCATCTATATGTATGCCAAGAGAACTGTTAGTGTTTCTCTTGGCTTGTTTCACATGATAGGCCTACAAGAATTTAGATATAAAACAGTCTAAATTACACACTATCATCTCAATAAAACTAATCTTCAAAATTATATAATACTCCTAAGTTTTTTATTGCATTGTACTCTTCGATAAAATTGTCCATACCACTCAATTCATTAACATCATAGCCTGAGAACAACAATGCTCCTCGGACATTACTCAGTAGCTGTTTCCATTCATTCATGAATTTTTCAGATTCCATAGTAATGCTTGTTTTTTGCATTCAACAATTCCACCGTATCCCTTACAACTGTTTCCCAAAAAGCCACTACAGTGATTACATCATTTTCCCATACTATATCCCATGTACATGCAAATGTATTTGATGGCCATCTGATTTGCAATTCTCCTGAGGATGATGATCTTATACTATTTATCATTTTAATTATATCATCCATCATACAGCTTATATCATATTTGTATGATAAAGGAACATATATATGATTCCAGATTAGAATTGCATCTTCTGTAAGCATCGGGAATATTGTTTCTATAGCAGTCGATAGATCATAATCATCATCTTCAAAAGCCCCAGTTTTTCGTGGTGTATTTGCTTGAATAAAAAAATCCATAATTTTATCATCTCCTTAATTTAAGCTTAAGGCATATCGTCATTATCGTCTCTTTTAGCAAATGGGATTAGTTTTCTATTTGGATACCTTTGTTTTAAGTCATATGATGCTCTTATCTAGGAGTAAATATATAAATCTACTCCTATCTCAGCTTTTATTAGATCGGCAAAGCGAATCAGATCACTATTAAAATGTATGGCTGGTTTTGAATTATTCTCTATCTTTATAGTAATTATAAAAGCATATTCTAAGTTGTATGTTTCTCTCATGCTTTGCAACGCATCTTTTTTTGATTCTAGCATAATTGTTATTTTAGATAGTTGCTCATTAACATCAAATGACTCTTCAAAATTAGTCCCTATTGACCAACTCCCCGTCCGCCTATTCTTTTGTTTGTTTGCTATTTGCTCTCCTTTACGCCAAGCTTCATCAGGATTAATTTGCATTAATCCTGATATAATTTCTGGTTCCAAATAGTCTCCCTCTGCGACAAATTCTGCCTTAACGGTTGTTTTACTCAATTGAATACCTCCTAAATCCAGTTTGGGCTATTATTACTTAATGTATTCGCCAGTCGGAATACCCTCACCTTTTCCACCTTTTCTGTAAACCCATAATTGTCCAGTATCCTTGTCAATATAAATATCATACTGTGCTATATTCTTTTTCCCTACTACATCTTGTTTGACTTCATGAGCATCAATTCCGTTTTGTTTCAAATAATTGTCCTTTGCCATTTTTATGTTTGTTGGATTACTAGTTTTTGATTTTCCTGACCCACTCTTAATATTAGAAATGAGATCTCTACCATCACTAATAAGGTTTTTAAATCCACTTGTGGTTAATGCCGCACTTCCTGTAGTAAGGGCTAGCCCGCCAGCGCTTACTGTCCCAATGGATAAGCCCCCACTTGGAACCGCTGCAACTGCACCTCCACCTGTTAGCGTCAAACCAGCTGTCATTCCTACATTCCCTATAAGAATACTGCCAAGGTCTGTTAAGACTTTTCCGATGTGATAGAGATTGTTGTCTTTATTAACCTCTTCATTTTTACCGATTGTCCCGACAATTCCAAAGGTTCCATTACTTGCTAGGCCATCGACAATACCTGTACTCAGTGGTGCAATGCCTTTACAGACGGATGTCCATACTTTTTGTAGGCGTATTTGATGTGCAATTTGGTTTTTGACTAGTTTTTTTGATTGTTGGGCTGGTTTTTATTTTTGCTATGGTCTTCCCTACGTATTTACCTGCTTTTTTCGGTACAGATTTAACAAGGCTTTTTCCTTTAGCAAGCATGCTTTTACCAACTTTTTTGAATGTTTGTATGGTCTTTTTCACGGAGCGTTTTGATTTTTTTTTATTTTTTTTCTGGGTGATTTTTTTTTGCTTTTTTTGTATATTTTTTTTCGCTGCTTTTCCAATTTGCTTGATCGATTTTGTGGCAGTTTTTTTTGAATTTCTTCACCGCGCGTTTGACTTTTGTCACTGCTTTTTTTCGCGGCACGTTTGATTTTTTTTGTAGACTTTTTTTAGCCGCTCGCTTGATTTTCTTGATGACGCGCTTCACTTTTTTTAACGGTTTTCTTGATAGCTTTCTTGACTTTTTTTCACCGCTTTTTTTAATGCTCTTGCCGAGTTTCTTCGCTGCTTTTTTTGGCTTTGTTTTTGAGTTTCTTCCCTTTTTTCTTCAGCCAATTCATGAAGTGACCGCTCGGATCGCCATAGGAATTGGGATTGTTGCCGCCATAAATGTAGCGGTTTTGGCTTCGTGGATCGTCTAGGGCGCCGCGATAGCTGTCGGCTTGTAGGAATCGACCGGTGTTGGTGTCGTAATTCCGTGCGCGTAAGTTTTGACTGTCGCTAGTGTCGTGCATTTGCGCGCGGTATCCGATTTGGTTGGCCATTGGTGCGGCTGCGATTGCTGTACCGTAATCGGTATAGTCGTAATCTGTGCTTTCCTCGCCGCTTGCATCGATCTTGCCCACGATGTCTGTCAAGCCGTTTTCGTGGTAGCTTTCGTCTTCGGTACCAAGGATTTGGTCGTCTTCGCCAAAGCGGTAATCGGTGCTGGTTTCCGTCGTTTCGCCGTTGTCTTCGGTGGTTTCGTCGAGTTGTGCGACTTGGGTGTATTCTTGGGTGAGATCGTTGATGTAGCGAATCGTTGTGATGGCTTGGTACCCGACGGATTTGGTTGTTTCTGTCGTGCGTTCGGTGCTTGTCGAGCTGCCACCATCGCTTTCTTTCAGCTCTGTTTTGCCTTGAATGCCGTCTTTGGTTTTCGTGGTTGTGCCTTCTTCAGATGTCGTTGTTTTCGTGCTGTTGTCTTTCGTCACGACGTCGCTGCCTTCTTCGGCGATTGGAGAACACCCTTCAAAATCGCCAGACGCGCGTTTTTCGAGTTGTTTGGCTAGGCTCTCGGTTTTAGTTGTGGATTCTTTTTGCTTCGTTGTCGCGCCTTCTGTGGCTGTTTTACCTGGTGTTACTTTTAAGTTGTCTTTGGCTTGTTTGTCGTAGGTGGTGATCCATTCGCTGAGGGTGCCTGTGACTTCTTTGGTTTTGTCGGTGATCGTTTCTTTGCCAATCCGGTTGCCAAATGCGTCGTAGCTGTAGGTCGTGACGTGGCCTTCGTTGTCAGCGGATTGGATGAGTTGGTTTTCACCGTTGTACGTGTATGTTTCTACTTTACCACTTCTTAGTGCTTTTTTGGTAATGTTTCCGTTTTTGTCATGGGTGTAGGTTGTATCGGCGTCTCCATCGGCTTGGATCATTGCCAACACATTGTCGTCATCATAGTGGTAATCCTCGATGGTTTTTTTTGCCGTTTTTGACGCGTTTTAGTTTGGTTCGGTTTCCGTTGGCGTCATAGATGTAGGTGATGACTTCGGTGTTTTTGCCTGCTTTTATCGTTGTGTCTTTGAGTTGATCGTCGGCGTCGTAGGTGTGGGTTTTGACTTGTTTGCTGCCGTTTTGATTGATCGTTTCTTTGGTGACATTCCCGTTTTCATCGTAGACGTAATCGAACGACGCGATGACTTTGCCGGACTTGTTGCTGGTTTCGACGTGTTCGGTTTCGCCAATTGCGGAGTAACGATAGGTTGTTTTGGTGCCGTTGCTGTAGTGAATCGCGAGTGGTAAACCGTTGGCGTCGTAGTCGTAGGTGGTTTTCTTGCCGTCTGCTTCGATGACATCGGTTAATTGGTTTGTGTCGTCATAGCGGTAGGTCACGCGGGTGCCGTCTGGATACACTAACGCGGTTTTGCGCCCAATGGTGTCATATTCGTATTTCAGGGTTTCGCCATTCGCATCTTTGACCGCCGTCACATCGCCGTATTTGTTGTACGTGAAGGTCGCCGTCCCGTCTTTGGATGTCGCGGTTTTGATCTCGTCGTTTTCGTCATACGTGTATTTGTAGCCGCCACCGTCGAATTGTTGCTCGACCAGATTGTTCAGTTCGTCGTATTTGTAGGTCGTCTTGCTGCCGTCTGGTTTCGTTTCCGATTGGAGCGAACCATCGAGCGATACGCGTATTTCTCCGTTTTGCCTTCTGGTGTCACTTCTTTGACCATATCGCTACGGTCGTTGTAGCTGTATTTCGTGACAAAACCTTTGGCGTCTTTGATTTCTGTCAGATTATCCACTTTGTCGTAGGTGTACGTGGATGTTTGACCTAGGCGGTTCTTCGCTGTGGTCATCCGATCCAGCGCGTCATATTTAAACTGTTCTTTGTTGCCTTTTGCGTCCGTGGTTTCTGTCACGTTTTCGTTGCCGTCGTATTTCATTTTTGACTCGTTGTCGCGTGCGTCTTTCACGGAATCTAACAGTCCGCGCGCGTCGTAGTGATACGTTGTCACGGCGTTTGTTGGGTCTTTTATGCTCACTACTTGATCATTTTTGTTGTAGCGGTATTCCGTGCTTGCTTTCAGTGGATCCGTTTCTTTCGTCACGTTTCCCTTTTTATCGTAGGCGTACTGATACGCCTGATTTCCCGGGTCAATCATCGATGTCACGTTGCCAACCTTATCGTACTGCACTTTCGACTCGTTGCCGCGAACATCACGCATCGCCGTCACGCGGTCTAATTTATCATACGAATACCCAACCGACAGTTTATTCGGGTACGTAATCGCCGTCAAACGCTGCGTTTTATCATACGAATACCGTGTCATTCTGCCTTTTGCATCTTTTTCAGACGTCTGCTGGCCAAATTTATCGTACGTATAGCTCACGATCGCCTGCTTCGATTGATTGTCGCTTTCCTCTGTCACATCGCCGAACTGGTTGTACGCATAACTCTGCTTATAGCCAATTTCATCCGTTTCCGAAAGCAATAAATCGTCTTTATCATACGCATATTTCGTCGCCTTGCCGTTCGCATCGATTTCTTTCAACACATTTCCACGCAAATCATATTCAAATTTGGACGTAATTCCCGCAGGCTCTTTCGCCACCAAAATGTGATCCGCATCGTCGTACGTGTAAATTGTCGTGTTCCCTCGCTTATCCGTTTCCGCCGTCAAACGACCAGCCGCATCATAGCGATTCAGCAACTTAAAGCCAGCCGCGTCAATCTCGGTCGTCAAACGTCCCAGCGGATCATAACCAAATTGCGTCTCGTTTCCTTCCGCATCCGTCTGACTCGTCACAAGCCCCGTCGCATCAAATTTCTGCTGGGTCACGCCGCCATTTTCATCGACAACTTTGATCACATTCCCGTTCGCGTCGTACGTCACGCTCGATACAGCGCCCGCCGCGTCCGTCGTTTTCACCAAGTCATCATTGCCATTATAGCCATAGCGCGTCGTCTCGCCGAGCGGATTCGTCTCCGTCAGCATGTTGCCTTCCGCGTCATACGTGTACGCATACTTCCCACCATTTGGCAGAATCTCCGACGTCACATCGCCACGTTTATTGTAAGCCATGCTCTGCGTCGTGCCCTCCGGATGTTGCTGCGCGACCAACCGATCCGCCGCATCATACGCGTAACCCGTCTTATTCCCACGCACATCCGTCTCGCCAACAACGTTTCCGAACGCATCATAGTCATACGTCTCGCTCCGGCCTTTACGATCCGCCACGCGCGTCACATCGCCAATTTTATTGTACGCATAACTTTCCTTTTGTCCCGTATTGTCTTTTTGCTCCAACAAACGATCCATTTTATCATACGCAAAAGTGGAAACCGTACCATCAGCGTTTTTCTGTTTGACCACATTATCTGCCAAATCATATTCATACGTTGTTTTCCGGCCAATCGGATCCACGCTCTCCGTCACATTGCCACGAACATCATACGCGTACGTCGTCTTGTTTCCAAGCGCATCCACAATCGCCGTCACGTCGCCCGTTTTCGAATACTCGTACGCCGTCTCGTTCCCATAAGGATCCATTTCCGCCGTCAGATCGCCATTCTTATTATAGCGATACTGCGTAATATCCCCCGTCGGCGAAACCTCCGTCGCCACCAATCCGAGCGCATTATACGTATATTTTGTCACGTTACCTTCCGCATCCGTCTCCCGAATCACGTTCGCTTCCCCGTCATAAGCCAGCGTCACCGCATGCCCATTGCCATCCGTAATCCGCGTCACATTGCCATCCGCATCATACACATAGCGAGTTTTCGCGCCAACTTCATCGGTCTCCGTCTGCACTTGGTCCACCTTATCAAACGCGTACTGCTTCACGCCACCAGCCGCATCACGCTCCGCGACCACACTGCCATTCGCATCATAATCATACGTCGACACACGCCCAGCCTCTTTCAGCTTCGTCGTATTGCCATTCGCATCAAACTCGTACTCCTGCACATTGCCTTCCTGATCCACAAAACGCGTAATATTCCCCATTTTGTCATACGTAAAGGCTTCCGTCGTGCCATCCGGATACGTAATCTGCGTCACGTTCCCATCCGCATCATACGCATACGCCGTCACATTCCCTTTCGGATCCGTTTCCGCCGTCATATAGCCCGATTTCGCGTCATACTCATACGTCGTTTTCTGCCCATCCGCCGTCTCTTCCGACAACTTCTGGCCCAGCGCATCATACGTGTAACGAATCACCGCACCATCCGCAGCCGTCGCTTTCACAACCCGGTTCAGCGTATCATACGCAAATTTTTCCTTGTTTCCAAGCGGGTCCGTCTCACTGATTTTATTCCCGTTCCCGTCGTACGCGTAGCTCGTCACGCCACCCATCGGATTCGTCTCCGAAGTCAAGCGACCCAACGCATCATACACATACACCGTCTTATTCCCATTCGCGTCCGTTTCGCTAACCTTATTCCCGTTCGCATCATAGCCATACGCCGTCACGTCCCCGCGCGCATTCACTTCCCGCGTCAATTCCCCACGCGCATTCCGCGAATAGCTCTCTTTCCCACCATTCGCATCCGTCACCACGCTAAGCATCGACAACGCATCATACGCATACACCGTCACATTCCCACGGCCATCCGTCTCGCGCACAGGATTCCCATCCGCATCATACGCCGTTTTCGTCGTCGCACCATTCCCGTCCTTCTCCGAAATCAGCTGTCCATCCACGTTATACACGTACTTCTCCACAGCCCCATTCGGCAAAACAGACCGAACCACGTTGCCCGCCGCATCATAGTCATACGTCGTCACCCCGCCAAGACTATCCGTTTCCCGCACAAGCTGATTTTTCCCATCAAAAGTCGCCGTTTCCGTCGACCCATCCGGATAAACCGTTTTCGTCACGTTCCCGTTCGCATCATTCACAAACGTCGTCTTATTTCCCAGCTGATCCACAGAAGCAACCAGTTGATTTTTCCCATCATACACGTTCTCCGTCACCGATCCATCCGCGTATTCAATCTTCGTCGTCTGCAAGCGCTCATTAAAATAAATCACCTGCTTATTCCCATTAAAGTCCGTCGTCGTCGTTTTCCCGTCCGCGTATGCAAGCGTCGCGACATTCCCCTCGCCATCCGTCTGCTTCGTCACACGACCATCCGCATCAAACACGTTCTCAATCAATAATTTCCCGTCATGATCCTTATACGACGTCATGTGATGCGCGTCATCATACTGATACGTCACCACTTTTCCCGTCTGGTCCACAAGCTTCGTCAAATTCCCGTCCGCGTCATACGAATACGCCAATTTGCCACCATCCGGTAACGTAATCTCCTTCAAATGCCCCTGCGAATCCCACGCATACGTCAGCACTTTCCCAGAACCCGTCACCATCTTCGTCAACTCACCGTCCGTATTATACGAATACACCGTCACATGACCCGCCTGATCCGTCGTTTTCAAAAGCAGTCCATTCGCCGCAAAAAGCGACACATCGCCAGTCTCCGAGTTCACAACCTCAAACTCCCGCGCACCATCCTTACTCAACTTTTTCGTCAAAGCAAGCGGCTCATCCTCCGCAATCCTAAAAGTCCCGTTCGTCTGTTTGTCAAAAAACACACTTCCGCCATCCGCACGCGTCAACATCACCGTTCCGTCCGAAAGGAAACCAAGCTGATCCGCCAAATTAAACGTCCAGTTCCGCCCCATCGGACTATCCTTGCCTTGCCCCATCGAATTATACGTCCGCGTTATCGTGCGTTCGCCGTCGAAATCAAACCACTTCGCGTCCTCCATATCATAAAGCAAGTTCCCACTATCAAAATTAATCGGCTCATATCCGAACGTACAGTGTTTCCCACGCCCAACCGCCAGCGCATCCAGTCGCATCTTATCCGCCGAAGAATAATTCCCCGTCTGATACGCCTTGCCCGCATTCTGCTGCGGATTCCGAATAAACACCAAATTCCCCTGAACCAAGAGCTCATCCTTCATATTATTATCCAACATAAACTGCGACCGCTTGTTCGAAATCCCGTAAAATTTCAACAAACGCGGCAACGAATCCATCCCCGTTACCCTATAAATCTGAAACGTATCATACTTCTTGCTCGCTGACTCGTTCCCGTCCTTAATCTCCGCCTCCACTTGGTACAAATGATTCTCCGCGAGAGCACCCTTCAAAAGTAGCGTATTCGTCTGCCAATTACTCATCAACTCGCGATACTCCTGCGTCAAATTGTTCAGCTTCGGATAATCCGGGAACAAATAATCCCGCCCTATCGACGGATCCGTCCCGCTAAACGTCACTTTATTTTTATCCGACGTATCGACAATTTTATAATTTATCTTCGCATCCGGACGACCAACCCCGTCCATGCCAAGCGCTGTAAAATCAAGCATACCATCATTATTCGCACTCACAAAAGGACGCAAATACAGCGTCGTATCCTTGAGTGGCATATCCGCATCAATCGGCGGACGCTCGCGATGCTTAAACACCACATACGGCGACTCACTCGTCACACCAGATTTAGGCGCAGCAAACACATCGGCCTGCGAATACGGCAATTCAAAGCCATTCACCTTCGCCGTTTTCACAATCACGCCATTATTTTTCCCACCATTGACCCAATCCTTCGCAACCGTCGTAATATCAAACGAAACCCGACGATTCGCATCATCAATCCCGCCAATATACGTCTCGTTGCCATCTAGATTCGCCGGTGGACCATACGGAAAACCAAGGCTCTGGAATTTGCCATACGTCAGGTCATCAATCGCCCCAACGTCCTTCGTAATCCCGTGCACCTCAAATTGACGCTTGACAATTTTGCCGCTGCCATCCTTCGCACGATCCCCCCAAAAACCTTCCGTTCCACTTCTAAAAAGAGAAAGCTCCGCCGACTCAATTTCGCGGTTTGTCCCAATTTTTTTAATCTCACTATCCGGAACCTTCACGACACCATACGTGATAAAATGAGCGGCACCAAGCGTTCCCGAGTTATTCCCATCATCGTATCCAATATACATGTACGGCTGAAAAGAATACGCGACATCATCCCGATACTGGCGCAAACTCGTTGCCTCAATCCCGTTCGTAATCTTCGTACTCACAAATGAAACCGCGACCTTAGCAAGCTTCCCGTCACATTCGCCGTACTAAACGCCGCAACCTCTAGCTTGTAGCCATCCGCCGTCTTCACCGTTTTCGCCGACAACGTATCAATCACAGAACCCGTCTCATCTTCCAAAACAGGACTCGCAATCGCGCCAATCAACGTTTTGCCACGATAAATCAATGTCGCCGCACGCTTCGCATCATCCTTCAGCGTCACGCCATCCGGAACCGTCAAATCAAACGCCACCGATTGCGCCGTCTCGTCTCCCGCCTTCACATACTGCCCAAGCTCCATCCCAAAACTATCCGCCTGCATCGTAAAAGCATCCGTTTTAGCATCCTCACTCGCATACAATATCCGATTATCCTGCGTCGCAATCTGCGTCAAATCCGCATCCCCACTCGGCCGAACCGCCACATCCGCGCCATCCAAACCAAGCGTTGGCATCACATCTTCCGTCACGGTTTTCGGCGTCACAATCGGGCGTGCCGTCTCATTCGCCGTCCACGCCTTCGCACCATCCTTCACCAGCGTCGTATCAAAATCCTCCCAGTTCCCCGTCGCGCTATCCTTAAAATGCACCGGCTCCGTGAAATAATACGTCTCACCCTCACCCGTATCCTGATTCACAAACGTCTTCGTATTCTCCGTCCGATCCGCAACCACCTCATCCATCCCAGCAGCCGCCCAATCCTCCGTCAAACCATCCGTCACACTCGGCGCCTCCGCCTCAAACAACCGCAACGCATCCGCATTAGCAGTATCCTCATTCTCCGCTACCGTCACACTTTCCGTCCGCGCCCCATCCTTCAACTGTTTCTGCGCATCCTTATCCAAATCCGCCACCGTCACCTTATCCTGCGATGCCAACCGTTTCCCATAATAATTCCCAAACTCACTCTCCACACTCATCGCGCCCTGCACAAACTGCCACGGCATCATCGAAAATAGCAAAAGCGTCACCAATAAAATCTTCAATCCCTTTTTCATATGTAATCCCCGTCTCCCTTTATAATGTCATTTCCTTCTTCACGTTCTTCTCTATCTCCAAAATCCCCGTCAAAACAACCTGCGCCTTCTTATAATCCCGCGCCTCAATCGCATCATTCATGACTTTCAGCTCCGTTCCAACGTTGCCATAAGCCGAATAAATTTTCCGATCCTGCTCCGATAATCCGTCCCAAACATCAGACTTCTTGGCTTTCACATAAACCGCCCGAAAACCCGTCTCCATCTCCCGTAACTCCGCCAAATAAACCGGCTGACAAATGTCCCCATTCAACTTCAAATCCGACCACTTCGCATAATCCTGTTTAAAATCCTGCGCAATTTTCACCGGCTTCGTCCCCTTGGCACCATCCCGCGAGCACTGTTGAAGCGCTAACAAGAGTATCACAATAAACACCAAAAACAGTGCTAATACCACCCACACCTTTTTATTTTTTAACAATTCCTGCATCCAAAACCCTCCCATTTTTCCACAATCTCGGCTAGTATACCACAGAAACAGGTCGATTTTAGAAGCAACTGGAAATTGTCGATTTTCTGTCACATTTAATAGCAGAAATATGAATATAACTCGCTTCTCTGACTAATTTCAAAGTACAATGCAAAAAAACGCACCTTTTTTCCCCAGATGGTATAATAAAACAAAAACGACAGGAGTCGAATCCGATGTTTTCCAAAATAACCGTCAGCAACTTCTTTTCCATCCACGACGAAATAAGCCTAACCCTAGATCACAGCTACAGCCCTGCCGATATTTTCAACCAAAACACACTCTACACCTACTACGACAACCAGAAAAAGCGCAGCATCCTAAACGGCGCAATCCTTTACGGCGCCAACGCATCCGGCAAAACAAACCTACTCTACGCCTTCGAATTCACCCGCACCATGATCCAAAAAAGCCATACCTATACCGAAAAAACAGATTTTAACATCACACCCAACGCCTTCAAGTTCTCACCAACGAAAGAAACCATCAGCCGCTTCACCATCACCTTTATCGAGCCCAACTTCCAAGAAAATCAAGACATCCAATACACCTACAAACTCGCCATCGACACCCAAAACTTGGAAATACAAGAAGAATCCCTAACGTATAAAAAGATACTCAAAACAACATTATCCAAGCCAATCATCGTTTTTGAACGCCTAAAAAGCCAAATTCCGAAAAAAAAACACCCAACTAAAAAGCCTTTTCACCAAAATCGAACAAGAGAACATCACATACAAATCCATCCTGTCCATGCTCATCCACGACATCAACAAAGCTTATTTCAGCAAAGAAACCACATCCCCTGCCTATAAAGTCGCCGAATCCCTAGCCATCCAAGTCACCAAAGGCTTCCAAACAAAGCAATTCGACGGCGAGTCCCTAGAAGCATTCGCCGAGCAAATCAACAAAGACAGCGATTTCAAACAAGAAATTCTAGAAACCCTCTACGATTTCGATTTTGCGATTCAAGATTTTTCCGTTACCGACATGACCGATAATCTCGTCGAATCCATTGAACAAGCCACTTTTTCCGATGATGTAAAAGCTCAACTCATCGCAACAACCAAGAAAAACCGCCGCTTTGAAATTAGCACCGCGCATATCGTGGACGACGTGAAATACCCGCTAAGCATGAGCATGGAATCCGATGGCACCAAGAAATTCCTAGAAAGTTCGATCCGGCTTTTCGACGCGTTGCAACATGAAATCCTGTTTATCAGCGACGAATTCGACAACAAATACCACACGAAAATCCAAGAAGGCCTACTAAACAAATTTATCCATCAAGAAAACGACAAAAAAGCACAATTTTTGATTGCCTCCCATAACCCGCTCCTGCTAAATCCCGATCGCTTCGCCAAAGAACAAGTCATTTTCATCCAGAAAGATCGCGAAACCCAGGCCAGCGAAGTTTTCAGCCTTAGTGAATTCCATGAAATCACCTACGACAACCACAATTGGACGAATCTCTATTTAGACGGTCGTTTTGGAGCCGTTCCGGAGGTGTTTTAAATGAGCCGCGAAATTCGTAAAATCGTCCACCTTTTCATCCCCGAAGACAGCGGTGGCATCAAACCGAACAGCTGCGAAGCCCACTATTTCAAACTACTTTTCCAACGCAGACTTAAAAACTACCAACTGAAAATCTACACACACGCCCAAGAAACCAAATTCAAAAAAAGCGCTGAAATTCAGCGCCCATCCCGATGATAAATTTTTCATAGTGACCGATCTCGATTTCACAGAAGACCGCTCCAACCTCCGATACGTCAAGAAAAAGATTCGTAATCTCGCCGCTCTCGGAGAAAACACCCAACTATTCGTCTCCGGCCGCAGCTTCGAAGTCTGGCTCTGCATGTACCACGGCGTCTACACCAAGCGCTTCATCTCCCAAGCCGCCCTAAACAAAACCGTCGCCCGAGACTACACAAAAAAAGAGCGCTGGTACATCAAAGAACGCGGACGACTCTACAGTAATTTACGATCTGCCAGCGCCAACGCAAAAAAAATCACGGCGTATCATCCTGTCCGGTGCCTCGCGTGACCAAAAACGCTACGTCACAGAACTCCCAAATTTCACCGACGAAGCCTTGCTCGACTACTTCATTGCTCGCGAAACGTTCACATATGTGGATTTGTTGGTGAAGGAATTGCAGCATTTGAGTCGGTGATAAGAACCCTTATAAAGTTAGATATAGCAATTGACTACTCGGCGACACAAAAACTCTTTCGCATAAAACTACTCCTATGCGAAAGAGTTAGAAGTTGGCAATTTTAATCAATTGTTGTAATGAACTAAATCATATGGATAGTATGGAACATTTTTCAACACTTCATCATCGAGTTGTAGTACTTTCGCAATTGCACCGCTCTCATAACTCCAATAACCACTATAAGTATCAAATTTACTTTTATGCGAATCATGCCATCCTGCATCATCATGCCCCTTATACCAGTCTTTTTCAAGGTAATACTTCAGCTCATTTACAGCAGACTCTTTATTTTTTTTCATGAACAACACTTTCCAATATTTTATAAGGATTAGGATATAAAATTTCTTGTGTCGTTATCTCCCAATATTTGTTGTTTTGATGCAATAAGTAATCAATTAGATAATCATGAAACTCCTCTTTTTTGATGATATTTTCTATTTGTTGGAACTGCTCTTTTGAAGCCCCAACTAATATTCCTAATGAAATAGCCCACAGTAATTGTACATAGCTACCAGTATCTTTTTCCCAAGTTCTTTCAAATGAGTTCAGGAAAAACGGGTAGACATCTTTAATGTCTTCTATTGGGTGTCCTGACGAATAAAGACAATTAATCTTAGCAGTATAATATTTCAATAACACAATATGAACGCGTTCAATACTAGGATCATTTTCTCCTCGTTCTTGAAGAAGCTGTTGTAACATATCTTGATACTTTTTTATTAGTTTATTGTTTTCCTGTATTTTTTCCTCAAAATATTTTTCATCTTTCAATGTGTCTCTCACTAAATTCACTCCTTAATTTTTTTACCAGCTTCATCTAGCACAGATTCAACTACATTTCCGTTTTTATCTATTTTAACTAATACTTTTTGAACATTTTCTGGATTCAGGATGAGTTCATCTTGAATTTTTTGTGCAATCTCTGGTCCAACTGCATTGTCTAATCTATCACTACCTAGAATCCATTTCTCACTCATTTGCTTACCGTCCTTTGTTTTACCTAATCTCGATGTATTATATTTAGCTTCCGCAATGACATATTTAGGTGGTGGACTCGCATTTTCATAAACGCCATCAATTCCCTTGACTATTTTATCATTTAAACTAGTAACGCGATCTGAGCTAATTCGCTTGTAGGTAGTACTCTCATAGTGTACATCCATTTTCATCTCGCCATAATTTCCTTTTCTCTTGGTGGTTATCAGTTTTACACCACCGCTTTCCACATCTCGAATGACATTGTATTGCGCTTTATTCACACCGCTAGGAACAATGATTGGTTTCAGTTTGGTTTCTTTAAAATTCTTTTGTGCTTTTGATTCCCTGATTACCAAATTAGATTCTATTTTTGATACACTTGCTTTTGGATAAAATTTACCACGACCTCTAATCGCAACTAATCCAGTTGCCATCCCTGCAAGAATAGAGAAACTTTGCATACTCGTTATATCATTCCCAGTCATCGAATCATATCCTTCAAGAACGCCTTTGATTCGCTCGGCATCAAAGTCTGCATTGGCATCTCTTGGCACTATAATTGTACCATCATTAATTCCTTTATTGTAAGCAATCGTTGCTTCTGCTGCCTCGGCATCGGTCTTACCGTTTTTCGTAAGTACCCAATAGCTACCTTGTAATGTTTTCTCATACTTGGCATACGGATCTTTTTTCTCTGGTGTGAGATTTTTCAGCCAGCCCATATTCAATGCTTTCGTGTTGAATGTATGGCTTACTGTATTAAATGCTTTACTGCTTTGAATTTCTGCTAATCCTTGTTTCACTTGATACAACTTGCTCAGCACATCTTGCATCACATTTTGATGGCTCATGTCAAAATCAAGATAGCGTTCTATGATTTGCATTTCGTGTTGTAGTTGCCCCATCGCGGTTTGCATCCCTAATTGCATGCCGATTTGCTGTCCAAGTGAGGAACCGCCAGCCATCGATTTCATTTTCACCAACAAGTCTTCATAGCGATTTT
>NZ_AODE01000029.1 GCF_000525855.1 Listeria cornellensis FSL F6-0969
TATTGGACTTCGGCTTCTTTTGCAACCTTATCCTTGCATGGCGCCTTCTATGTGATTTCTGTTCGTCGGACCAGAGATTTGCCTTGAGCTTCCTTCAGATTCCACGTCGCCATGGACACCCTTGCTGTTGGCTAGGTGCTTACCACTACTCGGTCGCACTCGGGACTTTCACCCGTTAGAGTTTGCCCATGCTGGGCAAACAAAAAATGGCTCCTGTACAATACAGAAACCATCTTCTAGCAAGTGCTTAATTCTTTTTTTACAAGTGTCCTTGACATGGGTACCACTTTGATTATGAGTATCCTAACTTCACCTTTTATTTTTCTGGATTTTTTTCCATGCGAGTGCCGCTGTCATAAATCCTCCAACGCCTAGTATCAATTCAAGCAAAGCTCCGCCGCTCATTACGGGGCCTAGGTCTGGCAAAATCATCAACAAGAATACAAGTACAAAAACATACATAACGACAATACCACTGCCTATTAAAAAGTAGGCAGCCATTGATTTCGATTCTGTGACCGAATAATGCTTCCACAATATGTACCCGCCTATTAAAATACACACGATACAAATAAAAACCATCAAAACGGTCAACACAAATGTCCCTGCATAAATAACACTATCTTTAGTGACCAGGCCGATAATCCCCATAGCGACTAAAAAGAGACTCATGGCCAAAATTCCTATCAAAACAAACAACGGAATCTGACTCGTATAATCCGTCTTTGTATTTGGTGATTGCTCCGCCTTTTGTTTCGTCAATTGCCTACCGTAAGCTGTTGCATCCATCCCCAGAACCTGAGCGGGATTTGCTTTTTCTGATGCTACGAGTTGACCCATCGCCTGTAACACAAATGCATCTTTCTCTTGCTCTGACACATTTTTCTCCCCAGCAATTACCCATTCCACCGTCTTCATATACGCTTGTTTATCAGGCGTTAATTGTTCTCTTTTCTCATCAATCAATTGCTTTTTCGTCAGCATAATCCACACACCTCCTCCCATTTGTCCTCCCACTATCATATGCGAAAAAAAAATATTTCGGCAACTTATACTTGATTTCCGTCTTTTCATCCCCAAATATGTGTTACAATGGTTCTATTATTTTTTAATAGAAAAGGTGAGGGCATGCATTCAGAAAAAAGAAAAAAACGTTAGGTATATTAGCTGCTATTGGGGCTTATACTATCTGGGGAGTATTACCGCTATATTGGAAAATGGCTGGGGCAGTTCCAGCTAGCGAAATTCTGGCTTACCGAATTATTTGGTCCTTTGTATTCATGGTTGCCATTATCGCAATTCTTGGCAAAACAAAAGAAGTATGGACTGAAATCATCTCCATCTTGAAACGTCCCAAATTAATTGTAGCGATTTCGGTGGCTTCCGTTTTAATTACGGCGAATTGGTTTATATTTATCTTCACCGTCAATGATGGACATGTCATCAGCGCAAGTCTCGGCTATTATATTAATCCATTGGTCAACGTGCTACTTGCTACCGTCTTCTTAAAAGAGAAACTTAGCCGTGGCGAGATGTTAGCCGTACTATCTGCGGCTATCGGTGTTCTTATTTTAGCCATTCATCAAGGTATATTCCCTTGGGCTGCTATTTCAATGGCTGTCACATTCGGCCTTTATGGACTCATTAAAAAAATTAGTACCCATCAGCGCGTGGGGTGGGCTAACGATTGAAACACTAATTATGACACCATTTGCGCTCATCTTTTTAGTATTTTTCGCGCAAGATGCTTTCATGCGATTCGGTTTCGATACAAATCTCGTTCTTTTTGGAGCTGGCGTCGTTACGGCAATTCCTCTACTCCTTTTTGCAACAAGTGCAAGGCGGATATCTTACGTGATGCTTGGCTTCATTCAATACGTTGGGCCGACGCTCATGCTCATACTCGGCGTCTTTGTTTTCCACGAAGCCTTCGACAGCACACAACTCATCGCGTTCCTTTTCATCTGGGCCGCCTTGCTAATTTTCACAATTTCCCACCTAGTTATCGCATCAAAACTAAAAAAAAGCAACGGTATCATAATAGCTAAGAGGCAAGGTCTATCAACGACTTCTTGCCTCTTTTTATTAACAAAAACTTTATCCTTTACATTTTATAGGATTAGCGATATACTAAAATCAACAGTTGTAACAATTATAGTTACAACGTAATTATAAGGAGGTTATTTATTATGAAAATTGGAATTATCGGAGCAACAGGTCGTACAGGTTCACGTGTATTAACCGAGGCAAAAAATCGAGGTCATGAAGTAACAGCCATCGTCCGTAATGCTAGCAAACTAGCGGATAATGATATCGCAGTTATGGAAAAGGATATTTTCAGTCTCACCAAGGAAGATGTCGCTGGATTTGATGTTTTGGTGGATGCTTTTAGCGCGCCAATTGAAGCATCGGATAATCATTGGAAATCGGTGGATCATCTGATTACAGAATTAAATGGAACGATCGCGCCTCGTCTCATCGTTGTCGGTGGTGCAGCAAGCTCGTTGGTAGATGATAAAGGGACTCGCGTTCTAGATACACCATCTTTCAAAGAAGCTCCCTACTACGCGACAGGAGCTGCACAAGCGATTCAATTAGATCACTTGAAATCAGACGCAACGTTTGACTGGACATATGTTAGCCCCGCAGGATTGTTCGAGCCAGGAGAGCGCACAGGTACTTATACAATAGGAACAGACGAACTCATTGTTGATGCAAAAGGAAACAGCTACATCAGTATGGAAGACTATGCGATTGCACTTATGGACGAAGCAGAAAATGCAAACCATATACGCGCCCGTTTCACAGTTGGACAGCGATAAACAAAAAAGGAAGTACGACTAACCCTCAAAATAAAGAGTTGGTCGTGCTTCCTTTTCTTGTATCAGTGTTTTACGACTGAACAGTACCAGTGAAGAAGGCTAAATAAAGATTTTGTGCAAACTTGTCTGCATCTTTAATTTTCCACTGATCTTTGTTAGATTCTAGATTCATTTTCACTTTAACGGCTTTCTCAGAAACTTTTGCTTTTGCGATTGTTTCTTGATAAACGTCAAGCATTGCAGTAGCCGCTTTTTTCGCATCGGTTTGAATCGACGGATCGGCTTTTACTTTGGCTTGTAAAGCAGTTGTCATTTCTGCTTGTACGCCTGTCATATCAAGGCCGTTAACAGAAATCTCAACAGTTGGTTTGTCTTTATCATCATTTGTTACTTTTGTAGTATATTTTGTTACTTCTTTTACGCGTTTAGCAAACGTATCGTATAATTTATCAACCTCATCATCGATACTACCATCTGTAATGTTTAGGCTACTTGTAAACCCTTTTTTGAAGCCTGTTTTGATTTCTTTTTCTAGGTCCTTCGCATCTTCACCAAATACGTCCTCGAACTTATCTGTGTCTTTATTGAAGATGATTGTGTTGACAGCAATATCTGCCGCTTCTTTCGGTTCTACAGCACTACTTCCACATGCAGCTAGGGTAATCGCAGCTGTTAAAACAACGACAAGCATTAAAGCTAACTTTTTCTTCATGTGATACACTCCTTTTTCCCAACCTTATTTTCATACACTACCTATTTTAAAGGAATCCCAACAGATTACAAGTATTTAGACGGGAAAATATCAAATAACAGTTTAATTTTATACACTTTCTCAACATGATCACTTCAAAATTATTTTATTGCGCTGTTCCTGTTCCAGTAAAGAAGGCTCGGTACAAATTGTTTGCAAATGTTTCGTCATCTTTAATCTTCCAATGTTCTTTGTTCGCCTCTAGATTCAGCTTTACTTGGACTGCTTTTTTGGGAAGGCTTTACTTCTGCTTTTGGAATCGTTGCTTTATAACCTGCAATGACCGCTTTTGCATTTTTCTTTGCATCTTTTTCGATAGATGGGTCTGCTTTCACTTTTGCTTTAAAAGCGGCCGATCTTTCTGCTCGTAAACTAGCCATATCAAGACCGTTTACCGAAATTTCAACAGTTGGTTTTTTCTTATCATCATTTGTTACCTTTGATGTATATTTTGTTACTTCTTTTGCGCGTTTTACATAGGCATCATACAATTCGCCTATGTCATCATTCATACTGCCATCCGTTATTTTTATATTCGCTGCAAACCTTTTTGTGAAACTTTCTTTATAGCTTTTTTGTAAAGCTGTAGCACTTTTACCAAATGTATCTTTGTACTTCTCGACATCTTTATTGAAGATAATCGTATTCACAGCGATATCTGCTGCTTCTTTTGGTTCTACAGTATTGCTACTTCCACATGCACTTAGGGTAATCACAGCTGTCAAAACGACTACGGACATTAAAATAAGCTTTTTTTTTCATGTACTACACTCCTCATTGTCAACCTTTTTATCACACTCATCTTATTCTAAAGGAATCCAGTCCGATTACAAGTGCTTGGACAATACCGTCACAAAGTATACATAAAATGGCTATAATTGCATACCCCTTTACTTTTAGTTTGCCTTCTTTGGAATGCTTGGAATAAATTTGGACGTTCGTTTGGCATAGGCCTGAAAATCGGGGCGGTCCTTGTACTTCTTCTCGAGTAATGGCACGCCAGATACGAATAAAAGTAGCAACGTAATAATAACGGGACCAATAATGCCCCAAAGACTTGCTACCCCAGTGATACTTACTAGAAAAATGCCCCACCAACTAAGCGCCTCGCCAAAATAATTTGGATGACGCGTATATTTCCAAAGTCCCGTCATGATGAGTTTGCCTTTGTTTTCTGGATTTTTTTTTGAAACGGCGCAGTTGTTCGTCTCCAGCCACTTCGAAAAAGAAGCCAATAATCCAAACGGCAATTCCCGCATAATTCCACCATACGAGCGCGTCTGCCGAGGTTGTATTCACAAGCAAAATTGGCAAACTAATAATATAAAGCAACACGCCTTGTAAAATAAAAACATTCAAATACGCTTTCAATTTAGCGAAATGAGTCCCCCATCGTTTACGCATATTCACATAGCGATAGTCCTCTGGCTTCCCGATATTCCGATTCGCTAAGTGTAGAAACAAGCGCATGCCCCAAATAAAAACGAAGATGGTTACAATCAAGCCTTGCGTCGTCATCTCGCCACCGAAAAAAAAACGTATAGAGCGCGACGATAACAAATCCCGGTCCCCACGCTAAATCTACAATCGAGTTATTTTTTTAATTTTTGCGCCCATAAGAACAGAATTGTAAAGTAAATCCATAATAATAAGCCTGCTATCCAATATATCATCTTATATTTCCTCCCCTTCATCTAACTGCATCCGAATCGCAATCGCCACACAGCCTACCCCAGCACTCATCGCAATAATGGACGAAATCTCCATCACATAGGCAGGCGACTTCCCAACAATCTGCGTAAACAATGCTTCATATTCCGCCGCTCGTTCCGGCGTGTGTGCATGGACAATCGCATATTCCGCGATTTGACCTTGTGCAAGCATCTTCTTCACGCGTGCTGCAATTTTCTTCGTGCTTCCCAGCAAACTAAAAGCAATATCGCTCACCGTTCCAGCACCCGTATCAGACAATGAAACGACTGGCTTCAAGCCTAGCGTATTCCCAATCGCGCCACCCTTTTCACCGAGACGCCCCGACCGAATCATTGCATCCAAGTTAGGCACGCTGACAAATATCTTCGTTTGCGAAATGCTCTGCATCACGAACGACTGCACTTCCGCAAACGTTTTCCCGAGCGCAATTTCTTCCGCAGCCGCCTTCACGAGCAATCCTTGCGCACCCGAATTTTGCCGCGTGTCCAACACCACAATATCACTCGATACACTCGCAGCCGCTTTTTTCACCGTTTCATGCGTACCGCTAAGTTTCCCAGATACCGTCAAAACAAGCACGTGCTCATAATGATTCGCCAAAAATGACAACTGATTCGCGACCGCTTTCACACTTGGCTGAGATGAAGTCGGATACGCATCACTGTCCTCTAGACGCTCAAACAGCGTGCCCGTATCCATCGTGATTTTATCCAAATAATCATTCCCGGCAAGCGCGATGTGTAGCGGGATAACTTGAATCTGATATTCCTCCATCACGCTCTGCGGCAAATCCGCCACCGAATCCGTCACCAATGCAATCCGATATTTCCGATGATGAATCACGTCAAATTGATTCTGCATATCATCCACTTTCTGCTGCATCATCACGCCATAATCAGCCAAATAAGCACAAACCTCGCGCGGCTCATCCGTATGAATATGTACCCGAATTTTCGTATCCGTTCCCGCGACAATCAGAGAATCGCCAAATGACGCCAATCCCGACTGAATCTCGTCCGCGTCGAACCCTTCCCCCTGTAGCAAAACCTCCGTACAATAACGAAACACAGGCGCTTGATCCAAAACTTCCTCCTTTACCAATCGCGACAAGCTCACCGTCTCCGCCACATATGCCTCGTCATTAATTACCGATGTAAACCCTTCAACAAACGTGAAAAAACCCTTCGCACCAGCGTCCACAACCCCATTATCCCGCAAAACGCGCAACATATTCGGCGTGCTTTCCAAAGCCGCTTTAGCCTGTTTCAACGCATTTACCAACACCTCTTGAAAAGTAGCACCATGATCCTTCGCCTGCGCAATCGCCTCCGACCACGCCCGAATCACCGTAATCATCGTACCTTCCACCGGATTTCCCATCGCGTTATACGCATAATCAGCACCGCCCGCGACACTACGCGCAAAACAGCCCAACGAAACACGTTTATCATCCGATAAATGAAAATGCATACCATTCACATATTGCGCAAAAATAATCCCTGAGTTCCCGCGAGCACCAAATAAAGCCGCCTCTGAAATCGTATATAGCGTCTCTTTTGCCGATTCAGCGATTTTCGACTCTTCCACAATCGATAACATTGTCGACGCGAGATTACTTCCAGTATCACCGTCTGCCACAGGAAAAACATTGATTGCATTCAACCCATCCTTTGCATCAATAACCGCCCTGGCACCACCTAAAAAGGCATGATACAACTTTTTACTATCTAAAAAATCCGTCATTGTTCCCGTCCCCACCTTCATGAAATCTGCCATACTTTTGCTAGCCAGAATACAATACCCGACGTTGCTGCCGTAATAAACGCGCCCCAGCATAAATCAATCACCGTGACAAGCATCGGCCAATCTTTTAGCGTCGCCAAGTTCGTTAAATCGTATGTCGCATAACAAAGCAATCCTAAAAACGCTCCTGCAAAAATCGCAAACTGGAGGCTGTCTTTTGCAAGCGCTGGCTCAATAACAAAAAAGACCATCCCACCAACAAACAAAAGATAAAACAAAAGCGCCGCGCCAAATCGCATATTCGTTGCCATCAAATCGCCCAAATAATGCTTATATAAATTCTTGGCAATAAGCCCTAGCCACACAGCATCAATCACTAAAAAGACAACAAAGGCGATTCCAGCAAGCTTCGCGAAATATATCATCGTGAATCCCCCCTTCCTGTTTTCATTTACCCGTTCTACGTTCAAATTATAGCAATGAAGTAGTAAGTTTAGCTATTTTCCTGTTTGTGAACTTTTTTACATTAAAAACAGGCTTCCTGATAATCAAGAAACCTGTCTCTATGCTTATGATTCTGTTTGTACTTTTTCAGATTCAGCTGAAGCCGTTACTTTATCCACGATGTGCCCAACAGGGGCCGCTTCACGTGCCCGTTTTACCGTACTGCCTAGTTTTTCAATCGGCGCAGAATCCCGAACACGTTTCGCTGTATCAACAATTTTTTCTTTCGGATGGAAGCCTTCTTTTTTTACGACAACTTTCGACTCAGGCTCGGTTGCTGTTTCGAGTTGCTTCTTCGCGATGGAAAGCATCAATTTTATCCGATTTAGCTGGTTGACCGAACTTGAACCCGCATCGTAATCGATGGACATGATATTCGCCGCCGGGTACATTTTTTTTCAAACCTTTGATCATGCCACGGCCTGTGATATGGTTCGGCAAACACGCAAATGGTTGCAGACAAGCGATATTCGGCACGTCACTATCCAGCAACTCGATCATTTCACCCGTCAAGAACCAGCCTTCACCCATCTTGTTTCCGAGCGACAACAACCGACTGGCCTTTTCAGCGATGACTTCAATATTTTCAGGTGCCTTAAAACGCCTACTCAACCGCAAAGCATCCGACATCGGCTTCCGATATTTATTGATTATTGGAATCGCCAAACTATGCTTCGCGAACGATTTCACCTTCGACATCCCGAACGTATTCGCCGCAAAATGGCTGTCGTAGCAACAATACAGCAAGAAATCGACAAAATCAGGCACGACCGCTTCCCCGCCTTCTTCCTCAATCAGGCCAACGATATCATTATTCGCGCCAGGATGAAATTTCACTAAAATCTCACCGACAACACCAACTTTTGGCCTAACCTCCTCTTTCAACGGCAAACTATCAAAAGCCATCACCATCTCCTTGCAAAATTCCGCATACGCCGCCTGGCTATAATTCGCCAACATCTCCTTGCCCTTTTCGATAAAATGGCGATGCAGTTTATTCGCGCTACCCGGAATCATCTCATAAGGACGCGTCTTATACAGCATCCGATCCAGACCGTCACCAAGGCACAGCCCCACCAAGAAACGCACGCCGACCTTTGGTGTAATTTTGAATCCCGGCTGTTTTTCTAAGCCATTGGCGTTCAGCGAAATCACCGGAATATGATCCAAATCCGCCTGTCCTAACGCTTTTTTCAGCATTGAAATATAGTTTGTCGCGCGGCAACCACCACCCGTTTGCGTCATCAAAACCGCCAAATTGTCCAAATCATAATTCCCATGCTTAAGCGCATCCATCATTTGTCCAATCGTCAAAATCGCAGGGAAACACGCGTCATTATTCACATAACGCAATCCTTCATCCACTGCGCGCGGCGTCACGGCAGGCAACACTTCCAACTTATAGCCAACCTCATTCCCCGCAGCTTCCACTAATTCAAAATGCGTCGGAGCCAGTTGCGGCGCCAAAATCGTATACGTTTTTCGCATCTCCTTCGTAAACATCACCCGTGGTTTTGGCGCCGGCATCTCTTTCGGCAACACATGGTTTCGCGCCCGTTCATCCATCGCAGCTTTTAACGAACGAATCCGAATTCGCGCCGCGCCAAGATTGTTAATCTCATCAATTTTTAGCAACGTATACACCTTATTATGCCCCTCGATAATTTCCTGCACCATATCCGTCGTAATCGCATCTAATCCGCAACCAAAAGAAGTCAGCTGCACAACTTCCAAGTTCTCCTGCTCCGCGACAAAGCTCGCCGCCCGATAAAGCCGTGCATGATATTTCCACTGGTTCTCGACACGGAGCGGATGCTTCATTTCACCAAGATGTGACACCGAATCCTCCGTCAAAACCGCCATTCCATTCATCGTAATCAACTCTGGCAGCCCATGATTTACCTCGGGATCAATATGATACGGATGCCCACAAAGCACAATTCCACGAATCTTGTTTTTCTCAATATACGCGAGCGCCTCTTCCCCTTTTTGGCGAATATCATCCCGGAAATTCCGCGCCTCTAAAAGTCCAGCCTTCACCGCCCGCTCCATCTCTTTTAGCGGTATATCCGGAAATGCCTCGTGCATCCCTTTTATTAACGCCGCCTCATTATCCAACGTCAAAAATGGGGCAATCAGTGGTACATTCTGTTCTTCCAGCGCATCCATATTGACGCGAATCACCTCTGGATATCCCGCAACAACAGGACAATTAAAGTTATTCGTCGCCTCACCAAATTCCTTATTTTCATACACGACCGCTGGATAAAAAATCCGATCCACTTTCTTCTTAATCAAATCCATTACATGCCCGTGTGTCAATTTTGCCGGATAGCAAACCGCTTCGGACGCAATCGTTTCAATCCCTTTTTCATATAAATTCTTTGAGGATTTCATCGACAACTTCACCTGAAAACCAAGCTCTGTAAAAATCGTATGCCACATCGGATAGTTCTCAAAAACGTTCAATGCCCGCGGAATCCCAATCGTCCCACGCGTCGCTTCGTCTTTTTTCAACGACTTATAATCAAACACACGCTTGTATTTATACGCATACACATTCGGTAATAAATTCTTCGTAGACTCCACCCGTTCGCCACGCTCACAACGATTCCCGCTGACAAACTTGCGGTCATCACCAAATCTTGTAATCGTTAACTGGCATGAATTACTGCATAAATTACATCTTGATTGGGACGTTTCCGCCTGAAATTCGCGCAATTTTTCAAGGACGAGGAGTTGCGTCACTTCCCCGGTTTCGTAGTTCTCCTTCGCAATCAATGCCACGCCGTAAGCGCCCATCATTCCCGCTATATCTGGCCGAACAACTTCACGCTCCGTCAACAGCTCAAACGCCCGCAGAACTGCTTCATTGTAGAATGTTCCACCCTGCACGATGACCTTGTCCCCAATATCTTTTGGGTTCCGCAGTTTAATCACCTTTTGCAACGCATTTTTGACGACTGAATAAGCCAATCCCGCTGACAAATCCTCCATCTGAACGCCTTCTTTTTGCACCTGTTTTACTTTAGAATTCATAAATACCGTACAACGCGAGCCCAGATCCACTGGTTCCCGCGCCTGCAACGCCTTATCCGCAAAATCCTGAATCGATACACCGAGCGTCTGCGCAAATGTCTCCAAAAACGAGCCACAGCCCGCCGAACACGCCTCATTTAACATCAAACTATCCAACGCCTGATTCTTCATTTTCATGCATTTCATATCCTGCCCGCCGATATCTAAAATAAAATCAACATCCGGCAGAAACTCGCGCGCCGCCCGATAATGCGCCACCGTCTCAATTTCGCCAACATCAATTTTAAGCGCAGCCTTAATCAGCGACTCACCATATCCCGTAATCCCCGACTGGCGAATCTTCACCTTCTCTGGCAAAATTTCATACAAATCGCTCGTCGCATCAATCACTGACTGTAGCGGGTTCCCCTTATTGCTATCATAAAACGAATACAAAATCTCATGATCCGCGCCCATCAACACCAATTTCGTCGTAGTTGAACCCGCATCAATGCCCAAATAAACATCGCCTTCATAGCTCGCCAAATCCCCGCGCGGCGCCTTCATCTGATTATGTCGCTCCCGAAAAGCAACCAAATCCTCGGCACGCGTAAACAAAGCTGGCAAAATCGTCGTATCCGTCGCCATACTCGAAAAATCCAAATCTCGCAACCGCGCAATCATATCTGCAATCTCAACAGCCTCATCATTCCACCCATTGTAAGCTGTCCCAAGCGCAATAAAATACTCCGCATTCGCCGGCGCAATAATGTCCGTATCCCGCATTTTCAACGTCTCCGTAAAGCGATAACGCAACTGATCCAAAAACGTCAGCGGGCCGCCCAAAAACGCAACTTTTCCACGAATCGGCCGTCCACACGCCAGCCCACTAATCGTCTGCGTCACCACACTCTGAAAAATCGACGCCGCAATATCCTCTTTTCGCGCGCCCTCATTCAGCAAAGGTTGCACATCCGTTTTCGCAAAAACACCACAACGCGAAGCAATCGGATAAATCGTCTCCGCCCCTTTTGCCAGTTCATTCAAGCCATTCGGATCCGTCTGAAGTAGCGTCGCAATCTGGTCAATAAACGCCCCGGTTCCCCCAGCACATGCATTATTCATTCGTTGCTCAATCCCGCCAGAGAAATAAACAATTTTCGCATCCTCGCCGCCAAGCTCGATCACCACATCCGTCTCTGGAATCACCTGCTCCACAGCCTCCGTACACGCAATAACCTCCTGAATAAACGCCACCTTCAAAAATTTCGCAATCGCAAGGCCCGAAGACCCCGTAATCTTAAACGTCATCTCCGTCTCGCCACACGCCTTCTCTAAATCTTGCATGATTTGCAATGTTACCGCTTTAATATCCGAGAAATGGCGCCGATACGTCTGAAAAATAATGGCGCCTGTCGCATCCAGCGCCACCGCTTTTGCCGTCGTCGAGCCTACATCTAAGCCAACATGAATCATTTCCCTATCATTCCTTTCCCAAACTAACATTTTAATTGCTCACTTAATCACAAAATTACCGATAATGAGTGATTACTCACTTTTAAAACAAACGGAATATTGTTACACGATACACAAGGTTAATTTTACACTTTTAGAATAGAAAGTAAAGTAAAAACTAGGAACTCGCTCGAAAGCAAATCCCTAGTCCTTTATTTCCTATTAAAATAAACTAATACGACGAACGCTTTCCTCAATTGCAGCATTTAAAATCTCATCTTTACGCGTTGGATCATAATCGACACCTTCCACGAAGACGCTCGGTAATGTCTCCACACCGATAAAGTTCAAAATCGTGTTAATGTAAGGCTCACCATGTGTTTCAAGATCTGATTCACCAGTAGAATAAACCCCACCACTACCGTGAATTTGTAATGCTTTCTTGTCTTTCAACAAAGCTTCTGGGCCATTTGCTGTATAACGGAATGTTTTCCCAGCAACAACCACTGTGTCAAAATAAGCTTTCAACATTGGAGGAATACCAAGATTCCAAAGTGGCGATACAATCACATAGCGATCCGCATCCATAAATTGTTGTGTCAACGCATCAAATTTCTTCAACTGCTCTTGCATCGCAGCATCTAAATCAGTAAAAGCCTTGCCCTCGCGTAGCTCATTGCCGGCCGCCAAGAATGCACCATCAATCAACGGAATTTCTTGCTCGTAAACATCTACACGCTCAATCACATCCCCCGGATTTTCTTGTTTATACTTCTCTAAAAAGGCGCTTGCTACCACCATACTGCGGGACACATCATCCGGAAGTGGTGATGCTTTAATAAATAATAATTTTGTCAAAGGAATTCAACCCCATTTTCTGTTTAGTTATTTCTTCATCATTTTATACTAGTTCCTGATCCCTCGTCAATATACATTACTCGCAAAACCTGTAAGCGCTTGACAAATCAGCAAAGCATGCTAAACTAAATACAGAAATTCACTAGTGTATCATGGTTATTAATACACTATGTTTCCAATAGAGGAAGTGGAGGGGTACGTCATGAAGCGTATAGAACGTATTTATCAGTATATAAAGCAACACGACTATGACAATATAAAGAAACAATTGGAACAAAATGAAGGCATTACTGCAACAGAAGTATCAGATGCCCTCGATATTTTACGAAATAATGTCAGCATGGAGCTCAATGAACTGCACCGACAAGGAAAAATCATCAAGATTGCTGGCCGACCTGTTCGTTATTTTGACCGCCAGTCGATTGAAGAGAAAATCGAACGATTGCTACCAGATGACGAACTAGAGTTTGAAAATTCCCAAGCACTACTAAAAATACTGCATCATAATATTGTACAACGAAGCCCATTCGACGACTTAATCGGATCAGATGCTAGTTTGCGGACCCAAGTCGAACAAGCCAAAGCCGCCGTTTTATATCCACCAAGTGGCCTGCATACACTAATCGTCGGACAAACCGGTGTCGGAAAAACGCTTTTTGCCAATTTGATGTATCGCTATTCGCAACATGCCGAACGCTTATCGAGTCAGTCGCCGTTTATCATTTTTAACTGTGCGGATTACTATAACAACCCGCAATTGCTGATGTCTCACATTTTCGGACATACAAAAGGCGCTTTTACAGGTGCGGAAATCGAAAAAGAAGGTCTCGTTGAAAAAGCAGATGGTGGGATTCTGTTTCTAGATGAAATTCATCGTCTCCCGCCAGAGGGCCAAGAAATGATTTTCTATTTGATGGATACGGGGACGTTTAATAAGCTTGGCGAGACAGATCGGCGCCGCAAATCGAACGTACTCATCATCGGTGCAACGACGGAAGACCCTGAGTCCTCTTTGTTACGCACTTTTGTTCGACGGATTCCGATTGTGATTTCCTTACCAAGCTTGGAAGAGCGAACAGCCAAAGAACGCGTCGATCTCTTAAAAAACCTACTTTCAAACGAAGCACACCGTATCAGTAAGCCGCTACGTATTGAAGATGAAGCCGCCAAAGCCTTGATTGGCAACACCACTTTTGGTAATATCGGACAATTAAAATCGAATATTCAGCTTGTCTGTGCGCAAGGTTTTTTAAATAGTTTTGACAAAGATGAGGAAATCTTGATTAACTTTAAGACATTGCCAATGAATATCAAAGACGGCTTTTTCCATTTTAGCGGGCGTAGAAAAGAATTACAGGAAATCTCGAAATACCTTGATCCGTATACAGTGATTATGCCTGAACGCGGCAAACAGCTCATCAATTCCGATGAGTATGAACCTGATTTCAATCTGTATAAAATCATTGAAGATAAGGCGTCTATCCTGATGGATCAAGGCGTGGAGGACGAGGATATTAAGAAATTCATCACGATGGACATCGATGTGCACCTCAATAGCTTCTATAATAAATTTAAAAATACCATTCATGACCGCGAAAACATCTTAAAAATCGTGAACGAAGATATTCTGAATTTCACGGAAGACATCCAGGTGAAAATTGAACAACAACTTGGGAAGAAGTTAAACGAGCGTTTCTTACTAGCTTTCAGTCTGCACCTCACCTCTTTTCTAAAACGTGCCCGTAGCAACAAACCACTGAAATACACAAATATCGAAAATGTCGTCAACGATAAGCCGGAGAGCTATGCCATTGCTCGTGAGTTAAAAAAAAGAAATCGAGGCAGAGTTTCAGATTCGAGTCCCCAATATGGAAGTCCTCTATTTGACGCTCCTCATTAGTTCCCTGCTCAAAGAACAAGAAGAGAATCGCGTCGCCGTTCTTGTTGCAACACACGGAAATAGTACGGCAACAAGTATGGTTAACGTAGCCAAGAAGTTGCTCGGCGAAGGGCTCGTCGATAGCATCGATATGCCCCTTGACCTCAGCCCTAAGGTCGTACTCGACAAAATCACCCAACGTGCGCGCGAACTCGATATGGGACGTGGCGTCTTGCTACTTGTTGATATGGGATCACTCACAAGTTTTGGCTCGATGATTTCTGAACGAACAGGTATCTCAGTTCGCACAATCGACATGGTTTCCACCGCGACAGTCATTGAAGCCGTCCGCAAATCCAATATTCTCGACATGGATTTAGATAGTATTTATGATTCTCTGAAAGATTTTCGTGGCTATGGTGGTTACGATTCCGAAGCGACTGCCACGTTGACTGATAAACCACATGCGATTGTCACCATTTGCGCAACTGGCGAAGGCGCTGCGGAAAAGCTGCAATCCTTCATTGAAAACATCCTAGAAACCATCACGACCAACAATATCAAAGTAATTCCAGTCGCCATACACGAAGCCAGTCAAAAAATCGAGCAGTTGCAAGAAGAATATGACATCCTAATGATTGTCGGCATCCATGACCCGAAAGTGCAGATTCCATTCCTCCCAATCGAGCGCCTTTTCGCCAAAGATGGAGAGGAACAAATCATCCAACTCGTCAAACAACGCGATATCTTCATCAAGAAAAGCGAGACAAATTGGATTGCCCGCGAAGTCATTGAGGATAGTCTTAGCGAATTTCTAACCTACCTCAATCCTAAGAAAATCTTGCCTAGCCTTCTCAAATTTGCTAGCATATTAGAAACAAAACTTCACTACACCATGGAAAATACACTCAAAATCAACCTGCTCATCCATGTCGGTTGTGCCATAGAACGCATGGTAATAAAGGATAGCCTCATCTATCATGAATCAAGCGACGAGATCGTATCCACGACTACTTTCCAAGCAGTTCAGGAAGCCAGCCACGACAGTTTCCAACCAATGAAATTATCACTAACAGACGACGAACAATACTATATTTATGATATCCTTACCAAAACACACCAAACAAGCCAAAAATAGCCAACTGCGAAAAAAACTTTTTATTTATAAAGTTTTTTTCGCAGTTTTTTGTTTTTAAGTTATCCTATTAGGGTAATAAACACTGTATGTACGGATTGATATTCTAGTACGCTATAGTATATCATTCAGCATCCCTACCGTATCAATCTACTAGCATACATAATTTTAAAGGATGATTGAAACCGCATTTAGGCGCATGAAGCAACCACAAAATCAACAAATACAAAATATTGGCACGCTCCTTGCAAGTACATGAGGTTAATAACAGAATCCTAACAAAGAGAAAAAGGAGGAATTAATATGCCAGTAGGTATCATTATTGGGACACATGGTGAGTCCGCTCGTGAACTGCTTAAATCGACAGAAATGATTATCGGTAAGCAAGATAACGTGGAATTTATCACCTTTGTTCCAGGGGAAAACACAGATACATTAATTCAAAAGTTCACTGACAAATTGGATGCGATTGATGCTTCTGAGGGTGTTCTTTTCATGGTTGATTTATTTGGCGGTAGCCCCTATAATGCGGCGAGCCAAATTGCTTTACCGAAAGAAAAAATGGATGTCGTGACAGGAATCAACATTCCGATGTTGCTTGAAACCTTGTCCATGCGCACAGTAAGTGGTTTTGAAGATTTACTGAACACTGCCCTTACAGCGGGGCGCGAAGGTGTTAAATCACTCAAACAATCACTTAAAAATGTCGAGGAGGATGATTTATAATGGAAATCCGTTTAGCGAGAATTGATGACCGTCTTATTCACGGTCAAGTAGCCACCGTTTGGACAAAAGAAACACAGGTAGAACGCATCATCGTGTGTAATGATGAGGTTGCAAAAGATGAAATTCGTAGCACGCTCTTAAAACAAGTGGCACCACCCGGCGTTGTATCCAATGTAGTGGATGTTGAAAAAGGTATTCGTGCTTACAACAATCCTAAATATGAAACAACACCTGTTATGTTGCTTTTCACCAACCCAACAGACGTGTTGCGTTTTGTCGAAGCTGGCGTTCCGATTACAAGCGTGAACATCGGTGGTATGGCGTTTCGTGAAGGTAAAACACAAATCACCAATGCTGTTTCAGTAGACAAAGATGATGTTGCTGCTTTTAGAGCACTCAACGAAAAAGGCATTGAGCTTGAAATCCGTAAAGTTGCTGCGGATAGCAAAGTAATGATGATTCAACTACTGGATAAAGAAGGCATGTAATCTGCGACTCAAAGCATGATTTTTTTCATGGTAAATAGCACGCGTCTTTAGCACCATTTATTTTAAGAAAGCAAAATTGGGAGGGAATTTTATATGGATCCGATACAAATAGTTCTCGTCTTCCTCGTAGCTTGTATCTGTGGTATGGGAAGTATCTTGGATGAGTGGCAAACCCACCGTCCGCTGATTGCTTGTACACTTACAGGTCTTGTACTTGGCGACATGACAACTGGTATTATTATTGGTGGTTCACTGGAAATGATCGCGCTTGGTTGGATGAACATTGGGGCAGCCGTTGCACCAGATACAGCCTTGGCATCATTAATTTCTACTATCTTAGTTATTTCAGGGGGACAAGACATCAGCGTGGGTATCTCACTTGCGATTCCACTAGCTGCTGCTGGTCAAGTTTTAACGATTCTAGTTCGTACCATTACAGTCGGATTTCAACACTCCGCTGATAAAATGGCAGAATCAGGGAATCTGAGGGGAATCGATCTGCTGCACGTCACGGCCTTGCTTCTGCAGGCGATGCGGATTGCTATTCCGGTTTTAATCGTTGCCCTATCGATGGGTACCAGTGTCGTAACAGACATGCTAAATGCTATACCAGATTGGCTTGTTAACGGCCTAAACGTTTCTGGTGGCTTTATCGTTGTTGTCGGGTACGCAATGGTAATTAACATGATGCAAGCGAAATACTTAATGCCTTTCTTCTTCCTAGGATTCGTAGTCGCAGCCTTCACCACGTTCAACTTAGTAGCGCTTGGTGTTCTTGGACTTGTAGCAGCCATTGTCTACATCCAATTGAGCCCTAAATATTATCTAAAAGAAGCACTTGCCCAATACGGAGCTGCAGGTGGCGGTGGGTCTAAACCAGCGAACGATCTGGATGACGACCTAGACGACTAAAAAAGGGAGGTAACCAAATTATGAGTAATGAAACTGCAAAAGTAACTGTTGGCGAGAAAAAGCTAACGAAAGGCGATTTAATGGCCGTATTTATTCGTTCCAACCTATTCCAAGGTTCATGGAACTTTGAACGTATGCAAGCTTTGGGATTCTGTTTTACCGTTGTCCCAATCATCAATCGCTTATATGAAGGCGAAGAACGTGCAGAAGCAATGAAACGCCATCTTGAGTTTTTCAATACACATCCATACATGGGAGCTCCGATTTTAGGGGTAACCGCAGCGATGGAAGAACAAAAAGCAAATGGTTCGCCAATCGATCAAGCTGCCATCAATGGTATAAAAGTAGGTCTCATGGGGCCACTTGCCGGTGTTGGGGATCCAATCTTCTGGGGAACTGTTCGTCCAGTACTTGCCGCGCTAGGTGCATCTTTTGCATCAACTGGTAGTATCTTTGGGCCAATTTTATTCTTTGTACTCTTTAACGCGATTCGTCTTGGCTTCCGTTATTGGGGCGTGTTCTACGGTTATCGTAAAGGAACCGATGTTGTTTCTGATATGGCCGGTGGTGTTATCCAGAAACTAACAGAAGGTGCATCGATTCTTGGGTTGTTCGTTATGGGTGGACTGGTAAACAAATGGACGAATATCGATATCCCACTTGTTGTCTCTACTACAACGAACCAAGAAGGTAAGAAAACCGTTACTACAGTACAAGATATTTTAGATAGCTTGATGCCTGGTATTCTTGCATTAGGACTAACATTTGCTTGTATGTGGTTGCTGAAGAAAAAAAATCAACGCGCTTTGGATTATCTTCATGTTATTTGGACTCGGTATTGTAGGTTATGTACTTGGAATATTTGCTGTTCCTGGGTCTTGATAGATGCAAAATAAAAACAGGATTTTCCGTTTTTTGATAACGGAAAATCCTGTTTTTTTATTCAAAAACGACATATACGATAACGCTTTGTTCTCTGTTTTTTAGACCTTCCTTGGCAAAAGTTTTTTCATTGATTCCCATTTCGCCTTTCCCCATACCCCACGCTTGTAATATATAACGCTCTCCTTTTTTAATCTTCCCACTCTCAAAGGGCTGTGTTTGCGCCACAGCGTTCTCTAATTTCCCAAAAACATCTTTTGGGATAACAAACGTATCTTGTGAAATCGCTCCACCATTTGTTATTTTTGCTCGGATTTCGGTAGGTGTGAAAATATCAAAACCAGGAATCCCCCAAACAAGGGAACCGCTCAGTTGTGTATCTTCGTCACTCCCAAACTCTGTTACAAGCTCATGGATCACACGTTTATCTCGTTGGAATACATCAAAATAAACACTCACGTTGCTACCTTTCAGATTATAAGCTACCTCACCACTCGCAGCCAAAAGTAAAGATAACTCATCAGTCTTAGCAAGTTCCCTCATATTTTTAATCTCACCATCTGGAATACCAGCCTCTTTTTGCTCTTGAAATGGCCAATAATTCATGTGATTCAAATAGAGCAAAACACCTCCAAGTACAACAATGGCTGCCCCTACTATTAATACTATTTTTTTCATAGTGCTCTCCTTTTTTTGTTGAAAATTCTAAATCTGGCTATTTTGCTACCTCTGTATTTTTTTTGTACTTCCTTAATAGACTGCACCACTTGCTCTGCTTCTACCTGATATTTCTCCATTTTCGATTTCGGTCCATACTCTAACACTTGTAAATAAAAATCGCCCATTTCAATTAAATACAAACGGTTCAAATAGGTAAATCCGGATTCTTTTGTTTCAAATACGCTTAATTTGGCAGGGTAATCGCCTACCTTCACATCTTGGAATGCTGGGAATTTCTCCACACCGTAATCTTTTGGAAACTCTTCTTCCACGATTTTTTGATAGGAGGCTAAACTTACTCCCCCTTCATAATCCTTGAAATCTTCTTTCAGCTCTGTCAATCCATTTAAAGAAATCTCATCATCTTTCCGACTTACCGCGAGCTCTACATCTTCTGTGATAAGCTCTTTATCTGCTTTCTAGTTCGTCGGAATTTCAAGTGACCATGTTCCCTTTGTACTCTTCACAACCTTCATTTTCTCTACTTCTACGGTTTTCTTTTTCTCTGTAACGCTGTCCGTCGTCGCCTCACTGGAACATCCTGCGATAAATACTAAACCGAGCGCTAAAAATAAAATTGGTAGCCTTTTCATTATTATTTTTCCTCCCTTTTCTTTGCTGAATAAAATGACTCGAATCCTAATTATAGTATTTAACGCGCCATTTCACAAGGATATTTTGGCTATTATTTCTTTTCATGCCCTTGCCTTGAGAAATAAGCCGATTGATGATGTGATTCGGTTCCTTTTTCAGGTAAATAATGATACAATAAGAGCAGAATTCAATGAATGCAGGTGTAAAATAATGAGTATGGATGCAACAAATATCTTCTTAATGATCATGATTATCGGCGCGTTTTTATTTTCCATTTATGATGGCGTCATTCTTCACTTTTGGAAAGGTAAAACCGTTCTTAGTGTCCCGCTTCGTTCACGAGGGAAATGGGATGGATACATATTCGTTGGTTTGATCGCGATGCTGTTTATCTCGAACGCGTTCTTACGTCACGGACCAACGTCAACATCAGTCTTACTAGCCATTCTGGGCATTCTCTTCTTCTATATTTGTTTCATCAGAAAAGGTCGCGTTATCTTCAAGGAACATGGTTTTTTCTACGCCCTCCTCTTCTTTGAATACAAAAAAAATGGAGCGCATTAACCTATCCGAAGACGGCGTACTTGTTATCGAAACTGGCCGTCAACGTTTACTCCTATTCGTTCGTAACGAGGAAGATTTAGAACAGATGCTAAAAGTATTTACGGAAAAAAGTTAAAAAAGTAGCGTTTGGACAAAAATCCAAACGCTACTTTTTTAAATACCTACTTTACTTAAGTGAATCCGCTCTACTTCAAATTCAATAAATTTTCCGTGTAAGGCTTCGATTTGCTCATCGTATTGCGTATTGAAACAAATGATGCTGTCCTCTAGTCGCAAAACGGCAAAACCGTCCTCTTCATAGTCTTCTAGTTGTCCAACAACATGAACATGCGCATCTTCCGTTTTTTCCAAAATGCAATGCTTCTCGTCGCTCTCCGCCAATTGCGCCGCCGTCAAATGCTGTGGTATTTCGATTTCTACCGTATATTTGCGATTCGACTCCGGCTCGTCATCATTCCAAATTCCCTCACACGTGCCGAAATCACTTTCAAATCTAACTTGCCCAGTCGCAAGCTTTTTCTGAATCCTAATTTCCACTAAAAAATTCCTCCTGAAGTTTTTTCGCTTTTGTATATTATAGCATGAAATTGGCAAATCGCATCTATTTTTTTACTGCATCACACTATAAATTTCTTTCACGAGCGCGCCGTTATCTTTTTCCATCCGAATATTAGAAAAAATAATGACAGCATCCCGATAATCTTTCGAAAAACTGTTAATCGTTTCATAATTGTAAAGCACACCGCGAGAAATATAAAAATTCGGCCGCGTGTAAAAACCATAGCCATAATTCCCAGCTCCCGCACGAAGCATACTCGCCAAACTCGATTGATTCACCAGTTTTCCATCTGTCAACGCCTTGTTAAACAAATAAATATCCTTCGGCGGCATATACATGTTCCCCGCACCGAACAATTGCGATGTATCCTGTACAAAACTTGTTTTCGTCAACACACCATTCTTCGTTTTATAACTCACCGATTCGTTTGGATGTGTGAAAAAAGAATCACCAAAACCTGTGGATGTCATGCCAGCTGGCGCCAAAACATGTTGCTTTAAATAAGCCTCTAAAGACTGATGCGACAACTTCTCAACCAATCTTCCCATCACCGCATAATTATCATCTTTATAGTCCCATGTACCTGGCTGACGCTTGATTCCCGCCGCTTCCACCTGCTCTAAAATTTGCTGCGATGTCACTTTGTTGTTACCTTTTTCACGGCCTGCTAAACCCGAAGTGTGCCCCAGAAAATTCTTGACCTTGATATTTTGTCCATTTGGGAACTCTGGGAAATACTTCGCAATTGGATCTTCGACGTTCAGCAGTCCTTTTTCCTGTAATTGCATGATAGCCGTTGCGACCACCGCTTTTTCCATCGACCCTATAAAAAATAAACTTTGACTTGTATTGGCTTCCCCAGTCATTCTATTAGCCAAACCGTAGCCTTGATTCATAATAGCTGTGTTATCCTTGACGACATACGCCGTCCCATTAAATTGATGTTTCTTTAAAATTAAGTCGATTTTCGTTTTGAGCGGGGCATGTGGATCAATCACGATGTTCGCCTTCACATTCGCCGTCGACTCCTCGTTCATACTCATTTCGTTTGCCGTTACCTTAGAATGTGCCTGCATAAACAGATACGCACTTCCTAATCCCCCAAATAAAAAGCAAGCAATGACTGTAAAAATAACTCCTAGACGCCGCGTTTTGCGTTTTTTTTCGCGCCCGCTCTGTTCTGCTCACATGCATTTTATTTCCTCCTTATTCTAATAAGTACGACATAATTGTAACACTTCGTAATATAATTGTAAAATAATTTTTCCCCTTTTCTTTTATTCTTGCTTGTTTTTTCGCAATAATACACGTATGCTTGAGTTAATTCAGAGCAAAGGAGTTCAAAAATATGACATTATTAGCATTCGATATGGGCGGTACAGCCGTCAAATACGCTTTAGTAGAGCAAGACGGCACCATCCTTTCCAAGGGTAAATTCAAGACACCAGACACATTAGACGCACTCATAAAACAGCTACAAACCACCAAAAATACATACAAAACGGATACATTGGCGGGCATCGCCTTCAGCTGTCCTGGAGCAGTCGATAATGAAAGCGGTATTATCGGCGGTGCCAGCGCGATTCCCTACATTCACAACTTCCCGTTCCGACAATTATTAGAAGCAAAATTAGACCTGCCAATCACACTCGAAAATGACGCCAATTGCGCAGCTCTCGCCGAAACATGGCTTGGCGTAGCAAAACAAGCCAACGATATCCTCTTCCTCATCATTGGCACAGGTGTCGGTGGCGCTGTTATCAAAAATGGCAAAATCCACGCGGGCGCTCATCTTCACGGTGGCGAATTCGGCTATATGATTATGAACGATAAACTTGAAAATCTAAGTGACACTGGAACTGCCGTCAATGCCGCTTCACGCATCGCAAAACGAAAAGGTTTACCATCTCTAAGCGGTATTGAAGCCTTCCAACTAAAAGAAGCCGGTGATCCAATTGCCGTGGAAGAAATTGACACCATGTTCCGCAATCTCGCAAAAGGTATTTTTAACTTGCAATATGTATACGATCCAGAGCTTATCGTGATTGGCGGTGGTGTCAGCGAACGCCCCGACTTCCTCCCCGCCGTCCAAACACAACTGGACGACTTATTAGAAAAAATCACGATTGCCAAAGTTGCGCCAAAGCTCGTTTCCTGCGAGTTCGGGAATGACGCCAATCTCATCGGTGCCGTCGCGAATTTCAATCAAATTTATAAATAAATACAAATAAGACCAAGTGCTCACCCTCAAGCACTTGGTCTTAACCCTATTTAGTCTGAACCAATTTTTCTACCTCCCCACGCTCCATAAGTATTTGTTCCAAAGCCATCAGCCACTTCTTCTGTTTATTAATGACAAATTGGAATTTATGCCCCTCTTTTGTCTCCACCTCAAGTAGATTAGATAACATATCCCGTCCTAAAATCTTCGTCATCACACCCTCTATCCGCATCACATCTTCAAAAGGAATCATGATATCCTCCGCAAAATAATCATTCGGCTTATGAATCAAATAATCTTTCGTCACATACAGCTTCCCTGGTACTGGCTTAAAACCGTTTTTCAAGTTCGCCAAGCCCTTGTAGACAACATCTAGCGACTCACCCATACATCGCTTCCTCCTCATATCGTATTTCTTTTACTCATCGGTTTGCTATGACTTCTCAACCCTCGTCACATCTTGACAGACGTTCACAATTTGGAGACATTTAAAATCTTTTTTTTTTTAAAAACAGCTTGGCTTACACCTCTAGGCAGGTTAAAATATAGAGTATACAGCAACGCCATGCATAATTTTGGAGGGAGTTAATCAATTTGCGCGCAATAATTTATATCGGCAACGGGACACAACTAGCCGAGGGCAATGCAGAATTTCGTACATTTATTGCCGAAATCAGAAAAAAAAAGACCCGAAACCATCCAAGAACTAGGTTTTCTAAATATGAGCTATCCTACCATAGAAATCGCCTGTGAGAAGGCCATCGCAGCTGATGCTGATGAACTAATCGTCGTCCCAGTATTCCTATTTTCAGCAATTAACATTAAACATGAAATCCCTAAAATTCTCGACTCCCTTACCAAGAAATACCCAGAAATCACTATCAAAATGACCAAAACATTTGGCTTTGATCCAGAAATAATCGCATTAGCCAAAGAAAAAATACTACAAACGAACATCAATTTCACGAATTCAGAAGCGGTCCTGCTCGTTGGACTTGGTAGTGAGCGCGATAATGAGCCAGCCAGCCGTCTTTATAGCGTGTCGCAATTATTAGAATCGCAGTTACACCTACCTGTTTTCCACAGTGAAATCAAAGGCGAACCATGTTATCCAACAAAACTAGAGCAACTAGTCACTCGTTTCGAAAAAATCTATATCTTGCCTTATTTCCTATTTACAGGCGCCCATGTCGTTGCGATTGATCAAGAGCGGCTACACTTGCAGAAATTATATCCAAACTGCGAGACTGTTCTTTGCGAATCATTTCATTACCATCCATTGCTAGAACAAGCCATTCTTCACAAAATTAGCGAACTTGTTGACTGATTCTATCATCTGGAATGCCCCGAACCTAAGTATTCCAGATGATAGAAAAACCAGCTTGTATCAGCTAGGAACTAAAACATCAAGATGTTCTCGTAAAACTTCAATTTGAATGGGGAATGTATCTCCTGGATCACCATCGACATTGACCTTCACATCAGGATCTGTGCAGGAAATGTCCAGTTTTGTTGTGGAAAAATACATCACACCGTCTGCTTTTTTCAACGTACCCAGCGCAATTTGCGGTAGAATTTTGGCAGCATCAATTAAGCCTAGTTTCGTTAAAATAAACACATGAATTAAGCCGTCATCCACCTCAGCTTCTGGCGCCCATTGCTCCATGCCTCCAACCGAGTTCGTCAAGCTAGCAATAACTAGTCCCGCCTTGCCATCCCATTCTCCGTCATCATGTTTCACTTCAAATTCCAACAACTCGTGACGCGCAAATGCTTTTAAACCTTCCGCAAAATAGGCGACAGAACCAAATTTCGTTTTTTGCTCCACGCTCACCTTATCGACGGCCTCCGCGATCATCCCAGCAGCAAGGACATTCATAAAGTATGTATCGCCAATTTTCCCGATGTCCATAGGTCGCTTCCGTGCTGTTTCAAGCGCTTTTATCGCGCGATCTGGTCGTAATGGAACACCAAGCGATCGTGCCAAATCATTCACCGTGCCCAGCGGAATAAAACCAAATGCTGGTCGATGTGGCTTCTCTGCGATGCCGTTGATAACCTCATTTAGCGTACCATCTCCACCCATCGCGATAACCGCTTCATAGCCATTGTCAGCCGCCTCATGCGCGAATTCCGTCGCGTCGCCACCTTTTTGCGTCTCTTTGACCTCTACCTCATCAAAACGCTTCAATAATGCCTGATGCGCCCGATCCTTGTATACTTTCCCTTTCTCTTTGCCAGAGGAAGGATTCACAATCAACAATGCTTTTCCCATTATGTAACACACTCCTTCAATATACTCCTTCTCATTATACCCTGTTCCCATCCCATAAAAACAGCAAAACATACTTACTTGAGGAATTATTACTTGAAAAATTGCTCATTTGGCGTTACAGTTAAAACACAGTAGTTCACTTGGGTATTATACGAGGAGGATTAAAAATGGAACGAATCACATTCAAAAACGAAGCCGGATTGACACTTGTTGGTCGTTTTTATGCCGCTCCTTCAAAGTCTATCATCATCATGACACACGGTTTTTTATCTAATAAATCATCGAGCGGGCGCTTCGATCGCTTCGCCTTAAAATTACAACAAAACGGTTACAACGTACTAACATACGATTGCGGTGGCTACGGCGAAAGTGACGATACAGCCATTCATTTTGAGAAACAAGTCGCGGATTTACAGGCCGCAAAAAAATATGGCTATCAAATCGGAATGAAGAAATTCGCCTTTTGGGGACACAGCCTTGGCGGGCGCCTATCTTTAACTTGTTATGAGCCAGACATTGAAACCATGGTGCTGACCGGACCAGTTACTGGCGCTATTGCTTATCAACACGTGGATAATTTTTCAAACGAGCAGATTGCGCAATGTGAATGTAACGGGAGCATGATTTTTTACGTCGATGATCCTTGGCGTTCGGAAATTGTACTAGATAAGCGGATGCTAGCCGATTTTGATCATATGGATCAAGCAGCTACCTTGCAAAATGTTCACTGCCCTATCCTCGTGATTCATGGTACGGAAGGCGCTTTAGAACGAGAACTCGCACAGATTACGAAACAAGGTACGAGCCATTTCCCTGCTGGCACAAAAATGATTGAGTTAGACGGCGCGGATCATGGGTTTATGGAACAATTAGACGAGATTGAAACACTGGGTCTCCATTGGTTACATGAGCACTTTTCTGTGAAGTAAAACGTAAGAAATGAGGCTGGGACAAAAGGGTCTCAAAAGAAAAAAATAAGCAGGAATCGTGTATAAGCCACTTTCTTAAATGGCTCTATACAATGATTCCTGCTTTTCTATTTTCGAGTTTTTCACATTGAATTTCACTTATGTCCCAGACCCATTTTTTACTTCAACGCAGATTCCATCGACATTCCTGGGACCATTCGGATGCGTGGCAATGTGTACATGCCATCCTTTTTATTCGCTTTTCCAGACTCCGTCGTGAATCCCATCGCATATCCTGTCGCCTCAGCTGCGCGTATCGTATCTTCGTTATACCGACCAACTGGATAGCAGATGCTGTTCACCTTTTTGCCTGTTAGACGCTCCAGAAAAGCCTTTGAGTCTGTTAGTTCCTTCAACTGTTCCTCATAAGAAAGCTGATTTAATTCCTGATGATGAACCGTATGACTATCCATTTCAATGCCGTACGCGCTCATCTCTTTCAATGCCGCTTCATCAAAATGATTATTTTTCGCAATTTTATCTGTAATCACGAAAATATTCGCTTTCAAGCCATACTTTTTAAGAATCGGATAAGCTTGTGTATAATTATCTTGATACCCATCGTCAAACGTGATGGCGACTGGCTTATCTGGAACATTTTTACCCGTTTTGAGCAAGCCATCCAATTCGGCAAGTGTCACCGTATGATAGCCGTTATCGGCAAGCCATTTCATTTGTCTATCAAACTCGTTTGGAGGGATAATGAGATTATTTTTCACATGTGTGTTGATAGAATGATACATCAAAACTGGGATTTGCAGTGTTTCTGGATTCAAATCTGTTCCAAGTTGAACTGGTGGTTTTTCTTCTTTTACGACGGGGGTTGGTTTCTTTTGTGGTGCAGGTTCTGAAGGCTTTGCTCCGTTCTGACCACATGCCACGATGAATAAACAACAAAAAATCGCACAACTTATCCGTATAACTTGCTTCATGTAAAAACTCCTTTTGCCTTTTTTATCTGAAAATAAATAAAATCCGATCGTTAATGATTTGCTTCACAATAGCGCGAGCTGCCTCATAGTCACGCGTCTCAATATAACGACCGCACGCCACATAATTATCTAGCGTTTTGTCAAAAAGCTTGGTCGCAGATTGAAATACATCTGTCTCACCAAACTCCAATAAATCGTCATAAAACTGATTGATAACCTGCAAATAATATTCGTTTTTGGCATAACTCAAAATTTCATTTAAGAACCAGCGCTGATACTCCATGCACTGTCGCTCCGTAGCATCTTCCAGCCTCAAAAAACCAACCGCTTTCTCCGATACACGATGATTAGAGAAGGTCAGCGATTTCGCCTCTATTTTATCAATAGTGCCCAACAAAAGTAGCTCCATAACATCAAGCATGGCAATATATCGTTCTTTGGTGATTGCGCAATTTTTAACGATAACCCCTTTATAATCCTCAAATTCTAAGTAACCATCTACCGTTAACATGGCAAAAGCTTTTCGAACCGGTGTCCTGCTTAATTCGAGTTCCCGAGACACCTCTGCCTCAATTAAACGCTGCCCCACTTGATACTCCCCGCGCTGAATTTTCTCCTTAATCATACGGTGCGCCTTACTTTCCAGTGTTTCATTCCCAGGTTTATTCATCGATTGACTCCCCTTGATTGATTTAAAATATCGCTTTCCCATCAATGATTTCTTTTAAAATATCATTATTTGCAATCATCAATTCCATCTCACGATATGGCTGATACTCCGTGTTTTGCTCCATAATATAACTCGCGCTAAGCTCTTGAATATCCCGAGCTAAAGCCCGTGTACTACGTTTTTTAGCATCAGAAAAATGCGAAATCACATAGCCAATAATACGCAAAGCCGCTGCAAGAAAAATAACAAACAAAGCCAGCATGCCTGCAAGAAAAATACGATGCCCTTCTGGACTTGCCTCTAAAATAAAAACCGCACCAAGCGCGGCAAAAATAAGCACAACAAGTAACGCTGCCAGATTTTTTATTGTAAAATTTTTCGTTAAAAACGCGTCGTCCTCTTCCATCACTTTTTGCAATATTCCTAGTTCCTCAGGCGAGGCAAACCCATTGCGCGCTAGGTAATTCCGAAGCAAACAAAGCTTCAACATATGCAATTTCTTAAAATCACGCATATGATACCTTCTCCACAATTCCTTCCGAGCTCTCTTAACAATTAATATGTAATAAAAAAGCAAAAAAAAGCACCGCATACCCAATAAGTCCGACCCATAGTCCGCTAACACCAAAAGCCAAACCAAAAGCAGCCGGGAGGGCCAATAAAAGAACCATCAGCAAGCAAAAAATCCAGATTCGCTGCGTCATAAATCCATATATTAAGTTATAATTACTAAGTTTCGTCCGATAAAACCGAACCAGCTTTTCCCCTGCCATAAACCAACACTCATTCCTTCTCATTCTTTCATCCTAGTTTATCACGTAAAGCCAAATAATAAAAGCCACAGACCATAAAAAAGGCTGCAGCATAAACAAAAAAAACAGCACCAGGCGGGAATAAAGAGACTAGTTAATCCATCCCTAGAAAGCAAACACTTCCACCCGATTTTTAAAAAAAAGAATCACGCGCTATTATAAAAATAGTTCGTGACTCTTTCTTATTGTATATTGGCAAGCCATTTTCGATAGCCTATACACCACTTCCGTGCCGCCAAACCTCAGCGAGCCAGCAAATGCTTAGATCCTAGGCAAAAGCGAGTACCGAAGCGGAGCGTACGATTTGTACGTTAGCATCGGAACACAGCTTTTAACGACGGAGATGAGCGTTTGCTGGCTCGCTGAACCACTTAGTCGTCTTGTTCGGTAGATAGTACTTCCAATGTTTTAGAATCCAATTTCACTTCAACTTCTTGATTACCATTCATGATTTGTACACTGAAATACGTTTGGTTTAACTCGCGTTCAATTGTCCATTCTTTCACTGTTCCAGCTTGTTGTTTAAGTGCTGCTGTCATCGCTTCTTGTGGTGTTTTAATCCCTGTTAAATCAAGTTTTTCGTTTGCTCGTTCATTACCATTTGCATCTTCTGCATCTAGCTTCTCACTATTATCTTGTAAAATGGCTTTATTATCCGCATTGAATTTCATTTCAAACTCGTTGGAATCATCCACACCATCAATTGTATAAACATATTTCCCAAGTTCTTGCGACAATTCAATCGATGTCACGTCAGCCTCAGGATGTTTATTTTTGAAAATTTCAACGGCATCTGTGTAGCTCATCGAAAATTTCTTGTTGTTCAAGTCTGTTGTCGATGTGTTCGAATTAGAATTGCTGTTTGTTCCTGAATCCGATGTTTGTTGCGTATTGTTAGAATTATTATTTGTATCATCATCTCCACAAGCTGCGAGCGTTCCTACCATCACCGTTGTCATTGCGATTACACTAATTTTTTTTCCACATATTTTATTCCCTGCCTTCTTTAGTTTATAGATATAGTCTAACATATAGCTACTATGCAATGCATCATACTAGAGACTTAGATTCTAGATTTCACTGAAAAATAATCGTTCGAAGCTCCTCTTCGGTGATTTTACCAAAATAAAGTGGTATGTTCACTTCCTCTAAAAAATCATCCAGTGCTTCCCGCGTATAGGCAACTCCTAGCAAACTATTCTCGATCTCCTTCATATCCCCCACCGCAAAAAAGTCCCCAAAAATCTGCGCCATAGTAATACGCCCTTTTTCGACTTGGAATCGCATCTCCACAAGCCCACCAGGGAATTTCTGTTCGCTTTTAACATTGAATTTAGGTGATTTACCATAATTCCAATCCCAATTCTGATAGCGCTCTTTTTGAATTTTACGAATCTGCGTCCAATCTTCCTCAGAAAAGACATAGGTTGGTATCTCCGTTGTTTGGAAAATAGATTGCAGTAAGATTTGTCGGAAAGCGTTGATATCCATGTCTTCACGCAGATGTTCGCGAATATTGGTGACACGTGACCGAACGGATTTCACGCCTTTTGCTTGTAATTTCAGCGGATTTACATGCAGCGCTTTTTCCACATTAGCAAGGTTCACATCAAATAATAGCGTTCCGTGACTATACAGCCTGCCACCTGTTGCAAACTGCGCGTTTCCAGATATTTTTCGACCTGCAACCTCAATGTCATTGCGACCGCTCAATTTAGCGTCCACACCCAGCTCGATTAGCGCCTCGATTATCGGTTTTGTAAATCGTTCAAAATTATTAAAACTCGCCCCATCATCTTTCGTAATGATGCTAAAACTGATATTGCCCTCATCGTTATAAACCGCACCGCCTCCAGAAAGCCTCCGCAAAACTTGGACCTCTTGTTCTTCTATATAGCATGATTAATCTCAGCTAACGTATTCTGGTTCTTCCCAACAATCACCGCCGGATGCATCCTGTAAAACATCACATACGTCTCATTCGCATCCAAATAGCGTAACGCAAATTCCTCTATCGCAAAATTCTCTGTCTGATCTAAACAGTCTTTCGTATCAATATAAATCACTAACTTCTCTCCATCCATAAAAAAGCTTGAAACAGTAGTTATCCATCTGTGTTTCAAGCCCGTCTTGTCATTTATGTCGCAATATAATGATTGGTAAATCGGGTTCATTGAAAATGCGTGGTACAAGTGTTGCGTTCCCAACCCCGCGGCTAATAATCATCGCCTTACCGTTCGCCTCTTTCAACCCCGCGGTCCATTTCGGCATAAAACCTTGGTGCGGCGCATATAAACCTTCCGTGAAAGGCAATCGAACTTGTCCACCATGGGCATGCCCACAACAAACGAGATCAACCGGAGCTTGTTGGTATAGTGGCCATTTTTCAGGTCGATGGGATAATAAAAAGGTAAAAATAGAATCAGGAATCCCAGCTGTCGCTTCCTCCAGTTCCGCCTGCACAATTTCTTCCTCACGTGCGATTTCTTCAGCGAATGTAAACTGGTGCGGTTTCTGAATCAGCATACTTGGATCATCAATACCCGCTAAGGCAAACGATTTACCGTCACGCTCGATATGCACATGTTGATTCTGTAGATAGGTAATTCCAGCTTTCTCTAATTCTGGCAACAAGTCTTCCAAATTCGCGCTTCGTGCCTCGTGATTGCCCGTCACATAATAAATAGGGTAACGCCTTGCAAGCTTTCGCATCAACGTTATCGCTGTATTAATGCCCTCATCCCCATCCAACAAATCGCCTGTCACGACAATGATATCCGGATCAATCGCCCAAATCTTCTTGATCAACCGGTGATTGTAGCGCCCAAACGTATCGCCATGCACATCCGATAATTGCAAAATTCGAAATCCATCCAACTCCGGTGCAATTTTGGTGGAAGCAATGTTGTAATTCGTTGTTCTGAGCTGTTTCGTTGACCAATACGCGTATCCTGTAAAAGCAAGCGCAGCAAAACCTGTAACCTTTAAAAACTTATTTTTCATAGCCTCTATCCTTCACATCTTTTTCCCCATTATAACAAAGAATTCGCTTCTTAGCTTTCTTTTTGAGTATCCTCACTGATAAATTCGGCATATTTCATCCGATCTGATTCTTGCGCATTTACTCGCAGAACCGTTCCCTCATTTTCGTAGGCCGTTTCAAGTACATCTGCATGTTCATTCAAGTAAGAAACCACGTCGCCACGATCAAATGGAATCACAAAAGTTACCGTTTTATAATCATTAAACACCTGCTCTTTAATCATATCGATCAGCAACTCAAGCCCTGTGTCCTCTCTCGCAGACAAGTACAAGCTGTCGCCCTCGCGTCTTGGAAACATCACATTCGTCGCCAAATCTGCTTTATTATACGCAAAAATGAGAGGACGATCCGTAATATCCAGTTCCGCCAGCGTTTCCTCCGTTGTTTTTATCATCGCCTCAAAATGTTCGTGCGACACATCAACAACATGAATCAACACATCTGCTTCCGCGGCTTCTTCTAGCGTCGAGCGGAAAGCCTTCACCAAGTTATGCGGCAATTTACTAACAAAACCAACTGTATCTGTGAGCAAAAACTGTTTTTTGTCCGGTAACACAATTTCGCGAACACTCGTTTCAAGCGTGGCAAACAACATATCCTTCTCAAAAACCTGCTTGTTCGCTGTCTGGCTATGCGCTGTGACCATCGCATTCATAATCGTCGACTTACCAGCATTCGTATACCCCACAAGCGACACAACCGGAATCTCATTTTTTTGTCTCTGACGACGCTGTACTTGCCGTTCCGCCACGAGACCATCCAGTTCCTTATTCAACTGACTGATTTGGTTTTTAATCCGACGCCGATCCATCTCCAGTTTCGTTTCCCCAGCACCGCGATTTTTCAGTCCACCTTTTCCACTTTGCTGATCCATACCCTCACCTTGACCAACGACGCGCGGCAGCTCATATTTCAATCGGGCAACCTGAACTTGCAGCTGCGCCTCTCTCGTTTTCGCCCGTTCCGCAAAAATATCTAAAATAAGACGCGTCCTGTCCATCACTTCGATTTCAAGTAGTTCTTCTAAATTCCGAATTTGCGAAGGCGCTAACTCATCATTAAAAATAACGAGGTCGACATCTTCATAATCCGCCAAACTCTTGATTTCATCCACTTTTCCTTTTCCTACATACGTCGCTTTATTTTTGCGATCCAATTTTTGCGTAATTTCACCAACCGGTTCAATTGCATTAGCCTCCGCCAAATTGGCAAGCTCCGCCATCGAATACTCAAAGTCGGCTTGTTGCATTGTAATCCCTACTAATATAGCTGTTCTAGTCATCATTCATTCCTCCAGTGTTTTTTATTTTTTACACGTGCGAGGGAAATAGAGATAGTCATCGCCCCAAAATAAGAAGTTCTAGGCACAACAAAAAGAAGCAGACAATTCATCTGCTTCCCCGTCCATATCAACACGCATCCTAAGCAAAAATCTAGACACGCGAAAATATTTAGTTTTAGGGTTCCTTTTGTGAAAAGGCAGACCAATCCCGTCGTTGAGTTCAGCACACACCTCGTGGAAAGCTACGACAACCGCTCGATTCGCGTGTAGTCGAATTATCCTCCGTTTGTTCTGAACTCGTTCTCGCACTATTTAGTTACGTTTAGCGAATTTGGAATTCTAAGTCTAACATACCACATCTGGACAACCCTCCGATCATTTTAATTAGTCACATTGTAACATGGTAAAAAGCGGTTTGCAAGTCATTAAATCAATTTGGACATCCAATATGTATCGTAATAATCAGTGCCAATCATGAAGGAATCACGGTGCGTCCCTTCAATTTCATAACCAAGATTTTGATATAAATGCAGGGCGGCCAGATTCTCACACAACACACCTAACTCAATTCGGCGCACCACGCCACGCGCTTTTGCCCATGTTTCCATATGCGTAAATAATCGCGTCGCTACACCTTGCCCCCAGCGCGATTTCAGAACACCGACAGCGATATAAACACTATGCTGCATCCGATTCGGCGGGTTTCCATCCGCTATCAAAAAGCCGACCAACTCATCCGTCTCCATGTCCTCTGCCACTAAAATAAGCGAATACGGTAAATCTGCAAAAAACTCAATCCGTTTTCGCGCATCCTTCGTCGTAATCTCTCTTTCCCCAGCGCCATAGAGCATGTAATCCGTCTCGCCATCTATTTGTAATTGCATCTTCGCAAATCGTTTCGCGTCATACTCACAAGCTTCCCGTATCTGGATCATTCTCCACGCATCCTTTCGCTCATCCTTCATTATTATAACAGAAAAAAAAAAACGCAGCGCCTAGGTTGATGCGCTGCGTTTTCCAAATATAATTCTTATTTAGGCCGTTCCACTACAAAAGTCTCCCCCAATTTGGCGTAATTATTTCCCGCTAAACGCGCCACAGGCTTCAGTTCATCCGTCAAAACATACTGCTTTTCTACATCAAAAACAGACGTATCTGCATGATAAAATACCACCCGAGCTAAAATCAAATCTGTGACAGGTTCTCCCGCATCATTCGAAATCGGAATATGCTGAAACAGTTTTGCTTCCATTCGAATTTTGCCTTCTTTGACCCCTGGAACCGCCACTTTTTCACTCGGAATCACTGTCAAGCTCGTCGCGTCCAACTCATTTATCTCTGGCGTAAGCCTCGCCGCCGTCTTGTTCATCTCCGCCGTCAAATCCTCATCCACAATATGAATCACCAGCTCACCCGTCTCGAGAATATTCCGCGCCGTATCCTTCATCTGCCCACTATCCCGTTGAATCGCAATCGACACAATCGGCGGCTGACTCGACACCACATTGAAAAAACTAAACGGCGCCGCATTCAACACACCATTTTCTGATGCCGTCGTCACAAAAGCAATCGGTCTCGGAATAATCGCCCCACTCAAAAACTTATAATTATCCTGCGGTGATAACTCGTTCGCATCCATCCTAATCATGCTGGGCCACATACCAATCACGCGCGGCTTCGACTTCCACCATCGTCAAATTATGCCCATTTTGCGTCCAAAGCGACTCAACCGCCGCCCCTCGTTGACTCAGCGCATCAATCAAAGACTGAGATCCCGCCGCCGTCACTAACGGATCATTCACGCCCGCCGTCACAAAAACAGCCGCCTGATCCAACGTGAAATCAGGCATCGCCTCACCAGAAGGCATCGCATGGAACAATATCGCTTTTTGAAAACTAGCAGCATCCGTCAAAATCGCATTCGCCGCGATGTTCGCGCCATTTGAATAACCAACCGCCACCACATGCTCCGCGTCAAAATCATATTTTTGCGCTAATACCTTAATTTCCGTCACTAATTCTCCTGTTTTCTCCTTCAAACTCGCCAAATCAAACGATCCATCCGCATATCGTGCAAAAAAACGATTCGCTCCATGTTCCGAAATGTCACCACGAAATGATAGCACACTCGCGTCTGGCGCAATAATCCCCGCCAATTCCAACAACGACTGCTCATCACCTCCCGTCCCATGAAGCAAAACAAGCGGCATCAAATCCTTATTTTTCCCTTGTATAAAAATATGTTCCATCGCTATTCTCAGCTCCTTTTCGTATCCAGTGGGCGGACCTTCGCCTCAATTGATGCTCGTTTTGCCTCTAAAAATGGTGGTAGCGAAAGCTTCTCGCCCATCGTTTCATACGGCTCATCTTGCGCAAAACCAGGTCCATCCGTTGCGAACTCAAACAAAATTTGTTGCGAAACCGGCATGTACAGCGATTCAAAATAGAAACGATCCACATAACCCGAATTCGGCGCCTGAAACTCATTCGCACGCGCAATCCATTTTTCCAATTCCGCATGATCCTCGACACGGAACGCAACATGGTGCACATTTCCATATCCTTGCATCGCAGGCAACATATCGTTACGCTCCTCGACAATGACTTGTGCCCCATTTCCACCTTCGCCAACTTCATATAAATGCTCCGCGCCGCTCGTTGCCACTTCCCTAAATCCAAGAATGACCGTCAACACCAAGCCGATATTTTCCTTATTTTGCACCGTCAAATAGACAGGACCTAAACCATAAATCGCAAATTCTGCTGGGACTGGACCATTCTTCCACGGAATCCCAGGTGCCACGCCTTCATTTTTTTCATCCGAAATTAGTTGCAACGACTGCTCATCAAAATCGCGGAAAGCCAGTACTTTTTTGCCGAAACTTTCGCTGATGGCATCATGATCCACGCCCAGCGTATCGAACCGCTCCACCCAATAATCAAGCGCCGCATCACTCGGCACGCGGAACGATGTTTTCGAAATACTATCCGTCCCTTTACGCCCTTTTGGCAAATTCGGAAAATCGAAAAACGTCATATCCGTGCCCGCCGAGCCTGCATCATCCGCAAAAAATAAATGATACGTCTGAATATCATCCTGATTCACCGTTTTCTTCACAAGACGCATCCCAAGCGTTTCCGTATAAAACACATAATTCTTCTCCGCACTACTCGTCATCGCCGTTACATGGTGGATTCCTTTTAATTCTTTCATTTGTCATTCTCCTTTAAATTAGATTCAATGTCTACTCGTTTATCTTCTAAAAATGGCGGCAAAGCAAGCGTTTCACCCAGCATCTCCACCCTTTCATCTATCGCAAAACCAGGCGTGTCACTCGCAATTTCAATCATCAGCCCATTCGGTTCGCGGAAATACAAACTTGTAAAATAAGCCCGATCCACGAATTCCTCTATTTCCAAACCCGCGTCTATAGCCTTCTGATGCCATTTTGCCACATCCGCTTTCGTCTCAACCCGATAAGCCACATGATCGATGCTCCCACGACCCATCCTTGTTTTCGCATGCGATACACTCGGAATAAAATGCGTAAAAGGTTCTGGCTCCATCCTCAAAAACAGCTTCATAAAATCAGCCAAGCGCTCCGTATTCTGCACATGCCAATCTATTCCGAGAACCCGTATCACCTGTTTACCAGCAGGAATATCCGTATGCCGCGTCGCATCTTCCTTAGCAATCAGCTCATCCGTCTCAACCAGCATCATCCGAAAACCATCCGCATCCTCAAACACCAAGCCAGCCTTCGTACGCTCCATCTCCGGCACATGCGGCGTCAACCGCTCCTCCCAAAAATCAAGCGCACCATTCGGAACCGCCAAATACGTCGTCCCATAAAAATCATGTTCCCGCCTCGCACGACCAAGCCGCTTTATCTCAAAAAAAGTAAGCAATGTCCCAGGATTTCCGCGATAATCTCCATAAAACAAATGCCGCATCCGCGTATTATTTTGATTCACCGTATTTTTCACCAATCGCAAACCAAGCACTTCCGTATAAAAAGCCCGATTTTCAGCCGCCGATTTCGTAAAAGCCGACACATGATGTATCCCCGTAATCATATCCTCACACCCTTCCTTTTCATCTTTAAAAACAGTTTAACACTAAACTATATAAAAAGAAAGAACTTTGCTTATAAAAAGTAAGCGCCAAAAAACTCCGAGACACAATTCGCATCCCAGAGCCATTTTTTCAATATACATCGCGTTTCATAAATACCCAATATGACGTAATCAATCCCGCAATCGTCCAGACAAGCAGCGTCACAACAGAAAATCCAAGCGTCATGCCATCCACTGGCGGACTCGTCCCGTTCAAATAATTCGTCAACTGTAAATTCACCATAAACAAATATTTCGCGCTCGGCCAAGACGATACGAGGTTGCTCAAAATCGATCCCGTAATCAGCGCCGACAACATAATTCCCATCACGGCCGCTGTACTTCTCACCAATACCGAACACATCAACGTCAGTACGCCAATCACCATCGCGACTAGCCACGCCAAACCGAATTCCATCAATAAGTATTGCCACATCGGTAACGAATACACGCCCGCCGTTCCGACTGCATCCCCGCTCACATCGAATCCCGTCAGAATCGGCGCCGTCCAGCCACCATATCCAAACACGACGCCCGATATCGCATAGGCAATAATCGCCGAGGCTAGCAAAATAATCGACACCGACAGCATCATCGAAATGAATTTACTCGTCAAGATTCGCCATCGTTTCACCGGCCTCGTCAGCAAGAATTTAATCGTCCCGCTCCCCGACTCCGAAGAAATCAAATCCGCCGCAATCACCATGACAAACAACGGAAACAGCAACCCAATCCCATTTTCAACAAATGATTTCAGGAAAGTCGGTGCTCCTGGTGCATTTGGATTCACATCCTCGTCCAGATAATACTGCAACTGCCCCAGCGTCACGCGCATATATTTCTTATACTCATCCGGAATCCGATTGGAGCTCAGTCGATTCTCAATATCCACAATCTGTTGCTGCACCTGCACATGCCAATCCGTCGTCCCCGATTTCTGCTCATCTTCCTGATGTTGCCTAAACTGCGCATACGTAAAAATACCCACAATAATTGCGACCAAAAATAAAATAATCAAGAGTCGGCGTTTTCTGTAAAGCTTCAACTGCTCATTATACACTAAGTTAATCAATGCCTTGCCCTCCTGTCAGTTCAATAAATAAGTCCTCCAAAGACGGCGTAATCTTCTGCATTTCGAGCACTTGCACGCCAGCTCGCACAACGCGACTATTCCAAACCGGTAATTTATCCGCCTCAAAACTTGTGTAATACGCACCATCTTGCTCCGTCACGTCCGTCATTTCCGCCAAAATCGCCGCACCTTTTGCCATTGGTTCAAAGCGCCACCGTGTTTTTTCCCGATCAGAAAGCAGTTTATCCACATCATCCGTCGCAATGATTTCACCGTTCGTCATAATAGCCACGCGATCACACAACAACTGAATTTCACTAAGTAAATGCGAAGAAACTAGAACACTAATCCCTTCCTTCTTCGCCAAATAACGAATAAAGTCCCGCATCTCGCGAATCCCCGATGGATCAAGCCGTTCGTCGGCTCATCCAGAATCAACAATTTCGGATTCGACAACAACGCCTGCGCGATTCCCAAACGTTGGCGCATCCCAAGCGAATACGTCGAAACCCGATCATGCACGCGCGCCGTCATCCCAACCAGTTCCGCCACTTCCTGCAAGCGTTCCGGCCGAATCGATCGATCCATCCGCGCAAAATAAGCAAGGTTCTCCCACCCCGTCAAAAATGGATAGAATTCAGGATTCTCCACGATACAACCCAAACTCTTCATCGCCTCCGTGAAGTTTTTGCGAATATCCTTGCCGCCAATCAAAATCGACCCAGAAGTCGGTTTTATCAATCCAACGAGCATCCGAATCGTCGTGGTTTTACCTGCTCCATTAGGTCCTAGAAAGCCAAATACTTCGCCCTCATTGACCTCGAAACTCAAATCCTTGATAATTTGCCGCTTACCAATTTTTTTTATTTAAATCCTGTACTAATAGCGCCGCCGTCATTTCGCATCACTCTCCCCATCTGTTGTCATGACACTCGATATCCGATCCGCAAACAACTGATAACCCGCTCCGTTCGGATGAAAATGATCGCTCGATAGATAATTCTTCCCATTCAAAATAAAATAATCATACGTCGGAACATACACCACACGCGAAAATTGACTCGCCAAATTCTGCGTATCCATATTCCATTTCGCCGCAATACTCGCCAGTTCCGCCCGATTTTTCACATCCACAAATGGATTGTACAAACCCAGATGATATATGGCGGCATCTTTATTCAACGCCCGAATCCGCTTATAGGTCTGCTCCAAATTTTTCAAATACGCCGTTTCATTCTTCTGGATCTCCACCGCGTTCAAATCCTCCAAAGCTGCGCCACCGCGAAACAAATCGTTCCCGCCAATCGTCATGAAAATCACATCCGCATTCGTGACTTGCTGCGCGATTTCTTTCTGAGCTAGTTGGCTTAGCAACTGGTTACTACGCGCGCCACTAATCGCCAAATTCGACAGCGTCACACTCGTGCCGTCCTTCTCCAAATTCTCCACGACACGGCGAACATAGCCCTTCCCATCTGTATCACCAACGCCAGCCGTCAACGAATCACCGAGCCCCGTCACTTGGAAGCGATCCGATTTTTTCGTTTCCGTCTTCGTTTCTGTTTTTTCCGTCGTACTACTTCCCGATTTCGTATGGCCTTGCGCTACAGCGATTAAACCCGCCACGCAGAGCAATAACGCCAATACTGAAATCCACGTCATCACGATTACCCATTTATTTCTTTTCAAGTCTGTTCCTCCTGTTCGCCTCTTTTAGCCCCTCCTAAAAATAAAAGGAAACCGATGAATCCTGTCACACCAACAAATAACGGCAAAAGTGCCAACATCGTCAATTCCGTGCCATCTCCTTGCAACGTCCGCATTTGTAACCAACCAAAAAGCAATTCCCGCATCGCAATACCCATTCCGACATAAACGATTAACAGTTGCCATTTTTGAAATAGTAAAAAGGCCACGAAAATAAAGGCCAGAGAGACGAATAAATATTCACCCATAGAAATCATCGCAGGGTAAAAAATCATTTGTCGAAAATCTTGCCCATCCCATCCCTGCATCGCTGCATAAGCCTGATACCTCAAAACAGCCACCACAAGACCTAGTCCTGCACCTAATAAAACGAATATAAAGCCGCTAACTTTCAGCATTCGATTCTCAGATTTCGTAATAATAGCTCCGTCATCCGTCGTATAAAACACGATAAATGCCGAAAACATCGCTAGCCCTGCTAACATCGATAAAATATTTGCATTCTGAATATTCACGGTTAATTCCGTTCCAATAACTGCCCGAATCACAAAATATGTGAAGTAGGTGACAAACAATAGACTAACCACCACTTCCATTCCCTTCAGCCGGGGACCAGAATAGGATAAAATCGCCGTCACAATCATGATAACAGCAAGCACCAGCTCTATCATCCAATAAATACTCGAGCGTTCCTGATCTAACAACAGTAGATACATCAACCGCCGAACAGCACCCAGCCCCGTTATGACACCAAAAATCAACATCAGTGCCATCCCAATTTGATGGGTATAATATTTCTTCATCCCTTCACCACCCCTCTATAATAGCCTCTCGCCACTTTTGATTAAGTATAGCAGAATTGCCAGCAAAGCTAAACAAAAAAGCCGAAATAGAGAGAAAATCAACCGGTTCGTCAATTCTCTCCTATTTCAGCTTCCTCATTCGCTCTCAAATGCTAATTTCTCCTGCCAAAGTTCCAGCAAAACATCCAATTCTTCCTTAATATCCTGATTTGTCATCTCGTCCTTGATATCAACGAGCTCCAATTCCTCGAGCACAATCGTGTCCATCCCGTGTTTCTTCGCTTCATCAGCAATCGTCCACGGCAACGCACCCGGCATATTCATTTTTTTTCGCAAACGCATACTTATTCTGAATACCCTTCAAGTCCATGCTCGCTGCCAACGCATAAACACCCGTTTCCTGGCTAATAAAACGATACACGCCCGCGCGATGCTTCATTTGCTTATACGCATTAATTTTTTCCTTACGCGTCTCTTTCTCCGATGTCATCAAAAAAACCTCCTTAATAACCTGCTTCCTTCAAAATCCTACTAAGTGTCCGCAACCGCTCACTCAAAAGCTCATCGCTGTCCGCCAATGCTTGCTGAAACAACGCAATATCCTCACCAATCATCTGATTATCCTCACAAACCGACACCGTCATCGCATCACCCTGCAAGCCAATCCGATCAATTTGCGGGTTTTCTTTATCATATAATCCTTCATATTTATAAGCATCTTTAAAATAAAGCTTCGACCGCCCAATCAAAATAGCCAAATCCAGCACACGATGTAGCGGTAGTTCCTCTGATTGGCGAGACCATTTCCCGCCAGTATGCCGCCACACTTTTGCAGAAATATCTACTTTGCCGCGATCGTTCCACTGTGCCAAGCCAAGTGATAAGCCTTTCGCATCCGAATTGTAGGCGTATTTCCCGTCCACTTCTTCATAGTTTTCAGCGACAATCACTGGTTTGTGTTTTAAATTTGTTGGGATTCTCATGGTATCTCTCCTTTAGTAGTTTAGTAAATTAGTAAATTAGTAAACTTACTAACGTAGTATAACATCATTTTTATGGAAAATCAACCCACCTAAAAAAACACCATCCTATTGGATAGTGTCAAATTGTATTCGTATATGCTTCACTTGTTGCGGTATCTTGATTTCTCCATTCTCTAAAACTTGAATCTCAGTGCGTTCTCCACACACAAAAACCTGATATTTGCCCGCTTTTGGAAGAACAAAATCATCCAATCCCGTCAATAAATACGCACCATTTTTCGTCCGAACATCCCCTTCGATAAAATAAGGATGCCCCAGCAAACGCTCCGCTTCCTCAAAGTTCCCCTCATATAGAGCCGCACGAATATCCGTTGCACTCACCTTGTGATTAGCACCATCTCGCACAAACGAAATTTCCGTCACTGGAACCGAACGCTCGCCGCACAAATCCATCAACAAATCGACATCCGAATCCCGCCCCTTGCCAAAGTTGAAGCTCTCGCCCACAGCAATATGCGCCAAGTTCAAGCCATTCAAATGCTCTCTAATAAACGTTTCCGCCGAAGTCTCCGCATACTGTTCTGTAAATCCAATATTGTACACCTTATTCACACCAAAGTGCGCTAACCAGTGAAATTTTTCCACGTCAGGTGTAATCGCTCGTTGATAAACAGGATTTTTCTTTAGCGCCCACAACGGATGTGGCGTGAAACACACAATCGCCAATTTTTCGCCAGCCTTACAGAACGATTTCGCACGTTTCAACAAATGCTGATGCCCCTTATGCACCCCGTCAAATTTGCCAATCACTAAGACGACAGGTTCCTCACTATCCGGCAATCTGTCCTTCACTTGAAAAATCTCCATGTCCGTTTCACTCCTCTACCATACAAAGATACTCCATTTCCCTATCTTTTCTCAACTGCTTTGCTCACCTCACTAACAAATAGTAAGCAACTTAATTGAATTTTTCGCCCTCACACGCTATACTGATCAGAGATGCACAAATTATTTTTTAGGAGGAACAAACATGAAAGTAGAAATTTGGTCGGACTTCGCATGTCCGTTTTGTTATATTGGAAAACGCAATTTTGAGGCAGGCTTAAAGGAATTTGGCAAGGATGTAGAGGTGGAATATCGCAGTTTCGAACTCGACCCTAGCGCGCCTGTTCAATACAAGCAGACAATGGATGAGATTCTAGCTGAGAAATACGGCATGACCGTCGAAAAAGCCAAAAGCATGAACGATCAAGTTAGCGCACAAGCCAAAACAGTTGGCCTTGATTATCACTTCGATACGATGATTCCAACAAATACATTCGATGCCCACCGCCTCCTCCAATTTGCAAAAACAAAAGGAACCGCAGAAACGTTAAAAGAAACCTTACTCCACGCCTATTTCACCGAATCAAAAAACTTAGGCGATCACGAAACACTCGCAACTATTGCGGCATCCACAGGGCTCGACAAAACGGAAGTTCTTGAGATGCTAGCTGGCGATGCTTTTGCAGCGGATGTTCGCGATGATGAACAAACTGGTGCGTCCCTTGGAATTCAAGGCGTTCCCTTCTTTGTTATCAATGAAAAATACGGCGTTTCTGGCGCCCAACCAGCAGCAAGCTTTACAGAAGTCTTGACGAAAGTTTGGAACGAGGAAAATCCGCTAACGATGCTGAATAAATCAGATTCGGATGGGGAATGTTGTTCCGGTGGCTCATGTAATTGTTAATTATCGAAAAGAAGATGGGACATAACCCGAATAAATCGGCGAGAAGCGCTCGCATTCAGGGGATTTGGCAGACTTCCGGTTCGGCTACGCAATACTTGCTACGCTTAACTTCTTACATGGTCGGGGAAACAACTCCCTCCCTGTTTTCAGTCATCACATACACAAGTATGCGCAGCTATCCGGCTTCCGCCAAATCCCCCGAATACAAACGCTTTCGCTCGATTTGTGTCTAGCAGAATTCGCGTCTTACCCGAAAAAATGGGATTCGTGATTTTCTGCTTATTTTGCTTTATCTTGAGTTTTGTCTCACTCTCTTTTATTTTTATATAGAATTAGATGAAGAACTTGTCGAAGAGTCTGTATCTGGATTCAAAGACGCACCTGAATTCGCATCTGTATCACCGCTAGAGTCTGATGTTCCGCCTTGTTGACTGTTTGGTCCACCACTTGGCGGCGTTCCGTATGATTCATCCGTGCCACCCATCTGTGATTGATTGTTGCTAGACATATTTCCCGGCCCGTTCACCCCAGCCTGATTTTGATTAAAAAGTGCAAAACCCATAAATGATATCGTTACAACTGAAATTATACTTACAATAATAGTACTCCATTTCCATCTGTTCACTTGTTTCTTCGGTGCCGTTTCCATCTCATGATTCATTTCATTCCAGCTCCTTTCACTTACTCTTATCTTATCCGATAAATAAGAAAAAACTATGAACGAGTCATGAAATTTATGATAACATTCTAAAAAGGCATTTCACGGTTCAATAACCAGATTTTGCGATCAACATCATCCCCATTATAACCGCCTAATTTTCCACCAGCCTGAATCACGCGATGGCATGGAATAATAATTGGAATTGGATTCGCACGATTCGCCTGACCCACGGCACGGACCGCTTTTGGACTGCCCGCAGCTTCCGCAATCTCTTTATATGAAACAACCTCCCCATACGGAATCTCCTGCAAAGCCTGCCAAACCCGCATCTGGAAATCTGTTCCACTCACTTCTAATGGTACCGTAAAAGTTTGGATCGCTCCATCAAAAAAAGCTTGCAAGTCCACTTTCAGCTGCCGCATCATCTCATTTTCCTCTACCGAAAAATCTGCTCCTACATCTAAAAAAGAAGCCTCATCATACGCAATATATTTCACTGCCACCTCTGAAACGCCAAGATATAGCTTCCCGAGCGGCGACTCCATTTCATTCACATAAAGTTGCATGCCTATCTCCCCCATCTCTCTTTCCAACATAGCATTTTCTAAACCAGATAACAAATATCCCTTCACATTTAGTTATACTCACTATTTTTTCTATCAAAATTTTAAAATAACGGTTAGCCTTTTCAAATTGGGGTAAAATACTCTGTACGTATATTTTATTATACGAGACATTAAAGGACTTCTACTCAGTAGCACATGTTTGCTAACAAGAGAGTCCATCAGACAGGGGGATAAAAAAAATGTCAAGAACAGCAGAATTAGTTTTAGGTTTAATTGGCTCGATTGTTGGTTTGGTAGCTGGATTTTGGATTATTGCATACGGTAATGACGTAACGGACTACATTCAAACATTCACGTATCTAAATGGGGCTCTTGGGGATAGCATTGCGACACTCGGTTGGATCACCGTTATTGCATCTGCACTCGCTTTAATCGCAACGCTTCTTATCAAAAAAAGCCCACGTGGTTGGGGCGTCGTACTCACACTTATCGGTATCATTATGTTCTTTGTAGTGGGTCAAATTTGGATTGTATCTGGAATTTCAATCATTCTTGCAGGGTTAATGGCGCTTTTCCGAGTACCATCGCCTAAATATTAATAACCTTTTCCATTAAAAAAGCGAGTCTGAAATATAGCAATAATTAGTGAATCTGGCGCTCCCAAAACGCATGTTCACTAACTAAGCTATGTTTCAGGCTCGTTTTTTTTTGTGTTTTTATTGTACTCTAGATGAAAGGAGGTCTTGTTTATGCATGCCTATTTATTTCCCATCGAAGTCGCCGTTCTGGTTTTTCCAGTACTCGCATTTATTTTAACATTACCATTTGCCATCTATCAATACCGCAAATTCGGTGGCCTGAACTTCTTACGCAATGTTGTTTTGTACACGTTTATCTTTTACTTATTATGCGCTTTTCTACTTATTCTACTCCCATTACCAGACCCAGATGATGTCGCAAAAATGACGGGTTCAGCGGTGCAACTAACGCCATTCAAGTTTATTCACGATTTTCTAAGGCACACTGTACTCATTTGGAATGATCCTAGTACATATTTGGCGGCTCTAACGCAAGCCGTTGTTTTGCAGCCAATATTTAATGTGCTTTTAGTCATCCCATTCGGCATTTATTTACGCTATTATTTCCGCTATCCTTTTTGGAAAACGGCGCTATTCTCCTTCCTACTATCCCTTTTCTTTGAAATAACACAATTAACTGGCATTTACGGTATTTACCCCCACGCCTACAGACTTTTCGATGTCGATGATTTGATGCTTAACACACTCGGTGGCATCGTTGGTTTCGCGATTGCACCACTGTTTACGAGCCTTCTGCCATCACGCACAAAAATGGACGAAATGACGTACATCCAAGGAAAACAAGTCAGCTATTTACGCCGATTCATCGCTTTTCTCGTCGACTGGTTTCTACTCGAGGTCATCACAGCAATCCTCGGCGCGGTGCATCTGTTGCCATTTAAAAACTTAGAAACAAACGGTGGCGCGCGGTTCACACAGCTTTGGTGGCTCGTTCTGGTTGTTTTCCTATACTTCATGCTCCTGCCGAGATTCACAAAAGGGCGCACCCTCGGAAAAATGCTCGTACAGATTCGTATCAAATCAACCAACTCAGAACGCCTAAAACTAAGGCAACTGACGATTCGAAACGGTCTGCTTTATTATGTCACACTGGCAATCATTCTCTTTCCGCAAAATCCATTTTTTGTTGATCACTTGTCGCCAGTTCTATTCTTAACCGTACTTGGAATCGGATTTGTTGCGGGATTTATGTTTTTCATCCACTTTTGTATCAACTTCTTCTCCAAAGACCGCCAACTTTTTTATGAAAAATTGAGTCACACAGCACACATGAGTACCTTCAAACCGAAAAAAGATAAAAGCGTCGATCACTCTGTGATCGACGCTTTATCTTTTTTGATGAGCCATTTCGTTAGGAAATAAGCCAATAGTATACCGAACAATGCTCCCGCAAAATCTAGCATGACATCTTGGACAAGCGGTGTTCTGCCACCAGTGAGCATTTGGTGGAACTCGTCAAACGCCGCGTAAGCTAATGGAATTCCGGCACTGAAAGCCGTGACTATCCATCTTCTTTTGATAAAAGCGCTGAATCCCATAAACAAACTGAATCCCATTAATGCATAGGAGAAGAAATGCGCACCTTTTCGAATGAAAAATTCGATAAAAGAGCTATAACCTTTCGCTTGAATACTAATTTCTGAACCAGCATAGTGAAAAGATATTGCTGATAATTGTTTTTCAAATGGTTTATTGGCTAGCAATCTATCCAAACCGGACGTCATCGATTGCTGCTCGTAGGTTTGCGAGGAGGAGATGAATAGCATAAGAATAATCACCAAAGCAATACCTATAAATAACCAAGATAATCTTCGTTGCAAAAAAAAGCCACTTCCTTACGTGTTTTTCATAACTTTAACATATTAAGATTAAAATTAAATGAAAAACGCGGAATTTGTTTGGAATTCGAGCTTGTAATAAAAAGCTCTCGGAAACTACCGAGAGCTTTAGGCATTAATTTTTTTTTTACTGATTTCCTAATTATCACTGTAAGAATAACTATTGCAACCACAACTACAGCAACCATCGTAATTGGAATGTATTGTCCCATAAAACACGCTCCTTGTATTTTGAAGCTCTTTGTTACACTTGCTGATTTCGGAAGTTATGCAGGGATTTCATAACCTTTCTTGAGTTTTTATCTTGTTTTTTCAAAATGGAAGTCAAAAACCCATCTTCACCCCGTAATAATTTTCTCTTTTGGCAGTCTAATCGCGTTTTTCTTACCATCTTTACTGCGGAAGGATAACATCATGTACATGATCCCGACGCGTCCTATAAACATCAATAAGATGATAATAATTTTGCCGAAGTAGCTCAAATCATCCGTCAATCCCATCGATAAACCACATGTTCCGAACGCTGAGAAAACCTCGACGATAATCGCCATCAACTCGGCCTGTTCTGTATAGCCCAACACGGTGATTGCGCCAACGCACAGAAGTGTTCCAAAAATCGCAACGGCAAGCGCTTTACGTACATCTTCTTGGTACAATTCACGGCCAAAAATGTAAATATGGTTCCGACCCCGAATCACAGAATATAAGAACAAAATCGTAATCGCGAATGTCGTCGTTCGAATGCCGCCACCGACAGAACTCGGCGATGCTCCGATGAACATCAATGCCGAAACAACAAGTAGCGTCGGATCTGTCAATGCGGATGTATCAATCGTTGACAAGCCTGCACTTCTGGAAGTCGCCGATAAGAACATCGAGTTAAAAAAGCCCTCATCAATGGACGTTCCTTTGAAATAATGCTGGCTTTCCATCGCCCAAATCAGCAATCCACCAATCACAAGCAATGCCATATAAGTCACCGTCGTCACTTTTACGAAAAGGGAAAAGCGGAACGGGATCAGCGTATTTTTTTCAAATAGGAATCGACGTGTTTCAATCAATACTGGGAATCCAATCCCGCCGGCAATAATGAGTAAAATCGTGATAAATTGGACGAAATAATCAGTCACGAACGGCGTCAAAGAGTATCCAGTAATATCCACACCGGCATTCGTCACCGCGGAAACCGAGTTAAATAATCCCTGGAACATCGCCTCGCCGACATCGCCCTTATAAAATGGGATGAAATAAATCCCCAGAATAAGCCCACCGATAATTTGAATACCAAAAATCAACACCAGAATCTCGCGTAGCATCCGAACCATACCACTCATCGAAAATTGATTCGTATCCGTCATAATTAACTGACGCTGACGCAAGCCAACCCGGCGTTTCAACACGAGGTAGAAGAACGTGCTCAGCATCATCACTCCGAGCCCACCAACTTGGAAAATCCCCATCAGAACCCAGATTCCTGCACGACTGTAAGATTCACCAACGTTCACCGATGCGAGCCCTGTCACACTCACTGAACTTGCCGCTGTAAATAGCGTATCAATGAACGGAATTTTGACACCAGGTTTTTGTGTAAATGGCATGCTGAGGAGCGCCGTTGCAAATGTAATCGATAGAAAATAAAACGTGATGATGACCTGAATCGGCGTTAGCCTGGACATTCTTGCACGCGCTCTTCCTCGCCACGAGTTCCCGCCAATCATATAATTATCCCTTTTGTTTCTCTTTTTTTCTAGCAATGATATAACCACCTAAACCGAGAATAATCATGACCGCCCAAAAGGTAATCTCCCACCCTGCTGAACTCGGAAAACTCTCTGGTAAAATGCCTACTTGCGGGTTAGCCAATGTAAGCACGGCCATTTTCACCCCAACCCAACCAACAATTAAGAAGGCGGCTGTTTCTAAAGTAGGGTAACGCTCCAATAATTTCACAACTTGTGTCGCTGCAAAACGAATCACAATTAATCCTGCCAAGCCACCTAAGAACATCACGGTAAACTGGCCTGCATTCATACCGCCAATTTCATATGTTCCAAGCGCTGGCAATGTCACAACTAAGGCCGCAGCGGCAAGCATCGAATCAAGAGCAAACGCAATATCCGTCAGCTCCACACGCGCCACCGTCCCCCAGAAGGATGTTGGTTTCGCTGTTTTCTCTTCTTTTTCCCCTTTGTCCTTGCCTTTTCTCTTATCCCAAATATGCTTCATCGCTAAGTAAAGTAAGTACATCGCGCCAATCGCTTGTATTTCCCAAAAATTAACTAAGTACGAAATAATAAGCATCGCAATCAGTCGGAAAACAAATGCCCCAACTAGCCCATAAAACAAGGCTTTGCGCTGCTGTTCATGTGGCAACTTTTTAACAATAACAGCCATAACCACCGCATTATCCGCTGAGAGCACACCTTCTAGTACAATCAGAATTAAGAAGACCCACACATATTCTCCCCAAATTGAGATATCCATTTTCACCCCACCATTTCTTTACTCTCCACTTTAACATATTTACTACTGCATTTGCTATTTTTTTGTTGCTATATGTAACGGAAAAACTCCCGTAAATAGGACGGGAGCGAAATTCCATTTATATTAAGCCTTTGCATCTGGATTTTTCTTAGCTGCACGAACTGAAATGAGCCAACCCCAGATAATAATTCCAATCATCACAGCCCAGAATGTTAATTTCCAAAGCGTAGAATGTGGGAAGTGTTCTGGAATAACGCCTAATTCTGGATGTGCTAACGTGTAAACAACGAGCTTCACGCCGACCCAACCAACGATTAGGAAAGCTGCTGTTTCCAGCGATGGATATTTTTTCAGTAATTTCACGAATTGTGTTGCTGCAAAACGGATGCAGATTAGTCCAACCAAACCACCGATGAACATCACGCTAAATTGCCCCGTGTCAAGCCCACCAATCGTTCCCCAACCTGTTGCTGGTAGTGTAATCGCAAGTGCCACTGCCGCCAACATCGAATCAATCGCAAACGCAATATCCGCAATTTCGACTTTCAAAACGGTCATCCAAAAACTAGAACCTTTTCCTTCTTTGACTTTGTGCCCATCGTCTTTGCCTTTTGCGTGCTTCCACATATGGCTAATACAAATGTAAAGTAAATACGCGGCTCCTAGTGCCTGTACTTGCCAAACTTCTGCCAAAAAGGAAATCAAGAAAAGGGCTGCAAAACGGAAAACGAATGCGCCAATTAGGCCATAAAACAACGCTTTTTTCTGTTGCTCATCAGGTAAATGTTTGACCATAACTGCCATAACTACCGCATTATCAGCAGCTAGAATACCCTCCAAACCAATCAGGACAAGTAAAACCCATCCATACTCCAAAATCATCGCTGTATCCAAATAAAATTCCTCCTTCATCTTTCAACCGTCCAAAAGCGCCTCTTTTTAACCACGAAAAAACGAGACCCCTGCCAGAAGTTTGGCAAAGGTCTCGCTGACATTTTCATACATAAAATGTTGATAAAACCGATGGACTCGCATCCATGTAATGACGACTTTATCTTAGCCTGCTAATAAGGCTAACGCTACTCCCCCTTGACGAATGTCAAAAGTGATATTTGATTGATAGGGAAATAATATCACAGAACTAGGCTAACTGTCAACAACACTTGCTAATTACCTGGAATGTTTATTTTTTTTTTCATATTTTGTTTATGTGTACTTTATTTTCTTTTGAGATACTAGAAAGCATAGAGGGGGAATTCGACTTGAAGAAAATAATCTTGGTACTCGCATCACTCACATTAGTTGCTTGCTCCAATGAGAATAGCCAACCTGACGAACCGAGAGCTAAAAAAAGTGGCTGTAGAATCGCAGGGGCATGACTATAATTATGATGTGGTAACGTCTGCAACAACGACAACATTCGGCACACATCCTGAAGCAAAATATACAAAAGACGAGAAGGAAGCACGCATGTTTTGGTCTGTCCAACCACCGACTGGCTTGATTAAAGGGCATTATTATAAGAATGAAAACGAGTTTGATGGTGGAAATCGTGGCATTCTGGAACTAGTCACGGACGATGACGGCAAGTTAATCCATGTGGAATTTAACGAAATGGCTTCGGCAAACTATTATGAAGCGAAGTACGCCAATGCATCGAAGCGCCTTTCTGATTATGCTTTTTTCCAAGCTAGCAATACGCGAACGGATGATACGCTCGTGACTTGGGTGAATGGCATTACGTTTTTGGAAGGACAAATGCTGGCGAAAAATCGATTGGATGGGAATTTTGAGACCGTCAAGGGCTCTTCTACTAGCGCGCGAAACGGCATGATGCCACTGGCTGCTGAAATGAAAGAATGGGTGAAAAAGCCGTTTGGATTTTACTATTATGGTATCGCGGAGCCGCTCGGTAATGGTTTAACTGCCCGTCTTCAGGTGGTTACAGAACAGGATAAACTTATTTCTGTCAAATATGATGAAATATTTGCGGATCAAAAACAGGAAATAACCGATCCTAATCTCCAAGCTTTTTATCGCCAATCGAAGTATTACTCGCTTGATTACGGGAAAGAAACAGCTAATTCATTTGTAAAATTCGCAGATGGGATTGAAAAACAGGTTTTGAAAACGCAAGACTTGCTTAATGCTCCAAAGCAGAACACAGAAAGCTTCCATAACTATGAAAAACTCGCGCAGAAACTTCAAGCTGAAATGGGCAAATGAAAAACCTAGCAGTGAATCTGATTTTGATTCACTGCTAGGTTTTTGTTACTTTTTACGAATTAAGAGTACGCCCGACGTTAAGGCTAGTAATGCGCCTGTTAATTCGGCAACACCACTCGTTGCATCACCTGTTTGCGGCAATGTTTTCATGGTAGTTGTTGGACTCGGGCTTACATTATTTTGATTTTGCACGGCTACTTTTCTTGGTGTTACTTTTACGATTAGTTTTTGACCGACTTGGATTTCATCATTTGCGAGGTTGTTCCATATTTTTAATTGCTGCGTCGTTGTTTCAAATTTCTCAGCAATACTTGGTAGTGTATCCCCTTTTTTTGACGACGTAGATTTGTATTTCGTTATCGCCATCTATCATCGTGGTTACTTCTGGTATCGCTGGTGTCACAACGATTGGATCAGTACTTGGATTAGGTGTTACTATTGGTGGATCTGGCGTTGTTGGCGGGTCTACCGGTGGTGGGTTATTTCCCCCGTCGCCTTCCCCTTCTCCGCCTCCTGAATAATCATTAACGGTCGCGTTTCGCGTTTGCTCTTCGATGTTTGCACCACCAATTTTAGCGATATTTTTATAGCTAAACTGACCGCCCGCCATTTTTGTTTGGTAGGTAATGACAACGGAAGTATCTTGAAGATCGCCCAGTTCTAAGCGGAAACTTCGATTGGTGTCCAAGGTCACCGTTTCGCTTCTTGAATAGCGTTCCTTTTTATCAGCATCACGATATTTCAATTTCACTTGTCCAGAAAGCGTCTGTCCAGCCCCCATTATATCTGTATAATAGGCATCATCGATATCCACGAGCGCATTGTTGAGTGTGACCGTCCAATTGATTAGACTGCTGTCCTTGTCATCGATTCGTCCTTGTTTAAAGACAACAGTCGGCGTAACCGTTCCACCGCCACCGCTCGTGACTTTATGAATCATCACACCAAGCGTTGTGTAATCGCCACCCACAGGAAAAGCAATCGGATTCGTCTGATCTGTTACAATAGTATCTTTGTTAAAATCTGCGTAAAAAAACATCGAACCTTTAATATCCGTGTGTGTATCGACGAATGAGGTGAAAGTTAGGATTATTTGATTGTTAATTGGATCGACAACGGCAGCTGCTACTGTATTTCCATCATTATCTTTCAATAAAAATGGGGCAAAACTGACATATTCAAGCTGTTCAGGCAGGGGCATCGTCATCGTTTCTCCGCTATGTACCGCCTGTGTCAAATCCCAATTATACACAACTTTCACGCGATCATTTTCTTTAAAATCAGTCGAAGCGACACCATTTTTATTTTGCAATTCCACCTGTGTAAAAAATTGCGAACCATAGTCCGTCGCAGCTTTTGCCTCCTGTCCTCCTATGCCTGACAAAGAAACACCTAAAAGTAGCAATCCCATCAAAAAATAGATCGTCTTTTTCATTCCTAGCCCCCCTTAATAATCTGATGTTCATTTTCCCTTCTTTGTTTTATTTGAAACATAAAAAAGAGCCCTGAAGTAGGACTCTTGACTTAATTATAATAAGGATGTTAATTCAATATCTGGATTCTTATCATGGAACCAGTTCAAAGCAAACTGATTTTCAAATAAGAATAATGGCTTGTCAAAACGGTCTTTTACAAGCATGCTACGTGCTGAAGAAAGTTTTTCATCCACGTCTTCTTCTTTAATCCAACGTGCAATTTTAGAACCGATCGGCTCCATGCGAATTTCAGAATTATATTCGTTGTTCATCCGATGTTCAAATACCTCAAATTGTAGTTGACCAACCGCGCCAATGATATAATCTTCCATGCGCCACGTTTTGAAAAGCTGGATCGCGCCTTCTTGTACTAGTTGCTCGACACCTTTGTGAAAATGTTTTTGTTTCATCACATTTTTCGCGGAAACTTTCATGAATAATTCTGGCGTAAATTGTGGCAGTTTCTCATATTGAAGCGTTTTGCTAACATTTGTAATCGTGTCGCCAATTTGATAATTCCCTGTGTCGTACAAGCCAATAATATCTCCCGCCACAGCGCTGTTCACCGTTTCGCGATCGTCCGCCATAAATTGCGTCGAATTACCAAGCTTGATCGGTTTTCCAGTTCGCGTCAAGTTCACAGACATACCTCGTTCAAATTCACCCGAACAAATACGCACGAACGCGATTCTGTCACGATGGGCTGGGTTCATGTTGGCTTGAATTTTGAAGATAAATCCAGAGAACTTATCCATATAAGGATCGACTTCCCCTTCATTCGATTGGCGCGGTTGTGGTGCTGGTGCAAAATTTACATATGTTCTCAAGAATGTTTCCACACCAAAATTCGTCAAGGCACTACCGAAAAATACAGGCGTCAATTCACCAGACGCGATTCGCTCTTCGCTAAAATCATTACCGGCCTCGTCTAGCAACATAATTTCATCAAGCGCCTGCTCATAATAGCTGGAATTTTGAATAGCATGTGGTTCTGCTAAATCCCCATTTTCACCGAGTGGCAAGAAGCGTTCGTCGCCGTCCACACGATACTGTTCGACTTGGCGGTGATAGCGATCATACAAACCACCAAGCTCTTTACCCATCCCGATTGGCCAATTCATCGGATACGATTCGATCCCCAAAACTTCTTCCAATTCTGCCAGTAATTCAAGTGGCGCCTTTCCTTGACGGTCCATTTTATTAATAAAGGTAAAAATCGGAATACCGCGCATCCGACAAACTTTGAATAGTTTCAAGGTCTGCGCCTCGATTCCTTTCGCGCTATCGATAACCATCACAGCACTATCAACAGCCATCAACGTCCGGTACGTATCCTCACTGAAATCCGAGTGACCCGGTGTATCCAAAATATTAATCCGCGAACCGTCATAATCAAATTGCATCACAGAACTCGTTACCGAAATCCCACGCTGTTTCTCAATTTCCATCCAGTCACTCGTCGCAAACTTGCCCGACTTCTTCCCTTTTACGGTTCCTGCCGAGCGAATCGCGCCCCCAAAAAGCAGTAATTGCTCTGTAATCGTTGTTTTCCCCGCATCGGGGTGAGATATAATTGCAAAAGTTTTGCGCGAAGCAACCTCTTTTTTCAAATCCTGCACCATTTTAAAATTCCTCCTAGACATACTCACATTTCTTTAGTATATCATATCCAGACGTTTTTGAGATAGTTTTTGATGAAAAATATATGTAGAAAATGGAGCTAAACAAGGATGTTAAAATCGACTTTGTTTCGCCCCATTTCCAGTTTAGTTATGCCGTTTTCTGCGTGTAGAAGTCAAAAGGACCATACTACCAATAATCAAAGTGCTACCGAGTAAAAGAATCCACAGAGAAAAACTGCTGTCCCCAGTTGTTGGTAATGCTTGTTTCGATATTTCTTTTACTGGCTTGGCTTCGACTTTGTTTCCTTCCAGATTCGTGTCTTTTTTCGGTGGTATCGTTGTTGTACCACCATCCACTTTACCCGGTGGATTCGTTGGTTTGACCGGGTTTACAACCTCAATCTCACCTGGTGCTGGTGCAGCTGCAGTTAATGTGATTTGAACGGGTTTCGTCGTCCCCACCGCTCTGCTCTGCATCTCGCTTGCAAACTGAATCACGCCTTCATAAACGCCAACTTTCGGTGTCTCCCAATCGAGGTTCGCGACTGTCAATACGATGTCCAAATCATGTTGTTCCGTATCACCTTCTAATTGATAATAGCCGTGCGCCGCTAGTTTTTGCAAAAGATAGCGTTCCTTCGCGTTTTGCCCAGGTTGTGCCACAAGTTCAGCTAAAGGCAACGAGATTTTGTCTAAACTCTCCATTTTATTATGTTGCGGTATCACTTCAAAAATCGCTTCCACAATATGCCCCGCTGTTAACGCTTCGAATGTATAGGTATCTCCAGAAAGTGTCACTGCTTTGCCATCCACTGACACTTGCTGTACGCGGTAACCAGCATCTGCACTCACCTTATAGCTCGGTTTTTCACCAGCCGCATAAGCCTGTTTCCCGCTTGGCGTAATGGTTCCACCAGCTCCCGCCGATGCTTCAATTTCAAAAGTTGCTTCACCATTTTTCAAAACAAGTGTCGATAGTGCTCCAACTTTCACCGTACTCGTTTCTGCTGTTAAATCCGTCGTTGTTTCGCCAATTCGCGCCCAATATTTATTCGCTGGAATCACGACTTCTTTCTCCGCTTTATTCGCATTGAAAAGAACAACATATGACGTAGCGCCGTCTTTTAGCTCATAGGCCACGACATTCTCGTCTTGCTTGATAATCTTCATTTTTTGATTAATTTCTGTATAATTCGTCAATCGGAAAAGTGGTTCGGAATTGCGGAGTTGCATCACTGCTTCGATATCCTGCACCGAATCGATGTTTTCCGCATAGCGCTCCCAATCTAGTTTATTGATAGCATCACTGGATTGGTAACTATTCTCATCCCGATCCTTCGTCCTGAAAAATTCTTGTCCCGCGTGAATAAACGGCACACCTTGCGAAAGTAGCACCATGCTCGTCGCCATTTTCTGCATTTTCTTTTTATCCTGATCGGAGTCGGTTGGATTCGAATACGATAGCTTATCCCAAAGCGTCAAGTTATCATGCGCTTCGGCGTACTGAATCACTTGGCCAGGCTTCGCAAAATCGTAAATGCCTTGCCCTTGATCTCGGAGACTCCCGGCTAGTAAATTTTTTGCAATAAGCGCTTCTTTTCCTGTCGCCCCATTCACAAAACCAGGCTCTGACTCTTGTCCGCCCCAAGTACTGCCTTTAATAGCATCGCGAATCGAATCATTGAAATGTGCGATTTCTGGCATTTTGGAAGCATTTTTTTGGTTGGCTTTCACGTCACTTGCAAGCGGCGTCCCCAGATCCCAACCTTCGCCAAGCACGATAATCGATGGGTCAATTTTGTTCAGCTCAGCCTTCATTGCGTTCATCGTATCAACATCGTGAATGCCCATCAAGTCAAAGCGGAAGCCGTCCATATGGTATTCCTTCGCCCAATAAGCAACACTGTCGACCATATATTTACGCATCATTGCGCGTTCGGACGCCGTATCATTTCCAACACCCGTTCCATTGGAAAGCTTGCCATCATCGCCATAACGGAAATAATATCCTGGCACCGTCTTCTCAAAAGAATGAGCTCCCGCGTCAAATACATGATTATACACAACGTCCATAATCACACGTAACCCGTTACTATGAAGGCCTTGCACCATCTGTTTCGCCTCTTGAATCCGCGTCACAGGATTGTATGGATTCGTACTGTAGCTACCTTCTGGAACATTATAGTTTTTCGGATCATAACCCCAATTATACGGCAATGCGCCCAGTTGCTCCGAAGCGCTTTCATGATTTTCCTCATTCAAAGATGCATAATCAAACATTGGCAAAATTTGCACGTGCGTAATGCCGAGATTTTTCAAATAATCGATTCCCGTTGCATCCCCATTTGCCGTCTTTGTCCCCTGTTGAACCACACCTAAGTATTTCCCTTTATTGACCGTATCCTTATTTGCAATCGAGAAATCCCGAATATGCATTTCATAAATAATCGCATCAGTCGGATTCGTAAACGCCGGCATCCGATTCGCTTCCCAATTCGCTGGAACCATCACAGCCGGATCTAAAATAACGGAACGATTCCCATTCGCCGTCGCAGCTTTGGCATACGGATCTTGAGACACCGTTTTTTTCCCATCCGCAAAAACAAGATCATACGTGTACGCCGTTCCAGAAGGAATTTTTGCGGTGAATTCCCAGATACCTTGCGCTTTTGGCGTCATCTCATAGCTTTGCAACGCAGGACTATTCGGTAAATTATCCTGATACGTCGTCAACTTCACGCTCGCTGCCGTCGGTGCCCACAATCGCCACACACTCTGTTCCGCGTTATACGTTGCACCAAGAGGCTCCGTTCCCGTGTATGCATATTTCGCATCAAAGTCCGGATTTCGAACAATGCTCGTCGTGTCCACCAATTTCTCGCCAAATCCATCCGTCGTAACCGTCAACGCGGCTTGAATCGGTAAATCTTGCGTCGTTTCAATATAGAAGACAGCCGGATTCGCCACATCCCGTCTAATATTCGAAATAGAAACCGCATTCCCATCCTCAGTAAGCGTCACGTCCGCCATCAAATCAAGCGCCGTCGCGTCACGATTCAGCGTCACTTTTACCTCTTTAAAACTCGCCAAACTCGCCGTCTTTATTTGCTTTGTCGCATCCGCAAAATTTGGATTCCGATAATTCGTTTTATCACCGCTTACTATCCAAACCTCTGCCTTCCCATCATCCGTAAACAGGTACACCATGCGGCCATCCTCTGTCCCGTCCTTTTCCCACGTTCCATTCACGTCCCGCGCGATATTAAAGCCCATATTAGACAAATTTGTCCCACTAAAATTCGACGTCACAGTTTGCCAATCACCATCAGACTGCCCGTCTTTAAAATCGAGCTTTTGCGTGCTTGTCGCCCCGTCCGCCCAAGAATTCACAAACCAATCGCTGTAATCCTTGTCATCACGATGATAATAAAACGTCACTTCTAGATTTTCATGACTCTGCAGATCCGCCAAATTCGTAGGTTTTGCAGACATCTCTTCCTTCCCAAACTCCAACCAAACCTCGGTGATCCCGTCTTTCGTCTTAATATAACGATCTTCTGGAATATCACGATCGCCACCCCAACCAGAACCATTTTTAATCAGAAAGCCGAGTTCCTCCTGCACGCCTTCTGCATCGATCACCGCTACCTTAGAATAGTCGCCATAAGCACTCGTGTTCTCAAAAACAACCTCATGCCCAGCAACGCCATCATTATTCCAAACCCACATTTGCCAAGCTTTACTCGTTTGATCTTTCGGATTATAATGCACAATAACTTTCGTTTTATTCTCTTTATTTCCCGCTAAAACTCTGTCATTTAGACTCCCAATAACCTTGCTTTGATCGACAGCCTTCGTTTCCGGTGCCGCCGTCTCCTCCGCAAATCCTTGAATCCCAATCCCAAAACTTTGTACACCAAATAATAGTACGATCAAAACAACTAGATACTTACGCCATATTTTTTTCAAATTAGCTACCCCTTTTTTCGTTTTTCTGGAAAGCGCTTTCCTTTATTAAAGTATAGGCAAAACATCCTGCTAAAATCAACCAAAATAAAACTGTTAACGATAACAACTTGTAAAATCTGTGTCAAAGTCAGCGTTTTCTTTGTCTTATTTGCACTATGAGCCTGGGACAAAAATCGATATAAAGCAAAAATGCCTCACCCATCTACTTCGGGTAAGACGAAAAATTTTGCTTTATACAAACGCTTGTCGCCGATTTATCTAGATTATGTCCCAGTCTCTTAGTATATTTAGGTGCTCATGAAATAGACAAAAGCTCGTCCAACTGCATTTGCGATGGCTAAAATGAGTAGTGAAGTTAAAATGATTTTCGTGGGCCATTTTTTAGGTATCGATTTATGGTAAGCTATGAAACTATAGATCACTAGCCCAATTAAAGCGCAAACTGTAGCGATGTTCAAGATTAGCCCGATATAAACATACCACGGAGCCCCATCGATACCTTGATTTAAGTCAACTTTCATCGTTTTTAAAACTGTGTCATGATTGACGGATTCGCCAGCTTTCTGTTTTCCTTCTATGACTAACGCGGCAAAACCAGAAGCATAAGCAGTAGCGTAGGAAACCCCTGTATCGAGTGTTAATTTATTATCAAAATAAGTGCTTGTTAAATCCTCACCTGGCGCGTAAACATCGACTTTCTTTTCTTTAAACTCGTCAGCGTAAATTTGACCTTGTAAATTTAACATTCCAACAGATATGACATTTGGATAAGCACCAGGATACGCTTTAAATGTATCTCCTTCTGCCCGAATATTTCCAGACGAAGCAATAACGATAATATTATTTTCTATCGCTTTATTTATTGCCTGTTTCAATTCTGAATTCCCATCGCCAAACTCTAGGCTAATATTGATAATATCCACTTTCTGATCGATCGCCCAGTTTAATCCTTTAACAACTTCTTCAAATCCTACTTTTCCGCTATCATTGGCAACCTTAGCGATATAAAGATCTGAATTTGGCGCAATTCCAATGAGACCTTCCCCATTTTTACGTGCGCCAATAATGCCTGCGATCTTTGTTCCGTGACCATTTTTATCGGCAAAATCAGCGGAATCGTTGGTGGTGAAATTTATACCTTTTTTGAAAGTCAAATCGCGATTCGATTTATCAATACCTGTGTCTAAGATGGCGATTTTGATGTTATTTCCGGTAATATTTTGTTTAGAATAACTATCTATACTCCCTGCCTCATCCAATTGGTTGACTTCGCGGTCTGTTTGGACGATTTTTTCAGCTGATGCAGTTTGAGTAAAAAACGATGTCTGCGATAATGCTATTCCTGCAGTTACAAGCAAAAGTACGATACAAATTTTTTCTTGATTTCTCGGCTATTTTCATCATGGTATACGTTGCCACCAAGCATGAGAATGTTTATACTTACTATGTCCGATCAGCGGTGAACAGTTTTTTGTATATGCTTTACAATATCTCAAGTTAGGCCACTTCTTTCCAGCTGTAGAATCTAACATACATACTAGAACAAATACAAGTGCTTTGTAACAATCAGAAGTAATGAAGTTTCTATAGCCATACCCATTGTCATCAAGACAATAAGGCCATCCTCCACCAGATATAACACCATCTTTAGTATCTTGCTCATGATCTATATAAATCAATGAAAATGGTATTTTAAAATCTTGTTGCTCTTCTATTATTTGTTCCACTATCGGATGATCAGCTTCGCCTATATTCTCAAAAACTTCTTTTATTTCATCTAATTCTTTTTGCTCTTGTGATATAGATTCTTTGACTTGTTCCATATCGGATTCTGAAATTCCGATCTTCTTTGCACTTAAGTTTAATATTTCCTCTTGTGTATATAACTTTTCTCCCCTTTTTTCAGCACCAGCAATAATCTGCTCTATTTCGCTCATTGTCTCCTCTTGCTTCAATACCATGTCATTAACATATCGCTCATCTGTGCTGTCCCCATTAACGACTTCGTCTTGTCGGTCATAATTTGATATTAATTGTTCTACTTGTTCCTCACTTATACTCTCGTCTCCTCCGCTACTATGACCACCATGCTCACTAGCGAACACAGATGCCTGAAAAGAAAAAAACTTGCACAATCATTGCAGATACTAGCAAAATTTTCAAAAAAAATATTTGTTTTGTTTTTCATTTTATGCACTCCCTATATTTTTTTATACCAATAAAACATATCATATGTAATATTTTATTTCAAATATTATCTTATACATGTAACATATTACATATATAAGAATAGATAAAAAAGCGTAGAACTACTGTCAAATGCAACATATAGTTCTACGCTCGAATTATTTAACCTCTTCTACATCTTCACTCGGCGTTTCCACCTCAACAACTTCCACTGGTTGCTGCGATTTCACAGCATTCGTCAAATCTTCAATACTATTTTTCACATTGCCTTTGCCAGAAAAATTCTCCAGTAATTCGCGGATATCCAGACCAGTCGTTGCTTTCAAACTCTCTTGCGCAGTCGCCATCAAATTCGTCGCGTAACCACTCACTTTATTCGCGCCACCGTTGCCATCACTGCTTCCAGTATCCACAACTGTTATCGAATCGATGTTACCCATCGGAGCCGCCACTTGTTTCGCGTACTCAGGAAGCATCGTCACGATCATATCCAGCATCGCAGCTTGTCCATACAACTCATAGGCCTCAGCAATTTTGCGTTTTGCTTCGGCTTCGGCAAGACCTTGCAACTTGATAACTTCCGCTTCCGCTGTACCTTGCGCGCGTTCGGACTCTGCTTTTGCGATACCTTGTACGCGTACTTGCTCAGCTTCGGCTTTGGCAAGGGTTTCGATTCTGTATTGATTCGCTTCGGCTTCCGCGTACTCTTGACTCTTGCGTGCGGCTGCGGCTTGTTCAATCGAATAACGATCCGCATCTGCTTTTTTCTTCACTTCGGCGTCGTATTGACGTTCGCGACGCTTAATTTCGCGGTCTTCCAGCTCGATTTGTTTCTCACGTTCGATGATTTTCACTTGCATTTGTTGCTCAATAACTTCTTGTTTAGAGCGTGCAGATTCCAAGTCATACGCCTGATCAGCAATGGCTTTCGCGGTTTCTTGCTCACTACGATATTCCGCAACTTTCAATTGGTTTTGCTTCTCTGCTTCAGCGATTTCTGTTTTACGCTCTAACTCGGCGCGTGTGGCTTCTTTTTCCGCTTCCGCACGTTTCATCCGCGTTTCTTTTGTTGCTTCAGCTTCAGCAACATCCGCGTCACGCTTCACTTGCGCGATCCGTGGTTTACCTAACGCGTCCAAATAACCATTGTTATCGCGTACTTCTTTTAACGTAAACGATACAATAATAAGTCCCATTTTCGACAAATCCTGCGTCGCAACGCCTTGTACTTCTTGGGAAAACTTATCCCGATTTTTATATATTTCTTCTACAGTCATCGAACCTAGAATCGCACGCAGGTGTCCTTCCACGACTTCAATCGCTTCATTTTCACGTTCCTGCGTTGTCTTTCCTAGAAACTGTTCGGCTGCTGTAGCAATTTCTGAAACCGAACCACCGATTTTGATAATCGCCGTCCCGTCCGCCGTTACTGGAACACCTTGCTCCGTATAAATTTCTGGCGTCCGCACTTCCAATTTACTCGAAAGTAGGCTAAGCGGGGCTGATTGCTGGAAAACCGGCATAACAAACGTACCGCCACCACGCACAATTTTCACCCGTTTACCGCCCTCATCTGTGAACACGTTTTTCTTACCTAAATAACTCCCCGAAACAATCAACGCCTCATCTGGCCCAACTGTCTTGTATTTCGTAATGAATACGATCAAAAACAATACCAGAATCGCGACCGCAATAATCACGATCATTGTCACACCATTTGTAAGTAAATCCATTTTTAGTAATTCCTCCTTGTCGTCTCTGTTTTTAAAACGAGGCTCTCTTTATTTCAAAAATGGCTCATACGGCACAACCGTCACGAAAGAATCCGTAGCATCAATAATCAACACCGTTTCATCCCGTCCGATTGGCTCATTTTCATCACTCTTGGCAGCCTTGGAAATATTGCCGGCATTCATTTCGACAATCACTTCGCCAAAACCGTCTTTTGGAACAGGTGTAATCACTTTTGCAACTTTACCTTCTAGATCCTTCGTCTCATACGCAATCGAGTCGCTCTTTTTCGAAAGCGGCAGGAGAATTCCGAAATAAAGAATCGATGAAAAAGCAACCCCAACCACAATCGCTGCAATGAGTACCGTCACACTGGAAAATGACGTATATACCTCTCCACAATACCCGGTCGCGGCTGCAAACCCTAGAAAATAAAGTAGAATAGAGCCAGGGATTGGTAGTAAATCCAACACAAAACTGATAATTCCAACAGAAAAAATAAGCGCTGTCAAAACATCAATTAAAATAATAATCCCGACAACCATAAGTACTGTGAAATACACCGTCTCGATTGGATATCCAAATAGTGTCATTATCATACCTCCATTCCAATACGAGCATATTAGCCTCATTACTATTCTACCAAACACTCACCACCATCACAAGCTAAGTTTAGAGCATATTCCAGATAAATGCTCCATTTGCGTAAAGCAGAGTTTACATCTTATCCAGCAATTTTTCTATGTTTGCTTAAATGAAAGAGCCGAACCACGAATGATTCGGCTCTAAACTTACTATAATAGTGCTTCGATTTTTTCTTTCATTTCAAGTGGGCTGTCTTTCGGTGCGTAGCGTTCCACTACATTGCCATCGCGGTCTAGAAGGAACTTCGTGAAATTCCATTTGATTCCGCCGCCTAACAAACCTTTTTTCTGCTTCGTCAGGATTTCAAATACAGGATTAATGTCGGATCCACGAACTTTTGATTTCGCGAAAAGTGGGAAGGTCACGCCGTAATTAATTTTGCAAAATTCCTCGATTTCACCAGATGTATCGAGTTCCTGATTCATAAAGCTGTCCGATGGGAAACCTAAAACTGTGAATCCCTTCTCTTTGTATTCTTGATAAAGCTTTTCCAATTCCTCATATTGCGGCGTAAAACCACATTTGCTCGCCGTATTAACGACAACTACAACCTCGCCTTTATACTGATCTAACGAAACTTTTTCACCGTGAAGTGTCTCTTGCTCTAACTCAAAAATGGACATATTCTTCTCCTCCTATTTCACCATCTCAGAAAATAAATAAGCATATACTAACTTTTCAGTGTGATATAAAGAATCTCGGTGTGTCCGCTCGTACGCATGACTTGCATCAATTCCCGGCCCAATCAAACCGTGCACGATATCAAAACCTGCTTTGATTGCAGCGCTTGCGTCGGAACTGTAAAATGGATAAATATCGACTTTATAATCGATGTCATTATCTTCGCAAAGCTGTACTAAGTTTTTGCGTAAACCATAGTGATACGGGCCACTACCGTCTTTAGCGCATATCGAAACGGTGTATTCATCGGATGTTTGACCATCTCCGAGCGCGCCCATGTCAATGGCTAGATACTCGATGGTTTCTGTTGGAATATTCGAATTCCCACCATAGCCAATTTCTTCATTATTTGAAATCAAGAAGTTCGTTGTATACGGTAACTCCGCGCTGTCTTGTTGTAATTTTTTCAAAAGAGTTAGCAAAATGGCAACGCTCGCCTTGTCGTCCAGATGGCGTGATTTAATGAACTCCTCATTGATAATTTCCACGCGTGGATCAAGAGAAACAAAATCGCCGACACCGATTCCAAGTTTAGCGACATCTTCACGGTTAAACACTTTAGCATCTAAGCGAATTTCGATGTTTTTCGCATCACGTGGTGCCGTTCCAGCATCTTGGTACACGTGAACCGACGTCTGGTGCATCAAAATAGTTCCGGTATAACGCTTGCCATCGCTCGTTTCAATCATACAATACTCGCCTTCAATCGCGTTGAAGCGGTAACCACCAATCAAATGAATCGCCAAACGCCCGTCTGCTTTCACTTCTTTGACCATCGCACCAAGCGTATCCACGTGAGCCGTCAACATCCGCTGTTTCGAGTCATCTTTTCCAGGAATGCGCACCAACAACGCCCCTTTATGATTCCGCGTGCTCGCAATTCCAGCCTCTTTCAAGTAATTTTCGACGAAGGCAAGTACTTGCTCCGTATTCCCAGTTGGGCTCGGTATCGATGTCAATTCCTTGATTAACCCCATCGTCTCTAATGTATTTGGTTCAAACGCCATGCTTCCATTCCTCCTCACACTTTCTTCTCCCGTCCATTATACCTCTTTTTCAAAATAATAACGGCTATCCTGCTTTCCATTTCGAGTTATGTTATAATTTTAACGATGTGTGAAAGGAGTTTTTATCAAAATGGAACAAACGAATACAAAAAGAACAGCCGTCACGATTGCTGTTTTTGTGGCTACTTTTATGGCTGCGATTGAGGGAACGATTGTCAGTACCGCAATGCCTACGATCGTTAGCGCTTTGCAGGGAATCGAACTGATGAACTGGATTTTCTCGATTTACTTACTTACCTCGGCCGTTACTGTCCCAATTTACGGAAAATTATCCGATTTATTCGGCCGCAAAAAAATATTTATTATCGCCACCATTATCTTCATTGTTGGCTCCTCGCTTTGTGGTTTCGCGCAAACAATGGAGCAATTAATTATTTTCAGAGCGATTCAAGGTATTGGAGCTGGCGGGATTTTACCAACAACGATGACCATTATTGCCGATGTTTATCCATTTGAAAAACGAGCAAAAGTGCTTGGTTTCATGGGTGCTGCATGGGGAATTGCGGGGGTTTTCGGACCATTACTCGGTGGCTTTTTAGTCGATCAGCTGTCATGGCATTGGATTTTCTTCATCAATGTACCTGTAGGCATCGCCACGATTATCTTGATTTCGATGTACTTAAAAGAACATCTCGTCCGCGTCAAACTACCGATTGATTACTTAGGAACAACGCTATTTACCGTCGCGCTTTTGAGCCTATTATTCGCTTTACAACGCGCTGGTGAAACGCTGAACTGGCTGGAACCGCTCGTCGTCGTGTTGCTTATCGTGTCCATCGCGCTATTTGTCGGTTTTTACTACGCCGAAAAACGCGCACAGGACCCGATTATGCCGTTTGTTTTATTTAAAAATCCAGTTGTTTTGATTGGGAACTTGATTGGCTTTCTCGTGAGTGCGTTCTTGATTGGCATCAATGTGTACATTCCAATGTGGGCGCAAGGTATGATGGGGCACGGCGCCATGATTGCCGGCCTAATGATTGCGCCGCTGTCAGTGAGCTGGATTATCGGTTCCTTTATCGGCGGACGGCTACTCATGTCCATTGGAAATCGCCACACGGTCGGGCTTGGCGTGATTATCGCGACGGTCAGTGGACTTTTCTTAGCGCTGTTTCCGAGCACGACGCCAGACTTGTATTTCTATCTCGACAGCGCCTTGATGGGCTTTGGATTTGGCATTATCTTCACGACCACAACCGTTACCGTTCAAGACGCCGTACGAAAAGACCAGACGGGAATCGCGACGGCTTCCAATACGCTATTCCGAACAGTCGGCCAAACGATTGGCGTCGCGGTATTCGGAACCATTTTCAACTCGGTTTTGGCGAACGGATTTAAAAATGCCGCAACTGGTGTGAACCGTGATAATTTGAATCAGCTTATCAGTCCGCAAACATCAGGAAATGTGGACGCGGCATTGGTTGAACCATTACGAGACGTCCTATACAGCGGACTCCACATGGTATTCTGGGCTATGTTCGCCTGCTGCCTACTCAGCTACGCGATTCATTTTATTTTACCGAAAAAACACATTTCAGGGAATTAAGCGAAAAAGAAGCGATACAAAATCTAGGTTCAGATTTTGTATCGCTTCTTTTTACGTAGATTCAACCCACTCTAATATATATACACCATATATCACAATCGGTATGCTAAAAAACATCACACCATTGGCAATAATCAAGCCTTTCGATTTAACCGCCATCGCAAAACAAAAACCAATTACCGCGAATGGGATGCTCATTAAAAACCATAGTGACGCCATTTGAAATACAATATTAGGAACCCAAGCTAGCATACTCAATATAACAAAACTTAATGACAATATTCTTAGTATCATATGACTTCACCTCTATTAACCTATAAATCCAATTTCATCTTACAATTTCTTTTTTTGTAACGCATGTTTATCTCAAAAAAGATTTTTACCTCACTTTACAGCCCAAAACCCTCTGAAAATAACATTAAAATACCTTTTTCGCAATCTGCATTATGATACAGCTCATGCTATAATGAAGCGTCGCCTATCCTCAAGCGAATAATCGCTGGAAGGAGGTGAGTTTTATGTTTCTACTATTTTCCAGTATCATTGCACCGACCGTTGTTGGCTGTGCTATTGTATGGTTTAAACACACGTTAGAGAGTCGGAGTCATGATAACAAATAGGCGACATCTCTAACACCATCAAAAAATCCCCACGTTGTCGCCCAACGTGGGGATTTTGGTGAGCTCATGCTCCTACTATATCCAAATTCATTGTAACACATTTATCAACTCTCGTAAACCACTAACAACTTACTTCACCTTATAAATCCACCCTTCAGGCGCTTCCACATCGCCAAATTGGATACCACAAAGCTCATCATATAATTGCTTCGTTACAGGCCCAACTTCCGTCTCACTATAGAACACATGGAAGTCATCCCCATTTTGAATCCCACCGATTGGTGAAATGACAGCCGCCGTTCCACACGCCCCAGCTTCAGCGAACGCATCCAATTTATCAATGAAAACATCACTTTCCTCTGCTTTCATGCCTAAACGGTGCTCTGCCAAATAAAGCAACGAATATTTCGTAATACTTGGCAAAATAGATGGCGAGAATGGTGTCACGAAACGATTATCTTTCGTAATACCGAAGAAATTTGCAGCGCCGACTTCTTCAATTTTTGTATGCGTCGCTGGATCTAGGTAAATGCAATCGCTGAACTCGCGATCTTTCGCAATTTTTCCTGGGTAAAGGCTGGCCGCATAGTTACCACCAACTTTTGCAGCTCCGGTACCGTTTGGCGCCGCGCGATCATACTCCGATATAATGAAGTTCGTCGGATTTAGGCCACCTTTGAAATATGGTCCAACTGGGCAACAAAAGACGGAGAACATGAACTTAGGTGCCGTCCGAACGCCCAAATTATCGCCAATTCCAATTAAGTAAGGGCGTAAATACATCGTTCCACCCGAACCGTATGGCGGCATATAATCTTCGTTTGCGGCAATAACCTGTTTACACGCCTCAATAAAGCGCTCCTCAGGAAATTCTGGCATTAACAACCGATCACAACTACGCTTCATCCGTTTTGCGTTCTGATCTGGACGGAATAAATTAATCGATCCATCTTTACAACGATACGCCTTCAAGCCTTCAAAACACTGTTGTCCGTAGTGAATCGCCGTGGAGCCTTCTGCGATATGAACGACATTATCTTCTGTTAATGTCCCCTCATCCCACTTGCCGTTTTCCCAAATAGACACATAACGCAAATCCGTTTTAATGTATTCAAAACCAAGTGTGCCCCAATCAATATCCTTACTACTCATGCGATTCCCACCCTTTTTCTTCTATTATTTGATTTGTTCATTATATCATAACTCTGCGCGATTTGAAAAAAGACACGCAACCTTTTGAAAAAAAAACTGATTATTTAAGCAAAAGTTTCCCTATTGATTTCATTTTGTGGTAGAATGTAAATACGTTATCGAAATATAGGCCGAATCGTCTTATTCACAAGTTATTATCTAATAATTCGGACAACGAATAAAGAAGGGGGATCATACACATGGCAGACGCAAAAATGTTGGAACAAAAGATTTGGAGTAATGTTTTAAACGAGGAATTGGACTTATTAATTTATTTACCACCAACGTTTTCGCCGCTTTCAAAGTACCCTTTTTTCTTAGTACAAGATGGCAAAGACTATTTTCAGTTCGGCAAGTTAGCGCGGTTTGCTGATGAACTAGCGGAAAATAAAGAGATTCAAGAGGCTATTTTTATCGGAATTCCCTATAAGACAGTAGAAGATCGGCGCGCGAAGTACCATCCTAATGGGGCGCAAAATGAAGCTATATCCGCTTTCTGGCGCATGAACTCGTGCCTTATATCGAGGCGAACTTCCCAACGTATCATATGGGCACCAGTCGTTTCTTAATGGGTGATTCCCTTGGCGCTAGCGTTTCCTTGAAAGCAGCACTGAAATATCCACACACTTTCGGCAACGCGATTTTGCATTCACCACTTGTGACGGACGAATTGATGGATCTTGCGAATAAAGCCAATCCAGCCTTGGTTAAAATTTTCCACGTGATTGGTAGCGAGGAAACAGAAGTTCCAACGACAGATAATGATGTGGCGAATTTCTTGGAACCCAATTTAGCACTTCATCAAATTTTAGAAACGCGTGGTTTTGAATATTATTTCCAAGAGTTTGAAGGAAAGCATCGCTGGAAATACTGGCAACCATTTGTCAAAGAAGCGCTACAATTTATGTTAGATAAAGAGCAATTTGAAACAGAAGATATGACCGTTTAAGGAGGAATAAGGAGCATGGCAGTAAAGCAAGTAACAGATAAAAAAGGGAAACAAGATGCATTTGACATTCGGAATGAGGTATTTGTCCTCGAGCAGAAAGTGGACCCAGAATTAGAGTGGGACGAGTTTGACGTGCTAGATTCAACCGTTATGTTCGTCGATTATGATGAAGATGGCACAGCGCTTGCAACAGGTCGATTCCGCGCGCTACCCGAATACGGCAAAGTAGAACGAATCTGCGCCCGCAAAATTGCCCGCAAAAAAGGAAGCGGTCGCCGTATTATCGAAGCAATCGAGCAAGAAGCACGCGCGCAGAACGTTACGTTATTGAAGCTCGGCGCACAAACAACGGCCATTCCTTTCTATGAAAAGCTAGGCTACGAAGTGTGTTCTGACATCTTCATGGATGCAGGAATCGAACATAAAGATATGCAAAAGATACTAAATTAGTAACCAAGAGAATTCCTAACCGGGATTCTTTTTTTGAGCAAAATAGTTGAAAGTCAGTATTGGTCAGAGTATAATAATGATATAAGGTCAAATAAAGTCAAAGTCAGACCTAATCTCAAAACTTATGGGAGGTTTTCAAATGAAATGTCAAAATTGTAATCAAAACGAAGCTACAATCCAACTATATATGAGTATGAATGGTCAGAAAATGGAGATGCCACTGTGTGCTGATTGTTACGCGCAATTCAGAGCGTCTGCTGGAACGCCTCGTGGGCAAAATGATTTTTACTCGCAAATGGATGATTTCTTTGCGAATATCGCTGGAGAAAAGCAAAATGCGAAACCAGAACGCAAAACAGCGGTGAAAACACAAACTGCTGGTGGCGGACGCGGTGGTTTACTAGATGAATACGGTACGAATTTAACGGCAATGGCTCGGGACGCAAAGCTAGATCCTGTTATCGGCCGTGATGATGAAATTCAGCGTATGATTGAAATTTTAAATCGGCGTAATAAAAATAACCCCGTGCTTATTGGGGAACCTGGTGTAGGTAAAACGGCAGTTGTCGAAGGTCTAGCCAATGCGATTGTCGCGGGGATTGTTCCTGCAAAACTCCAAAACAAGGAAGTTATTTTGCTCGACGTTGCTTCCCTCGTTTCCAATACTGGGATTCGCGGGCAATTTGAAGAACGTATGAAACAACTAATTAGCGAGTTGCAAGCCGACGAAAACACGATTTTGTTTATTGACGAAGTGCACACGATTGTTGGAGCTGGCTCTGCAGAAGGTTCGATGGATGCCGGAAACATTTTGAAACCTGCACTTGCTCGTGGCGAACTGCAAATGATTGGGGCTACTACACTGAAAGAATACCGCAAAATCGAAAAAGATGCAGCATTAGAGCGTCGTTTCCAACCGGTACTAGTTGATGAGCCCACGATTGATGAGACACTAACAATTCTAGCTGGTTTGCAGCCGAAATATGAGGAATTCCACCACGTTCATTACGCGCAAGATGCGATAGAAGCAGCTGCAAAACTGAGCGACCGTTATATTCAAGATCGCCATTTGCCAGACAAAGCGATTGATTTGATGGATGAAATTGGTTCTAAATATAATTTAACATTGGAGCACGTCGATCCGAATATGATTAATGAGCGCATTATTAAATTAGAGGAACAAAAAGATGTGGCTCTCCGCAATGAAAATTATGAAGAAGCGGCGTCGGTTCGAGATGAGATTACGAAACTGAAAGAACGCAAAGCAGAAGGCACACCGTCTGATATACCAATGATTCATGCGGCTGATATTCAAGCCCTGATTGAAGAAAAAACAGGTATTCCAGTTGGCCGTTTACAAGAAGACGAACAATCTAAAATGAAAAACCTCGAATCTAACTTGAAATCTAAGGTGATTGGTCAAGAAGAAGCTGTGACCAAAGTAGCCAAAGCGATTCGCCGTAGCCGCGTAGGATTGAAGCAAAAAGATCGTCCTATCGGTTCCTTCTTGTTCGTCGGTCCAACAGGTGTCGGAAAAACAGAACTCGGTCGGACACTTGCCTCTGAAATGTTTGGCTCAGAGGACGCGATGATTCGCTTAGATATGAGTGAATACATGGAAAAACATAGCGTTTCCAAACTCATCGGTTCCCCTCCTGGCTATGTTGGTCATGAAGAAGCAGGCCAATTGACGGAAAAAGTTCGCCGCAACCCGTACAGCATTATTTTGCTCGATGAAATGGAAAAAGCCCATCCTGATGTGCAGCACATGTTCCTGCAAATTTTAGAGGATGGCCGTTTAACCGATAGTCAAGGTCGTACGGTTAGTTTCAAGGATACCGTGATTATTATGACGAGTAATGCTGGTGCGACGCTAAGTGAGGCTTCCGTTGGGTTCGCAACAACCGCTGCCGAAGCTGTGAAAAAAGAGTCCGAAATCCTCGATAAACTGGGCGATTACTTCAAGCCTGAGTTTTTAAATCGGTTAGACGCGATTGTCACATTCCAAAGCTTAGATAAAGAACATCTCCTCGTTATCGTGGACTTGATGCTTGCTGATTTAAACGACATGCTAGCACCACAAGAAATCGATTTGACAGTAGATACAGCGGTGAAAGAAAAACTTGCCGAGATTGGTTATGATCCTAATTTTGGAGCAAGACCATTACGCAGAACGATTCAAGCTCAACTAGAAGACGCGATTGCTGACTTCATGATTGAACAACCAGAAGCAAAAGCACTTGTTGCGGTTCTAGAGGACGACGCGATTGCTGTCCAAGCGAACGCATAAATAAAAAGCGCCTTGAAAATTTTTTTTCAAGGCGCTTTTTTCTGTTGCCGTTTTTTAAAGTAGGTAACGATGAGTAGCACGAGTCCGATTAAAATAATCAGCTTCAACATCGAAAGTCCGATACTTATGGCACTGCTAAAAGGTGTTACATCAAATAGAAACAACATGACAAGGCTTAGTGCTATGGCAATTCGGATTCCATACTTCTTGCAAAATAGTAGTACGTACCCTGAAGCTAAAACGTATATTCCGACAGATATCCATAAAAGCATGAATGACAACGCTCCTTAAAAATGGTTGATAAGAATTATCCTACCAACCATTTTGACTATCCTAAATTAGAATCCAATAATGTGATAACCGCTGTCCACATGGATCATTTCGCCAGTTACTCCGCGAGATAAAGCACTGAATAGGAATAATGCTGTATCACCAACTTCTTCGGCTTGTGTTGCGCGTTTTAATGGTGCTTTTTCTTCTACTACGGCTAACGATTCACTGAAGCTACCGACGCCGCGCGCCGAAACGGTACGGATTGGGCCAGCTGAAATCGCGTTAACACGAACCCCGTGCTTTCCAAGATCCATCGCTAAATATTTCACGCTTGCGTCAAGTGCTGCTTTTGCCACGCCCATGATGTTGTAATTCTTCACGACGCGTTCGCCACCAAGATATGTCAATGTCACTAAACTAGCATCGTCTGTTAACATTTCCAAATGCTTCGCCGTACGTGCAATCGCTGTGAATGAGTACGCGCTGACTTCATGCGCTTGCAGGAAACTTTCACGACTCACTTCCAAATAATCCCCTGCCAAAAAGTCTTTGTTAGCAAATGCGATACAATGGGCAATACCTGAAATTTGTCCAAATTTGGCTTTAATCGTTTCAAAAGTCGCCACAATCGCCTCTTCTTTATTCACATCACATTCAATAATAAGCGGGTTTTGATTGTTTTCATTCAAAGAACCAACAAGTTCCTCGATACTACGCTTCGAACGATCATCGGCGTATGTAAAAATCAGATTTGCCCCTGCTTCATTTAGCGAACGAGCAATCGCCCATGCAATACTTCTCTTATTCGCTACGCCCATCACGACATAGTTTTTTCCCTCTAAAGATAAATTCATCTGTTTCATTTCCTCCTTAAAATTACGCGCTTATGTTCATTTTACACGAATGCTTACCATTTTAAAACCGTTATTATTTATGCTGTGTCAAAATTGCCGCTAAATCAGTGGCCAAATCGCTGCTCCAAGCCATTTTTTCTTCGGTGAATGGGTGGATTAACTCGAGATGACAGGAATGAAGAGCATGGCGCTGTACTAATTCTGTTGGACCGCCGTACATATTATCCCCAATGAGTGGGTGCCCAACGTACGCAAAATGAACACGAATTTGATGTGTTCGCCCAGTTTCCAGTTGAATTTTCACATGATCAAATGTCGGATAACTCGCTAAAACTTCATAGTTTGTCTTCGCGTATTTCCCATCCGCAACGACCGCGCGCTCAATCAGACTTTCTGGATTCCGGCCAATTGGGGCAATAATACTTCCCGAGCGCGTCTCCATATTCCCCGAAACAAGGGCCTGATACTGACGCGTCACGTGCCCCGTCTGATGCAATGTACTAAGCCTGCCGTGCGCATAACGCGTCTTGGCAATCAGCATCAAGCCAGACGTCTCCTTATCAAGCCGTGTCACAATATGAATCGCCGAATCAATGTTATTTTTCAGATAGTGGCCCTTCAAATGATTCGCGACCGAACCGCTCGGATGATACTGCGACGGAATACTCGTCATCCCCGCTGGCTTATCCAGCACCAAAATAAAATCATCCTCAAAAACAATCGGCAACTCACCATATTCCGCGAGCAAGCGCTCATTCTCCTGCTCTTTCGGAAAAGTAATCCGAACATGATCTCCCGTTTTCACACGATAAAGCACATTCTCCTCTATTCCATTCACCTCAATCATGCCATCCTCCGAAAATTTCACCGAAGTAAGCAACAATTTCGAAACATATTTCCCTCGCAAAAAAGTACGCAGCATCAGATTCTCTTCATCCGCCGCGACATTCCATTCTAAATACATAGTTATACCTCACATATTCTGCACTACTGTTTAGGGGTTGCGCATAACCAAAGTAAATCGGCGACAAGCGCTCGATTTGCGTAAAGCCGATTGTATGTCCTACCTAATGTAAATGGTTTGGTGGTCTCAGGCTTTACTCTTGCTTTTATTCTTCTGCTATCAATAAATCGAGTGAAAGTGTTCGCCTATCATCTACTCCTCGATAAACGAATCATGCACTCTTTTCCAAAATGGGAAGGATCTAAAGCGGGCGAACATGACTTTTTGTTGGGCGACGTCGTAGCGAATTTCACGGACATCGCGGTGCAAAATACTCAAGTGATCCATCGATACTTGGAAATCCTTATCGTTCACTGGCTTCAACGTCACCGAATGATGTTTTGGCAAAATCAAAGGCGAGCCAATCGTTCGGTAGACCCGGTTATTAATCGATGCCATCTCGGTTAACTGCATCGCTTCAATGGATGGATGCATCAACGCACCACCAAGCGCTTTATTGTACGCCGTTGTCCCGGATGGTGTCGACATGCACAAACCATCGCCTCGAAATCGCTCAAAATGGGCGTCATTAATCGCAACATCGACAACAAACGGGCCACCTGAACTTTTGATAGTAGATTCGTTCAAGGCTAAGTAAACCTTCTCCTTATTCCCACCGTATTTAATCGTCGTTTTTAAAAGTGGGTAAGCCGCTGTATCGTATTTCCCTTCCACAATGGCAAAAACCAGTTTCTCCGCCTCGGATGGGCGCCAATCCGCATAAAAACCTAAATGGCCCGTATGGATTCCAACGAATGTTACCTTATCTAATCGGTGCTGGTAATCATGAAAAGCCGCCAGCAATGTGCCGTCTCCACCGATAGAAATAACAATCTCCGGCTCCGATTCGTCATATACCATATCAAAATCATCGAAATAGCCAATCATTTTGAGCCGTAATAGATTGGATTTTTCATCACCTCTAGAAGTGACTGCATACTTCATCATTACTTCTCCCCTATTCTCTACGCGATCTAATTCTTCGGTAATGTATGATGATTCGCGTTCTTATCTTTTGGCACTTCTTTATTTCTAGTAAAGTACACCTGCGCTTCCTGTACTTCCTCACGAATCTCGCTCATCTCTTCGTCCAGACGAAAAGCCGCCTCAGCCGCGCGCTTCAGCCGAATATTGATGTCCTCTGGAAATTCTCCTTGATATTTATAGTTTAGCGAATGCTCAATCGTCGCCCAAAAATTCATCGCCAACGTTCGGATTTGAATCTCAGCTAGGATTTTCTTCTCGCCTTGAACGGTCTCGACAGGATACTCAATCACAACATGATACGAGCGGTAGCCACTTGGTTTCTTATTCGTAATATAATCCCGTTCTTCAATAATTCGGAAATCATTGCGTTGACGAAGGAGCAACACGACCACATTAATATCATCCACAAACTGGCACATCATTCGAAGTCCCGCAATATCTTGCATTTCTTCGACAAGTCTGTCCAGCGGAATATCCTTCTTGTTCGCCTTATCTAAAATACTTGAAACTGGCTTCACACGGCCTGTCACAAACTCAATCGGCGAATGATTATTTGCAAGCTGGAATTGCGAACGCATCCCTTTTAATTTAATTTTCAGTTCTTCCACTGCTTGTTTATATGGCGCTAAAAAATCTTCCCAATGATTCAAAACACTCACCTCATATGTCGATTTTCATTATGTGATAAACTTGCTCGCCTTCTATTTTAGCACATTCGCACGCCTTTCTCTCCTATTTACATCTATCTTTTTGATTTCATTTATTCTGCCTTCTTGTGTTAAAATGAAGGAATACACAATCTGAAGGAGGAGAACGATGATGAAAACAACAGAAATTCTTGCGTTACTCGAAAATGGACAATATCAAGAGGCAAAAGAATCCGCCAAAAACGCCTTGCTAACAGAGCCCGACAATGCTCTCTTAAACTACTATGCTGCTTGGAGTTGCGACGGTTTAAGCGATGAGACCGAAGCCATTTCCTACTATGAAAAAGCGCTCAAAATTGGCCTTCCAGAAACTGATTTAGCCGACGCTTACATTGGTCTTGGTAGTACCTATCGAGCCATTGGTAACTACGCAAAGGCCAGCGAAACTTTTCAGAAAGCCCGCGTTTCTTTCCCCGAAAACAAGGCGATTACCGTGTTCGCAAGCATGGCGCTTTACAACGAGCAGAATTACAAAGAAGCGATGCAACTTGCGATCAAAATTATTGGCGAAACATCGAGCGATCCAACCATTATTGCTTACAAAAAAGCGATTATCAACTACTCAGAAGACTTAGATGCTGTCTGGGATTAATAAAAAAGGAGTGCCTGCCATGAGTCAAGAATTAGAAATTGAATTTAAAAATATGTTGACCGCAAGCGAATACGATTTGTTAATGAATGAATTCCGCTTAGAGGAAGCTGATTTTTTCACGCAAACGAATTATTATTTTGACACCGCTGATTTTCAGTTAAAAGAACGCTTAGCCGCTTTAAGAATCCGAAAACGGGAGTTGCATTACGAACTCACCTTAAAAAACACCAGAACAAATCGGTTTATTGGAAACGACACAAATCCTAGCAGAAGAACAAGTCTCAGCAATTTTAGACGGTGCCAATATCCCAGTCGGACAAGTTCGTGACGCACTACATACGCTTGGCATCGACCACCAAGAACTCGTCATGTTCGGCTCCTTAACAACAACCCGTGCTGAAAAAAACTATAAAAAAGGACTGCTCGTTTTCGATAAAAGCTTCTATAGTGACACACATGATTTCGAATTAGAATATGAAGTCGCTGATTTTGAAAAAGGTAAATTGATTTTTAATCGTTTTTTAGAGGACCGAAAGATTCCGCAGCGGCCGACAAAGAATAAAATATTACGTTTTTATGAAGCTGTTTACAAAGAGAAATAAAGTCTCTCTATGACTTGATGTTAGCGCACTCATGGAAAGTTGTAAAAATAAGAATTCACACGAAATGTTACAATTCCGTCAAATTTAGGTAAGGAAGTTTTGTATTTTTGATTGCAATCATTTGTTAATTTACCCTTCCACTGCTAAAATATAGTTATGGTAGTATGAATGTGTCGTGACATATCCAGCAAATGACTCCTTAGAAAAATAGAACCATTCGCGTATACTTTGTCTAATCAAGAGAGATTAGAATCTGAAAAACAGGTGATAGCAATGATAAACCAAAATCTATATCTTCAATCGGTCTGTAATAGCAAGCCTATTGAGATTTATCTATTTTTCGACCCGGCTTGTACGGAGTGCTGGAACATGGAACATACAATACGGAGGTTGCAGATGGAATATGGCAACTACTTTAAGTTGCGCTATGTCCTGCATAATAACCTGCAGACGGTGATGAATCGGCAAAAACGAAATGCCTGTACGATTCCACAACCCGAAATGGCCCACATGTCTTATATTTCCTGTTTAGCGGTGAAAGCTGCGGAACTCCAAGGAAAGAAACAAGGCATTGATTTCTTGCGCAAACTCCAAGAATCCCATTTTATTGACGAAAAGGATATTTCTGAATCGAGCGTTCTATACGAAACCGCCAAAATAGTCGGCCTTGATTTGATAGAGTTCAAAAGTGATCTACAATCTAATCTCGCCAAACGGGCCTATATTGGCGATCAAAAAGTAGCGCATGAAATGGAAATTAATGAGAATCCAACTGTTGTCTTTTTCAATCGAAATATTGAAGACGAGGGCTTGAAGATTAGCGGCTTGCATCGTTATGATGTCTATGTGCACATTCTTTCCGAGTTGCTTAATCATTTTCCCGAGCCCAAAGAGACACCAACGCTTGAGGAGTATATGGAAGAAGTCCAGATTTCTACAACGAAAGAAATTGCGAATATGTATGCTTTACCCGAGAAACAAGTAGAACGCCAGATGAAGAAGTGGCGCTTACAACAAAAAGTCACGATGGTCGATTCTAAGGATGGTCAAACACTTTGGAAATACGTTGCCTTATAACATTATTATTAAAAAAGCTGTTTCGTATGATGCGAAACAGCTCTTTTTTAATGAAATTTTCATAATAATAACGTTGTACTTTAATGCTTCTGCTTTAATATAGAGAATGTAAAGCAAGGACAGCAATTAGTTTTACCCCCCTTTTTCTAATTGTGGTGTCCCTTCACAAACTCCTTTTTTCGACCTGCTCCCCCTAAGCTGGTCGTTTTTTTTTATGCTAATTAACAGATTGATACTAATATTCATTCTCAATTAGATTAAATTTTTATCAATTAGATTGTTTTATCTCTATATCAGTAGTATACTAAGGTTAAATAATATATTCATTTACTATCTGTTCTCAGTCTATGAGGGCAGATTTTCGCATTTTAAGGTTATCGATAATCATTATCAATTAAAGGAGGTTTATCATGGTTCATTTTCTAAAACGTAATATTGAACTAATTGCAGCTATCATAAGTGGCCTTTTTCTCTTGATTGGCTGGTTATTATCTGAGAATTCCGCAACACCCATCATTTTCCTTGTCGCTTTTGTTATCGGTGGATTTGCAAAGGCTAAAGAAGGCATCACCAATACAATCCGCACGAAGAAGTTGAATGTGGAGCTTCTCATGGTGATTGCAGCTATTGGGGCTTCCATCATCGGCTACTGGTTAGAGGGCGCTATTCTAATCTTTATCTTCTCGCTTAGCGGCGCCTTAGAAACGTATACGATGAACAAGAGTAAACGCGACATATCTAATTTACTTGAGATACAACCCATGACAGCATCCCTTCTTCAAACAGACAATTCCACGACAGAGGTTCCCGTTGAGGAGCTTTTGGAAGGCCAGTTTATTCTTATTCGTCCCGGCGAGATTGTACCTCTGGATGGCGTTATCATGAAAGGCGTATCCACACTTGATGAAGCAGCGATTTCAGGTGAGCCCGTTCCCGTTGAGAAAAAAGAAAACAATCCTATATTTGCAGGTACCATTAATTTGAGCGGTGCCTTAACTGTAAAAATAACACAAACATCTGAGAATACACTATTCAGCAAAATTATCGAACTTGTCCAACAAGCACAAACTAAACCCTCTAGAACGGCTCGTTTGATCGAACGTTTTGAAGATACGTATGTCAAAATTGTTTTATTCACTGTTGGCATCATGTTATTTCTACCCCATTTTGCTTTTGGTTGGGATTGGACAGAAACTTTTTATCGGGCAATGGTTTTGCTTGTAGTCGCTTCTCCTTGTGCGCTTATTGCTTCTGTTACACCGGCAACGCTTGCTGCAATTTCAAACGGCGCGCGCCATGGCATTTTATTTAAAGGTGGCATTTACCTAGAAAATCTGCACAACATTCCTGCTATTGCTTTTGATAAAACAGGCACTTTGACGCAAGGAAAACCAGTATTAACGGATATATACTTGGAAAAGTATGTTTCTCCGGCCATTATTGCTTCCATTGAGAGCAAGTCCACACATCCGCTTGCACAAAGTATTGTTCGCGCATTAGACACCGACATACTACCTGATATCACTGTAACAGACGTGCCAGGCCGTGGCGTTAAATCGACTATAGCGAATCAAGAATGGCGCATTGGAAAAGACGATTTCGTTGGCAAAGATAGCGCATCAGCCTACACCGATAAATATAATTCAGCGCTTGCATCCGAGGGGAAAACGCTAGTCTTCGTTTCTTGTAGCAAGGAAATCGTAGGTGTTCTAGCTTTAAAGGATATCGCCCGAAAAGAAGCCCAGAAAACCATCCAATCGCTGCATGCCCTGTCGATCAAAACCATTATGATAACAGGGGACAGCCAGCATACCGCAGATACCATTGGCAAAGAACTCGGCATAGATAGCGTGATTGCCGAATGCCTCCCCGAGCATAAAGTCACACGCCTACTAGCCCTTCAGAAAAAATATGGTGCGATTGCGATGATTGGCGACGGAATTAACGATGCACCTGCACTGGCAAATGCGGATGTCGGTATCGCAATGGGCGAAGGCACAGATATAGCTATCGAAACAGCCGATATAATTCTAATGAAAAATAATCTCTCCAAGCTTACGTTCGCACTTAAGCTATCGAAAAAACTCCACCGTATCACTTGGCAAAATATCATTTTCTCACTTTGCGTGATCGGATTGCTTATTCTATCTAATTTTTTTCAAATAATTAACTTGCCGTTTGGTGTCATTGGTCATGAAGGCAGCACCATTTTAGTTATTCTAAATGGGTTGCGCATGTTGCGACTCAAGGCTTGAACTATTTTCCCATCACAAAAAAGAGTCCAGAAAAAAATCCTATGCCAATAAAAACGGACATAGGATTTTTTCCAAACTCTTTATGACTATCCATTGTTTACATATGTTCCAAACGCTCAATTCTGCTTGCAATTGGCGGATGTGAGTCAAACATTCCGGCTTTCTCTTTCTTCTTCTTCTTTTCACCTTTTGACGGCGTTGTGAAGTAGATCGATTCGGAAGCTGCACTCGGCTGTTTCATCTTCGTTGTATCGCCACCAATTTTGCGCAGGGCATCAGCTAAACCTTGTGGGTTCCGCGTCAGTTCGATGGCTGTCGCATCCGCTAAATACTCGCGGTTACGGCTTAGCGCAAACTGAATCGCCGTTGCAATGATTGGTGCTAGAATAACAAAAATAAGGGCTACGATGTAAATAATCGCTTGCGCACCACCACCGCCATTGTTGTCGTTACTTTTACGATTGTTGTTTCCGCCAGTAATGCTACCCCAAAAGAGCATCCGCATTGCTAAATCTGACAAAATTGCAACGACAGCCACGAGCGCGATTGCAATTGTAGAGAGACGAATATCGTAATTACGAATATGCGCCACTTCATGCGCGATAACACCTTCTAGCTCATAGCGTTCCAACTTGTTAAGCAAGCCTCGCGTCACAGCAACCGCACCTTTTTCAGGCGAGATTCCTGTTGCGAAAGCATTCGGACTCGGATCTTCGACGATGTAGACTTTTGGCATCGGAATACCTGCTACCATCGCCATACTTTCCACTGTATCCCAAAGTACTGGTTCCTGATCTTTAGACGTGACTTCTTTCGCCCGATTCATCGTCATAACGACCTTTGAACTGGAAAAAATCATGATCGCGATATAAATAGCACCAATCACAGCCGCCATAATCAGGCCGTTCAAGTAATTATTATAGACCAAAATCCCAATCGCACAACCGACCAGCATCACAAAAATGAAGAATCCTAAAACAATGAACACTGTCTTACGCTTATTAGCCGCTATTTGTTCAAATAACATGGCGCATTCTTCCTTTCAGTGTTTTAGAATTGAACTTTTGGAACCACTTTTTCTTCCTCTGGTGTTGCAAGCATGTCGCGTTTCGTAAATCCGCCCATTTTAGCAACGATGTTAGAAGGTACAGATTCAATTTTTGTGTTATACGTCATCACTGTTGTGTTATACAGTTGACGTGAATAAGCCACTTTGTTCTCTGTTGTTGCGAGTTCATGTTGCAACTCGATAAATGACGTATTCGCTTTTAAATCTGGGTAAGACTCTGCCAAAGCAAAAACGGATTTCAGCGCGCCAGTCAGCATGTTATCTGCTTCCATTTGTTCGCTACGACCATCTGCTGGGGCTTGTGTCATCATGTTACGTGCTTCCACTACTTGTGCAAGCGTTTCTTTCTCATGTGACGCATAACCTTTGACCGTTTCAATTAAGTTCGGAATTAAATCAAAGCGACGTTTCAGTTGCACATCGATTTGCGCCCACGTTTCTTCTACTCTATTGCGATATTTGACAAGGCTGTTATACAGTCCGAAATAAATCAAGACAAGTATGACAACAACCGCGATAGCAATAATCCATCCTATCATGTTCATACAACTCCTTTTCATGTTTGTTTCCATTATAACAGCGTTTCTACGGAATCACAATCATTCAGCGGGGCTACAAACGCTGAGGTTTGGTGGTATGGGGATAGACTTGCGTAAAAACATAATTTATTTTTAAGCTTTGACGCGTTTCTTGGCTTTTCGTTCTTCTTTTTTCTTGCGCATGAAGTAAAATTCTTCTACGGGATGGTCTACCGTCATTTTTACTGTCATCATTGCGTTTGGAGCACGCTCAATTGGCTCGTCCTGTTCATTCCAGAGGTCTTTCACCACTTGCTTAAAGCCAACTTCTCCTGGACCGTAAAATTCAATTTCTTCGCCGATGCCAAAATTATTTCGTTGTTGTAATGTCGCGATTTTTGTTGCTGGGTCGTAGTCTAGTACTTGTGCTGCGAACGCGTATTGCGGAATTTTGCGGGTTTTGCCGAATAATTGCTCGTCTTCGGTCGGCTCTTGATAGAAGAAACCAGTCGATAACTCGCGCTGTGCTACTTTCCAAAGTTCGGCTTCCCAGGCTGGATCAAATACGAAATTATCCGGGTCCGCGCAGTAGGCGTCCACGACTTTACGGTACACGCTAGCCACTGTCGAAACGTAATGAATGGACTTCATCCGGCCTTCAATTTTGAGACTATCCACGCCAGCTTCGACCATATCAGGAATAAAGCGAATCATCGAAAGATCCACAGCACTCATCGAAAACGGCTCTTCGTCCTCATCTACAAGGTTACGTGGCACGCCATTATCGATTTCAAAAAGGTCATATTTCCAGCGACAACTCTGCGCACAACCGCCACGATTCGCGTCCCGATTCGCCATATGGTTCGACAGCGTACAGCGACCAGAATACGAGATACACATCGCGCCATGAATGAACGCTTCCATCTCGACATCCGTATTTTGACCGATTTCCTGAATCTCGCTCATGCTCACTTCACGCGCCAAAACCACGCGCTCCAAGCCCTGCTGCTTCCAGAATTCAAGCGTCTTGTAGTTCGTCGCCGAAGCCTGCGTCGATAAATGCACAGGAAGTCCCGGTGCGTCCGCAAAACAAATACTAATCAGCGCTGGATCCGACACGATGACCGCGTCAATCCCAATATCACGCAACGTCCGGAAAAACTCGCCAGCACCTTCCGTATCCCCATCATGCGCCACCATATTCGCCGCCACATACACTTTCGCATCACGCGCATGCGCAAACGCTACACCTTCTTGCATTTCCTCATATGAAAAATTCCCTGCACGCGAACGAAGCCCGAAAGCCTGTCCACCAATATATACAGCGTCCGCACCATAGCGAATCGCAATTTTTAACTTCTCAAGATTACCCGCCGGCGCTAAAACTTCCGGCTTTTTCAAATTTTTTCTTCCAGTCATTGTCATGCCCTCCTCATTTTACCTCATCTGGTTGTTTCAAAAAGAATCCTGTTCCAAGCGCCCGCGTCTCCGGCTGTAATTTTGCTAAACGGTTCACAAATGTCTCCGCAACAAAATCACCCGCCTCAAGTGCCTCCTTCGCCTTCACGAAAAGTGCCACAATCGCGACAAAATCCTCACCCGGCAACAAGACACCGTCCAGCTTCCACGTTCTGAGACCTGCGTTATACACACGCTCCAAATAAGGCATCAACGACAAATCTTCTGTTGAAAAAATATGCGTGCCATTCTCATCCTCATAAATTGGCAACTGACTGTCCGCATCATTCGGTTCACGCAAATAAAGCCCGCGATCCTTCGATGTATCATCTTTTATCTCCACAATATTTTGGTAATTCGTCACGAGTTTGCGCTTCGACTGGTGAATACACGTCGGGCCATACACCTGCACCTCAATCGGCACATCCATTTTCGCCGTAATCGCTTCAAGTTCAATCAGCGTCAATTCACGCGCCATAACAGCACCAACTGCCCCCTGCTTCACCCAAAAATCCACTTGTTCCGCGCTCGTTACAAACGTCTGCGCATCATAAACAAACGGTAAATCAAGCTTCATCTCATGCAACATAAAAACAACACCGGGATCCCCTACAGTAATGGCGTCTACTTTCATGTTAGAAAGTTCACGTAAATAGTCAGGTAAATCATGCAGATGCTCATTATGCATCAACGCATTCACGGCCACTAAGACCTTTTTCCCCGCTTCGTGCGCTTTGTTAGTAATTTCACTAATATCGGCGAGCGTCAGTGATTGCGGCATGCGCAGCCCAAATCGACTTCCTCCGACGTATAGCGTGTCTACCCCCGCGCCCAACAACAATTCAGCTTGCAAAACCGACTCTGCCGTGGCAATAATATTCATGTTTTATCTCTCCTTTGATCTGTTTAAAACGTACTTGATTAGAGTAACACAGTTAAGGCAAGGCATCAAGAGGCAATCGAGCAGGAGGTGCCATTAAGTTCCGACCCCTCACACCACCTTACTTACTACCAAGAAGCCTGTTGCGGACTTGCACCACTTAGCATTTGCGCATGCTGGGCGCACCTATAAAAAGATGGCTCCTGCTCACGACAGAAACCATCTTTTTGACGTTATTTCGGAATAACCGTAAACACTTGACGACTGCGTATCTGATCGTCTTTATCAAAGCCAACCAGTTCATATACTTGCGTCGCACTGCTCACGGACTTCACATGAAGCGGAAGATATATTTGGAAACCATCGCCCGTGTAACCCGCATTCCGCGTCGTTTTTTCGCCATTAATGAATAGGAAGATTTTCACGATATCTTTCCCATGACTCCCCGTCAGATAGTTCGGGCTTCCTAATATATAGGTCGCTGTCGCAAGCCTCAGGTGGTAATCCACAATCGGCACCACGCGGCGTGCTAGCTCCACATAATTACTATTCACGCCCACGATTTCCAGCAACACCCGGTCGTTCTTAATCACATCTGGCACCAAACCTGAAAATGTAAAC
>NZ_AODE01000030.1 GCF_000525855.1 Listeria cornellensis FSL F6-0969
ACACGAGTCTAACACCAGACCCGTATGCGAAAGATAGTGCGACCCTGACCGGTAAATACGGCAAAGACATTGCGAAAGTCCGTCTTTGGGTCAACGATGTCGCGGTAGCACAAGCAACAACCAGCAATGGCGACTTCACCTTCACAAACATTGCGAGCTTCATCAAAAACAAAACGGATAAAGTCGAAGTGGTTGGCGTAGACGCGCAATACAACGAGTTGAATCGCAAACCGGTGACCCTTACTGGTTTCGACACCCTAGACAATGCCTTAACAGCACCAGCCAATTTCACATTGGATCAAGATACAACGATTAACGGCACGATGGGTACCAACGTAGCCAAAGTTCGCCTATCCGTGAATGGCGTTATCGTGAAACAAGCGACAACATCAGCGGGCACATACACCATCACAGGCGCTAACACGTACATCAAGAGCACCACGGATGTCGTGAAAATCATCGCTGTAGACGCCCAATACAAAGAAGTCAACACGAAAACAGTCACAGTGATTCCGAACGGCTCCATCTATGATTACAAACTAGACGTTAATGCGTATACCTTTGGCGATGCGACCATCACAGGAACATACGGAAAAGACGTTACCGCTGTTCGCCTATGGGTCAATGGAGCTCCGGTTAAAAATGCAACATTGAGCAACGGAAACTTCACAATCAATGGTCTTGCAACTATCACGAAAGCGACTGATAAAGTAGAAGTCGTAGCCGTCAACGCAAGCTTTAAAGAAGTCAACCGTAAAACAGTACAAGCTGGCGAATAAGCAAGTAATAGCCAGTCACGCATGAAAAGAACCACGCGATACAACAACACCTATAGAAGGGACACTTCAAAAAAAAGAAGTGCCTTCCATAGGTGTTTTTTGTATACGCATGTCTCTCGCAGAGGAGTCCTTCTTTTGGCATAGAGCCCAAAAAGATGGCTCCTGTACCATACAGAAACCATCTTTTTGAGTACTTTATTCTTTTTTACAACCGTTCTTGAGAGGGGAATCAGGTTAAAAATCGCCCATGCCCCATTTATTAATTATCCACGTTTTCTAAGAAGTGCTACAGCAAGTCCAGAAACAAGGAATCCGGCGAATACCAATCCAGCAGAACTATTGTCTCCTGTTTTTGGTAGTGCTTTAAGGTTTGTTGTTTTTGTAGGTGTAGCTTTCGGTGCGTTTGCAGAAGCTTTTTTCACGGCTTGAGCAACGGCTGGTTTTTCAGCTTTATCAACGGGCTTCACTGTAAGCTTTTCACCTAAGAATGTAACTTTAGATGAGTCACTGAACTCGCCAGTATCCATATCGACGCTACCTATAAAGATAGTTTGTCCATTTTTTTAAAGGTGTGTCTAATTTAATGTGGAAGTTGCCATTTTCATCAGCGTCCGCAAAGCCTAGAAGTTCTCCATTTTCATCAAGGATCATGACGGTTGTCAATGGTTCGGCAGTTCCATAAATATTAGTTGCCGTTGATTTAGTGAAGTCTATAACTGGTGCGTCAAAGAAAAAGAAATCTTCAGCAACAACTGTATAAGTTAGCGTTACGCGAGAAGTATTACCACTAGCATCTTCTGCAATGATTTCAACGGTTTGTGTGCCTTCTTTAGATGTATTTAGGAATTGTTGACCGTTTGCGAAGTACAGTTTCACGAAACCTGAGTTATCTGTTGCGTCAACTAGTTCATCTGCAGCCCATTCTTCACCTTGAGATACATAAAAATCATCTTCATACACATCAATCACAGGTTTTGTTGTATCAACAACTGTGTAAGACACTGTGATGTTTTCAGTAGTCGTGCCATTTGTTGCAGCAACCGTAACAGATTGCGCGCCAAGGCGGTTAACAACTGGTGCTTTTACGAAGGATAATGTCACGCCAGATGTTGCAGTTACGAATTTGCTTGGGTCTTTAACTGCGACATTGATTTCTGTTGTTACATTTGTTTTTGCAGTAGCAAGAGCAGCCGCTTTAACTGGTGCTTTCGCTGGTTCTGTTACTTTGTAGCTCACAACGAATTCTTGTGTTGTTGTATCAGCGAGTGTTGCCACGATAGTTGTTGAGAATGTTCCAGCAACGGCTGTTTTTGGTTCTGTTCCTGCTTTAAAAGCAAGTGTTGTGTTTGTGTCTGCAACTGTTACGAAATCGGCAGGTGTTGTCGTAGCATCTTTAACAAAGGATACGTCTGTTTTTTGAACGGCTGCCACCGCTGCAGTTTTCAGTTGTGCTTGTGGTGTTTCTTCTGTAGTTTCAGGTGCTGTTTCTGTAATCTCTTTAGCTTCTGGAGCTGGTGTTTCTGCCGTTACTGCTGGAACTGGTGCTTCTTCCTCCGCGAATACTGGTGCTGCAAGTGAAAAAGTTAGTCCGCATGCGAGTAATCCGCAAGCTAGTTTCGTTGATTTTGACATTCTATTCTCTCCCTTTTATATGTAATAAGGCTATTATACTAAAGTTTAGTCGAATCGTCACTAATAATTTGCAACGATTCCCAAAAGAAAGCGTGTTCTGTCAAAAAATTGTCACATTTTTGTAATAAAAAACCAGCGATAGAATCATCACTGGCATACTTTTTATTCTTTTGTTAAGGAGTAAAGGTCAGTATATTTCATATCTAACATCTCTTTAACTGCTGCCATATCATGAATCTTCCATGGTTTTGGAGAGAGGGAAATGAGACCATCTTGTTCTAATTTACGTAGATTAGTGGCTACATAAGCGCGTGCCAAATTTAAATACTTGCCAATTACTTTTTGTGTGAAGTAATAAGGAATGAGATAAGATCCATCTGGTTCCGCGCGGCCGAAGCGTTCGGCAACGATAACAAGACCAGCTAAAATCTTTTTGTCGGACGGTAGATTAGAAAGGGATTCACGAACTAGAATCGGATGTGTAAAGTTTAGATAGAAGAAGTACGCATACCAAAAGCTTTCTTGCCCAAAGGTAATTTTGTCGATGACGTATTGGCGCTCGAATCGGAGCAATGTGACTTCACTAATAGCTGTGTAGGAAATGGGCGATACGGCGTTTTCTAGGACACTTAAAAAACCTAAAATATCATCTGGGCCGCAGAATGTCAGAATGGAATCATCTCTAACGGTTCCCTTTGACATCGCGACCATTCCTTTTTTGACAACGTAGAAGTGTCGGTTAGCGGAACCTTCTTTCATTATAACCTCATTTCGACGGTATGTAAGTTCCGTGTAAGGTGGTGTGTCTTCGTTTGATTTCATCAAGGTGGCAAGCATTTTGTCGGTATCGAAGCTTTCTTTTAGATTATTGTAATCGTATAACGTCATATTATGTCCCCTTTTCATACAGATTGTCCTTTTTTATTATATCGAAGGGAAGGGGGTTTGTATAACGTTTCCCCTTGAATTCGGAAAATTTAGATCAATTTCCCAGAGACAAGGCGTTTGCGAATGCCGATTCCAGCGAGTGCGGCAAGTGTTGCTTTTAGGATGCCTGGGATGATGAATGGGATGGCCCCAGCTGTGAAAGCTGTACTCCACGATAGGTCACCGCTAATTTTTAGCCAGACCACGCCGAATAGTAGCGTGACAAAGGAGCCGATGATATTAGCAAAAATAGCGTATGCCATGCTGAAATTCGTTTTTTCGATGAGGTATCCTGTGATGTAAGCGTTGAATAGGAAACCAATGATAAAACCACCTGTTGGGCCGAAAATGATGCCTAGTCCGGCGGTCATACCAGCGAAAACGGGGATACCGATGGCGCCAAGGACAATGTAAACGGCGACGGAGATGGTGGCGTTGCGGGCACCGAGAATGGTTGCGGCAAGGCCAACTGCGAAGGTTTGTCCTGTGAGTGGGATGGGGCCGATTGGAATAGTGATTTGGGCAAGAATAGCGATAATCACTGCAAATAGGGCGTTAATAATCAGTTGTTTTAATTTTTTTATCTCTCATACATTTCTCCTTTGTTAACTTAATATGATATTAGGTTAACATTAAAATCGAGAATTGGCAATACTATTTTTTTTTCGTCACTACCTTGCATTAAATAGTAGTGCGTGGTATAGTATTTATAACAAGTAGTGATTAATGTTCAGTACTAGAATTTTGATAATAAGAAATGGAGGGTTCGGCATGGAAGTGAATGTGCAGTTTAAAAAAGGTGTTCTGGAGTTGTGCTGCCTTTTCCTGATTCATAAGAAGGATCAATACGGTTATGAGCTGGCGCAACATGTTTCACAGTATGTGGAGGTTGCGGAAGGTGCGATTTATCCGGTATTGCGGCGTTTGGTGAAAGAGGGTTATTGCGACACGTATTTGAAGGAGTCGACAGAAGGCCCATCGCGGAAATATTATCAACTAACGGTTAAGGGTGAGATGTATATGACGGAATTAATGTTTGAATGGAAAGATTTTGTGGCGAGTGTCAATAGATTATTTGTAGAAGGAGGAGAGCAAATTGGATAAAACACAATTTCTAGATGAGCTGGCGCTAAAATTGGCGGGACTGGATTCGGAGGAGAGACAAGAGATATTAGCGGATTATAGGGAGCATTTTGCGGCGGGTGAGTCGAGTGGGAAATCGGAGCAGGAGATTGTTTTTGATCTTGGAAGTCCGGATGAAATTGCGCGTGATATTTTGGCGGAGCGTGGCGAATCATTGCCAGAGGAGCCGTATTATGTGCCGAGACCGAGTCAGCCTAAAAAACATGGTGCTGGTTTTAAAGTCGGCGTATTTTTAGCGATGTTGATTCCGAATTTGGTTGTTTACTCCTTGCTTTTATCTTTTTGGGGTGTGGTCGCAGGTTTTATCGGATCGACGGTGGGCTTTTTCTTAACACCATTTGGTTTTATTTTGGACGCGGTGCTGAATCAGGCGTTTGAATGGTATAAATTCTTTGGAACGATTGGTATTGTCGGGCTGGGCTTCATTTTCTTCGTCGTGACGATTTGGATGGCGAAAGCGATGATTATGGCTACGGTAGGCTATACGAAATTCAATATGCATTTGATGAAGGGAGAGCGCAAACATGTTTAAAAAATAAATTAAAATTACTGATTATCGGTGCGGCGCTTCTAGTCGTTGGTGGTATTGGTTTTGGACTGACTTTTGATAATAATAATGTGGATCGTGGTGAGGCTTACCATCGTGAGTGGCAACTGGCGGACGGTGATATTTCGCAGATTAAATTGATGGGTGACCAGGATTTGCGCGTGAATGTTGCGGAAAGCACGACTGGGAAAAGTTACGTGACGATGAGCGGGCATTTGTCACAAGAGGCGATTAATCGTTTGGATAAGAGCGTGAAACCGAATCAAGATAATATAGCGATTGTTGTGGAGAATGAGCAGGAGTGGTTCCAATTTTTGGATTTTCAAATATACGGGGAGCAGAAGGTGACGATTCACTTGGCAAAAGGCGCGAAATTGGGCGAGTTGGCGAGTGATATTAGTTCTAGTGACCTGGTTTTACATGATGTGACTGCGAAAACGATTTCACTTGAGAGCGGTTCTGGTGAAATTGAGGCTTCGAATTTAACGGCGGATGCGACCTCTGTTAAGAATAGTTCAGGAGACATCGACTTGAAAAATGTGACGTCGAATCTGGAAATAATGAATGGTTCCGGTGAGAGTTCGGTGCAAGGAATGACTGGCGATACGCTCAGCGCGACGTCGAATTCTGGCGATATTGAAGTGAACCAAGTTGCAGCAAAAACAACGACGCTCGAAAATGGTTCCGGTAGTATTGACGGGGAACAAGTGAGTGGCGCAGTGAAAGTTGACAATAATTCTGGCGATGTGGAATTGTCTGGATTGGATAGCGCAACGAGTGTTACGAGCGGATCTGGTGAAGTCGATTTAACATTTAGTGATGTGAAGAAAAACGTGACGGTGGACGCGAATTCTGGCGATGTCAAAATTGAAATTCCAGCGGCGTTTAATGGTTTCTTAGACCTACGTAGCAATTCTGGTGATATTAAATCACCAAACATCAAGACAAGTGGCAATCAGGTTATCAAGGTACGTACAGGATCTGGAAACATTAAAGTAGAGCAATAATTTGGAGGTGGGCTCTCGCGCTCACTTCTTTATTTCATGGGGGAATTTGGTTATGAAAGTATACGTCATTTTGACAAAAACAGAGACAATTCCAGGGCGTGTGATTCAAAAATACACGCGAAAACCGTTTAATCATGTGTCGATTAGTCTGACGGAGGATTTGACGAAGGTGTATAGCTTTGGTCGGATTGGAAAGCGTAATCCGCTAAATGGTGGTTTTATTGAGGAAGATATGCGTAGCGGTGTGTTGGAAAACGCAGCAACAGCGATTCTTAGCTATGAGATTACGGTGGAACAACAGATGCGTATTCAAAAAGAACTGGATTGGTTTTTGTTGACGGCAGATAATTATCGCTACAATTTTTGGGGGATTTTAGGCCTGGTGTTGCGTTTGGATTTGTCCGGGAAAAATGAGTTTTTCTGTTCGCAGTTTGTGGGGCATGTTTTGGAACTTAGCGGGATATCGGTTGTGGGGAGCCGTGCGTTGAATTTTTTGCAGCCGTGTGATTTTTTGTATGAGGGCGCGATGGAAGTCGAGTTTTGCGGGGAGATGTCGCGGTATTTGGAGCAGTTCGAAACGGAAAATCAGGAATTGGTGTCGTGTGCTTTGGCGTGACTAAAATGCCAATGAGAGGGTATACTAAGTGATAACGCTACATCTCTATGGATGAAAGGGGAAATCACAGATGACAGTTCAAATTCGAAAAGGAACACTAGAAGATATTGAGGCTATTCAAGATATCGCGGTAAAATCTTGGCATGACACGTATGAGGATATTATTCCACGCGCGGTGCAAGATCGTTTTTTAGACATGTTTTATAATTTGGAAACGCTGAAAACTCGTGTTGGTGCGACGCCGTTTGCGGTGTTGGAGCAAGATGCGCGTGTGATTGGTTTCGCTAATTTTATCGAGCTTGAGAAACGTAAGAGCGAACTCGCGGCTTTTTATTTGTTGCCGGGTGTGAAGAATAAAGGATATGGGACGATGTTGCTTGACGAAGGTATCAAGTTGTTCGCGTTGCCATTGCCTTTGTTTGTAAATGTGGAACAGGAAAATACGAATGCGATTGCGTTTTATAAAGCGCGCGGATTTGTGGATTGGGATAAATTTGAGGAAGACTTTTATGGACACAAGTTGGAGACGGTGCGTTTGCAGTTGATTCAGCATGTGGAGGAAGAAGTCTGAAGTTAGAAGAGCACCGCTAAAATTAGGTTTTAAATCTAATTTTAGCGGTGCTTTTTTAATTAGACGCTATTTTTAGATTTTAGCAAAGTGCCGATTGCGGTTACATCTGCTATCATCCAATTTTTTTCATCTTTGGAAAGTATCATTCGTTCTTGGGAATTTTTGGAGGATGTCTATGGTGTAGTCAATGGGTGTAACAGCATATTCCGCGATTTTTTCACTCGTGACAAAGTTGGAAAGTTGCCTGGTGTTGTTTTCTATAGGGGAACCGAAACGCATTAAAATGTGTAGGCTGAAATAAATCCGTTCTTCAGGATGCATCCTATCCATCAGGAAATGCTCCTCGATATTTTGCATGGACTTGGTGAAATAGTTGGAAAAAATGCTACCAATTGAATCTTCTTGAGATAGCATTTTTTGAAAAAAGGAAGGGTCAATTTGCCACCAGGTAACCTCAGTTAGTGCTTTGCATTCTGTGATTTCTGGAATTTCCTCAGAGTTCCAATTTTTAATTCTTCTCGTACATAATAGCTATGGAAATCTGCGTCCATTTTTAGTAACGTGAGGATCTGTGGAGTCGCGTTTTCTGCGGCATTATTCGTATGCATAGTAAATTCCTCCCTCCTGATATAATTATAGGTAATAGTTTTATATACTCAAATATGTGGAAAGTTAACCTTCATTTAGAATGCAAAAATAGCGATGAAAAATTAGATTTCATCGCCATATTACATCACGTGTTGCTTTTTGTGCTGGTTGCTGCTTTTCCACTGGCTTTTTGACCACCGCGAATCGCGAAGAAAATCCAAGCCAGAATAGCGCACATCACGCCGCCAAGGAGTGAAATCAAGATGACCATAATCGCGCTGATGAGTTGTAGAATACTTGTGATAATCACGGTAGCAATGACACCGAATAGAAAGCCGCAAACGATGAAGCGCTTCGCCGTCGCATTTTTGCTGAAGCCGTAGAACATTTCGGCGATGGTTGTGCCGACGAGTATAAGTGGCGCGGCGAACAGAATCGCGGCAAACACGAGCTGATACGTTATTTCACCGTACATAATGGCTTCCATTCCAATGACAGAAAAGATCCCCAATATAAATACAGTTAAGTAAGCAAAGATAAAACGCATGATGCATTCCCCCATTTCATCCCATATTATATCACAAAAGCTAGCCGGAATCTTCTTCCCAGCTAGCTTTTGTACGATTTAATCGATAGAGTTAAAACGTGGATTATCTTCTTTTGCGGTTAGAGCTTGGATGCCGCGGATAATGTTGAATAGCGCAAGGACAATGGTCATAAGGCCGACTGCAACGACTAAGCCTAGTCCGATAAAGCCGGTGACGTTGGTACTGTTGGTGCTAAATCCGACAATTCCGATGCTAAGCGCGGTGATGATAGCTCCAATTGTTGGTAGGATATGTGTGAATAAAGCAACTTTTGCGTGATGTTTCGTATTTTCTGTGCCGCTGAAAATCCAGATGGCAATAGGTACGATAAAAGGTGCGAAAAATAGGCTGAAATAGCTGAGTGCGTTTAATATTTTTTGATCGTTCATAATGATAACGTCCTTTCGTAACTTGATGTCTTTATTATACGATAGATAGGGACGTCGAAACCATTGCATTAGGTGACAATTTGCGATGGAGAATGTTACATTTTTGTAAGTACCGAAATGTTCGGACTTGTTCTTGCACAAAGATAGGTAAGATGTAACCCTGACTTTACACAAATCGAGCGCTTGTCGCCGATTTATCAGGGCTTTATAGAATAGATTTTAGTGACCAGACTTTCGAGCGCCATCTGTAGACCATGAGGCCACCACGGATTCCTTCGTCGATGATGTAAGCAAGCCAGACGCCGACTAGACCCATTCCTGCAGTGATTCCGAGGACGTAGGAGAATGGTAGGCTCACAATCCACATCACGATGATGCCGACAATGAATGGAAAACGGACGTCTCCTGTTGAGTTGAGACTGCTGATGATAATGATGTTGGTGGAGCGCGCGATTTCTAGGAAGATGGATAGGAAAAACAGTTGTTTTGTCATCGCGATGATTTCTTCGTTGGATGTGAATAGGTGCATGATTGGTTCTGAGAAGAAATAGATGAGAATGCTGAGGCAAACAGCGATTGCGAGTCCAATTTTCCAGCTTCGCAAGCCTTGTTTGTAGGCGCGGTCGACTTCTTTTGCTCCGACTGCGCGTCCGATGATGATTTGAGATGCTTGGCCGATGGAGATGGCGAACAGGGCAACAAATTGGCTGACCGTTGAGGCGTATACTTTAGTCGTCAGGGCATCGGTACCCATGAGGGCAATGATGGCGGTGACGACAAGCTGCGAACCTGCGTAGGACATATTTTCACCAGCGGAAGGTAGACCGAGTCGCAAAATGGAATACATGGTCCGCCGCGATAGTTCTTTGAATTTATGCCATTTGAAGCGGTATTCGACGTGGCGATGCAGGAGCCAGATGGATAGGAAAACGGCGATAAAGTTTCCGAAAACCGTTGCTAGTGCTACGCCGGTAACGCCTAAGTCTAGATAGGAAAGTGGTCCGTATAGAACGAGAAAGTTCCCGATAACCGTGATGATTCCAGCGACAACGGGAATGTACATGGCTTGGCGAACGTAACCGTGTGTCCGCAAAATAGGCATGATCGCATAGGGAATCGCGGTCATGATGGAAACGCCTCCGATGATTTCAAGAAATGGTGTGCCGATTTCGACTAAGTGCGGATCAAGCCCCATCCAGGTCAGAAATTGTGCTGATAATAGAAGGAAAACAAGGCTGACAATTGCTCCAATCACAACGGAAAACACGATGCCATTTGTGATGACTTGTTCGATGAGTCGATGTTTCTTGGCGCCAATCATTTGTGCGACTAAGATTTGCACGCCGACACTAATGAAGGCAAACATGATGACGGAGAGCACGAGAATCTGGTTCGCGACCCCTGTTGCTGCAACGGCGTCATCAGAATAGTGCCCCAACATAAAGACGGTGACATAGCTAATCATGACCCGCAAAAACTGTTCAATAAAAATCGGCCAAGCGAGTGAGAATAAACTTAATTTTGATGCGGTTTGACTTTTATCCATGCGACCTGCTCCTTTCGGTGAACCTAGGCGTTAAGCGAATATTATCACTCTCACAACAATATCTCCCTATTATAAGGCAGGCACGGGTTAAAGTATAGACTAATAAGCAAATGATAACGAACTGTAACAATTACTAAGTGAAGCAATTTCATAAGTCACTTTTTATTCGAAACTAGACGAATCCAATTTTGCGATTTTTCATTTTTTAAACAGCCATACGTTGTTTTTGGGTCAAACGCTCTACGGCAAATTTGATGGACATTATAGGTTAATTGAATCAAATTTGATA
>NZ_AODE01000031.1 GCF_000525855.1 Listeria cornellensis FSL F6-0969
AAAAGTGAGTACTGAAACTAAACTTTTAACCGTGAAGACAGACCTTCCTTAACCCAAGTCATCTCTTCCGACATCGAGCCACTTTCGTGCCTCCAAACATGCAGTCAGAGTGACGAGAAGCTTTCAGCTTCTAGGCAAAAGTGAGTACCAGGTGCGGAGCGTACTTTCGTACGTGAGCACTGGAACGGAACTTTTAACGACGAAGATGAACGCTTCTCGTTGCTCTGACCTAGCCTTTGACGCCGCCGTCGGTAAGATTTCCTTTGATGAAACGTTCCGACAAAGCGTACATGATAACAACAGGTAATGCTGTCACAAGAGACGCCGCCATCATACGACCCCAAATATAATCTGGTGTACTAAACAGCGTATTCAAGCCAATCGGCAACGTAAACAACTCTGAATCCGACAAGAATATCGATGCAAACAGGTAGTCATTCCAAGCTACCATAAAGCAATACACGAACACGGAAACAATCCCTGAAATCGCCAATGGCACGATAATTCGCAAAATAATCTGCATCCGATTCAAACCATCCATCATCGCCGCTTCCTCAATATCCACAGGAATCGTATCAAAATAACTAATCAGCATGAAGATCGCAGTCGGCAATGTCTGCACAACCATCGTAATAATGAGTGCCGTTCTCGTGTCATACAACCCAACACTCGAAATAATTTTAAACAACGGCACAATTAACAAAATTCCTGAAAACATGTAAACCGTATAAAAACTCGCATTAATCGTTGTTCGCGCTCGGAAACGCAATTTTGACAACGCATAAGCGCCTAAAATCCCTAAAACAACCGCAATTCCCGCTGCAACTAATGCAACAATAAAACTATTTTTAAAGTACGTTAAAAACGGGAAAATATCTGGGTTGAAAATATCTAAATAATGCTGAATCGTCCAATCCTTCGGGAAAAACGTTGGCGTCGTTGAAATCGCTTCTTTTGGACTTTTAAACGACGTCATCATCATGATTAAAAATGGAAACAGCGTGAACAATAGAAATAACACCAAGCTTACATAAAAGACAATTTTCTTCGTCCGTTTTGATTTTTTTACTACTTACCGCCATTTAAATTCACTCGCTTTCTTGTAAACATGATGACCACGAAGATGATGACAAACAGAATAACCGAAATCGCCGATGCTTTACCTAAATCGTTGAACGCAAAGGCTGTTTGATACAAGTAAACCCCAAGGATATTCACCTTGTTCGTCAGCAAGTATACATCGGTAAACATGTAGAACATCCAAATCGCACGCAACGTTATAACCGTCGCCAAAACTGGCATGATCGCTGGTAACGTCACAATTTTAAATTTGTCCCAAACGCTTGCTCCGTCCATTTCCGCAGCTTCATAAAGCGACTTATCCACTGTTTGCAGAATCGCTAAGAACGAAATGAAAGCATATGGGAAATAGCGCCAAATCGCGAATAACACGACTAAAATGAAACTCGAAACAGGATTATCAAACCATAGCGGCGCGTCCTTCCAAAGGTGCAGAATATCGCCACCAACAAAATTGATCACACCATAACTATTGTTAAACATGTATTTCCAAGCAAAAATAAGTGAAATCGACGGCGTTACATATGACAAAATAATAAGCGAGCGCGCCGTTTTCCGGAACCTGAACTCCCGGTTGAAGAAAATCGCAACCAGAAGTCCCATCCCTGTACTACCAACAACTACTAGAATTGTATAGCCAAACGTTAAAGCTAGTGACTTATAAAATTCGGCATCTGTTAAAATATCAATATAGTTTTGCAAACCGATGAACGTTGAATCCAAATTCGGATTGAGCGGTAACTCTAAAAAGCTAATTTGAATGTTTGAAATCATCGGGTACGCCACTAATACAAGTAATAAGAGGATACTAGGCGACAGCAGAGCCAGCGCCATTTTTGCATCCGAGCGTTTATATGCTTTTGTTTTCATAGTGCCTCCTTATTCTTAGTCATTAGATTCAGCTGTACTCTGCGCTTTTTCAAGTTCCGACTCGACATCCTTGCCGCCAACTGTCACGTTATTCACCATTTTCGCGATAACGCCTGAACTTGTGATATCGCCCATTTTGGTGAAGTTTTTACCGTCAACTAAGCCGAAAATCTGAATATCATCGAACGATTTCGCGATTTCCTCAGACAACGCGCCAAATGATTTCACGACTTCATTGTTTTTGTACGCTTCGTTCTCAATAACGCCTTTATTTACTGGTTGCGCTCCACCTGGAGACATTAATACCCATTTCGTTTGGTTCTCAGGTTGTGACAAGAACTCCACGAATTTTTTACCTGCATCTTTTTGTGCATCATCCAAGCCGTCCGAAAGTGCTAGCGCCGAAACCGTTCCGTATACCGCTTTTTCCTTTTCTTCTGGAATGATAAATCCAACATTGCTTGGGTCGCCATCCGTGAATACCGCCGGCAAAATGTACGTCGAATACATTGCCATTGGAGCCGTGCCATTCATGAACGCATCCTTGATTTCCGTTACATCATTCGATCCAGGCATCGTGTATTTCGATAACTCTTGATAAAATGTCAATGCTTGTTTCATTTCTTTCGTATCGATGGTAATGTTGCCCTTCGCATCTAACACATTTGCTTCATTGGAAAGCGCAAACTGAGAAAATGCTTGCTCCGCCATCGCGCCTTCAGCTGTAGGGATCGCAATACCGTATTTCTTATTCGCTTTATTCGTAAAATGCTTCGCGATTGTCAAAATATCATTCCAATTCTCCGGCTCTTCGAAATTCGCCGCAGCTAAAGCCTTCTTGTCGTACCAAATACCTTGCACCCAACCCGTAAGCGGAACGCCGATATAACTTTTGCCATCCTCAGAACGCACCAAGTTCAACGCGCCTTCATAATAACTATCCTCGCCAACCTCTTTAATCACGTCTTTAACCGCCGCTTGATCGATCAATTTATCTTTATCCATTACTTTCGCAAAATCTTGACTTACTTCCAAAACTGCCGGCAACTTACCAGAACGCGCCAACGTTACAACTTTCGTGTTAAACGCGTCTTCTTCTACTGGCACTTGCTTCACTTTAATATTCGGATTTTCCTTTTCAAATTTCGCAACTAATTCTTTAATAACGTCCAAACGTTCCTTTTCAACCGAGGAATGCATGAATTCAATCGTCACTTCTTTGTCATCCGCACTTCCTGATGAACCGCCACACGCCGCCAAAATTGCACTCAACATTAACACAACAACAAGTAAAATCGAACCTCTCTTTTTCACCTTAAAAACCTCCTATTTTTTGTTTGTTAGCCAACGAAATTCGTAAGGAGCAAGCCTAATTGGAGCGCTCCCAGAAATCGGCTGATCTTTTAAAATATCCCAGTTTGCAGCGACATCACACGATATCGACTGACCAGACAAGTTATGCAACACTAGAATACTTTCCCCTGAAGCATCCACACGCCTAATCGCAAAAATTTCTTTCCCTAAATCTACAACTTCCATCGGTACATTAGGATGGAATAAAGCTTGCGTTTTGCGAACTTGAATCATTTCTTTAATCCCTTCAAAAGTACGGTGCATCAATGTTTTCTCATCAGCAAGCCCTGCTTCAATCTCCGAAATCGGGTATTTTTTTCGGTTGATGGAGCGATTGTGCCCCGTTTCCGCGACACCCTCCAAATCATTTCGCGCGCCTAAAATACTTTGTACGTAAACTGCTGGAACACCTGGAATCGTCAGCAAAATCGAATGCGCCAACAAGAACCTTTGTAAACGCGTATCATCATTGTCCGCCAAGCGATTCAACGCATCCATATACGTCACATTAATCTCATACGGACTTTTCGTTCCATCTGGATTCTGCTTATACGAAACAAGCGCACCTTCCTTTTCCAAATCCGCCACTAGAGCTAAAATCTCCTCTTCCGGCAAAATTCCACGAATCGGATTCAAGCCAATACCATCATGCGACGCGAGGAAATTAAAGAACGTAGCATCCGTACCCGGCAACTCCAAATCACGCGCCCAGCCTGATAACGCTTGTCCATCACCAGTATGTATCGCCTGCAAAACAAGCGGCGGCAATGGAAACTGATACACCATATGCGCCTCATCCTGGCCATTTCCGAAATAAGTAATATTGTCTTTATGCGGCACGTTCGTCTCCGTAATCATCACCGTTCCAGGCGCAATTTCATCTAAAATATCACGGAACAATTTCACAATCTCATGCGTTTTTTCTAGGTGAATACAAGACGTTCCAGGCTCTTTCCACATGAAACCAACTGCATCCAACCTAATATACTCCGCGCCTTCCTCCAAATAAAACGCCAAAACATCCATCATTTTCAGCAACACATTCGGATTCCTAAAATTCAGATCAATCTGATCCGCGCTAAATGTTGTCCAAATATGCTTTTTCGTACCATCTGCCATCTCAAATTCCGTCAAAACCGGCGTCGCTCGCGGCCTAGTCACCGCTGTCAAATCCGTATCTTTCGGCAATGAAACAAAGAAATCATCATATTCCGCATCCTGATTCAAAAACCCTTGAAACCAATCACTTTTCGCCGACATATGGTTACAAACATAATCAAACATCAATCGCGTTGATTGCGTCAAATCCGCCACATTTCGCCAATCACCAAGCTTCGGATTCACCATTTTGTAATCAATCACCGAAAATCCATCATCCGAAGAATACGGATAAAACGGCAAAATATGGACAACCTCAAACATCTCGTTCAGGTATTTATCGTACATCTTCTTAAGCGTCTTCAGTGTAGGCTGATCCTTTTCCCAAAACTGATCACCATATGTAATCATTACCACATCTTCTTGATCCCAGCCTGACTTCCGTTGCTTTAACTTCTCCAATTGCGCCTCTTGTATTCGTTCCCTAATCGCTTTCTCTAGAGATATAGCGCTTTCACTTCCATATATACTTTCTAATCGTCTTAAAAGAATATCCATTCCTACCTCCTTGTATGGTACCGCTCCCACAAAAAGAGTATATTACAGAAAGCGCTTCCTGTCAATGCTATTTTTAACATAATCCGAAAAAAAAAAGTTCTCTAACACTATGTTATCAAACAATTCATTTCTCATTGGACATCTTTACCACAATTGAGTAGAATAGATAGCATACGTATATAAAAAGATGGGAACGGTCTCATCAAGATAGAAACAAGGAGGAAACAACCAAAATGGGAGCCACAATTTACGACATAGCACGTCATGCTGGAGTCTCGAAATCTACCGTTTCGCGCGTACTAAACAATCAGACAAACATTTCCGCCGACTCAAAAAAGCGCGTTCTCACAGCCATTGAAGAACTACAATATAAACCAAGCAAACTAGCCCGTGCACTGACCAATTCAGGATTCGACGCGATTATGGTCATTTCAAATCGCCCAACAAAGACCACAGTAGGAAACCCATTCTTCTCAGAAATCATCCATTCCATCTCGGCCATTGCAGAAGACCAGAACTTCGACTTAATTCTGCAAACATCTCGAAATACCGACGATGAGCTAGATAAATGCATTGCCAAAATCAAAGAAAAAATGATCAAAGGAATCATCATGCTAAGCTCGCCCGCCGACGAATCCTTTTTTGAAAAACTCGATCCATTCAACATCCCTATCGTCGTAACCGGAAAAATCGACGGTAACTACACCAACGTTTACTCCGTGGATACAGATAATTTCAAAGACTCCTACGAGCTAACAAATCTACTCATCAAAAATGGGCATAAAAACATCGCCTGCCTTCACGCACCACTGAACCATCACGTCTCCATCGACCGACTGGCTGGTTATCGTAGCTGTCTATTTGACCACAACCTAGACATTCGTCGCGACTGGATTTTAGACAGCGGGTACACTGCTGAAGATGCTTACAACGCTGCACATCAGCTACTATCACACCCAGATCGCCCCACCGCTATTTTTGCCACAGATGATTTAAAAGTACTCAGCATTTACAAAGTAGCCTCCGAACACAGTTTACAAATACCACAAGATCTCTCCATCGTTGGCTACAATGATCGCGTGGTCTCCACCTTCCTATCGCCACCACTGACAGCCATCGATATCCCCACCAAGCGATTAGGAAAAGCTGCTACCGAGTTACTTTTCAACTTAATTCACCAAAAAGGGAAATCAAGCAAAAACATGATTATCGAAACAAAACTCATTAATGGCGCATCAATAAGTCATTTAAACGCAAAATAAAAAAAACTGGAAAGCGTGCTGTCTCTGATTTCGACACATACTTTCCAGTTTTTTATGATTCATATATTGACGTAGCATCCTTGATAATAGCTGTGTAATCCGATAATCCAGATAAAATGCGATGTATTTCAATAAGCTGCCGTTCTTCATGATACACATAAAATACCGTGTACCTATCAAAGCTCCATTTACGATACGGCTTAGAAAGATACTTTCCATTATCATATGGGCTACCCATCTTAGGAAACACAGTTAAATTCAAAAATAAACTTCTCCACACTTTTACTAAAATCCTCTTCGGCTTGAGACTGATATAAGTCTTCTAACAAATAGAGCGAGATACTTTCATAATCAATGCTAGCGTGCCTAGAGAGGCGAATTTTCACACTATCACCCATACGCTTATTCCCATTCAACGGCAGATTCTGTACGCACGTGTTCCGTCAAAAAAGCTACTCGACTCTTCACTTCTTCCCAAGTGCTTGTATCTCCGGTTACGAAGTCTTGCTCTGCCTGAATTAGTTTCTCATCCACCATTTCATTCGTTAAGGCTACCCATGTCTGTTCATAAGCAAATTTTGTTGCTGTTTCGTTTACAAAGCTTTCTTCCATGCTCGCTGTCATCTTCTGCACCTCCATTTTTGATTCTTCTATTATAACACATTTCGTCTCTTTCTTAAAGATTTTCATTCACTTTGTGTCAATTTCGTTTTTTGCGCAGGCTTCACACTTTTTTACCCCATACAAAAAGATACTTTAGCCTCCAAAGTATCTTTTTATCACCTATATATTACGAACCATCACATGGACAGTATGCTCTTTTTCACCGTATGTTTGTCTTTTTTCTTCCTCCTTTTCAAAACCAAGATGAGACCAAAATCCAATCGCTTCGTTATTCTCCTCAAGAACACCGATTCGCAATGAATCTGCACTACCATCCGATGCCCAATCCTTAATAACTTGATAAAGCACTTTGCCAAACCCGCTACCACGCTCTTCGGGTATCAACATTAATAATCCAATAATCCACTGCCCTTTTCGAGGGAAATCTGCAACCACATCAATCAATCCAATCGGTTTATCCGCCTCATCAAGCACCGCCATCACAAACTTATCTAACTTCGTCTTGCCCTTTGGTATCTCCGTAATTATAGCACGCGCATTCTCCTCAGTCGCTGCCATTCCTTGCTCTATCAAGAAATAATCCTCACATTTCGCGCAAACTTCCTCTGCCAAAGCCACATCTTTCTCCGTCAAAAATTTCACATGATAATTCCGCTTCTTCTCCAAATATCTCACCATTTCCCTATTTATTTCGTAACCGCTCGCGTCTCATACTGACACATTTCTTCATACGTTTCGATACTCATCACTACCATATCTCCGTGCCCATTCTTCGTCAAAAAAATAGGTTCACTACGTTCGTGGACAATCTTGGAAATATCAGTAAAATTATTTCTCAAATCAGAAACCGGTCTAATTTCAGGCATCCTCTTGCCCTCCTCTTATCATAATATTATCATTATTATATCATAATTATGATATAAATACTAGTAAAATTTGATTTTAAGCAAAGAAAATAGCCAGTCCTAAAAACCGGCCATTCCCTACTAAATGCAATTAATACGCGCCTTCCAGAATCAAAACACTATTCCCCTCAGGATCAGCACATCGCAACTCTTTTCCTCCCCAATCCGCCAAAAACGGTGGTTGAATATCGACACCATTAAATTTCAATGTCTCATATGTCTTGTCTAAATCTACCGACCGAAAAACAAATTCGGTGGGCCCCTGTGTTGTCACATCCCCACTCGCCTTATCCCAAACAATAATCCCAGGATCATGTCTCGAAAAAGCCAATTTAGCCCCAATATAATTTCCATGTCCCTCAAACACCAGTGGCACACCCAACTGTTCCTTATAGAAACGTACAAATGCTTCTGGGTTACTGACAGCAATATTTATTCCTTCTAAACCTTCAATCATAACATTTTCTCCACCCTTCATTTCATACTATTTATTTCCCTAACAAAGCAACACAAAACTAAAACAGTTAACATTTTGTTTTCCCGCTCATAACGAGTATACTGAAATGGAGGCACAGTTTGCCGATACTTTATAGAAAATTTTAGGAGGCTATTCGACATGAGCAAGCAAATAAATAAAACCGTACTCATCATGAACTTCGAGACAGAAAGCAAGTCCTACCAAGCATTTTCAGAAATCAAAACACTCCATGCGGAAAGAAAAATTCACGGTGAGCAAATGGCGGTTGTAGAACACGACCACAATCATAAAATAAACGCCAAAGACTTCCTAGATTTCACAGGCGGCGACAAAAATATGAAAGGCAGTCTAATCGGTATGCTAGTAGGTATTTTAGGTGGCCCACTAGGCGTTCTCCTTGGCTGGATAACTGGTGCAATCATTGGTTCTTCACAAGACGCTAAAGAAATTCGCGACGCTATGAACGTTTTCGAAAAAACATTGGAAACCATTCCTGAAGACCAGACCGGCGTTATCCTTATTGCGGAAGAAGAGCACAACGAATACATCAACGAATTGGTAAACAACAAACTTGGTGGCCGCGTTGTTCGTATGGACGAAAACCTCGTTGCCCGTGAAATAAACCAAGCACAACAAGCAGAAAATGATGCTAAGAAAAGCGCTAAAAAAGGCTGGTTCAACAAAAAAAGAAAAACTAATATGAAATCCCCATCCTAGCATAGCTCGTCTATGCTAGGATTTCTATTTATACAATGAAATCAACAATTCCTCCACCTGACTCATATCCACTTGCTCAGGAAGATCCGTTTCTCTAGCCGCCCGCTCAAATTCCTTCTGTAAAATAGTAACCTGCTCAAAAATCTCCTCAAACGATATCGCCCCATTTCGAATCGCCATCAACAGTTCATGCTCTACCCGTCGCTTCGTTACAATTCCTTTCCCCTCTAAAATATCTCGCCCCGTCACCAACATTCTCACCAAATGCATCGCGTGCTTATATAGTCTCGGTAAATCTTTCGGATGTTCCGTTGTCCCGAGTTTTCCATACGTACGCATCGTCCCCTGCATCTCTCCGTATATCCCAACAAAATCCCGTAACGGATACCCTCGAAACATGGCATCCATCACCATCTCACCATTCTCTATCCTTAGTACTAATCCATCATCTCCTAAATCTGCATACTTCCCCTCAAAATGCCTCATTTGTCGCTGCAAAGTCTCCAATATATGCTTCTCCTGCACAGCTTGCGATTCCTCATTTCGAATCAATGCATTTTGCAATCGCTTCAACTGCGCATTCGCATAATTCCCAAATGTCTGCTCCACCCGCTTCGATAAAAATAAATCCGCATTATCTCGCACTATCCTACCAGCCTCTGAACAAATAACAATCTCGTCCTCATCTACACCTAGCAATTCCAACACATTCGGATTTCCCTGTGCACACAACTTAATAAATTTCTGCGCACCGAAAATAACCGTATCCGTACCCTTCTCCTCAAACTGTTCGAACCTATTTAGCCCAAACAAATACCTTTCATCCTCTATCAAAAAGCCCCGCAAATCCAAGTCACTAGTCTCTATATTCGTTCCGTAACCATGAGAACCACTGGCAACCAAGTAAGCAGTCCCTTTCAACTCCTTATTCTCCCTTAAAAAATCATACGCTGATGTTGCCACACTCGCATCATACTTCCTCATCAAATCAACTCTTCCCATCCTGATATTTCCTACTATTATATCAAAAATGCTCCCTATAAGATATTTTGCCTCCCCAATCAAAATATCTTGACTTTACCTACAAATCAGGGTATTTTAAGTATAACCAATTCCTACTTATAAAGTAAGAATTAAAAAGTAGATACCTAAGAAAAGGGGAGAAAGTATGAAAAAAAGCATTTTATTTGTCTTCACATTAGCCTTAATGTTGGTTTTAGCAGCATGTGGTGGATCTGGAAGCTCGTCTGACAGTGCAAGTGGCTCTAAAGATAATAACTCTATCATTATCGGTGTTCCTGGTGATCCCGAGGTCGTGAATCCACTTTATTCAAGTGATCGCGTCACTTTAACTATTCAACAAGCTCTTTACGCACCACTATTTTGGGAGTATGATGGCAAACCTGCTCTTGCTGACAAACTAGATGTCTCCGCTGATAACTTAACCTATACTGTCACTCTAAAAGACGACTTAAAATGGCATGATGGCAAGCCATTAACTGCTGACGACGTTGTTTTCAGTGTGAACTCGATTATTGACGAAAAACAAAACAGCCCATTCCGCGGAAGCTGGGTATTTAACAATAAACCTGTGAAAGCAGTCGCTGAAAATGCAACGACCGTAAAATTCACATTACCACAAGTTGCCCCTGCCTTTGAAAATACATTAAACACTTTCTTCCCAATTCCAAAACACATTTTTGAAGGTGTTACAGATATAGGTAAAAGTGATAAAAACAACGAACCAGTCGGATCAGGTCCATATAAATTCGTAAACTATAAATCTGGCGAATACTATTCATTAGAGAAATTCGACGATTATTTCGATGGTAAACCAAAACTAGATAAAGTAACATACCGTATCACGAAAGATCAAAATGCAGCAAATCTGGCGTTACAAAATGGTGAAATTAACTTAAAATCGATTCAACCTGCCGAGCGTAATAAAGTCGAAAAAGCAAGTGACGTCAACATTATCACATATCCAGAAAATCGTTTAAGCTATATCGCGTTCAACCAAAACGTTACATCACTTAAATCAAAAGACTTGCGCCAAGCCATTTCACTAACACTTGATCGCAAAGATTTAATTGACGCTGCTTATGGTTCTCAAGAATACGCAAAACCTGCAAGTTCTTTCTTAACCGAGAACACCAAATTCTTCACTGATAAGGTAGAAACATATAACCAAGATATAACGAAAGCCAAAGAACTTTTGGCAAAGAGTGGCTATAAATCTTCTGATAAACTCAATATTATTTATCTAAACAACAGCAAAGCGCAAGAAAGCATCGCACTCTATATTCAAGAACAGCTTAAATCTATTGGTGTTTCCTTAGAATTAAAACCAACTGACCCAACAGCGATGAACAATATCACACTTGATCGTAAAAGTGATGCCTACTCCTTAATGCTTGGAGGCTACATCATGGGTAACGATCCTGATCCATATAAAACGCTTTACATGACAGGTGAACCTTACAACTACATGAATTACAGTAATCCTGCATTAGATAAACTATGGAACGAAGGTGCTATAACAGCAGATGAAGCCAAACGTCAAACAATCTACGAGCAAATCCAAACAACCATTGCAGACGATGCTGTAGTATATCCAATTTCTTACGATAACGCCGTACTTGCGATTGACAAGAAATATCAAGGAACAAAAGAAGCAACACCACAACCTGTAACGATGTTCCGCGATTTATCTAAGCTTTATATTAAGTAAAATTCGCCTCTCGCATGCTATAATAACTTAATGTGTATAAAATGAAGCCCCAAACTGGCAGGAAGCCTCGTTTTAATTTTCCTGCCGGCGAGGGCTTTACGTTGTTTCACTATACTTTCTTGGTAAGGGGCTTTTCTTCATGATACAAACCATCTTCAAACGTGTATTACAAATTATACCGATGCTATTTATCATTTCACTTGTATCGTTTGCATTGGTTCAATTGGCGCCCGGAGATCCTATTTCTTCATTCGTTACGCCGAATATGAACCCTGATGATGTCGAGCGAATACGTCAAAGCCTCGGTCTTGATCAGCCAATTTACGTACAGTATTTCAAATGGCTCGGCAATGTGTTACAAGGAAATTTCGGCTATTCCTTGATTAATAACCAACCCGTCCTTGGTCAAATTATCGAACGCCTACCTGCAACAATTGGTCTAATGGGCACAGCGCTATTCTTTACACTCTTATTCTCCATTCCACTCGGCCTCATTGCTGCAGCGTATGAAAATACGAAATTAGATCGCGTTCTTAATGCCATTTCTTATGTTGGTATTTCAATTCCTATTTTTTGGTTTGCGATGATTTTGATTGATATATTCGCGATTCGCCTTCACTGGCTTCCAAGTCTAGGAATGCGTACTATCGGCGTTGAGTCCTTTTGGGATATCGCGAAACATGCCATTCTTCCAGTTACCGCATTAACTTTCCAAGGGTGCGCCTCGTATTATCGTTACGTGCGGTCCAACACGATTAACCAGCTCAAAGAAGAATACGTGCTATTCGGATATGCAAAAGGCCTCTCTAAGGCTCAAATTATGCGCGGGCATGTCCTGAAAAATTCATTACTCCCAGTTATTACGCTACTTGGCATGTACTTACCGCAAATTATTACGGGAGCCTTTATCACAGAGAGCGTGTTTTCTTGGCCTGGCATGGGATCGCTTGGCATCAACGCGATTTTCCAATTGGATTATCCAATGATCATGGCTATCACAATGTTCTCTGCCTTGCTGCTGATTATCGGTAACTTGCTGGCCGATGTCGCCTATACCATCATTGATCCACGCATAAGGGAGGTTAGCTAACATGATGAAAGCTGATTTGAATAAATTCACAAAACCTAAAAATGTCCAACCTCCTGAAAAAGCACAATTACCTCGAGAACGCACATTTTGGCACTTCTTATTAAGCGAAAAACGCGGACTGATCTCGATTGGAATATTGGTCTTGCTAGCATTAGCATGCGGACTAGCATTCTTATCACCATATGATCCCAATGCATTATCTATCCAAGACAAACTACTCCCACCGAGCAGCTCGCATTGGTTTGGCACAGATGATCATGGCCGCGATTACTTCACGCGCGTACTCTATGGAGGTCGTGTATCATTAACTGTTGGCTTCCTTGCTATGTTAATCGCCCTCGTTGTGGGAACAGTAGCTGGAACAATCAGTGGATTCTTCGGTGGTATTGTCGATAGCCTATTGATGCGTTTCTTAGATATATTCATGTCGATACCATCTTTCTTCTTATTGATGATTTTGAATGCTTATTTGAAGCCTGGTATCGGAAATATTATTTTGATTATCGGGTTACTCTCATGGATGGATGTTGCTCGGATTGTTCGGGCAGAAACGCTGTCGCTTAAAGAACGTGAATTTATCCTGTACTCTAAATCAAGTGGTGCTGGTGTTTGGCACATCATCGTTCGACATATCATTCCAAACGCGATGCCTTCGATTGTTGTTGCAGCCTCTCTAAATATTGCAGCTGCGATTCTAACTGAGTCAGCGCTTAGCTTCCTTGGACTCGGCGTGCAACAGCCAAACTCTTCATGGGGTAGTATGTTGAACAACGCGCAGGGCTATATTGGAGACGCTACGTATTTAGCACTCTTCCCAGGCGCCCTGATTCTACTAACTATCCTATCATTTAACGTTCTCGGCGATGTGTTCCGTAAAGGTCTGGAACCTCGAGATGTTCATAAATAATCATTATGTACAGCCCTGATGCCATGAAGCATTGGGGCTGTTTTATTTCTATCTATTTCACTTTTAACTCAATCACATCTGCGCGCATCTCGTTGACGGCTTGTTCGATGATTTTGATTTCACTAGCTAACTCACTTAGATTATCAATTGTTCTTTGGTAACGCTCTTCCCGCTCATCATTCTTACGCATCATCCATACTAGTAAGGCTACAAAAAGGATGCCAAATGTGATTTCGGTTGCGTTTGCCACTAAATTCTCTAGTCCCGTAATAATCACTTCCAAACTGTAATAGTTTTTCTTCTCCATCTCCATCATACCTCCCCGTTCAGTATGACTTTCTTACATAAAAACCAATTTCTCTTGTGAACACTCTACTTCATACGCCATTAGAAACTCTTCCAATGCGGCTTTCTTCAATCGGTAATAATGGGACTCGCTCCAACCGATACTCATGTAAACCTCGATGTTTGTGCGTTTCCTCCGCGACACGTATTTGGCTAACAGGACTTCCCGCTGGTCACTGTTCAGCTTATTGATTGCATCTGTGATCTGCTTAATTTCGATATATGCTGGTTCTTCGGAGATTTTTTTTCGTTAATCGTAATTCGTTTTCTTTCGTGCGCCTCGGCATACTTCGTTTTGGTAGACTTAGTAATAATGCGTTGTACTTGAACAATAAATGCTCGGCTTCTTTGCATTTGCTCATTCATTCTGCTCCCCCTAAGACTGCTTTATTTGGGTTAAAATAGATTCATATAGGTGTTGCCGTTCTTGGTCATCCCATGTTGCTAATTGTTGCTTGGAATAGGTTGAAAAGTAACTGATGAGGGATAATTGTGTGCGTAGATTGCTCGCTTCCTCATCGTTATTCTCTAATTTTTCTTGTTCTTTTCTCAGATTTCTGATTTTACGACATATGAAGCACTTGCGATTGCATTGGTAAAATGTGACCGCTTGTTCGTTGTGAAAATCAACCAGCCGCGAGAATAGAACATTAATTTCTCTCTGTCTTTTTTTGTTCATCTTGATCTCTCCCTTGCCCCATTTTTTAAGGAGTAATCCTACTATAAACCCCACGGAATGCGAAGTCAAGGAAAAAACGAACACTTGTTCTTAATTCGTTTTAAAGTTGGCTATATAGCTTGAATGAAGCGGTTTATTATTTTTAAATTTGGGAGTTTTTTTGAAAATTTTGTGCTATAATAAAAACATTAATGTTCGAAAACTAACATACGGATGGGGATGCTGAAATGGCTTTTGTCGAAATGGATCAGATCTATAAGCGCTATCAACTGGGCGAGAAAATAGTGACGGCAAATGATGGTATTACGTTTCAAATTGAACAGGGTGAGTTTGTTATTATTGTGGGGCCTTCTGGGGCTGGAAAATCTACTGTACTCAACATTTTGGGCGGTATGGATATGAGCGATGAGGGGCATGTTTATATTGATGGAACGGATATCGCGGCTTTTAACGCGAAGCAATTGACGGGATATCGGAGGCAGGACGTTGGTTTTGTGTTCCAATTTTATAATTTGGTGCCGAGTTTGACGGCGAAGGAAAATGTGGAACTGGCGACGCAAATTTCACCGAATGCGATGGATGCAGAGGTCGTTTTGCAGCAAGTTGGGTTGGAGGAGCGGATGGACAATTTCCCAGCACAGCTTTCAGGTGGGGAGCAGCAACGGGTTGCGATTGCTCGAGCGCTCGCGAAACAGCCGAAGTTGTTGCTTTGTGATGAACCGACCGGCGCGCTGGATTATAATACCGGAAAAGCGGTTTTGAAGTTGCTTCAGGATACGTGTCGAAATACTGGTACGACAGTGATTGTGATCACGCATAATACGGCGATTACGCCAATTGCTGACCGTATTATCGAGATTAATAACGCCAAAGTTCGTGATGTCAAAATTCAGAAAAATCCTGTTTCGATTGACAGCATTGAATGGTAAGGAGAATCCGATGAAAAAAGCATTATGGAAAGACATATGGCGAGAAATCGCAAAATCTAAAGGCAGATTTATTTCGATTTTCCTACTCATCGCACTCGGCGTAGCCTTTTTTTGTGGGCTTGAAAGCGACCGGGCCGGATATGATCAACACGACGGATAAGTATTATGACGCGCAGAATTTGATGGATTTGCAGGTGCAGTCGACATACGGTTTGAACAAGGATGATATTGCTATTTTAAATGATATTCCTGGTGTGCGAACGGTTCAGCCGGGCTATACGAGGGACGTGATGTTTCAGGATTCGCTACTCATTACGAAGGTTTTTTCCTTGCCGCAGAATAATCTGATTAATAAATATACCGTTGATAAAGGGCGGTTGCCGCGAAAGAGTGGCGAAATCGCGATTGATTCTATTGGGAGGGCGACGAGTCATTACAAAATTGGTGATAAGATTACGTTTGTAAATAGTGACGGCAGCGCTATGAAAGGGAAGTTTCACGTTACTACGTTTACGGTTGTGGGGACGGTTTCCTCGGCAGAATATATTGAAAAAGGAACTCGCGGGACTTCTACGATTGGAAATGGGCGCGCGGATATTTTTGCGGTGATTCCTGAGACAGATTTTGATGCAAAATATTACTCGACGGCGTTCATGACGTTTGATAATACGGCGAATGCGGAGGCTTATAGTGATGCGTATGACTCGGCGATTGAGCGGAATACGGCGCTCGTGAAAAAGGCGCTAAAGGGACAGCCGACTGCGCGATTGGACGCGATTCAAGCGGATGGCCAGGTGAAAATCGATGAGGGGCGTAAGAAAATCGCGGATGGCCTTGCGGAAATCGAGACGAACCAGCGGAAATTGGACGATGCGCGCGTGACGATAGACCAGGGCTGGGCGGAGTATTATGACGGAAAACGGGAGCTGGAAACGAAGCTCGCGGACGGTCAGATTGAGATTGATAAAAACGAAGCCAAACTCATGCAGGCTAAGAAAGATATCGCAGCGGCGGAGCGGAAAATCGCGGATGGTGAAACGCAGATTAGCGACGCCGAATCGCAATTAGCGGACGCGCAGTCGGAGCTTGAAGACGGGCAAATGATGCTCGACGATAGCAAAGAGCAACTCGCGATGGTTCAACGTTTATATGACGCGGTGAAGGACTATACGCTTGGTGATATTCCAGTCGCAGATTTAGATGAGGAAACACAGCAGGAGATCATTGATAATGCCAATGCGTTTGATCCCGAACTCGGCGGCTACATCCAAGATTATTTTAGCGGCACGCTTTCAGAAGACCAGCTAAACCGGCTGAAAAATGAAGCCTCAAGTCAGCTCGCGATGGCGAATAAGGAAGTCTCAGATGCGCAGCGGGAAATCAACCGAAACCGGCAGTTGCTCTCCGATAAACAACGCGAATTAGCTACGAAAAAACGGGAGTTGGATCAGGCTAAAGAGAAGTTAGCGCAAGGCAAGATGGACTACGCGAACGGGATGACTCAACTTAAAACGGGGAAACAAAAGCTCGCGGACGCCAAAGCTGATGGTTATGCAAAACTTGACGCTGCAAAAGCCAAGCTGGATGCTGCCGAAATGACATATGCGGCGAATTTAGCTAGTTTTGAAACGGAGAAAAAGAAGGCTTTAGCGGAGATAGCAACCGCGAAAAAGGACCTCCAAATTGCTCAGGAAAAACTGGATGCGCTCGATTTACCGAAGTATTTTATTAGTGATCGAACGGATAATCCTGGTTATACGGAATATAAAGATAATGCAGATCGGATTGCGTCCCTTTCCACCGCCTTTCCTGTATTCTTCTTCTTGATTGCCGCGCTCGTTTGTTTGACGACGATGACGCGGATGATTGAGGAGCAACGAACGCAGACTGGGACGTTAAAAGCGCTCGGCTATAGCAATGTTGATATTATCGCTAAATTCCTTGTATACGGCTCACTAGCAAGCTTAGCTGGGACTGTGATTGGCCTCGCGATAGGTTTTCAAGTGTTCCCGCAAATCATTTTTGTAGCTTATGGTTCACTTTATAATTTGCCAGCGCTTGATATGTCATTCTATTGGAGTTATAGTCTGATTTCGCTTGCTGTGGCGCTATTTTGTACGACGTTGACAGCTTTCGTATCGTGTCGTGCGGAATTACGAGAAAATGCGGCTTCCTTGATGCGTCCAAAAGCACCGAAAAACGGGAAGCGAATCTTGTTGGAACGCGTACCTTTCGTTTGGAAACGGATGAATTTCACGAGCAAAGTCACCGCGCGGAATATTTTCCGTTACAAGCAACGAATGCTGATGACAATCCTTGGTGTGGCGGGATGTACGGCGCTTCTACTCACAGGATTTGGCCTCAAGAATTCAATTGGAGACATCGTGCCACTACAATACGATCAAATTATGAAATACGATGCGGTAGTCGTTTTGGATAGTAATGCCACGAAAACACCGCTTCAAGACTATAACGCAATCATCGATAATACGCCAAATGTGAAAAGCACGCTCGATGTGGCTCAAAAAAATATGACGGCAGTTGAAAAAGGTGTCGCAAACCAAGGCGCTACACTGATTACGCCGAAATCACTAGACAATTTTAGCAACTACGTCGTGTTACGCGACCGAAAAACACATCAAGCCGTGTCACTAACCGATAATGGCGCAGTGCTATCGGAAAAACTCGCGAAACTATATGGCGTCAAACCCGGCGATTCCCTAACAATCAAAGACGGCGACAACAATCGCTACGAAATCAAGGTCACCGGCATTACCGAGACCTACGCGATGCATTACATCTACATGACGCCGACTTATTACGACCAAGTTTTCAAAAGCCAGCCAGAATATAACACCCAACTGTTTAAACTCAAAAATACCGATCAAAAATGGCAAGATAATTTTGCGGAAAAACTGCTCAAGAATCCCGCCGTGCTCGCCGTTACGTACACAAATACTGCGAGTAATGCGTTTGGAAACACGATGGATAGCCTCGATATCGTGATTGTCGTCCTGATTATTTCAGCGGCAGCACTCGCTTTCATCGTTCTCTACAACCTGACCAATATCAACGTTTCCGAGCGGATTCGTGAATTATCAACCATCAAGGTGCTCGGCTTCTATCCAAAAGAAGTCACGATGTACGTCTACCGTGAAAATCTGATTTTAACCATGATGGGCATCGTCGTCGGCTTCGTGCTCGGCACATTCCTGCATCGTTTCGTCACCTCCACAGCCGAGGTCGATATCTTGATGTTCAGCCCGACCATCCACGCGATGAGTTACATCTATGCAGCAATCCTAACACTACTGTTTTCAACGCTTGTCATGATCGTCATGCACATCAAATTAAAACGGGTAGACATGATTGAAGCTCTAAAATCCGTAGAATAACAAATAAGCTAACATAGGAGTTTATCCCAGTCTTCAATTATTCGTTTTTTCCAACCCACGTATATCACAAATAAATCCGATTCTCAAAAAAATACGCGTTGTCCACTGAAAAAATGGGTATGGTGTTACTAAGGGGAAACCAACGTAGAGAGGATGGGAAGTCAAAATGACAATCTATCATAGGATTTTAGTAGGTGTGGACGGCTCCAATGAAGCAGAAGAAGCTCTAAAGCGTGGCATTCAAATCGCGAAAAAAGATGGCGCAACACTCGGTATCGGCTTTGTCGCTGATGTCCGCCGAATCGCGCCACTTATCGATTACGAGCAAACATACGCCAAAAAAGCCAAAGAATACGGCAAGGGCCTCGTCGAAATTTATAAAAATGAAGCAGAACAACTCGGCGTTGAAAACGTAGAAACATTCGTCAAATTTGGAACTCCGAAGACAACTTTTGTGAAGAAAATTATCGGGAAATTTGAGCCTGATCTTGTGCTAGTCGGATCAACTGGATTAACACCAACTGAGCAATTCATCTTGGGAAGCGTCTCCGATTACATCGCTACACACGCACCTTGTGACGTTATTATTGTCCGCGGAAAAAACTGGCGAGAACGCAAAAAAATCGAATAACTGAACGAGCCAAGTAGGAGGATGGACACTCTGCTTGGCTTTATTCATGTAGGAAACCACCCGCCTAATATGCTATACTATGAGTATCAACGCCCTTACATCGTAACAAAGAAAGAAGGCCTCACCACCATGCAAAATGAAAAAACGAAAACATCACTATACTTATTACTCGTTCTGGTTATGGCGAGTTGGGGACTAAATGTGACAGCGACCAAAATTCTAGTCGCCCATTTCCCACCTATTACGATGACATCATTCCGAATATTTACAGCCGCAGTCGCCGTCTTTATTTTTCTAATTGCAACCGGCAAATTCAGACTTCCAACACGACGCGAACTCGGCTATATCTTCGCCGGAAGTCTATTCAATATCGTGCTGCACCATTACTTCCTAGCATCAGGTCTAACCATGACAACAGGAACAAATGGCGGGCTAATTTTAGGAATCGGACCCATTTTAACAGCTATTTTAGCCGTTATTTTTTTTGCGTGAAGCCATTTCTATTCCACAATTAATTGGCCTCGTATCAGGACTTCTCGGCGTATCACTCATCGTACTCACTGGTGGCCAAGGACTTTCAGGCGCTTCACTAGGGGATATCTATGTATTTATCGCGATTCTATCTCAATGTTTCAGCTTTATCATCATCAAACGCATCTCCGGTTCACTCGATCCGCGACTAATGACCGCGTACATGCTACTCATCGGCTCGATTTTACTATTCTTCACCAGCCTTATCGAAGAACCAAACGGACTTGCCCAAATGAGCGACCACTCACCATCTCTATGGCTACTTTTCCTTGCTTCAGCCTTGCTCGCGACAGCATTCGGCAACTTAATTTATAATTTCGCAGTCGGTCAAATCGGCCCATCGAAAACAGCCATTTTCATGAATCTAAATCCATTTTTCTCACTAATCGGCGCCGCTTTATTCCTAAACGAACAAGTCAGCTTGATGCAAATCCTAGGCTTCATCCTCATTATCATCGGTGTCATGCTTGGTTCCGGAGCCTTACCTGAACTCATTCGCTCTAGAAAAAGAATCCGTAAACCAAAAAAAATCATAGATGAGTGATACCTCGTAAAAGCATCCCCATCCATGATTCCAATTATTTCTCGACGTAGGAATTCTGCTCAACAATAAACCGCGGTCTTTGTTTCACCTCTGAATAAATACGACCAATATATTCTCCAACAACGCCTAGACTCATCATTTGTACCCCTCCAATAGCCCAAATCGAGAGCATCAAAGACGACCATCCAGTCGTTGCCGTACCAGATAAATGCTGAATAAATGTATAAATACCAATCACAATCGCAATGACAAACATAAGCGCGCCAAGCCCAGTCACCAAACGAATTGGAGCCACACTAAATGACGTCAGGCCATCCGCCGCAAAAGCCAGCATTTTTTTTCAAAGGATATTTAGACTCACCAGCAAATCGCTCTTTCCGATGGTAATATACCTTCTCCGATTTAAAACCAATCAACGGCACAATCCCACGCAAGAAAATATTATTCTCCGGAAACAAATTCATCTCTTGTAGCGCTAAACTTCCCAGCAACCGATAATCCGCATGATCCGGAATCAAATGAATCCCAAACTTGCCCATCATACTATAAAATAAATGTGCCGAACCACGCTTAAATCGCGTATCTGTCTTGCGCTCATCACGAATTCCGTAAACGACCTCATAACCAGCACGATATTTCTCCACAAACTCTGGAATCACACTAACATCATCCTGCAAATCAGAATCAATCGAAATAATACAATCCGAACGCCCCTCCACCGCCTGCATTCCAGCAAGTAACGCATTTTGATGTCCAAAATTACGACTCAGTTTCACACCATTAATATGATCTTGTATCTCCATCGCATTCGCAATTATATCCCACGTCTTATCATGACTTCCATCATCAACAAACAGCAAATCACTAGCCTCATGTATCACCATTTTGTCCTTCATATCCCGCAAAACTAGCCCCAACTGACTCATCGTCTCTTTCAAAACTTCCTCCTCATTGTAGCAAGGAACAATAATCGTTAATATTGGTTTATCCCGCATTCAAGTCACCCACTTTATATAAGTATATTTTCCAAGCTGACTGTTCATCCTCAAATGTTTTTTCTAAATGTAGATTATTCTCTGCCGCATTATCAATCGGCACCGCTGAGAAAATATATTCCCCGCCCATTTCTTTAAACGCCTTCGTATCAAGCTCCAAATGTTTAATATGCTTATTAGAATTCTTATCAAACAAATAATTTTTGCCTAGTTCTGCCGAGAAAATATACACCCGGTTTCCCCAACCATCATAATAATCCTTTAAAAGAGGACTCTTATCCAACTCTTTCGCAATAATTTCACGGAATTTCGCCTTATAACTCAGCGGGTACGAATTAACGTATCCATCCAACGTATAAAAACCATTCTCCTGCGAAATCGAAGGATGAATCCCGATACTCGCCACTCGATAATCCTTCTGTTGCTTCCCAATATACGATTTTATATCCTGAAACTGATCCCTCGCATAAAACTGATCAATTGAAGGTGTCCCCGCCGCACGATAAAGGATCTCCGAATTCCCGACAAATACCACACCAATCTGCAGAACCAGCCCTAAAATGGCAAACTTTTTCCACCAACCACCCTTACTTGCAAAATAAACGAGTGCAAGAGCAAATATTCCATAAAAAATGAACGGCTGTAAGAAATGGAACCGCGAAAAGTTAAACGAGCGCATAATCGAAATCTGTTCTTTAATCGGATTCCAAGCATCCCACCACCAAAACGCATACCAAACCGATAACGAAAAGTTAAGCGCCAGCAACCACAAAAATGGTTTTTGAGTTCGCCAATCTTTTTTCACTAGCATCACAATGAAAGCCAGTAAAATCACCGGCAGAATAACATACGTAGCAAGCGATTGATCATGCGTATGTCCAATCGTGAAATTCTTAAATGTAAGCCTAATCGATCCTAAAAAGCTATTATTAGGCAAATCAAAGGCACTTCTTGAATCCGGTTCATTCGATTGAAAAAACATCTGCGAAATAAAACGATAATTCACCACACAATAAATCGCTGACATGTAAGCCATACTGCCAAAAAAGCGCCAATTCCAGCCACGTTTCTTCACAATATCATACACCCAAATACATGCTACTAAAAACAACAAGAAGCAAAAACCAAGAATCAGGCTTGAATAAAACGGTAGTAACGTCAAAATTAGCCAGTTCCAAATACTTTTATTCCCTTTACGAATATTCAAGAACGCCCATAACGCAAGCGGCATCCCCAGTGTACTAAGCATTCCCGATGGCCAAAATGGCGTCAAGGCAAATGCTACTGATACGAAAAGCGTTATGTATTTTTTTGATGGATCTTTAATAATATAGTCACGCAGCCACAATCGCATACCAATAAACGCAAATACTCGCGTAATCAGCTGGCTAAAAGCAAACGCGAGCGGCGTCGGAAAGATCGCATACAACCAAACAATACCTACAAACTGCGAATCAAACGCATCTCTCGGCGCAACACCATCCAACATTTGAGGAATATTACTCCCCGTCTTCGCCAAATAATTCCCACTATCGAGCAGCACCCGATACCACGTCATATTAGAATCCAAATTATCGTGAATTCGGATATGACTGTTTCCACCAAGAATAAAGAGCGGCGCCGTGAAAATAAGTATCAGCGCGATTGCCAATAATTCTTGCTTTCTTTCTATCATCCATGTTTTCATCCAATTCCACCTCTTTTTTGCATCTGTTTTCAATTATAACAATACTTCCCGTACATCGCAAAAAAAATAAGAAAAAGTTATGTCCTCACGCTAACACATTGCCAACTAACCGCACATCTCGCTCCAAAAATTGCTCTATCTCTACTTTATAGGACTCCTTAAATAATAAATATGCCCTTTCTCCCGTAGAAAAACACTCCTTCACAATACAAATCACAAGAAAGCTTGGATTCAATGTATCATACTTCCCATTTCGCAGATTCAAAAGCGACGTTGGCACATATTTATCCACATGCGCATGCTTCAATGTCACCGCCAAAATACTTTTATTAGACCTAATTGCCATATCGTACGCTAAATGCAAATAGTTCCCACGAAGACACACTTTCACCTGCTCTCCAATCAACTCATTCAAAAGCGGCAACACTTGTAGCTTCTGCTTCGTTGTCCCATTCTTCTTCAAAATAACATCCTTTATCCGTAATGTTTTATTATCAATATCATTATTAAAAAGTCGCGGCCCCGTGCCGATACTTCACACCACACAAATGCATAAAATTCGACGCGGTCATATAAATAGAAAACTGCCTTAGTTTCTCTCTATCCTTATACACATAAGTAACCCGTTTGTTAACAAAATGCTCTTTAAAAAATGCATGCCCACTCGTCAGTTGTTGCAACATAGTTAACACTCCTTATAAAAAATAGATAAAGAAAAGAAGAATAGCTAGTGCTACTCTTCTTTCCACATGACAGGTTTTTCCGTTGCTCGCCAACAGCCAGCCCTTATGTCTGGCACTTATATCGAATTTTTCCGTTGCTCGCCAACAGTCAGCCCTTATGTCTGACATTTATATCGAGTTGACCATGTGCCTGCCCACATTCTTTTCTCTAACCTGAGTATAGCACACACACGGTCTATCTTGCAACTACTTTTTTAACACAGATTGACGTGTTTTTGACCCCTTATTCTGTAATTTTCACCTGCATCTCAGAATCATACGTCTCATTCCCATCTACCCGATAGCGCACTGCAACTTGCGTATCCTTCGTGATATTATTCGCTCTCACATTGATCAAGAAGCTACCATCAGGATTCACCGTCGCATTTTTGATACCGATGCCATTAATAACGACCATCACAATTTGATAGCGCCCTTGATTATTCACCAACATGCCTTTAATATTCGTTTCGCCGACTTTATAATCTGCATATCCCGTGTATAAATTGCCAATAAACGGCGTTACCGGATTCGGAAGCTCAAGCGGCGCTATCCGCAACGTCGATGGCATTGTATTATTCAGCACCCGCGTCACATCAGTCTTCTTCGTGCCAGAATTCCCCCAAATCAAGAGGTTATTAATATAGTTCGAAGCCGCCGTATCCGCAACCGTTACCCAGCCATTGATTTGCTTATCCCAAACAGCCTGATTATCCGTGACACTCAGTAACTCCACAGGATTCCGAACCTCAATCATCACCTTGTAATAATTGTCCACCAAGCCATCGATGTCAAAACGATTGTTCTCAATACTGATACCACGCGATTTATTCACCGCACCTGTCAAAATTCGCACCGGATAACGAATCCTGCCACTCGCATTGAAATCGTTGTTTTTAATTATAATATTTTTCGGCGTTGTTTTCACACCTTGGCGATCCCGTTCATACAGCGCCATAAACGCAAAATTATCATAACTATCCAACTGGACAAAATTATTCGTAACCCGCACGTTCTCCGCACCAGACAAGCGAATTGCCGTGTAACCCGTCATGTTTTTCTGCAATGTTGCATCCACACTATCCGGCACAATTTTACCATCTTTATCCGTCTGCACCTCATGCTGCAAACTTAAATCCGTTGCCTGCGAATCCTTCTTTTTCCGCTCAGTATTGTTGATTTGAATATTGCTCGGATTGTATTTATTGCTACCCTCACCGCCAATAAGCCGATTGCCATCAATGATAATATTATTATTCGCGGCACCATAACTATCAATGCCGCCGTCTACCATCGACTTCCGATCATCCACTGAATATTCCATGTTCGCCGGTGCATAAAAATGCTGCGTACCATAGCGCTGCATCCAATCCTTAATTTCATTCCCAATAATCGAGATTTGCTTCGTTCCGTTACCACCATTTCCACGATACATCACGATGCCCGCACGACCAATATTTTCAATCCTATTCTTCTCAATAACCACCGTTTGGCAATACTCCATCGCAATCCCACTCTGCAAATTAGAATTCCGAATTTCCGAGTTTTTCACCGATCCATTCTTAATCCCACCCAAATAAATAATCGAGTTCGCCTGCTCATTCCCGTCCGCAATAACGTTATCAATTTGGATATTATCAAGGCGCTCGTAAGGCTCAGCAAGCAACGTACTATCATCCTTATAATCCCCTGCAAAATTAATTAAAGAAAACGCATACGCATGCCTACTCATAATGACTGGATCAATCTCATAACGAATGCTAATATCGCGAATTGACACATTCTTTATGTACTTAGGGCTAGTAGAATTCGCAGCCTCCGTCGTCAACCCTTGCTTCGGCGCTGTAAAAACCAATTCACTATCTTTCGCATTCGCCGTTGCCCCTTTAATAATCACATTAGACGGGACTTTTAACGTATTATCAACATAGTATTTCCCTGCTCCAAACTGAATCGTTGTACTATCATCACTCGAATTAATCACTTCCAATATTTTTGCCCACCCAAGCGCATTACCCGTTGCCGCCGCCTTATTATCCTTTTCCATAAAGCGATCCACTTGAATCACCTCAGCCGCCTGGACCTTCATCATTCCACCAAAAACAAACATCAACATCATCACAAAAGTAAAAAACACTACTTTCCGTTTCATAAATTCGACTCCCTTTTATATATTTTATCCAAAAACGACTCACATTGTGTCGAATTAGATATAGAAAGTATACCCTGATAAAACATCCAAAACAATCGCATTTCCACAAAAAAAACACGATATTTCATTGTTTTTCGCCAATATTATAAAAGATTACATTTCACGTTTTTCCTCCGTTTGATAAATTAGTACCCCCGACACAAAATAGAGTTTTCCACAATAAAAACATACTGAAAAACACCCCTTATCCCCCAATTTACCATTTTCCAAATGTGACAATTCCACGACAAAAAGCCTTTGTAAGCGAGACCAAAGACTTTTCCACACATATTCGTTCGATTATTAGTCATTAAAAACAACAACAGCACGGAATCTTGTTTTTCCAGCCATCATTTTTTCATCGGCTCAATCCCTGGAAGTCACTAAAACGCGTCGTATTCTCGCCATCCACAATTGTATAATCCTGATTTAGCCCGTTAAGCTATACTGCCTTCATCCCATCGCGCTTCCTTCCTTATTTTTCAACAAGTTCAGTATACACCTCCTAGTTCGCTCTAACGCAAATCTGAACGTTGCAAAATTACCCAAAACACGGTATTCTGGAGTTAATCGACAAGGAGGAGAACTCATGAAAATTATCCGTACAAAAACATATGAAGAAATGTCTAAAAAAAGCGTATGACGTTGTGAAGACAGTCATCGATTCCAAAGAAAAACCAATAATCAACACAACAACCGGCGCAAGCTATGACGGTATGTTCGAAAATCTCGTAGAAGGCATCAATAATGATGAAATCGACATCGAAAAAGTATTTATGATGAACCTCGATGAATTTATCGCCCCACGCGAAAGCTCATTCAGCGTATACAGTTACATGCATCAAAAATTCTATGACCAAATCAAAAAAACAACCACGCGAAATTGGCCTATTAGACGGTAGTTTATCCAGTTTTGACGAAGAAATTGCGCGCTATAATAAAATTTTGAGCGACAACAAACGCGATTTACAAATTCTCGGACTTGGTGTCAACGCTCACCTAGGTGCGAATGAACCTGGAACACCATTTGACACTCGCTTATTCCTAGCAGATAGCGATGATTCAACGATTAATAGCACGATGCTTTACTACAAAGTGACACGCGAAGAAGCACCAGAACAAATGCTGACGCTCGGTCTTGCTGATATGATGGAAGCCGAACAAATCCTCGTAACCGCTTCTGGCACAAGAAAAGCAGAAGCCGTGAAAGCAACACTCGAGGGCCCAATTACCGAAGATTGCCCAGCATCGATTCTACAAAAACATCCAAATGTCGTGTTTATTATCGATGAAGCAGCAGGATCATTACTGACTAAGTATTAAAAACTTGGAATCAGGGGTGAAAAAATGGAAATCAGGCTTTTAACCATAGCAGATGTCGATCAATATGTAAAAATCAGACTCCAAGCCCTACAAGAAAGTCCCGCAGCTTTTGCGACAAGTTTTGAAGAAGAAAAATACACCGCCTTACAAAAATACGAAGTCCGCTTCCAATCCCCATACTCCCTGACATTCGGCGCATTTTCAAGCGGGAATTTAGTCGGCGTTGTGACTTTAATTCGAGAAGAACGCATCAAAATGAGGCACCGAGCCAATATCGTCGCGATGTACGTTTCCCCAGAAAGACGTGGCAGCGGCGTCGGCAAAGCCTTAATTGGCACCGCAATCGAGCAAGCCCAACAACTAGAAGGCATCGAGCAAGTTTATGTATCCGTTGTGACGACGAATAAACAGGCGCAGAAGCTCTATACCTCGCTTGGATTTGTACCTTACAGTCTCGAGAAACACGCTTTGAAGCTCGATGGCACGTATTTTGATGAAGAGCATATGGTGTTGTTTTTGTAAAAAAGGTCGAGAATAGTTGCCACAACACGGCAGCGACTATTCTCGACCCTTTTTTCGATTTAATTCTCTCTTAATGATAATACTTTTTAGTATTACTGTCATAATAATGAATCTTGTTGAGATATCTAGTGTAATTCCAAGATTTACTTACTACATCCGTTGTTGTGTACGACCAGTATGCATTGTTCGGAACTGTCATCGATTTACTTGAAACAAACGTTCTTTTACCCGTAATAGAATTAATATCAAACTTCTCTAAATGAGGCACTGATTTGGCATATACGCCCGGTTGGACCGCGATTACTAAGCCCACCAATAAAGCAACTGTCAACAAAATTTTATATACATATCCCGCTCTTCTTTTTTTCTTCATTTCATCACTCCTCTTTTATCGCTGTCAAAAAACAATCTCCTATTTTATTGTCGAATTCACATTTAAAGTCACCACCTTGCTCCTATAACCATCAATACCAAAATTCAAAATTAGTAAGGTAAGCAGCGCCACACTCAAAACCAGCACGCCATTTACGAAATTAATACTCGCATTATCACATAACATACCTAACGAATAATCAACCACTGCTGCTGAATTAAAGTACGTCCCTGGCAAAAGATTCGCCCATTCGTTCAGCGGTTCAATTTTTCCAATAGCAAGTACCGGCGCAGCTAAGATAAGTAATGAAACGAATAATGTGGTCATCACGCGTTTGAATAGCTTACTCACAAAATCAATGGTGCATACGACAACAGCAATTGACAAAGCTTGTAATACTATCATTTGCGCGAGTAATCTCCCCACCGGCTCGGTTGTAATGCCCCCATTCGTACTTATCGCAATTGGATACTCAAAACTCCCTACACCCGATAAAAAAACTCGCTGGTAAATAGGCGATTAAACAGGTAATTATATACAACGAAAAGGCGACCAACAAACCAAATAACAATCTTTGCGAAGTAACTTTCACATATTTCTGCGGCAACAACAACGATCTGTCTATATTTTGGTAAAAGCGGTCCGTGAATACCATATTTAGTGTGAAACAGAGTATGATGACAAAAAAGACTGGGAAAAAATTAGTTAACATCCGGTATAAAAAAGTCGTACCTTGCGTTTCCATATCCTCCTGATCAGATTTAATATCCAATTCTGCTAGTTTTGTGTAAATAGCAATTTGACGAAAAATCGATTCCTTAAGTTCCTGAGAGGCATTCATATCTCCTGTATAGACCCCGTAAGATTCTTTAATTAAGTCTATTTTCACCTTATACGCTTCGGACCAACTCTCATTATCGTACAAATCTACTACACTTTGTTGTTTCGCAATACGAGCTTTACTCAGCGCATCACCTTCTTCAAAAGCGGCTTTTTCCTCTTCCGTTTGAGCCGATGCCATGCTCTGCTCATTCACTGTTAACATAGCCCTATTCAGTGCTATTTCCTCTTTCTCCATACCAGATAAATTCCGCTCCGCACCCACACGCGTATTCATAACTAGCACTGCCAAAATCGCTAGGACAAACACAAAAATCGGCAGCCAACTCCCTTTATTTTTATAGAATTTTTTAAAATATAACGTTTGCTGTCCCATTATTTAGACTCCTCCTGCTGTTTCCGCCCATTTTCTATTAGTTATGAAATAGACTTTATCTGAAATATCATGAAGAATATCGTTTTGATGTGATGAAAAAATAATACACTTACCTTGTTTCCTAGCCGCTTCCATAAATCCTATAAACCGTTTCTGATTAGCGTCATCAAGACCATTCATCGGCTCATCCATCAGCCAATAATCCGTATTACTGGCCTCATACATCGCCAAAATCGTCTTTTGCTTCATACCTAGAGAATATTTCCGAATAGGCAACTTAACAAATTCCTCCAAGCCCCAATACCCGATAATGGCACCAATGTCTGCCTTATTATCCGCCCAGCTAGCGTTCACAAACTTAAGATAATCAAGCGCAGATAAATGCCCATCCAACCAATCTGACGTTTCATAATAAAAAATCTTTTTTCGCGTTGTAACTAAGTCTATTTTCCCACTGCTATCCTCCAAGTAAACCGCACCACTTTGCGCTTTCGTCAGTCCCGCTAAAATACGAAGCAACGTCGTTTTCCCAGAACCATTCGTAGCAACAATACCGTAAACTACCCCACTCTCAAACTCAGTATTCATATCTTCCAAAAGCGTCTCTCTCGCGGACATCGATAAATTCTGTACTTTTAACATAAATAACTCCTCTTCTTTCGTATCATGTAATATCCCATGTAAGCAACTCGCTGACACTCACAATTCTCATGCTAAGCTCAACTAGAAATACCTTCCTAGTGACAGATTTCTGGCAAAAAAATATGAGCTAAGCTATGTATTAAACTCCATTCTACCAACCATATTTCACCTCTTTCTCAAACCTCGCAAGCACAGCATAACACAAAAATTAACCTTGCGTTTTGAGAACAGAAAAAAATGCCATAGTATAAAATACCTGGCATTTCAAATCCGCTATTTTGTTATTTGGAACAAAGACGTTTCTATTCAAATCATGTACAAATCCAGTCGATATACCAATATAAACCAATAAACTACTCCATACTACTCTTTTTCCACTCACAAAAATATCGCCGCACTAATCCAATAAACCACAGCGGCCATTATTCCCGCGCATGGCAATGTAATCATCCACGTCACCAGCATACTTTTCCCAGTCCGCCAGTTAACTTCCTTCTTATGATTCGCCGTCCCAACGCCCATCAGCGAACTGTCAATCACCTGCGTTGAACTGATTGGCAAATGGATCAGTGTCGCACTCATAATCACCGAAAGCGAGCCTAAATCCGCGGCAACACCAGTCACTGGCTCAATTTTCATGATTTTCGTGCCTACCGTTTTAATAATCCGATAGCCGCCAATCGACGAACCGAGCGCCATCGCGGCCGCACAGCTCACTTGCACCCAGAATGGAATCGTGGAATCCGTCTGCAAACCGCTCGCAATCAAGGCCAGCGTGATAATTCCCATCGTCTTCTGCGCATCATTCGTTCCGTGCGCGTAGGCTTGCATCGCCGTCGTGCCAATCTGCGCAATCCGGAAATGCCGATTCGTCTGCACCAACTTCTTATTCCTGAAAATGAATTTGAACAGCGAATAAATCAAATAACCGACCGAAAAACCGATAATTGGCGAGATAATCAGCGCAATAATAATCGTCGTGAATCCGCTCCAATTCAATACGCCAAAACTCCCCGCCGAAGCAATCGAAGCTCCGGCAATTGAGCCAATCAGCGCATGCGACGAACTACTGGGCATCTTCGCAACCCACGTCATCAAATTCCAAATCACCGCCGAAATAAGCGCACATAAAACCACGAATTCCCCATTTTTCAAGGCAAACGGATCCACAATACTAGACGTCAAAGCCACCGCCACACCCGTAAACGAAATCGCGCCCAAGAAATTCATCACAGCAGCAATCCCAATCGCCACACGCGGTTTCAGCGCACGCGTTGAAATACTCGTCGCCACCGCATTTGCAATATCATGAAAACCATTTATAAAATCGAAGGCCAAGCCAACAATCACAATAATAATCGTAATTAAAATCACCGAATCCATCCAACATTCCCCTAATCTGCACACTTTACTTTTTATATACCCTATTTTGCGCTTGAAAAGGAGTAAATTCAAGTTTTATAACCCAAAAACATCTCTAACCCCGTCAAATTCCGGTTTTAGAGATGCTTCCTTCTTATTTTGAATTATCCGCTGATATAACAGGACTTTTGCGATTTTCAGAAAATTGCTCATAGGCGTAACCCATCGCGAAAATCGATTCATCTGCTTTATTCCGTCCAACAAACGTCATACCAATGGGTTGTCCATCTTTGGCATAACCAGCTGGGATGGTCAGTTCAGGATTCCCTGCGATTGGAACTAAAAATAAATTGTCATCATTTAGTGTAACCAATGCATCTAAATTGTTCATCGTCAGTGCCGATTCGATAGTCTTGCCGGCCTTTTTGATTAGTTCATTGGCACGCGCATCCGTGGCTGCTACGGTCGCTTGGTCTTCCTCCGAATCCTCCAAGCTTCCTTGACCATACTTCATATTCCGCGTCTTATCCGATTTATTAAATGCAATAATTGCCGCTAAATCCTTCATCGGAGCCTGATTCTTCTTCAAAAATTGATTCAAATCGGTTTTAAAATCCGCTTGTAGTATTTCATCGAACCCTTCAAAATCTTGCTGACTTTCTTCTAGTTCTTTACTTTTTATCACCTTGGCACCGGCCTGCTCCAAGTCGGATACGATTTTTTTAGAAACAACATCATCCGCATCAAATAATACGCCGATTCGTTTTCCTTTTAGCGAGTCCTTAGATAGTTCCGCTTTTTTCGGTTGATTCATCAAGGCTCCTGCCGTCAAATAAGCGTCCTTTACAGTTCTCGTTATCGGACCTGGCGTGTCAAAATGTCTAGATAGCGGGATCACTAATTCACCGCTAACCGTGTCTCGGCTTGGCTTAAAACCTACTGCCGATTGAGCTATTGCAGGTGATATGATGGAACCATTCGTTTCTGTCCCAATGGTAACGGCGGCAAAATCGCTAGTCGCAGCTGTTGCTGAACCTGAGCTTGACCCAGATGGCGTCGCGTCAAGATAGGGATTCTTATTCTGTCCTATTTTTCCAGAATAACCGCTTGGCATACTCGGATCCATATAATTCGCCCACTCAGACATATTTGTTTTCCCCAAAATTAATGCACCATTCGCCTTCAAGTTTTTGACTATCGTGGCATCTTTTCCAATCACCCAATCCTGCAATGCGACCGTTCCAGCACTCGTTGCTAGCTTTTGTGTACCTATATTATCTTTCAGTAAAACTGGTATCCCATACAGCGCCGCTTTGTTCGTACTCGGATTTTGGTCAAGCGTCCTCGCCTCTTCTAAGACATCAGGATTAATTTCTGTAATCGCATTTAACTTCGGTCCATTTTTATCGTATTTCTTAATTCGGTTTAAATAGACACCCACCAGTTCCTCGTAACTCAACTTATTTGTCGCAATGAGTTGCTGTATTTGATCGATTTCCGCACCAACAACTAATTTTTCTTTCGCTTCTAGTCTACTGATATCCAGTGTTTTCAATTGTTCATTCACTGGATCTAAAACGCGATTTTGCTCATACAGAATAGCCTCCCCAGATTTTGTAGCATCACTTGTTTGGATTAACCAATAAGAAACACCGACCACCAAAATTAATACCGTTACTGCACTCCCAATAATTATACCTTTTTTCATGTTGTTTCCTCCATTATCATTTTTTCTAAGTATACATCATAGCAAGCGCGGAATCCCTCGATGCATGTGACAAAACAAAACAAATTTGTAAGCATGCCACGCAAAAAAAACTGAAACCCGCGAAGGCTTCAGTTTTTTTGCATTAAGTCTTATTAGTCTAAATCCGTCGCATTCTGTTCTTGCTTCTGTCCTCTAGCTTTACGAATAAAGTAAATCCCGATCAGAAGTACGAACCAAACCGGCGTTACGAATAGCGCTACACGTGTATCCTCCGCTAATGCTAGAACAACTAGAATGAAAGCAAGGAACGCGAGAATAACATAGTTCGCAACTGGATATAACGGCATTTTGAACTTACTTTTCGCCGCAAGTTCTGGGCGTGTTTTGCGATATTTCAAGTGACAGATAACCGTCACTCCCCAAATATACAAGAAACATACCGTCGAAATACTCGTGATTAGCGTGAATACACCCTCAGGCATCACGTAGTTCAGAACAACCGCTACCAAGATAACGATTGTGGAGAAGAACAACGCATTCGCCGGAACTTTATGCGATGTTAATTTTGTCATTGGATAGGGTGCATTTTTTTCTTTAGCTAGTGAGTAAACCATCCGACTCGTACTGAAAACCGCACTATTACACGCTGATGCCGCCGAAGTTAGAACGACAAAGTTAACGATAGCCGCAGCTGCCGCAATTCCGAGCGCCGCGAAAACTTGCACGAACGGGCTTTGCGCTGGATTAATGTCATTCCACGGATAAATACTCATAATCACAATAAGCGCACCTATATAGAAGATAATAATCCGAATTGGGATGTTGTTGATCGCTTTTGGAATAACTTTCTCAGGATCTTTCGTCTCACCAGCCATCAAGCCGACAAGCTCAATCCCAACGAAGGCGAACACAACCATCTGGAACGATAGAATAAAGCCGCTCGCACCATTAGGGAACCAACCGCCGTGACTCCATAAATTAGTAAAACTAGACGTACCTGCATCCGTTGAAAATCCTTTGATAATCATAAATGTACCAACGATAATCAGGGCTAAAATGGCGATAACCTTAATTAACGCGAACCAAAACTCCATTTCACCGAATAGCTTCACGGTCGCAAGGTTCATCAGGAGCAAAATAACTAACGCGATTAGCCCTGGAACCCATTGTGCCACATTCGGAAACCAAAATTGCGTGTACAAACCGACCGCTGTCAAATCCGCCATCGCAATTGAAACCCAACAGAACCAATACGTCCAACCTGTAACAAACGCAGCTCCATTTCCAAGATAATCAAAAACAAAATCGACAAATGAATGATAATTCAAATTTGATAATAATAATTCACCTAGCGCACGCATAATCAAAAAACAAATAATCCCAGTAATCGTGTAAGCAAACAGAATCGACGGACCAGCTAAATGAATCGATTTCCCTGAACCGAGAAACAAACCAGTTCCAATCGCGCCCCCAATCGCTATCAACTGCACATGGCGATTTTTTAAGCCTCTCTCTAATTGTCGTTCTTCTGACATATGTATTTCCCCCTTATTATTGGTCAGATGAATACCTACCAATCAGGCAACATCTCGAGCCTCTGTGAAACAATGTCTTTCAAGATTATTCTTCTATCATACCGCAAAATGAACCTAAACACCATATTTTTTTAATTCACAATGTAAACGCTATCATTTGATTTTATTGTACCATAGAGTTTACTCATTCGACAAAGAAGAACGCTTATAATTTTTATTTTTCTTCATAATCATTGATAGATAAAGGTTCTTGCTATGTTTCTAATTTTAAATACGAATAGGCTGAATCGTCGGGCAAATAGGTTAATCATACATCTCATATCCCGACTATGTGAAAATATGTGTATATTAATCGAGCCATATGTCATAAATGTGTTTTTTGTACGTTAATGAATTATGGGAAATCACATGTTAAGTAAGGCTATACCAATTAATCTGGACGAAAAAAAGCATGAGACCAGTTGAGAGCTCATACTTCTTCTTCCAATATTTCAGTTTGTCGGAGTTTTTGAATGCTGTCTAGAGGGTTCAGTAGCCAGCGAATATGACTGCTGAGGGCAACCAACGAGCTACACGCGAAAATCGAGATACCGATGACAAAAGCGAGTTTTACGAAGGGATTCCAAGTCACAAAATCCGCAGCGAACATTCGAATGATGAAGAAAAATATCGGATGAAGCAGAAAAATGACTAGTGAATTATCGCCCCATTTTGTTAGCGTACTTTCACGATTACTGGCGAGCATGAAGAGCATCGTAATCATGATGAGTGCAACGATGTATTGCTGGAACTCGATTTTTAGGAATTGCGGAATCGTGCTGGAAAAAGCGCTGGATTGCAGGAAGCCGTAGAACGCATTTTCAAATCGTAGTGGGTTGTTTGATAGCACATATAAGATGAAGAAAATCAGAACTGCGCTGAGTAGGACTTTGAATTTGAAGTTTCCAAGCGCCGTGCTGCATTTGCCCATCGTCTCTTTATTGATGTAGAAACCGAGCAAGAAGAATGGGAAAAATACGAAGGTTCTCTGGATGGATAGGAATTGGCCTGATATTGCGGGGTTTTCGATTAAAAATACCGTTGCCCACCAACGAATTCCTGCGCTAACGATTAGGATTGCTGCTATGATGAGCATGCTCCATACCCGATACTTCCCGATTTTGTGGAGTAAGATTGCGACCGCGTAGAAACATGCTAGACTGACTAAGTACCACAAGTGGAAAATTGGCGTTGTGAAGCGAAACGTGAATATTTCGCCGTAATGTGTGAGGTATGTAACGACCGCGTAGAATGATTGAAAGATTATGTATAGCAAAAGTAGATTTAATACCTTTTTCCAAGTCACGTTTTTCGCGAAATATCCGTTCAGAAAAATAAATGCTGGCATATGGAATGAGTAGATTAGTATGATGAGGGGCTCCATGTCGCCTCTGACTATGAGTAATAAATGGCCGAGTACTACGAAGAAGATGAGGACCCCTTTTATGTTGCTAAATTTAACATCTTTTGTCATGATATACCTCCCAGAAGATTATACCATGATTTTGGGAGAAATATGAAATTTAGCGACTAATCAAGGTAATAGGCCAACTGCTCAAAGCCAAGATGTTGATAAAAGTGGAGGGCGTTTGTGTTGGTAGCCATGACCCGTAGCGCGATTTTGCAACTGAGATATTGTTTTGGGCGTGATGGGGCTAGTCCTGGACTGCGATAGACGAGAGATCCTAGTATGATGCCGTCTTCATTTTTAGCTATGAGCATATTTTGCGTCATGACATCTTTTTGAACTGCTCATAATCGTTTTCGGTCACGACATGCGGGGTAGTTCCTTTCACCATAACGCTTTTTTCGATTTCCCATAGTTCCGGGATGTCAGGTTCAGTTTGAGATGTTATGTGGATTTTCATTCTTATCATTCCTTTTTACTGAGATTGGCTTTATTTCAGCATATTTTTGGCTTGCAACCCTACTAATTCGGATGTTTCACCTTTTTGCAGAGTGGTAATGGGAAGGCTGTTTTGTCTCTTGTAACGAGGGATAAAATAGCCTTTTTTGATACATTTATAGTTATTCTAGCTAGATAAGTATATCAAATAGCAATTTATTTACTAAAAATTTCCCTTACTGATAGCAGTTTGATATACTCAAATAGGATATATTATAAAAATTGTAAGGACGTGGCATCTTAATGAAGAAAATACTCATTAGATCTGGAATGCGCCCCACCAATGTTTATACAGCTGAAGATATGTATTTAAAAGATCGTACAGGCTTTAATAATGGAAATCTTGCTTATCAATACAGTATCTACCGAACACTATGGAACGACGATGTGGAAATACATGCGGATGGTCTTTCTTCTAATCCTAACTTAGCAGATAAGATTAATGCGAATTATGATCTCTACGTTATCCCACTAGCAGACGCTTTTCGCGATGACTTTCGGCCTACTCTGCGAAATTATACGGAATTAATTCGCCGATTGAAAATTCCAGTCGTGGTTACCGGCGTTGGACTACGTGCAAACTATGAGCCACAATTAGACGAAGGCTTTGCATTTGATGAAGACGTTACCAATTTTGTCAAAGCAGTGCTTGAAAAATCGTCTCAAATCGGAGTACGTGGACAAATCACAGCTGATTATTTAAAAAAATTAGGATTTAATGAAGGCGTCGATTATCGTGTTATTGGTTGCCCATCTCTCTATACATTTGGCCGAGAGTTAAAAATAAGAGACGTCCATTTGACCGAAAAATCTTCTATTGCAATCAATGCTTCTCCGATTTCTTCAGAAGTGGCTATACAATTTTTGAACAGTATGATTGAGACACATAAAGACTATTATTTTATTCCGCAGCACTTAGATGAGTTCCATTTAATGTTTGCAGGAGGACCTGATATTCTTAGCGATATTCAAGGTTATCCTACAGCCATTGATCATAAATATTACCAAGAAGGCCGCGTGAAATATTTTACGAGTATGCCGAGTTGGTACGATTTTGTTAAAAATGTTGATTTTAGTATCGGTTCACGATTGCATGGTAACGTTATCCCCACAATCGTCGGAACGCCCAATATTTCTTTTGTGCAAGATGCTAGAATGCGAGAATTAGCTTCCTATCACGCCCTTACGCACGTCACGATTGATGAACTGGATGGCGTAACCGATGTGTATGACCTCTTAAGTAAAGTAGATTTGAAATCCGCTGAAAAAGTACAGGCGCGGAATTTTGATAATTATATTGATTTCTTGGAGACAAACGAGCTGGATCATATATACAAAGATAACAGGAATCGCAAAACTGCCCCATTAGATGAGCTCGTCCAATCGATTGATTTTCCGGCTAGTGCAGAACCGATTACAGTACTTGATGCCAAAACTATGTTAGAACGCATAAAGGTGACTTCTAATTTATTGCAAGAGCGTAGTGATTTCAAGTTAAGATACCACGTGAATCGCGTGAATGATCAGCTCAAACAGGTTAAAAGCTCTTTTTCACATGAAAGAACGGAATTTAAACAAAGGATAGCCGAGCATCAAGAAAAAAAATGAAACGATTGAAAAAGAACTTGAGCAGACTAGTAAAAAGCTACAGATGAGTATTGATGAAAATCAGAAAATGAATGCTAAAATCAAGCATTATAGAGGTACTTTGAATCGAAAAGCCGTCAAAGCTACATTGAAAATTGCAGATTCTTTAGCGAATGTTAAGAGTAAGGTAATGAGTAGGTAGTTTTTATTATATTAAAAAGAGCTTCCGCGTTTTAGCGAAGGCTCTTTTCTTTCTGTGTATGGGTTGTGAGGGGATCGAACCCACGACCCGCTGATTAAGAGCTAGGTTTGTGAATAGGTGTTAAGGTGATTTAGTAGTCGTCAATGGCTGTATTATGCGATTCTTAAAAATAGTATAGCTGTTTAAAAAAGCTTAATAATCGTTAAAAGTTGTTACACTCTGCCCACGGAAAACGGGTAAAATAATGACCGCCAAGCTTCCAATACTGGTGGTCTTCTTGTAGTTTAGTTCATCAACTGAATTATTAAATATATATATATATATTATTTTGACAATTCATCTGTACTATGGTAAATTCAAGAAGAACAAACTACAAACAGAAAGAGGTAAGAATTATGCAAACAAATAAAATCGGGAAAATCGTTTTAGTACCACTACTAGCTACCACTCTTGTAGCTGCACCACTGCTTTCGCCAATTTCAGCGATAGCAAATGAAATATCAACATCAGAAGAGACCCCTCTTCCAGTGCTGACACTTGATGAAGCCACGTCAGGAAATACTCCAGATGAATTTCTAGTTCGTGATACGTCTTCAACACCAAGTTCGCCAATGCTTCGCAGTGCTATGCTGGGTTACGAAAAGTGGACTCTTAAATCTCAAGTAAAACAAAAAACAAATACTTTCATCGGCTGGCATCCAGACTTTAAAGCCTATAAATACAATGTTGCGTTTTATTATTTCAGCTCAACACAACATTCTACTTTGTCAGTAAGTTTAGGATACGGCCCTATCTCCTTGAGTGTTGATAAAAATAAAAGTTCTGGATACGCTGTTCCTTCAAACATAAAAAAAATGGACTAGACCAGCTGTTTATGGCGACACATACAAAAATACCTATACAGTTAAAAAAATACAACGGTGCAAATATGCTGACCGGTACTTCTACAAAATACACTAGCACAGTTAAGAAAGAATATATTTTGGCAAAAAATCAATAAACAAGGGGCTCTAGTATGAATAAGAAACTTATAATTTCAATTGTATGTATTGTTGGTATTGTCATCGCAGGAATCCTCATCTACAATAACACACACAGTAAAGAGGTTGCTTCATTAATAAGGGTTGACGATACCAACTTCGTACCGACCAATGAACCCGCTGATGAAGCTTCTACTGGGGACTTTATCGGAAAAATAAGTAAACGATTAGATAGAGAATCTACACCTACTAAAAATAATGAATCCAATTCATTAGATTTAGGAACTAAACTGTATAAGTTTAATGGCGATAACCAGCCCACTAAAGTTATTGTATATGAAGAAGACGGCTCTAAGTACATCGCACGTGAGAATGTTATAAATGAATAAAACAAACCCCTCGAAACAAAATTCGAGGGGCCTTTCTATTACTTAATGTTAAACGGTGATGTCGTCAATGCCCCTAATTTCACTACATACGGGATGACTGCATTTCCTCTGTAAAACTCGTAATAGATGCGGTACTTGCCCACACCTTTCTTGAAAAAGTGGGTATTTAACAACTACTCTGTTTGTTTGGAATTTGCCATCAGGCCGCCCTCGCTACCTTGCAAGGCACAGCTAGTTTCCCAAGCTTTTTTTAGCATCGTTATACTTCTCCACTTTCAGCTCATTCTATTCGAAATATATACTATGCGCTTAATTCTGTACTGAATGTGGCAAAGCAATGGAAAGTCATATCAACGAATCCCGCAAAAGAGGTTAGCTTACCAAAACGCAAAAAAAGACCCCATACAATCTATCAAGGGGAAGGCTTAGATAAGATGTACGAAGGGTTAATGAAAGAGCCTTTACAGATGCAGGTTATGATTAATATTACCTTAGTAACAGGATGCCGTGAAGCTGAATTGGTAGCTTTAGAGGAAAAGCATATCAAAGTATTAGAGAATAAAATACGTTTTGAGTAAACGATAATTGATGTTGTTGGTGAGGGCGTGAGAGTCATTGATGGAACAAAGAACAGTGTTGTTGCTGATGTTGACATACCACAGTGGCTCACTGATTTAATCGTAGAATACTTGCAAGATGTCGAGCCAGCCACAGATAAATGGCAAGGGCACAAGTTCCTGTTTGCCGATACTAAAACGTCCAGATAGCATATATCAGCGCTGGACGCGTTTTACACAACGATACGGCTTACCGCATATTATAGATTCCACGATTTAAGACATACGTCTGCTACGCTCCTTATAGCGCAAGGTCAGCATATCAAAGTGGTACAAGAGCGACTAAGACATAAGTCGATGGTGACTACCGCTGATACCCATGCACACGTTTTGCAAGAGACTCACAAAAAAGCCGCGGACTCATTTAAAAAGCCATTTTAGATGCCTCTGCCCACGGAAGCAATTTCTCCACTTTTCAACCTCAATTTTTACAAAGCAAAAACCGCCTAAGCTCCACAGCCTAAGCGGTTTAAAAGAATGGGTTGTGAGGGGATCGAACCCACGACCCGCTGATTAAGAGTATTTAGATGTTTATACAGTAAGTTATATAGCATCTTAAAGTAGAGAAGACTGTTTTTAATATATACACATCACCTAAAACATATGAATGCTTTATACTATTCATTGTAGTAATATAACCATTATCATTCACAAGTACCTTAATTTGATTTTTTTCACCCTTATCAATAACCTTATCCGTCGCCATTTTATTAATCACTTGCATTATCTTCCCATGGAGCCCGCCCTCAGAGATGCCATCTAAATTACCACTAGTTCTATACGTGTATCTTAGGAAACAAACCTCTAATAATGATAGAACTAGTAAATGCCTAGCTGAGTTAAATTTTTCTATATTATCTAACCCCAACATATTCAAATCAATAAGTTCTGTTAATAAACTTGTAATTTTCCTATCGTACTCCTTAGCGAGTCCATAATCCAGTACTAGTAACCAATCATTGTCTATCTGCAATCTTAAATCAGTTGTAATAGGAGGTTTCTTTTTCTCATAAATTTGTAATTCGAGAATTCGAGAATAAGAAATCTCTGGCAAATAAATTCTGACACTGTATTCTCCTATAGCATTAGTAGCTGATACATTTCCATTTTTTGCAATGACTAAATTAGTCGAATGGAACCTCAAATCACTAGCATCTCCCGAATATTTAATAAAATCATGTAAATTAATGCTGTTCCCATTTTCCACGCTAACAAATTGATTAATAATCTCAAATGAATCGGGCTTCTTTACTTTCTTTTCTTCAATTTTCAAATGTAAATCTTCATTGTTTGTGTTCAAAGTAAAACTTATTGTATATTCCCCTTTATGATTATCTCCGAGTACAACAAACTTATCCTTGATTACCAATCTAGAATCAGAATATATTTTTATTTCATCTAAAGATAACCCTTCATTTATCAAGTTTTTTAATGTTAGTTCCGTTCCCTCACTAATAGTATAGGTTGTTACCTTTAATATCGAAACATCATCTTCCTCAGGTTGTTTTGGGTCATTATCTGATTTAGATTCTTCAATCAGTGAAGCTATCAAATCTTCGGTGTCTCTGGCTCTATTAAGCATACGTGAAACACTTGTATTATTTTGTTCTGCTCTCTTATTAACTTGGCTAACCAAAGAAAGAATTAACTCAATTGCTTTTTTATCCAAACTCGCCTCATCTGAAATTCCAATTATTTTCTTTACTCCTCTATTATTAAAAATTCGACCTAAATTAGTATATTTCATTTCCTTAGTGATATCTTTATTATTGTAATACTCCCGAACTTTCTCATCAATCATTGCTGGTATTGTTTTGGAATTATTTCTTCTATTCTTGAAAATATCCTTTTCTCTAGGCGTCCAAGCCTTAAGCCCTCTACCTCTATCTTCACCAGAATGTTGTCTTTCCATAATAAATAAAGCTTCATCTACATTCGTCACATAACATTTTATTTCGTCAAAGTTAATTACTGGATTATTATTGGCCCTTATTTTTTCTATAGTAGCCAAAAAATGTTTTTTTTCAAAAAGCTAAATTGTTCAGGATCCTTTAAAATCTTCATTATCGCTACTCTTCTGTTTCCTTCGTATACCACGTATTTCCCGATAACTTCATTATATATTACCACAATTTCATTAGAAGGAATTAATCCACTTGTATATATATCCTCGGCAAGTCGCAGCATATTCTCGCCACCGACCTTTTCTATCAATTTCTTTACTGCATCCTCTTCGTTTACCGCTATATCATGTCTAGGATTTTCAAAATCATTAAGAAGTTCATCAAGTTTAATATTTATTGTTTGTCCCAAAATTGTCCACTCCTAATGCTAATTAGTTTATAGATACTCAGTCACAGATAAATATTGCTCTGGTTTTAACAACGATTTAGTTTTCTTTGAAAAAAACATTACTTCTTTTCCCGCCCGTTTATTTTGCAAAGTATATTGTAAATTAAATTCCATACCACTATTTGCTTGATACATTTCCTTTATCTCATTTGTTGAATCATAAGTAACTATCCATCGCCTATTTTTCATAACATTGTGTATTTCATTAGCCAAATTCAGATGATCTCCATGTTGATAAAAATTTTTATACAATCCTGGTCCTTTTTTATAGTAAGGTGGGTCAAAAAAAGTAAACGAGTTCCTTGTTATTAATATCTCATCATTTATAAAATCAATGGCTTCCATATTCTTCAATGTTATTTTATTCTTATAACGTTCTATTATCCTTATTTTATTTATTAAAGCAGGTTTATTAAAGCGACAATCCATTTTATAATTACCCATTTGGTCAAACCCACCTATTGGCCCCGCCTTGTCAATAATACCTGAACGATTAGTCCGATTTAAAAAGAAGGTAGAGAATCCAACCTCTAATTCTGAAAAATAATCAATATTATTCCTAACCTCTTTTTGTCTTCGCCATTCATCAATATTGACATCTGTATTTTCTATCATTTTAACAAAATTATCCGTATCATTTATTACACTGTTCCAAAAACAGTATATTGTGTAATCAAAATCATTAATAATTATTCTATTAACTACCCCTTCGATTAGCAAAGCCAAAGAAATAGCCGAGCCACCACCAAAAGGCTCAATATAAGTTGTACTTCCATTTGTAATAACTAACTCTTTTACATACTTATATAATTTATATTTCCCTCCTGGGTATCTTAACGGAGATGGATTCATGTATATTATCCTCCTGCCTGAAAATCAGTCTTACTACAAATCATAGTTCATTCTTTTAATTTTATCAAATGTCATAACTAATCTTCGTCATTAATTTTTTTAAATCTAGTACTATCTATTCAAAAGCAGGCAAAGATTGCTCTACTAACAAATCATTTACTTTAGAAATAAAATTTTGTTTGAAATTTGATTTTGATATAAAATTATCATTTTTACAATAATACGTTACATACTTATTAAATTCTTGTCTTTTCAAGCTCTTAGCCCACGACTTACAGCCAGAAACCTTCACCTTCATTTCACTAACAGCACATCCCCCAGGGTATAACTCATAATTCGAAAAGTCTCTAATAAACGCTTGCTTTTCCTTGCCCATTTTAACAAAAAAATCGTCCCCCTCTTGTAAATTACCAATATAGTAAACTAGAGAAACTTCTGGAGCAAATGAAAATTGATCAGGAAGAATAAGTAACCTATCGAACCTAATTTTACTAATTTCATCTGGCAAAACATCACCATCTAACACCACAATACAGTTTGACAATAGAAAACTTGCATTTTTACACAGACTTTTCAATATATTTTTACTGGTTCCAGCCCCCTCAGAAATTTTTGTTGTAATATTTATACGACTCTTTATATTTCTTGGTAACAAAGCATTAATAAATGATTTAGCTGAATCATCTTCTACAAGAACATCAATTTTATAGTTATCACTTAAATCTTCTGCATTCTCAAAAGTGAGTTCTTTATACGCCTGTGAATACGATGGATTCTCAATTATATTGTAATTTAAATCTCTAGCTCCCTGGGTGCTTATAAAATTTAGTTGCAAATTATTATCCCTAATATCCCGTTCGTATTCGATTGCCTTTTGAATTAAGTAAAGAGAATGGGTATTGAAAATAACTTGTATATCATTTTTCTTAGACCACTTCAATAAATAGTCTAGCAATTGCTTCTGCGCAGAAGGATGCAGACTTGCTTCTATTTCATCAATACATAAAATGCCCCTTAAACCATTTTGTCTCACAGCATCCTCAAATGCCATGATAACATTAATCAAGTGACCTAAATTATCCTCACCTGATGATATTGCTGAAAAATCATACGAAGTGTTTTCAGACTTTGCTGGGCCCAGAGAATATTTGAAACCTTCATCAGAAACTGCATTTGCATTAAAAAAATTACCTTTTTGAATTATTTTAGTATAGAATTTCCCTATTTTAATAGCTTGCTCAGCAGAATATTCTATGGTTTCTAGTTCTTCTGCCTCCGTATTTATCATAGGGAACAACCTCTGCAAATTAATAAAAGCAGTGTTTAAATTAAAATTCCCATCTCCTTTTCGTCTCCCAGAAACCACGACACGTGGTACAGGAGTGCTTCCAGAGTTATTTCTCAAATAGAACTCAACAGGTGTAGTCAAAATTTCTTCATTCTCGAGCTCAATTAGTAAATCGTAATTGTATCGAGTCTGATCATATTCTTCCGATAGTTTAAAAATTTTATGAACTGGTGTTTTCAAATCTTTTCCAAAGATATTTTTTGCATCTGTACTGAAAGGATGTCCAATTAACCCCATTATCGCAGATTTCATTGTCCCATTTTTTCCAGAAATAACGGTAAGATTTTTTCCTAATGGTATTCTGGTATCTTTTAGTGTCCTAAAATTATGGATATGTATCCCGCATACTCTTTTTATCTCTACCCGTTTATTATCAATAATACCTAAAGCTTTTTTTCGTTTTAGCTTTGTTCATATCGGCAATAAATTTCTGATTTTCCATCCCTATTGTTCCCCTCTTAAAGTATTATTCCATTCTCTCCTCAATATCAATAATCTCCCGAATATCCTTCACATCCAAGGCGTCCGCAATCCGCGCAATATGGTCAAAATAGATGCTCTGTCTTTTATTATTCACTAATTTACTGAGTATGGCTGGTTCGATATCAGCTAACCTAGATAGTTCTTTCATCGAAATTCCGTGTTTCTCAACTAATGATTTTAGATTAACCACTACAACTTTTTCCATATCCACACCACCTCTTGTCTATATGAACATTTTATACTATAATGAAAACAAAACCGTTGTTCGATTGAGCAACTTTTGAAAAAGGAGGAAAATTTATGCTGTCAAAATCATTTAATAACGATTTTTCATTATTTTGTCACAGCCGTGTGGAACATTTTTTATCCGAAGAAAATTCTAGTATTGAATTTAAGGCATTACAAGAACGACAATTTCATATAAGGGATGTGCTTGAACAAAAGTTAAATAATGATAATGAGCTAAAATATCTTGATGAATTATTTAAATACGAGACAGAAGCTTTTATGCGTATCTATGCTACTGCTTTTAAAGAAGGGATATTATTCTCCAAAAATCCCCAATAACCTTATTTTATGGCGACAATTCAATTATTTTCCTTTATAATGGATTTATAGACTAACTTTAGACGGGAGAATAGGGATATGACGCAAATAAAAGTAAATAGAGAAAAAATGATGAATCACGCTGCGGAACTTGGAGATAGTGTCTCGGGAATCACCCGCCATACAAAGAAAAACAACACCATGTCTTACACCCAGTGCAATTCTATGACTAATTGTCAGGAAGCTTTACATGATTTGGTGAACTATGTCGATTTATTTGGAAAAGTGGTGCAGGAAGACGCTATTCGCATCAAACAAATTGGGGAAGCCTATGCCGCCAATGATCGAGAAGTCGGTCAGAAAATGCAACTGGAGGTGCGCTAAGATGGAACCGAGGAGCGAGCAAATTCATCAGGCATTGCAACAATTAAAGCGGAAGACGGAGCAACAAGAAGACCAGTTATACGCTATAAAACAACGGCAAATTCAGCTAGAAGACACAGAAACCGAGCTTCGGCACATCGAACGTGAGAAAGAAAACCTTATTGCTCAAGCCCATGATATATGGCGCGGAAATCACGGCAGAAGTGTGGCTTACGATGCGGAAGATACAGCGCATGAAAGCTGGAGAAAATTACGCAAGCATATCGAAAGCACGCGGGAACAGCTACAACAGGAGCAGAAAACCATTCAATCCAGCTTATCTCAAATGGAAGATGAACGGAAACTGTTACATAGGGAGCTGATTTTATGACTCGCATCGATATTGCCGAAGTCACGCATTTTTCACAGCAATTGCGCGCATCTAATCAGGAATTGAAACAATATGTAAATGCCGTAAAACAAGCTGTTATCGCTTATATCAATGATACATCGATTAGCGGAGACACTATCGCTAGCTCGAAAGAATACTACGCGGGTGCCTATTTCCCACTATGCGCATCCATCAAGCAAGCACTCGATTTAAGTGAAAGCAAGATGCAGAAATATATTACTGATTTCCACTCTCAAGTAGATTCTTCCCCCAATTCTAGGCTTGATGTGGATGGTATTCATGACCTAAATCAAAAAATAACAGGTTTCGAAAATCGTCTAGAAAGCGTTACGTCACAATTAACGGCTATTAATGGAACTGGACACGCATCAGAGCTAAATTATTTAGCCACACAAATTTTCGAAGCACATAAAAAAGAAGATATTCTGAACAAATTTATGGATTTCGAACAGAGTCACGGGAATTTCTTTTATGAAGTTGGAGAACTAGCGCATTATATTAAGCAGGCACTCGATAACATTCAGCAAAATCTTAAGTTTGACGGCAAAACAGGTATGTATCATCTCGAAAAATTGAATCCTGCGACATTCAGCCAGCTCACTAAAATGTATGCGAGCCAGCAAGAGATCGATGATAAGATAAGAGAGATTGAAGAAATTGGACTAACACCAAACGTTCCAAAAGGAAACAGTGCTGGTTTCATCACGATTGATGGTAAAATGAGTACCGAGGCTACACTCGATTTTGTGAATCAACAAATGATTTATTGGCAGAGTGAGACAGTTTTCCGCGAAGTACTGGGTGTAGGCTCGTTTTATCGCGCTGTTTATGGCGTGGATGCAGTATCAGGGAAGCATATTAGTGACGGACAGCGGTTATTAGATGGAGCAACTGTACTAGCGCAATACGGAGCTCCTATACTTGGGTTAGCTAGGTTCGCAACAAGATTTTCTCCTAATGAGATAATAAGTGCAAAGTTTGCTAGTTCAGATAAATTAATTTCCCACTTCAATAAACATAAAGCTGAATTTGGAAATGCTTATGTCACCTCTGAAGATTACCTAATTGGAGCTCAAAATGTTATGAAAACTGGTATTAAAGTCGAGTATAATTATAAGCAAGAGATACGTACTGGCTATGTCAAATTCATGAAAAATAGTAGCTTAACTAATTCCAGTGGTGTCCCTATCAAAAGCTATGCAAAATTTGAGTTTGTCGGCACTAACAACCTTGGAGAAATAACCACTTACCATGTTGAAAGCCAAAAAAAGCTTCTGGAAAATGCTTAATGGTGTCAATGTTCCTGAAATTAATCCAGTTAAATAGGAGATGATTTACTAATGTTACTGAATGCAACTATTATAAGCTTTAACGCTGATATTGAAGAAGAAATTATTGTTAAAATAAACGATGTTGAGCTAACTTGCTTTATCGGTTACTGCCCTATTAAAATATCACGTGGCGAATCCTATCCAGTAGAGCTTAGTTTTTTTGTTATAGATAGTTTGGATGTAAAAGCACAATTAGATGATGAAAAAATAACTGAACTCGTAAAACTAGAAAACGCTAGGTACTTACTGAAAGGTTTTCTATCATCTGATGGTATTCTGAATGTTGGCTTTAATATTAAAGATGAACTTCTAGAAGATTATCAGTTTCTCTTTGGAGAATATGTAGAGCTAGAAATTGATAGAATGACTATTGATTTTGGCTAATGTTAGCTCTGAGAGTGAAAATGATTACAGTTTTATAGTCATGAAAAAATGAATTCAGAGCCCTAACACTTCACAATGATATCGCCAATTATTCTATGTATAGAATTGGTATAGATTTTCAGGTAAAGGGAGTGCAACTGCGACTTAATTTGATAGACCTGTTAATGGAATGTAATATCACAATAATAGAAAATCATGTACTAAACGCATTTATCGAAGAAATTTTATATAATTCATATCTATTAAAAGTAGGGAATCACAATGATAATTGATGAATTAAGAAAAGATAAAAGCATAAGTGTCATAGTAACACACAATCTAGACCACGAAATAATAACTGTATATGCTAAAAATAGAGATACTGACTCTATAGATCAAGATTCAGCTGTAAGATTAAAAAATTTTAACTCAGATTGGATTCTTTATAGAGTACAACGAGTCCAAGAATTTCTAATCAAGAAATTTTCTAATGAAACATTAGCTAAATTGGCTCTCTTTGTTTCTGTTTCGCGGGAATTCAGTTCAATAGACGCAAGCACTGATGTACGTGGAGAACTCAGGGCTTTAAAATCTGATTTAGAGGCAGCTGATAAGTATATAGAGAACGAAATAGGTAGTGATTATTACTCATTTTTTGAAGACAAGGTTAATTGTATAAATTTAAAACTTAGAGAAAACGCTTGTTATGATATTTACTATCTTAGTCCAACTGGTGACATTGCCATTATATCAGAAGATAGGCAATTACCTAGTGCATTTATTGTAGTCTATAATTTCAGCTTTATTCTAAAGAGATTTAAAGAGGTTATCTATCCACAATTAATTAACTATAACCTTTCATCCAATCAAGTAGAGTTACTAAAACGAATATATCTAAAAAAATAGCCTAGCTTCAGCCTTTTTTATGAATAAAATGAGGAGAACACTATGACATTAGTCGAAAATATTAATAATGGTCAATACGAGCTAGACGATTTAGAAAACTATCTTAGCACAGGCAAATGCCATCGTACTTTACAACACGATGCATGAGATTATTGATAAAAAAATTACTAACCCATCTGTAGTTCAAGCACTTATTAACATTTCTGGAAGAAGAGAGCAAACACTAGAAGATAAAATGTTAGGGTTTTATACAGTCGGGGGATTTGTAAATTAGGAGTGACACAATGGCTGTTTTCATTATCATGACAAAAGAGTACGAAAATGAGGAAAAAGTCGCCTATAAATATGGTCCTGATGAAAAAATATCAGGCATTATTGAATATAACAAGGATAACGGCATGATTAGCCAGCAGGAGCCTATTGTTTCAGAATTTTATCCAGATGAATTTTTCTTTAAGCGAGCTGGAAGACGCTTGGCTAGAATGGCTATTAAAGACAATGGCTATTTTGTTGAACGAACTACGATTGAATCCTAAAACAATGATCTTACTTTCAAGGCAAAATAAAAACCCCAACAGTCATAAACCGTTGAGGCTCTAAAATGGGTTGTGAGGGGATCGAACCCACGACCCGCTGATTAAGAGTCAGCTGCTCTACCAACTGAGCTAACAACCCGTGCGATAAATGTTTTTACCGACAAGACTTATTCTAGCACTTTCGCTCTGGCTTGGCAAACATTTCACACATAGATAGGAAGGGCCTCGTTGCTGGGAGGCCCTTCTTGTTTGTGGTCTATTCTACAATCTGATCGAAATACTGGTCATTTATCTCTCGTATCCGCTTTAATTCGCATTTTGGCTTGCGGTCGTATGTTAGCAGGCCGTTGATTTCGATTTCTACGTCGGTCAGTTGGGTGTAGCAGTAGCCGTGTAGGGCATTTGAGCTGTAAACGGCTTGCATGACGCGGCTGTAATCGGCGACGAATTCTTCGGCGTTTTTCACGGATGTGTAGCCCCAGCCTGTCTGGTCGCCGGTTTGAAAGCCTATTCCACCGAATTCTGTTAGCAAAATTGGCGCGCCTTGGTGCTCGAATCCTGCGGCATAAATGGCGCGTAAGGTGGATTGAGATTTCAAAATGGCTTCTTTGTCGTGAATCATCCGGCTAAAATCGGCGTACTTTTGAGGTTCGTCTTCGCGGCCGTGTGAATAATTATGCACCGCGCAAATATCGGTTTCGGTCATTTCCCAGCCGTCATTGGAGATTACTGGACGAGTTTTGTCGAGCGAATGAATGAGATGATACATCGCTTGGGTGTGATGTTGTTGTTCGCGGTTGTTGTGAATGCCTGGCACGCCCCAGCTTTCGTTGATTGGCACCCACGTCACAATGCTCGGATGATTGTAATCGCGCTCGATAATTTCTAACCATTCGCGAGTCAGTCGGGTCGCAGCGTCTTCTGTATAAACTGGTGCCGCCGCGCATTCGCCCCAAACGAGGTAGCCCAGCGTATCTGCCCAATATAGGAAACGTGGATCTTCAACTTTCTGATGTTTGCGGCAACCATTGAATCCCATTTCCTTGGCGAGCTCGATATCGTAACGCAATGCCTCATCAGACGGCGCCGTCAGCAAACCGTCACGCCAGTAGCCCTGATCCAGCACCAATTTTTGATAGTAGGGGCGGTTGTTTAAATAAACCATGCCGGCCTCTGTGTGCACCTTGCGCATTCCAAAATACGACAAAACCTCATCATACACCGCCGAATCGTCCTCTAGGCAAAATTCAATCTGAAAAAGGTTCGGGTTTTCTGGTGTCCAATTCCAGCCGTCATTATGGTTCGGCGAGCGGAAAATCTGTTTTTGATAAATCGCCACGTCGCGCTGCATATGGTTTTGCGTCAACGTCACCGCATCTTCAGCAACCAGCGTCTCTCCGAAATGAATCGCATATCGTAAGCGCTTACCAACAACGCCGTCCGCAAAATTCAAATCGAGTTCCACCATACCGGTGTCCACATTCGGCGTCATGCGCAGCTTTTCAATATGTAGCGCGTCCACAATTTCCAGCCAAACCGTCTGCCAAATTCCCGTCGTGTTCGTATACCAAATCGCGTCCGGTTCCGGCGTCCAACTCTGCTTCCCACGCGGAATCGTCTCATCTTTTTGCGGATCAAATACCCGCACAACTAGCGTCACAGCCTCCCCACCAGTCACAAACGGCGTAATGTCCAGCGTAAACGAAGTATGCCCGCCATCATGCTCGCCGACCTTCTGCCCGTTCACAAAAATGCTCGCCGAATAATCCACCGCACCAAAATGCAGCTTCACTTCCTTGCCAACGTCCAAATCCCCGTCAAGCTCAAACTCCCGCTTATACCAAACAATCTCGTGGTGCGCCTGGTCATCAATCCCACTAAGCTCCGTCTGATACGCAAATGGCACGACAATCCTTTTCGCAAACGTCACATCGCCACGAAACCAGCCCTCACGCAACCCAACGTCCCCGTCATCAAAAGCAAATTCCCATTCCCCATTCAAATTCATCCAGTTTTCCCTTACAAATTGCGGTCGCGGATATTCTTCTCTCAACATTTCGCATCGCTCCTCCTCATATAAAACGCTTACAATAAACTCTAAAGTTAATCAAACTAAAAAGCCATCTTACTTGCATTATATACAATAGGTAACCATCATGTCAAACAAATAAAAACTAGATTAACTCAAACGTAAACTATAAACGCATTGCTTTTCACAAAGAAATGTTCTATGATCGAACAAACAACCCAAGGAGGCTAATCCCATGACATTCCCAATCATCCAAACGCCACGACTCAAACTAAGACAACTAATCCCCGCCGATTCCAATGCTATTTTTGCCCTGCGATCAAATCCAGAAGTTGCCGCTTTTCAAGACCGCCCGTTACAGCAAAACCTGGCAGAATCCGCCGCATTTATCGATAAAATAAACACAGGAATTGACCGCAAAACCTGGATTTTCTGGGCCATCACACTACAAGAAACCTCCGAACTCATCGGAACCGCTTGCCTCTGGAATTTTTCAGAAGAACAGACACGCGCGGATTTAGGCTACGAATTATTGCCGACATTTCAGGGTTCAGGCTACATGCGCGAAGCTTTAAAACCCGTACTCGACTATGGTTTCACGGTACTCCAACAAATCGACGGCGTAACGCAAAAAGAAAATCAACGCTCCATCCAGCTCCTTAAAAAACTCAATTTCACGCTAAATCCAAATTTTGCGGACGGAAACGAGATTATGTACACGATAAAAAAGAGAAGCTAGGAATTCACACCTAACTTCTCTTCCTGTTTCTGTGTCTTCGAAATCCAGCTTCCAACGGCCAACTCCTCGAAAACTTCACGCCCTCCATAAAAAGCAAGAGCGGCTTTTTACTGCGGCCGCTCCAGTTTTTTTCGGAGCTGAACGGGCCGTTTCAGCTTTATAATCGCCACACACTTTTCACAACATGTGTCTGCGAACGATCGGGTCCTACCGAGAACATCGAAACCTGAACGCCGGTCAATTGGGCAATTCGCTCCATGTAATGACGCGCATTCGCTGGTAAATCATCCAACGACTTCACATTCGTAATGTCCTCTTCCCAACCGTCCAACTCTTCGTATACCGGCTTACAACGAGCTAATTCTTTCAAACTCGCTGGGAATTCTTCAATAATCTTGCCATCCAACTCATACGCGACACAGACTTGCAATTTCTTAATGCCTGTCAACACGTCCAAAAGCGTCAAGGAAAGATCCGTCAAACCACTCACACGGCGGGCGTGGCGGACAACAACACTGTCGAACCAACCAACACGGCGCGGACGGCCAGTCGTCGTTCCATATTCACGACCAACTTCACGAATATTATCGCCAATCTCATTATCAAGCTCTGTCGGGAACGGGCCATCACCAACACGCGTCGTATAGGCTTTTGCAACGCCGACAACGTGGTTAATTTTAGATGGGCCAACACCGCTACCAATTGTCACACCACCAGCAATCGGATTACTCGACGTTACGAATGGATATGTACCTTGGTCAATATCCAACATAACCCCTTGCGCACCCTCAAAAAGAACCCGTTTGCCATCGTCCAGCGCCTCATTCAACACAACTGATGTATCGCAAACATATTGCTTAAATTGCTGACCATATTCGTAATACTCTTCTAAAATATCCTCTATTTTAAAGCCTTCCAACTCATAGAAACGCTCCAATAAACGGTTTTTCTCTTGTAAGTTATGCTCTAATTTCTCTTTGAAAGTCTCTTTGTCCAAAAGGTCCACGATACGAATACCGACACGAGCGGCTTTATCCATGTACGCTGGGCCGATCCCTTTTTTAGTTGTACCGATTTTGTTAGCACCTTTACGTACTTCATCCGCTTCGTCAATGCGAATGTGATACGGCAAAATGACGTGCGCGCGGTTCGAAATACGCAGATTCTCCGTACTTACGCCTTTTTCGTGCAAATAATTTAGCTCTGTCACAAGCGCTTTCGGATCAACAACCATCCCGTTACCGATAACACTAATCTTCTCTTTGTAAAAAATACCCGATGGAATTAAGTGCAATTTGTACGTTTCTCCATCAAATTTGATCGTATGGCCTGCGTTATTACCGCCTTGGTAACGCGCGATAGCCTCCGCATTCTCGGAAAGAAAATCCGTAATCTTCCCTTTTCCTTCATCGCCCCACTGTGTTCCTACAACAACAACTGAAGACATCTAAACACCTCATTTAATTGGTCTTTTAAGCTCGGTTTCGCAAGCTTTTTCCACTCCTAATTGTACCGTTTGTCCTGGCAATAGTCAATGAATTATCGAACGTTTTCGAAAAGGAATGCAAAAATCGTTCGTCTATACGCAAAATGACAACCCTCCCACAAAAACGTAAGAAAAACTACATATCTTGTCACGTAAATCGCAGGAATCTTGCCTGGAAGTTCGGTAAGATAGATTTAAGAGCTAAGAGAAATGCTCAATCTATTTTAGGAGTTGGGAATAACATGAAGAAAATTTTACTTATAGGAACTGTCCTGGGCGGGCTTTTACTAGTCTTGTCTGGCTGTATTTTTGACAAAGCAGAGGGCTTGATTGTATACGGAAGTCAAGATCAGGTAACGAACGCGATTGCTAGTAATAAGGAAAATGTAAAATCATCTACTATTTATGAGGGAAAACAAGACGGTGAAGGCGATAATTTGACGGTTTTCTTAAAGGAATCTGATGCGAAAAAAATGCAAAAACAACAAGCTTTCACGAAAGTGGTCGATTCCGATAAAACAGAGGAATTGAAAGAGCTACCTGCTACAAACGGGAAACTCCTTTTGTTGGCAAAAGGTGACGCGACGAAAATCTCGGTTGGCGATAAAGAGCAACCAGTCACATACGGCGGCAATATCACACTCGGCGATGCACGAACTTATGCGAAAAAAAATCGTGATTGTTCCTGATGCTTTATGGGGCAGCATCGACGCCAAATCGAAAAGCGTTGCGACCGTGATAATGAAAAAAGATGCATCGGATTACTTAGCTAATTTTAAAGACATCGATCGGGCACAACTCGCTGATCTAAAATCATAATGCAAAAAGAGATTATCGCCGCAAAATGTAGCGATAATCTCTTTTTCTTAGCCTTCTATCTCTTTTTGACGGTATTTCGGGAGTTTTCGCAAGACTTGTTCGTAGCCATGCGCCAATAGTTTTGCTAGGAATTCTGCATTGTTCTCTTCATCCAACAATACCGATACCCAGTGTGACTTATTCATGTAATAGCCTGGGATAATCGCGGTGTTCTCTGATCGCAAAATCTCACCCTGATTCGGCTCCACTTTTACCGTGAGAATATCGCGGCCTTCTTTGTTCGTCCCGAGCATCGCAAACATTTTTTCACCTATAAAAAAGCGGTCGGCACCCCATTCTTCTTTGTAGTCGTGTGTCGCGCCTTTCAGACTAAGCGCTGCCTCGTGAATCGTCGGATATTTCATCACTTTCGCATCTCTCCTTACGCTTCTAATTCGAGCCCCGTCTTGTAAATAATCTCGTCGTTCGCTCCAAGTACTTGAAGTGTAACATCATAGTTGATATTATTCAACACTGTTTTATAGTAGAAACGAAATGTCCCATCCGCCAAAAATTCGCCACCCTGCTTATTAATAACAGTCCCCGCGCTATTCGTTGCCGTCACGCGCAGTTTTTTCACATTCCCCGTGTAAGTTCCTGTGATATACGAAGCGCTCAGTTTATATTTCACAGGCGTCACCGTTTCCGTGTACACAATCTGACTTTGAACGCGCGCCCATTGATGCGTCCCATCCAAGCATTTTTTGACATACATCAAATTATCCTGCTCCGCCGCACCCGTTCCTTCCCTCACGAATGCCACTTTCCCAACATTATTCACCGAAGCACGCTCCAAATCCGCCATTTTTTGCACTGGTAAAATGGCACCAGCTGGCTTCACGACAGAATTGATAGCGAGCGTTTGCGTATAATCATCAAATCGATATTCCCGCCCAATAATCAACGTCCGCTGCCCTTCATCAAGTATTTTTCGTTGCCCCAAAATCGGGTTCGACGCATCCGGTTTGTTAATATCCATCGCATAAATCGTCGTATTCAGTGCATTTCCCCCCGACTTTCACACTGGCGCGACCATGAATCGTAACTAAATCGCAATTATCAAGCACGTACACGTATTCCGGTTGCTTTTTGCCAAGAATCCGGTTCTCCTCCACAATAATATTGCTGGCATTCTTACCAGCGCCAGCCGCGACAGCATCTCCATCCACTCTAATCGCTGCATCCGAAATCTCCTCAAACGTATTTCCACCGATAAAATGATAAATCGACGCGCCCTGTTTCCCCATCGTCCCACGCCGGATATCAATCGCCGGCTTGCTCAGTTGGTTAAACGACGACATATGAATATTCATGCCTTGGCAACCTTCCATCAAAACTGCCGACCTTGGAGCGTAAGAAACCGCTGTCTGATTCGCCGTATCACGCACCACATTCCCAGCCAAATCAACCTCCACACCCGTCGCATTCACTTTCACATTGTCCATATAACTTTCATTCACATTCTCCAAATAAATCGCCGGTAGCGTCGCATCTTGCGGTCGCCCCCGATCCAGCAGCTTATTAAACGTCACATACTGCCCATTTTTCAAACTATCGAGCACCGTGGCACTATTATCAATATGAATATCCCGAAAAATAATGCCCTGCCCCAATCCTTTTGGCTCCGGTTGCATATTATCTGGATATTCACTAATACAAGCAATCGCCGTCCCGCGAATATTCACAAACATCAAATTCTCAAAATGGCACAAATCATACGGCCGAATCACGCGAATCATCGTCGTCTTGTTCACATTGCCCATATCAAAACCAAGATTTTGAATATTCATATTCCGCATAAACGTCCGCTTGCCCTCTTTGTTAATATACTTAATCTCAATCGCAGCATTTCCCTCTTCTTTCCCGTCAAACAATATCTTTTTCACACCACCCGCATCCGTCACCAACTCGCCTCGCGGTACAATCGTGGATGAAACCGGAGATGCGCCCATCAACTTAACCCCCGTATTTACCAGATGAATCGGCTTCGTAATCACATACTCACCAGGCGGGAAAAACACAATGCCACCTTCCATCGCAACAGTAGAATCCGGACCAATCGGCGACGCAAACAACGCATCAATCGCAGCTTGAATCGCCACCGTATCATCCGTCACCCCATCTCCTTTTGCACCAAATAAAACATCTTTCACATTCACAACTGCCCCATCTAAAATCGTATCATCATACATCTCAAAATCGCCCCCGTTCTATTTTCAAGAACTAATGTTCCCGTTTAAAATATACCACAAAACTAAATATCTAATCTCAAAAAATCTAGTATTGCCATCACCATGTATATCAAAAGTGTGTCTAGACGCCAAAAAATCGCCTAAGTCATCATTCAACTTGGGCGATTTCCACTTACAATCCTATTTGATTTCGAACAACAATTTCCCGACAAAATTTGAAAAGTTCCGGAATCGCGTCATCATCCTCAAACTTCACTTTCACGCATCCTTTACCAAATTTCGCACGCGGTAAGCGCTCCTTCATCTCCAAAACCAATTCAAAATCCAGCGTATGCACCGAAAAATGCGTTTTGGCATTCGAAAACGCGATATACTGCTTTCCAAATTTGAATGTCGGAATCTGATACGAAATTTTCTCCTCAAAATCCGGATAATTTTCACGCATAAACGAAACAAACGTCATCGTCCATTTCCGCTGCTCATCCATTTCCAATTCCGCCACGTATTCCTCCACCGTATCAACCATTCCAATCCCTCCAAATTATTGTTTCAATGGCTCCTGTTGCTCTCTGATCTCCTCCACATAAAACACCGCATTCGTCGTCTGGAAGTAAGGACCGATAAGCATAAGTGTGATAAAAATAATAATATCCGCAACTGTTCCAAGCATCATATTATGAGTAACAACAGCCGTCACCATCAACCCAACTGGAATGATAAACCATACAACAAAGCTCAACTGCAAGAAAAACAGTTCCGACTTACGCCCATTCATTCGCTCTCGGCTCAGGTTAACCGCCTCCATTACACCCAAATCTGGATTATCTCGCATCAATCGGATGGTTTGCGAATAACTGAACGCCTTTATTATCCCTGGTACCACTAAGAGCATCGTCCACAAGAAAATAAAAATGAAGATTACTGAACTAGCTAAAAAATAGCGAATATAATTCCGTTTCGTGAATACCTCTAATATTTCGTGCCATCTCGCTTTTTGCCCATCCCCAATCCTCAAGAAAAACCATTCTGTGGCAGCAGTCAATGGTAACACTACAAAAACAAAGAATAACCACAAAACTGTCCCCCATACCATCGTATCTGGTATCAAATCACTGATAGTCGGTGAATACAAATTAAATTCCTTAAACTCAACTTTATAAGTACCGCTCTGATCACTCACAAACATATACACCAACCAAACAATAACCGAATAAAAATAAACTCCCTTTAAACGCTGCTTTGCTATCTTTTTCATTATGTATCCCCTTTTTCATGTCATTTTGCTGATGCCAACAGTTACCACTATTATAACGTAAAATATCCCTTCATTCCAACAAATATTGGAAAAACCGCCTCATCCCTTCCAAAGAAAGTGATAAGACGGTTCCTATTTCTAATTTTTAGTCGTTATCGTAGCGATCATCGTCGTCCGAATCGTTATCATATCTGTCATCGTTGTCATTGTCATAACGGTCGTCGTCATCATCATTGTCGTTGTAGACAGTTCCAGCAGATTTCGTAGTTGTATTTGTATTTGGTTTCGTACTTGTAGCCGCTCTATTAATCGTTTCCTTCTCGAAACCGTACACAACAGAATCCGCCGCGCCAATCTCCAAGTCGTACTCCGTGTTACCATTCACGATTTTAATATCATACACTTTACGGCCATTCTCGTAATCTACATATGATTGTACAACTTTTCCGCCACCAGTTTTACCTAGCGCGATTTGTTGTGCTCTTGCTGATGAAATTTCAGTCGTTGTTGTTTTATTTGTCGCTGCTTTATTTGTTGTTCCTGTATTCGTTTTTGGCGTTGTATTTTGCGCTGGTTTCGTTGTGTTGCTTTGTGTATTTTTGCTTGGCGTTGTTGAATTAGCTCTCACAGTTTCTTTTTCATAGCTATATATTTTCGAATCCGTCGCGCCAACGTCCATTTCATACTTCGCGCCTCCGTTCACGATTTGGATATCATAGACTTTCTTGCCATTTTCATAGTCCACATTAGCACGCGTCACCGTTCCGCCACCTGTTTTAGCTAGCGCGATTTGTTTCGCTTTTGCCACCGTGATTTCGTTAGCTGGCGTCACTTTTAATTTAGTCGAAGCTGGTGTTTTCGTTGCTGCTGTAGCCTTAATTGCCTTTTTCTCAAAACTGTAAATCTTAGCATCCGTCGCGCTGATGTCCATTTCGTATTCTGTATTGCCGTTCACGATTTTAATATCATACATTTTCTTACCGTTCTCATAATCCAAGCTGTATTTCACAACAGTTCCGCCGCCCGTTTCCGCCAAAGCAATTTCTTGCGCGCGCTTAGCCGTAATTTCAGCCGATGCCTCCGCTTTTTCGCCGCCTTGATTCATAAAAATGCTTCCCGATAGGAAAATCGCTGCAGCCGTTGCCGCGCAACAAAGTACCGCTACTCCTACTTTTTTCTTACTTGTATCCATGATTGATGTTAGTCTATTTTTCAATGTCTTTTTCCCTCCATAAAAATTAGTTGATAGTGCTGTTCGTTTTACATCTTTATTTCTGATTAAGCCAATAATAGCTTCACCATACGTCCTTCTTTTCTCTAAATCTTCGCCTGTTAGCAACGTTTCATCGCAGGATTCCTCACAATCGTTCTGGAATGCTCGACCCATCACGTATACAAACGGGTTAAACCAGTGAATCGCCGTTGCCATCAAAAGCGCCGCATTCACCCACAAATCCTTGCGCTTAAAATGCACTAATTCATGGCGCAAAATCAAGGCCATTTCTTCCTCATCAATTGGTTTTTCCGGTAGCAAAATCGTCGGCTTCCGGAATCCAATCAACATCGGGCTAATTTCAAATCGACACCTATGTATCTCGATATGTTTTGAAGCTATCCCCACATTGTGTTTCTCTTGCTCAAATAACGCTAAAATCGATGCATCCGTAACTGGCGTTGTCCACCTTTTCACCATTCGTAAAAAACGATAGTGCTTCCATACATTGTAGCCCAAGAAAGCAATAAATCCAGCAAACCAAATGCTAAATAAAATCATCGGTAATGTCCAAAAAGTTTCCACAACCGGCGTCGCGGCCGTATTCACCGTGTTCACACCAACTACTTCATTCAAATTCCCCGTCGTAGCAGGCGGTTCACTTACACCCGTTTGTGCTATAATCGGTGCCTCAATCAACGCTGCTTCGAACTCCAAACGAAACGGCAATAACAATCCAAGTAACACAACGAACCAAATATAATATCGCCATTTTGCCGAGTATTTTTTCCCGAAAAAGTGATGAAACAACATGACCAGCACGATAATAATCGCCATCGTGATCGATGCTTCTAGTAAGTCATACATTATTTGCCCCACATCTTATCAACTCCTTTTTGAAAGCCAGTCTTTTAGTTCGTCAATGTCTTCATTCGACACATCGCCGCCCTTATACAGCGTATTAACGAGCCCAACCAGCGAATTATTGTAATGCTTATCCATGAACTGTTCCGTCTCCGATTGAAGATACATCTCCTCGGTAACGATTGGCGTATACACCCTTTCCCGCCCAACTTTCTCACTTTCTAAAAAGTCCCGCTCAATTAAGCGCACTAATAAAGTAAGAACGGTCTGCGGTTTCCAGCGTTTATCACCGTCCAACACCGCGATGATTTCATTCGTCGAAACTGGCGGCGAGCTTTTCCAAACAGCCTTCATAATTTCAAACTCTGCATCCGGTAAACGTTTCATATTATCACCCC
>NZ_AODE01000032.1 GCF_000525855.1 Listeria cornellensis FSL F6-0969
CCCTTCCACTTTCTACACTTGTCGTTAATTACATTCTACACTTGTAGTTTTTAAAAGTCAAGCGTTTATTTGAAAATTAGTTTTAGAACGCAGAAAAGTCGTGGTTTGATAGAGGCTATCAAACCTCGACTTAGCGTTTTAGTTGGTCTATGTAGTATTCAATCCGCCTTGAATATAAAGTTACATTTAATTATAAAACTGATAATTAAATTCCGAAATAGCTAGCTTTATGTATTAAAAATTTGCTATAATTGTCTTTGTAGCGAAGTGAAAAAGATGGTGGCGAATTTAATCGAAAGGTGGTGGTGCTTATGAAAATGAGTACTAAAATCTGCAGAAAGGAAACGCCTGATGTCTGTTGCTGAAGCGATGGTGATTGCTCTTGGGTTTGGTACATTTACTGTAACTCTCCTAAGTTTAGTCGTTGCTCTCATCCAATCAGTGAAAAAAGACAAAGAATAAACCATCTAACATTTACTTCTGACCGAGGTAATTAGATGGTTTATAACAATATTACCAACGTCGCCGTCTTTTTAACGGTGCTACTGGATTAGAGAATCATGTTGGCTCATGGTTCTCTTTTTCATATTCATTATAACAAATCAAAAACGCTTTTTCAACAATTGTAAAAAAAATAATGTTGGTACATTTACTGTAACTCTCCTAAGTTTAGTCGTTGCTCTCATCCAATCAGTGAAAAAAGACAAAGAATAAACCATCTAACCTTTACTTCTGACCGAGGTAATTAGATGGTTTTTCTTCTATATCCTAACGTCACTATCTTTTGAGCGGGTTTACTGGATTAGAGAATCATTGTGTATTGGGGCTGTAGCTCACTTCCTTCGAACAGCCCCAATACCTCTTATTTCTCTTTCTTAAACGCATCGTACTGCTTTTGCATCTCAGCCATCACGGTTTTCATTCCCGCGTCATTCAATTTCTTCTTAAATTTCGGCATATAATCATCCGGATCTACCGTCCCAGTCAGAAGCGCTGGCCCGAATTCATTACAAACGTTCGTGATCGCGGCGATTTCTGTGCGGACATTTTTCGAATCAAAATAGAATCCGAGTCCTGGTGATGCTTTTGATTCCTCATTAAACTCCTTGAATTTCTCCCATTTATCTTTCGGTTCATCTGAATAACGTTTCAAAATAAAATGGTTCCCGAGCGCATAAGTTGGCATCGAATAATTCTCCACGCGTGCTGGCAAGTCCTCAATACTGCCATCTGCTAGCTCCGTGTAATGCGTCCCTTCGATTCCTTTGTCGACTAAGTTACGCAAATACGGATCCGTGTTCAGTAAGTTCAAGAACTCCACAGCTTCTTTCGGATGTTTCGACGTTACCGATACGGCTTGAATCGCGCCCGTCACAGAACTATTTTTCACAATCGGCGTTTTCATGATAGGTTGCGTCACCACTTTATACTGACCATTCGTTTGCTTATCCCAAATCGATTCTGCGTACGGTTGATATTTCTCAATACGCACAAACCAGTTTTCCTTCTCGTAAGACCACGGATCGGTCGACGTCGCGATATCCTTACTCACGTAGCCATCCTCATAAAAACCATGCAAATCTTTCAAAATTTTCACCGTCTCAGGTTGCTCATAAAAATTCACCACTTTGCCCGTATCATTGTACTCATCGACCGCAAATGGAAGCGGAACCGCAGAGTCAATCAAATAATCAAACGGTGTCACCGGTTTAAAATCTTTATTCCCACCGATTGGCGTGATGTTCGGCTCATTTTCCTTGATTGTTTTCAAAAATGGCTCTAAGTCCGCGAATGAATTGACTTTGGAAATGTCCATTTTGTATTTATCCACCAAATTTTTATTGAAAACATACACTTGTTGCTCACCGATTTCTTTGTTCGAAGGCACGCCATAAACCTTGTTATCCATCGTTACGCCTTCCCAAAGTTGGCTATTCAATTCGGCTTTCATTTTCTTGCCCTCGTTATCAAGATACTTCGAAATATCCATAAATGCGCCTTTTTGAGAATACGTGACGAATTCTCCTGCAGCGGTGTAAGCGATATCAAAATTTTCGCCCGAATTAATCATCGTTTGCATTCTGCTACCGTAGTCGCCCCAGTCGATTTGCGTCATATCCACGCCAATACCAAGCTTCTCCTGCGTATATTTGTTAACCTCTTTCATCACCTTCGCATTATCCTTCTGAGGCGTCCCAATCATGTACCATTTCAGCGTAACCTCACTATCCCCACTCGCCGATTTATCACTACCACAAGCCGCCATCACCAGCATAACACAACTCAAAATCATCACCAAAAACAGTTTCTTCTTCATCAAAAATCCTCCCTTTTCATCAGGGTTCCGAGTGTTATCCCAGAGCCCAATTTTATCACAAATCTTTAAAATCATGTTTTCTTCTCCAAACCAGAACCAGTCGCCGAACCCCAGCGGGACGACAAATGCTTAGTTTCTAGGCAGAAGCGAGTACCGAAGCGGAGCATACTCAGGTATGTGAGCATCGGAACAGAGCTTCTAACGACGAAAATGAGCGTTTGTCGTTCCGCTGGGCTATTCCTTTACGCCGCCGATGGTTAGTCCGCTAATAAAGTATTTCTGAAAAAATGGATACGTAATCGCGATTGGAATGGTCGAAATAACAACCATCGCCATTTTTGCGCCATCTTGTGGAATTCCTTTGAAAGCTCCAGATGTGAACGCGATATCTGCATTTTGACGCATGAATTCTAGATTATTCTCAATTTTCATCAACAAGGATTGTAGTGGAACTAATTGCGGATTGTCAATGTAAAGTGAGGCGTTGAACCAGTCGTTCCAATAGCCGAGCGTGCTGAACAGGGCGATTGTTGCGATACCCGGTAACGATAATGGTAAAACGATTTTTAGCAAAATGCGTAATTCGCTGGCGCCTTCGATTCGTGCGGCTTCAAGTATTGGCTCTGGAATCGAGCGAATGAAGAAGGTTCGCATAATCATGATGTAGAAGGCATTCATTGCTAGAGGCAGGATTAGTGCCCAAAGCGAGTTTTTCAATTGGAGTACTTGGGTCATGACGATGTATGCTGGTACCATCCCGCCGCTAAATAGCATCGTGAAAAAGGCTAAAAACGTGAATTGCTTGCGGTATGCGAACTGTTTTCTGGAAATCGCGTAGGAGTATAAAGCAATCATCGATACGCTGAACACGGTCCCAACTACCGTCACGACAATTGTTACCCCGTAGGATTGGAGCAGTTGACCCTTCATACTCCAAAGATATTTATAAGCTTCGGTGCTCCACTCGCTCGGAATGAGGCGGAAACCGTTTGTTGCCAATGCATCTTGGCTACTGAATGAAATAACGATGATGTACAGGAACGGAAAGACGCAGAGAATGGCGAGAAATCCGAGCAAGATATTCATCGCTACGTTCATTTTCGGTTCAAAATCTACGACGTCCGGTTTTTTGCACTTCCCTTTTTTCGGCAGGCGGAGGTCGCCATTGACCTGCTCTAACTGCTCGACTTTTTCAATTTGTTCTGCCAATTAACTCGCCTCCGTTTTTAAAATAATGCATATTCTGGATCGATTTTCTTCACGATATAGTTTGTCAGCATAACTAGAATGAAGCCGACAATCGACTGGTAAAGTCCTGCCGCAGCGCTCATACTAATGTCCCCAAGCGATGTTAAACCGCGGTAAACGTATGTATCGATAACATCCGTCACTGGGTAAAGTGGCCCTGAATTTCGCGGAAGTTGATAGAACAAACCGAAATCAGAGTTAAAAATTTTGCCGACGTTTAGAATCGTTAAGATAATGATTAGCGGCGTCAAAGCTGGAATCGTCACGTGGCGAATTTGTTGCCATTTGCCAGCGCCATCAATCATCGCAGCCTCATAGTAATTCCGATCGATACCGGCAATCGCGGCCAAATAAACGATACTCCCGTAACCCAGACCCTTCCATATATTCATGAAAATCAGGATAAAGGGCCAATACTTCGGATCGCTATACCACGAAATCGGATCGCCGCCAAAGGAAACAATCAGTGAATTAAGTAGTCCGCTATCTTCACTCAAGAAGCTGTAAAGGAAGTAACTTACAACAACCCATGATAGGAAATACGGAAATAGCATACCGGTTTGGTAGACTTTTGCCATGCGTTTGTTCACGAGACTATTAAAGACAATCGCCAAAGCAACGCCCAAAAGAAGCCCCACGATAATAAAGACTAAGTTATAAAGTACGGTATTCCTCGTGATAATAAAGGCATCATCGGTTCTAAATAAAAACTTAAAATTCTCTAACCCTACCCAGTCACTGCTCATCAGACTAGATATGAAACCGTTTCCATCTACGCGGTAATCTTTAAAGGCAATCACGGTTCCGAACATCGGTAAATACGCAAAAATTAAAAACCATGCGACCCCCGGTAAAACCATGAATAACCAAATTTTATTCGCGTAGAGTTTTTTGAAGAACTTCTTCAATTCGTGTCACCCCGCTTTTGTAAGTGTTTTCAACATCTTAAGTGTACCTTTTTGGGGGGCGGGCGAATAGTGGGGGAAATATAGATTTGTGGACAAAATTAGTATTCTAGTTTCCCGATATAAAGAAAAACCCGTGAAACCAATTTGATTTCACAGGCTTTATCTAACAAATGGCGCGTTTTCGTTTTTTTTCCGATGCGATCTTTTTCAATCACTTTTTCGATGTAGTCTGTTGCTAGTGGAACCTTACATGAGGTGTCTCCCATATCTACGTGAACTTGACCGATGTTTTTGGCAACAGAGATGGCTTTTTTCAAGTAGCGGCGGGTAGTAGGTTCCCGTGCAGATGACAAATTGATTCATCGTATATTTGACACTGTTTTTGGCTTCATGAATGTTTTTTTTCGACAGTTTCTAAAAGAGTGAGCACCTCGGTTTCGTTAATTTCCTCGTTTGGTGCCAGCGACAAGTAATTAGCATAGCAGCTCCATCCGGTGTCCTCTATTCGCTCCTCGCTGGACGCCATCCATGCTTTGGCGAGTTCGGTTGCGTAGGGGGTTTCAGCTGCGAGGCTCGCTACGATAGCTTCGTTTATAGCGGGACAATTTGCAGTTTCTGCCCAGTTAAGAAGGTCTTCTTTTGTGACTTCTTTTGGGTTAATCGTTAGGCCAGCTAAATACTGAGCATCATAATTCCCAGTCGCGAAAAGTTCACGTGAAACATTTGAGTCCTTTATTTTTTTTGACTAAAAATTGCTTCATATCCCCGATTTTAACACCAAAAATTGGTTCGTTAGCGCCATGTTTACAGAGGGTCTTTCTTGTTTGCTCAGAACCGAGAGATTCGAGTTGTTGCATCACTTCATTTGTATTCATAGGGTTCTCCTTTTCGAACTTTATTACTTTATAGTATAGCGGAAATTCAGGTGGAGAGCCAGTAAGCGGTGATTGATTTGTATTTCTTGGAAAAGATATGTCACAGGATACCTTTATAATTCCGACAATTCTGTGAACACAGTCTAATTATCTATCTTTTTATACGCCAAGGCAGTATAATAAAATGGCATAGTCGTATTTAGAAAGAGAGGTGTTCACATGGTGCAAAAAATTTTTCAATATATCGAACAAAATAGAGAAAACATTGTTCGCTATTGGATTTCTACTTATTACACAAAGACCGAGGAATATGCACAACGCAAGGAATATGATGGTTTTCTTATGACGCAGACGCAGGAAATTACACAACTCTTTCACATGGTCAATCAACAAATGCAACAGAACTATGTCAGCACATCTATCTTTCAGAACGTCGGGGAAGATCGGAAGGATATCGGAACGCCATTGTTAGAAACGGTTCAATACTTCCATCTTGTATTTACAGCTACACTGGAATATCTTTTTCAGCAGCTCCAACAAAATAAGTTCACCTGTTCGAACTCAGCTTTATATCAGTATACCTTGCTCCTGCGTAAACTGGAGATACAAGCCGAGCAAGATTTAATCCTCGGGTACATGAAATAATTTATATTTTCAGCTCGCCTATTGTATCCGGATATGGAGTACGCTATACTTTAAACTATATGTTATGGAAATGGAGAGATGAAAAATGGCGAAAACACCACAGTGCCAAAGTTGCGGCATGCCAATGAATAAACCAGAGGAATTTGGTACGGAAAAAGATGGTACGCGCTCGGAGAAATTCTGTTTAAAATGTTACGAAAATGGCGAGTGGACGAATCCTGATGCAACGTTTGATGAGTTTTATGAAATAAGCTTAAAAGGATTTCAGGAATCTGATATGAGTAAAGTTGGGAAGTTTTTCCTTAACAAGATGTATACGAAGAAATTCTTGAAAAAGTTAGAGCGTTGGCGCTAGAACAATAAATAGCGTCCTTGTACAGAGGCAATGCTAGCTAGCCCCTATATAAATTCAATTGGTGAAAAATATGTTTTGTATTCCGAGCATGTTTTTCGCTGTTTTTTTTGTGTATGATTGAAGATGCCTCTTACCGAACCAGGTGACAAGCATTTTTTTCATTGCCAATGTCAGCTCGATTTCCGTTCAAATAATACCATTCCATGGAATTTTATTGTTAAAAAAGGTTTCATCACGCCTTTAAGGTGGTATTGTCTATTAATAATTTAGAAAATACACTTTGAAGGAGTGATTGTCATGTCTGCCAAGAAAATATCGGAAGCAATGTCTCAACAATACAAGGAGCTCGAAAATGAAAGAATCGTTATGGATATGTTCATCGACTGTTTCATGACAATGCTCGCACAGAAACAACGGATGGAACGAATCCAAAACGAGATTGATCTTGCTTTGGAGACTCAAAATAGACGGCGTTTTTATCGTTTGACTACTCGGATGAAACGATTGCAAGATGAGCAACTTCATATGTAAAGGTGCATAACCCAAATAAATCGGCGACAAGCGCTCGCATTGTTGGGGCTGTTCGAAATGAAATGAGTTAAGCCCCAATATGCCTACGAGCATCGCGAATAGGCGTTCCTTCTGGAGGTTTAGAACAAGGATGCGGTACATCTTTGCGGTTCTGCTACACAAGAGCAGTTTCGCTTAACTTCTCGCATGGTCGAGGAAAATACCCTCTCCCTGCTTTCAGTCATCACATACACCAGTATTCTCCGCTTTGTTGTGGTTCTTTGAAGCCAAGCGAATTAGAACCTCAATATGCAAAAAAATGGAATGAGTTTGCCATCCTCATTCCACCAAACTCCCTGAATACAAACGCTTTCGCTGGATTTGTTTAAAGCAATATCTTCGTCCTACCTCAATGATGAGATAGGCTTTTTTCATGTATAGGGTTCTAACAATCCTTATTTCACTACCATCACGTTACATGGTGCATGGTTGACTACATATGCTGTTGTTGAGCCAATGAGCCTTCTTTCTAATGCGCCTCTTCCGGTTGCGCCGATCACGATTAAATCGCTTTGATTTTCTTTCGCGTATTCTACAATGCTTCGTTTCGCGTCGCCATGTACTGCTTCGTTTTTGTATGGAATCGTTTTATCAAGGTCAGCAGTTATGGTTTCCAGTCTTTTTTCTGCTAGTGCTCGGTAGATGTCATCAATTTCTGGGCGTACATCTAGCTGTAAGTAAAGTTCATCGTCGTTTGGCATGATTTCGGTTATGACGGTTAGGAAGGTCAAACTCGCTTTTTCGAATTTTGCAATCCGGATCGCTTCTTGAAATGCATCCTTCGATTGTTCTGATCCGTCAAACGCCACCAAAATTTGTTTTATCTTTGTTTCTGTCATGCTACTTCACTCACTCTCATATTATATAGTGTCTAAGATTGCCATAACTCCAATCATGCATTGCTTCGTACTTGTCTTTTTTGGAAAATTCGCAGGACGAATACAAGAATCACAACGCAAACGATGGATAAAATGGCAATTTTAGTATTTCCTTTCAGTAAGGCGTCTCCTCCAAATGCGTATAAAAAGGAGGTTGGTAAAACACCGATTGTCACCGCTAGTAAAAGAGATTTCAGCGGTAATTTTAATTTTATAGCTGTGTAGTTTACGATAACAGAAGGGATAACTGGTATCATATATCCCACTGTAATCCCAGCGGTGGGCTTTTTCATGTGCGATATATTCCTTATAAATTGTCCTGGATCTTTCGCTTTTTTGGATAAACCAAATTTGCGTAAAAGTAGGATAACAATCAAGTTTCCCGTTATATTCCCGGTAACATTCATGAGAACCCCGATCCACGGGCCGAAACACACACCTATAAAAATGCCGATAATCGAGTTAGGGACTCCTGGAATAGCGCACATGACAGCAGTCAAAGCTACTAATAGTAACGCGTCTTTTACCCTATGATTGCGGATACTTTCCATCAGGTGGGTTCGATCTGCTTTGGGATCAAGAAATAGCATAAAATCAGCATAGTAATCTTTATATAGCACATAGCCCAGTATTACCACTAAAGTGAGGCCTAGCAAAATAAATAACACTTTTAGCCGAATATTCATTTTGCCCTCCCTTTCCACGTACTACATCAATTATAGCTCGGCATTTTGAACTTAGCAAATTCCACCTATATTAAAAATGACGCCTCACTTTGTAAGCTGAGACGTAGCGTTTCTCCTATTGTACTTTCTCCTTTTTGCGGAAGCCATTCGGGGTGTAACCGGTATATTTCTTGAATTGCCGGTAAAAATAGGCCATGTCCGTATAGCCTGATTCTTCGGCGATTGCTGTCACAGGTTGCTTTGTTGTCATCAGGACTTCTTTGGCATGGTTGACGCGGTATTGATTTAAGTAGTCTGTGAAATGGCTGCCGACTTCTTTTTGAAAAAGTTGACCGAGGTAGACGGCGTTGATGTGGAACTTGGCTCCTAGCGTTTTCAGCGACATACCTTCTGTGAAATGTTCCGTGACGTGGGAAATGATTTTCTGGATAATCGGACTTTTGCTGTTATCGTCATGCTGATTGCGATCGAAAAATGGGTGAATCAGTTCTAGCATCGTTGTTTTAAGTTCGCACGGTGTTGCTGCGCCGTCCAGTCTGCGAATAGCTTTTAGTAGCTGCTCTGGGTCGGATTCGGACATCATAAGCGCGACTTCGCTGAGCACGCGGATGACTTGGTGTGGGTCGCTTTCGTAAAGATGTGCCTCCCATTCGCTGAAAAAGCTGTCGAGCCATTCGAGCGTCTTTTCTTTTTCTTGCAAAACGAGGGCGCGCGCTAGTTGATGTTGGCTGAAATTCGGGCGCCAGCGATGTGGTACAATTTTATCTGCTGAAATGAGTGTGCCTGGTAAGGAAACGAGGCGTTCTTGGAGTAGTTGTTCGAGCTCACGGAATGCTTTTGGGAAATAGGCGGTTCCAGTTCCGACTTCGCTCATCAAAAAGAAACATTGTTCCACACCGATGAGCGCACCGATTTCTTCGTATACCGTCGTGATCTGCGCCGCGATTCCAGCATCGTCCTCCGCCATTAAACCGATGAGCAGTTCTTCTTCGGGATTTAGCAACATGAAGGGATATTCCGCACGTAAACGGCTCTGTAGCTTGCGCCAAACGTCCGCCGTCCGATTCACCTGTCCATACACCGGCTGAATCCACACGAGCGCCGTCCTCATTTCTTTGGCAAGCGGCATTTTATAAAGTGCCATCCGCTCCTTCCAATCTTCCATTCCAATTCGGTCATTCAGCCAACGCCAAAGCGCATTATCTCGCAAAATATAGTATGCTGCATCATCTCCTGTCGTTTGAAAATCGGCTTCTACTTTCTCTTGAATTTGCGTGATTGTTTCGAGTAATTCCGTCTCGTTCAGCGGCTTGAGTAAATAATTCTCAATCCCAATCGCGAGTCCTCGTTTCACGTACTCAAATTCTTGAAATCCCGACAAAACAATGAATTTCGTCTCGGGTTGCTCTTTTTTCCACGCCTCAATCAGCTGTAAACCGTCCATTTTTGGCATTTTAATATCCGTAATCACGAGATCGCACGGCTCAGTCGCGAAATGCGTCAGCGCCTCCATCCCATTTTTCGCCGTTCCGATAATCTCGATTTCCTCATCAAATTCCTGAATTACCGCCTGTAAACCTTGCACAATCAACGGTTCGTCATCTACTAAAAGCATTTTCAACATAGTTTTTCCTCCCCTGCGATGTGTACGGAACGCGCAGTGTCACTTCGGTGCCCTGGCCTTCGATGCTCGTAATCGCGAGTCCGTATTGTTCCCCAAAATAAAGCTGGATACGGCGGTGAATATTCACAAGTCCAATGCGGCCTTGCTCGCCTTTTTCGCCAACTAAATCACTCTGTATTTCGCGCATTTTGTCGTCTGTAATGCCAAGTCCGTCGTCACGCATCCTCACTTTGAGTACGTCGCCGACTCGTTTCGCGCTGAACGTGAGACTCGTTCGTTTTTCTTCATGTCGCGCGTATTTGAAGAAATTTTCGACGAGTGGCTGTAGTGTGAATTTTAAAAATGGGTGTTCCAATAGTGGTTCTTCGACTTCTAGGAAAAATGGGACTTCTTGTTGGTAGCGGAGTTCCATAAATTGGAGATATTGCCGGACGTAGCCTACTTCATCGGCAAGCGTGACCATCTCAATATTGTCGGCGGTGTAGCGCAAAAGCGTGGATAGGTGGTAAATCATGTTGCTGGTCACCTTCGCGCCTTCTAGCCTCGCGTGCATGCGGATGGCTTCCAAGGAGTTGTAGAGAAAATGGGGCTCGACTTGCCCTTGTAGCGCTTTCAACTGGGCTTTCTGTTCCTCAATTTCAAGCGTGTAAACCTGCTTAATGTAGTCGTTAAGGCTGTCCCCCATCTTGTTGAAACTCTGACTGATTAATGTGAGTTCATCTTCGCGTTCGTCGACGGGAAGCTTGGCGCGGAGCTCGCCTTTTTCCATTTGATCCATGCCGTTGATGATGACTTGAATGCGATTAGAATAGCGCTTGCTGATGAAAAAATTAATCGCGATGGAGATTAGGACGAGGCCAACTCCGACGCCGAACAGTGTCCATTGGAGAACGGGGATGCCGCCGATTTGGCTTTCTGGGATAATGACTTGGCCGAAGACACCGGATGCTTGTTCTTCGGTAGTTTGGATGTAGCCGCTGCCACGACGGTAGCCGTTTTCTGCATCCTCAGGCGTGATGTCAGGCAGGGTGTGATTGCTGTATAGCGTTTCTTTCGCGCGGTTGTGGACGGCGAATGTGGATTCCGTTTTGGCCTTTGGAATCAGATCGCCAAGGAATTCTGGGTCGGCATACATCAACACCGTTCCAAGTGGTTGTAGCGTACTCGGATCATTGATGACCTGCTTGAACACGAGGCTCTCACCTAATCGGAACACGTTTTCCTTATGCGAAACATTTTGTAGTAATTTTTTCTCGCCGTATTTTTCGAAAATTGGTTGCCATTTGCCGTAATTTGTCGGAAAAGTATACGTGAATTCTTTGTCCGCCGACACGAGTTGCACCGCGATTACATCCTCATCATATGTAAAATAGGACCTCAAAAAAACTCTGCAAATCCACGCTGTAAAAGCCTTGCCGCGCGTAATAGTTATCGATGTTTTGCTGAATATACTCGGCGTAATCATGGGTCATCGCAATCTGGACGTCATTCATGAGATCACTGTTTTTGTAGATTTCCTGCGTCATCGCGACGAGCGCGGCTTCTTTTCGGTCTACCGCAACGAGCTGCGATTCTGAAACCGCTTTCGTTTCTTGCAACACAGCATCGACTTTTATGTTCGTGTAGTATTTGGATATGAAAAACAGTAATAATCCAACGGTGAACAGCGATGTCAAGGAGAAAATCAATAACATGCGCTGAAAAATTCGCCGTTTTCGTTTATTCGTACTCATTTCTGATAACACCCCCAGTCCCCATTATGCCACATTTTGCGCGGATTGGGCTGCTATTTTTGCTTGCATTTTCTGAAAACGGATGAGATTTACTTTCATCACCCAGTATGCCGGCAAAACACCTGAAATAAAGAGGATGAGCGCTGGGATTTGAGCGATGAGATACGCCGAGATTCCGAAGCCCGCGATGAGAAGTAGTGAGGTTTTCCAGCTTGTGAAAGCGAGCAAGAACGACTGGATAATGTAGCCTCGTAGCGGATAAATGAAATGCGCGTAGACAGAGAAATAGTTCACGAGTGCTAGTATCGTCATCGCGAATAAGAAAAACAAGAAGAAATACAGCAAGCTTGATGCTAAGCCATTCATTGTCGCAAAAACAATGCGGAGATCCATGTATAAAAATACTAAAATCACCGCGAAACATAAGCCCGCCAAATTAGTCTCTACGAAAGCTTTTTTGTAGGCTTTCCAAGCTGTCGGCCAAATTGCGATATCGATATCTTTTTGTGACCATTTTCGCGTCACGGTAAAAAGTGCTGCGGTTGCTGGCATGAAGCCGAAAATGCCGAGTCCTAGAATGACTAAAAACATCCATATGAGGTTCGCCCAGACGAAGCGGATCAACCACTGGCTGGCAACGAAGAATTTATCCATTTTTTCTACTTTATTCATCATATATCATCCCCTACAACGAAAGAGCGAGCCAAATTAGGCGCACTCTTTTCGCATTTTATTTTGTATTGTTAGCTAGTGGAGAACCTTTCACGTAGATGCCGCACAGACTCAGGACAAATTCGCTGAACATCGCGTTCGACCAAGCGAACCATTCGCGGGTGTACTCGTTGTGATTGCTCGCGTTGACGCCTTCATGCATGAAACCAGTGCCACCATCCGTCGTTGTCAGCATCTCCAGAATCGCCAATTTTTCCGATAAATTCGTCGCCGTCATCCCTTGCACACTAAGCGCGATTGGCCACACATAATGATCTGGCGTATGCGGGCTACCAATTCCCATCAACTGACTTCCCTCCACATAAAAAGGATTTTCGCGACTCAAAATAAATTGCCGTGTTGCGAGGTATTTTGGATCGGTGAAATCGCCAAAACCTAAGTACGGCGCAGCTAGGAGACTCGGAACGTTCGCGTCATCCATGAAATTTTTGCGTCCAGTTCCATCAACTTCATAGGCGTACATTTCGCCATAATAAGGATGCTCCTGCACCGCAAAATCCTGAATTCCCTGCTCCATTTCCGTTTTTAGCGTCGCGATTTCCGTGGCAAGATTCGCGTCATTCCAACACACCGCATTGATTTCTTCGAGGTAACCGAGCGCGACCACAGCGAACATATTGCTCGGCACGAGGTAACCGTAGAGACACGCGTCATCGCTAGGCCGGAAACCGCTCCACGTCATCCCAGTATACGTAACCTCCGTGCCCTTTCCATCGCGGTTCAGCGTATCTGATTGGCGCACATCCTCGCGCTCAAATGAATACGGCGACTCCGTTTCATGACGTTGCTCCGTTTTCCAAACATCCAGAATCGCTGCTACACCGTGACGAAAATCCGTGTCAAAATGCGCCAAACTTCCCGTACTCTGCCACAGCAAATAGCCTAGCTGAATCGGATAACAAAGCGAATCAATCTCGTATTTGCGCTCCCAAACGTGCGGCGACATCTCCGTCTTATCCGCCTGAAAACCTTTCCCATTCGCCTCCTGATTAAAAGCGTTCGCATACGGGTCCAGTTGCACAAAGCGCATCTGCTGCTTCACAAGTCCCGCAATCACTGCCGCCATTTCCGGATCATCCTCCGCCACCATCAAGTACGGCCGAATTTGGCTCGTTGAATCCCGCAACCACATCGCTGGAATATCCCCAGTAATCACAAACGGCAATCCTTCCTTCGTCTCCGTCAGCGTCGTAGCATACGTATTTAAAAAGCATTGCTGAAACATTTCCTGTAACTTTTCATGCTCTGGAAAAACTTCCGCAACCCGATCAATCATTTTCTGAAAACTTTTCGGCACATTTTTCGTCGTCATTTCCCATCCTCTTTTCTCCACGTTATAATTTCACTCGGCGCAACCTGCCAACTCCTTGCTAACGCTACATCCGGAACCGCTTCCTCCAAAATCGTCGTTTTGCGCATCTCGTCCAGCAACGCCATCTCTCGAACCGTCTCACTCACACTATAAAATCGCAAAATTTCCGCATCCCCGCTCGCCGCTCGTTTCCAGCTAGAAAAAATAAGCCCTGGCGCATCCATCCACATCGCAAATTCCACACGACTCGAAAGCTCCCCATCATGTTGCCCGTCTGCCTGCATAGCCAGTGGTTCCATCTGATACTCATACGCCCATTTCGCCGCCTCCGTCCGAAGCGTCTCCTCCACATAAGGCATCACATAAAATTCCGCGACCTGCTCGCCAAACGACTGCGCCTCAGGAGTTGGGAAGTTGCCCCAATCACCAAGCTCCGAATTCGCACGTAGCAACGTCAAACGAATCTCCGAACCATCCGCGTTCACCTCATACTCCGGCAAGCCACGATTCACCACCATCAAGCCACCGACCGCAACAAAAGCCTGCTGCCGCTGATCATTACTCGGGTTTTGCCACTCCTCGCTCACCTGATTCGGCCGTTCCACAATCTCAAAAACACTATCCGCAAAATGCGTCGCACGCGTCGTTCCAGTCGGGAAAATCGCACGCACACGATGATCCGCCACGTTGTTATCCATACGCACATCCACCTTCAGCGCCTTCGAACCCGACTCAAGCGTCAATCTCGTCCGCACCACAAACTCCCGCAACCGCTCCGATCTCGGCGATACCCGTCCCGGATGCCAGACCACACGCGCCTTCTCATCCGCAAAAGCCTCCACATCCGCACTCTCCGGCAACATCATCCGATGCGTAATCTCCACCGTTTTGCGAACCTTCGAACTCTCCAAAACCACAAGCTCCGCGCCCAAATCCTCCGTCGAAACCCGCAACCCGTCGCCAGTCTCCTTAAACATATACTCATTCCCGATATCGCCCTGATCCACATACACCCCAAGCCCAGCAAACATTTGCCCCGACTCCTTACAAATCAGCGTATACGAACCATTTTCCGCAATATCCACTTGCAAAAACTTATTCTCCAACCGTTTCGCGTCATTTTCAACCCTTACAGTCTCATTTTCACCCCGCACAGGTACCGCAAAATACGTCGAAAAACCCATCCGCGGCAAATCCTCCGCAACGAAGCGCACACGATACCGCCGCGCAAAATAAGGCTTCCGGAATGCCCGATCCGGCAACTCATAATCGAACTGCATCCCAAGCTCCGTCACGTCCGCATCCACCAAATTCCCGTCCCGATCTCGAATCTCCAACCGCACACTCGGCAATCCGTCCAAATACGCCGGAATCTCCTCAAACGGCATCTCCGCAAAATACGTCCGCCGAAGCTCCACATCCACCGTCACGACCCGCGTCGCCGCATAGCCCGACGTATGAAACACCACAACCGGCACAGCCTCCCCATCCAATTTTGCCGTCGTCGTCGCTCTCGTATCCACCCGCCGCACAATCCGCGTCACCTTATCATCCAGAATCGCGCGCGCCGCTTGCTCCGCCTTCATGAACCGCGTCTCCATCTCCCGATGCACCGCGTCCACGCTACAGCCCGTGATACTATCATGAATCTGATTCTCCATCAGCAATTTCCAGGTAAACTTCAAATACTCCTCCGGGTACGCCGCCGTCCCAGTCCGCGTCGCCATCACCGCAATCGGCTCAACCTGCTTCTCAAGCAACTGCTGCACCCGCTGATTCGCCTGCTTCAAATACATCCGCGACGAAGCCGTATTCACCAATGTCGACCAGCCATCCGTCCGCTGATTCGTAAGCTCCCCCTCAATCACCTGCAAATCCTCACTCGGCAACAATTTCCGCAACTCCGCCACATACTCCGTAAAATGACTATGCTTGAAATCCACATCCGGATACAACTCCCGCGCCACATCCAGCGCCTCCGGTAAATCCACTTGCACCGGCTGATGATCACACCCATTCAAAAACAGCAACGCCCCCGTCGACGCATAATCTGCCACATCCGCAAATCTTTTATCCCAAAATGCCAACGCATCCTCGCGCCGCACCGGAATCTCATTACCATTCGAATACCAATTAGCTAGCAACACACCCAAAACCCGCGTCCCATCCGGCGCCTGCCAAAACATTTCCGAAAACGGCGACGTGTAACCGCCCTCAAAAACCTGATTATTAAACCCAGTCGGCTTCACACCCCGTCCAAAAATCACTGAATCAATCCCGGCCTGCTTCACAAGTTGCGGCGCCTGGCCATAAATCCCAAACGTATCCGGAAAATAGCCGATTCTCTCCACCGCACCAAACTCCCGCGCATCCTGCATCCCATAAAGAAGATTCCGCACATTCGCCTCACTACTCGTCAAAAACGCATCCTGCAACATATACCAAGGACCAATCCGCAATTTTCCGTCCCGAACCAAACGCTCCATCCGCGCCCGTGCCCCAGGTTTCACCGCCAAATAATCCTCCAACATAATCGTCTGCCCATCCAAATGAAAATACTCAAACCCATCCTTATTCTCCAACAAATCCGCCGTCTCATCAAGCAACGTCACCAACTTATACCGCAACGTCTCTAGCGGTAAAAACCACTCCCGATCCCAATGCGAATGTGAAATTATGTACGCCGTTTTCTTCATCAAATTCCGCCCCTCTCACCTATCCCAAAACAGTTTTCCAGCCATTTTTGTATTCGTTTTCATTCTCAGTATATCGGCCTCCATTTCGAAAATCAATGACCCGAACGCAAGTCCTATGATAAGTCTATTTTTATGTGTTTTGTCTACCTTTCCAACCCGCCCCACTTCCCATTAAATCCCCAATATGCTACGATAATGCTATCTTTCAAAAAAGGAGTTTTCCCATGCATATCAAAATCGCTAAGTCCAAAGAAGACAGCCAACATATTTCCGAACTCGCGCATCACATCTGGCACGAACACTACCCTTCCATCATCACCGAAGAACAAATCGACTACATGTTGCGCAAATTCCAAACCGCCGACACCATATACAGCGAAATAACGAATGGCACCACCTACTTAATGGCCTACAAAGCTCGATATTCGTTGGATACGCCGCATTCTATCAAAAAGATGGCGACCTATTCCTAAGCAAACTATATATCGATCCCGCCTACCACAAACAAGGAATCGGCAGGGAGCTATTCTCTGAAATCCTACATTTCGCACAAAAAAACAACTTGCCAACTATCCGACTCTACGTTAACAAATACAACACCAATTCCATCGAAGCCTATAAAAAAATGGGATTCATCGTCGAAAAAGCAGTAGTAACCGATGTCGGTGCAGGTTTCATCATGGATGACTATACCATGACCCACACTTTATAAAACATGAAAAAAGGATAGTTCCCATGACGCATCTGGGTTCTATCCATTTTCTTCTATTTCTTTAAAAAATCTATAGAATTAAATATAAACTGATTTACTTCTCCGTCAATGTATCCTTCATCGCTCCAGGTTTTCCAAGTTTGAGCCATTGTTTTAGTACTAATATTTGCATAATTCGAAACGATTTTCTTTGTGAAGCATTTCGCTAACACATGCTTCCCATTATTTGAAACTGCATATTTTCCCAACAACTCTATCAAACAATGCTTCAGTCTGAGTTCGCTTGGCTCGCGCATAATCAGACATTGATCCACTAAGAAACCATCATGATTCATATTGTTCATATACAAATAGATCCAACCTTCTTGCATACTAAGCAAAAGCTCCACGACAGCCTCACGCCGAAATGCATAACCACTGCATCTTTCCAATGCCCTAAACGTATATAAACTTTCTTCAATAATGAAAGTATTACTCAAACCCGCAATTTGCTTATCGCCTAAAAAAGATATGACTTGTTTATCTCGTTCCAACGATACAATCCCGCTCTCAATGAAGTATACGAATGGGTCTGCCTCTCGTTCTGTTATTAATACGGTTTGTTTCGGTATTATTTTCTTGGTATATGGTACTCGATTTTCTAGCAACGTATTCAAAAAAATTATCATAGTTAAATCGTTGACGTATGACACGATGGCTATATAATTCAACTAGCATTTCTTGCATACTATTCGCCCTCCCCTCTTTTCTATTATTTCTACCGTATTCTAACGATACCATTATTTCTCCCTTAAAAAATAACATATTTCCTCTAAACAGAGGTAAATTGCATAGATTTTGTTACAGTTTCCAAAATAAAAAAGCAGTTGCAAAACCAAAATTGGTCCATGCAACTACTTTTTGTGTTCTAGGCTCCATGCGGAACTTGAGAATCATCGTATCTCACTTCGAGATTGACGAACTTATTATATTCTTTTACAAATGCCAACTGCACGGTTCCAACTGGCCCGTTACGCTGTTTGGCAATGATAATCTCGATTGTCCCGTCATTCTCACTTTCATGATCGTAGTAATCGTCACGATACAAGAAGGCCACGATATCCGCATCTTGCTCGATGGAACCAGACTCACGAATATCCGACATCATCGGGCGCTTATCTTGTCGTGATTCCACGCTTCGTGATAACTGTGAAAGTGCAATAACTGGGATTTTTAATTCCCGTGCAAGTGCTTTAAGGGAACGCGAAATTTCGGAAACTTCTTGTTGCCTATTTTCACCACCATTACGGCCACTTCCTGAAATAAGCTGCAAGTAGTCAATCACAATCATGCCCAGACCAGCTTCTTGTTGCAGACGACGGCATTTGGAACGGATTTCATTCACACGTATGCCTGGTGAATCATCGATATAAATACCAGAATTGGATAACGTCCCCATCGCGATAGTAAGCTTCTGCCAATCATCTGCGGTAAGAGAACCTGTTCTTAAATTCTGGGCATTGATGTTACCTTCTGCGCAGAGCATCCGCATAACGAGTTGCTCCGCCCCCATCTCAAGACTAAAAATCGCGACATTTTCATCCGTTTTAGTGGCAACATTTTGGGCGATATTCAGTGCGAAGGCAGTCTTACCCACAGAAGGACGGGCGGCCACGATAATCAAATCATTGCGTTGAAAACCCGCCGTCATATGATCAAGCGCACTAAACCCACTCGGAATCCCAGTAATATCACCTTTTCGATTATGAAGAATCTCGATATCATCATACGTTTTGACGAGGACATCTTTAATATTTTTAAAAGCCCCGACGTTTTTACGGGAGGAAACTTCTAAAATGTTCTTTTCGGCTTCGTCCATCAGTGTTTCGACTTCATCCTCGCGCGCATAACTGTCCGTCGCGATTTGAGTCGCGGTGCGAATTAGTCTGCGTAACAAGGCCTTGTCTTCTACAATATGGGCGTAATATTCTAAATTGGCCGCGGTCGGAACCGCTCCTGAAAGCTCCGTCAAATATGGCAAGCCACCGACATCCTCAATTTTTCCAGTGGAAGCCAATGCTTCATAAATAGTCACCACATCGACAGCTTTTCCTTGGTCACTTAGTTCAAGCATTGCCTGAAAAATATATTGATGCGCCTGACGATAAAAATCATCCGGCATTAAAATTTCTGAGGCCGTAATCAGCGCTTCCGGTTGCAGAAAAACAGCACCCAACACAGCCTGCTCGGCCTCAACATTTTGAGGTGGTGTTCTGTCTTGAAGGTTATCCACATGCACCCTCCTTTCTTTCACGCGGGCGCCGACAAACACTCATCTCCGTCGTTAAAGCCTCGCGCCAGTGCTCTTCTACACTACGTTTCGCATAACTTCTCACATGGTCGGGGATAAGACTCCCTCCCTGTTTTCAGTCAACATACAAATCGTATGCTCCTCTGCTCGGCTTTGCCTAGGATCTAAGCGCTTGTCGGCGCCCGCTCGTTTTGACTCTCAATCGTGAAAACCTGGTTTTTCTTTATTCTTCGCTGACGTGAACATCTAGTGTTGCAACAACGTCATGGTGTAGCTTCACGGGGACTTTTGTGTGTCCTAGTGCGCGGATTGCTTCTGGGAGGTCGATTTTGCGTTTGTCGACCTTGATTTTATGGTCTTTCTCTAAGGCTTGTGCGATTTGTTTCGACGTGATTGATCCGAAAAGTCGGCCGCCTTCGCCTGATTTTGTTTTTAAGTTCAATGGTCAGTTTCTCAACGGTTTCTTTCAAAGCTTTCGCGTCTGCGAGTTCCTGTGCTGCTTCTTTTTCAGTTTTCTTTTTTTGGCCTTCAAGCGCGCTGATACTCGTGTTTGTCGCTTCTGTTGCTAGACCTTTTTTTAATAAGGAAGTTTTGCGCATAGCCCTCTGCTACCTCTTTGATTTCACCTTTTTTAGCTGTTCCTTTTACGTCTTTTAAAAATATAACTTTCATCTTAGTTTTCTCCCTTCCAATAAGCATCGATGGCTTGTAAAAGTTGTTTTTTAGCTTCTGAAATTGTACTATTTTTTATCTGAGTGGCCGCATTGGATAAATGTCCGCCGCCGCCCAGTTTTTCCATAATCACTTGGACATTGATTTCGCCGAGTGAACGCGCGCTGATACCGATCATCTTATCCGGGCGTAGCGTAATGACGAATGAGGCCTGAACGCTCTCCATCGAAAGCATCGTATCTGCCGCCTGGGCCGCAATGACTGTGTCAAATACCTCATCTTCACGTCCCGTCGCAATCGCCATTCCGTCATGATACACTTCCAATGACTCGACCAAACGACTTCGTTGCCTAAACGTCTCAATATCTTCTTTCAAAAATTGTTGCACAAGAACGGTGTCCGCACCAAGCGAGCGTAAATAACTCGCCGCGTCAAACGTACGTGAACCGGTGCGAAGCGTGAAGTTTTTCGTATCGACAACAATTCCCGAAAGGAGCGCTGTCGCTTCAATTTTGCCAACTTTTTCAGTGGCTGGTTGATATTCGAAAAGCTCCGTGACCAATTCCGCCGTCGAGGAAGCATACGGCTCAATGTAGACGAGCACAGGGTTTTCCACGAATTCTTCGGAACGGCGATGATGATCGACCACCACGACATGCGCTGCGGTTTCCAACAGTTCGCGATTGATAACCATCGACGGTTTGTGCGTATCGACGACGACCAGCAAACTCTTATCGGTAATCATATCAAGCGCTGCCTGTGGCGTGATAATGTTGCGAATCACATCAGGATACTTCTCGATTTCGCGCATCAAACGCTGCACGTCCGGACTCATTTTCCCCGGTTCGACCACGACATAACCTTGCCGCTCGTTCATTTCCGCGATTTTCATCACACCTAGACTCGAACCGACTACATCCATATCCGGATAACGATGTCCCATCACGAAAACTTGATCGCTCTGCGTAATGATCTCCTGTAACGCTTGCGAGATAACCCGCGCCCGAACCCGCGTCCTTTTTTCCATCGGATTCGTCTTGCCGCCATAAAAGCGAACTTGGCCCTCCGGCTGCTTGATTACGACCTGATCCCCGCCACGACCGAGCGCCAAATCAAGCCCCGACTGCGCAAGATCCGCCAAATTAATCAAATCTTCCTCTTTGTAACCAATCCCAACACTGAGTGTCAACGGAATATTCTGCTTCGACGTCCGCTCCCTAATCCGATCAAGAATCTGGAATTTCTCCTCTTCCAACCGTTCCAACTGCGCCTCCGTCAAAAAGGCAATAAAGCGATCCGACGAAATCCGTTTCAAATAAATCCGGTGTTCCTTCGCCCAATTGGTGAGCATCGATGTCACCAAATTGTTCAGCGCGCTACGTCTACGATCATCCATTCCTTGCGTCCACTCATCATAATTATCCAGAAAAATAATCGCAAAAACCGATTTATCCGCCTGATAACGCGTATTCAAATCATAATATTCCGTCCGATCATACAAATAAATAATGCGTTCCTTCCGTTTCACAATCGTATCAAAACGGTGCTCCCGCCATGCAATCGACTGAATCCCTTGGTCCTCTTCCCCACGAATCACCGTCAAAAACTCCGGTCCAACATCCGCAAGCGACGAACCCAAAATGTCATCATCCTGCCCAAAATATTTCGCCATAAATGGATTAAACCATTCTACATTATAATTCTCATCATATAGTAAAATCCCCATCGGCATCTCAACCAGCGCCTCACCCTCACTGCGCTTAATCCGATACGATAAGTTCGAAATATACTCCTGAACCTCTTTATTCAACCGATTCTCCATGAAAAACAGCGTTATAATGAGCGATGTAATAGCAACAAATAAAAGTACTGCCAACCACCACTTATAATAAAAAGTGACAACTGTCAGGACAAGTACGACTGCTATTAGCCCATACAATGGATATTTTAGCATTCTTTTCTGAAAAAAGCCTGACATCAGCGAAAAGCCCCCTTGCTTTCTTAGATTAGCATCGAAATTAGGTGTCTATTGTTATGTAATTAGCCTTGTAAAACATGAAACTCCAAGCATCCCTTTAGTATCCTATTCTCCTTTTTTCACGAAGATAAGAATACTCTAATCATACCATAAATCGCGTTTTGAATGTTACTATGAAGCGAAAATGTAACATGCTTTCTTTTTTAGCAGGGAATAAAAAACTATTTTATGGATTCCCAACCTCCGTTACCAAAAATTAACAACAAATTTCAGAGTATTCCTTAGAATCACGAAGAAGGGATAGAAAATCTAGATTCAGATTTCCCATCCCATTTCTACATTATTCTCTTATGTTTGAAGTCTCTGATAAACCAGCTACCAGAATGCAACGCCGTTTTGTCCCAAATACACTCACCTTGATTAATTAGCATCATATTTCGCCAACCCCCAAGCTTGTTTGAAAGATTGAATAAAACTTCCTTTTGTACTGTAAGTTAAGACTGTACCACGATAGAAATAAATCGTTGCTAGGATAACTACTCCATTAAATGCGCATTGAATAAGAATCGAAGCTACAATTTCCCAACCCGGTACGGAGGTAAGTCCTACTCGAACAAACATAACAACTGGCGATATCAGTGGAATATACGACATAATTTTAATGATCAATAAATCTGGATTCGAAATTCCAAGAACCGCCACAACAAATGCTACCAAAAGAATCATCACAAGTGGCATCGTGTACTGCCCAACTTCTTCAACTTTTGATGTGAGCGAGCCCAGTAAAGCTGCCACAACAGAGAAGCCAATAAGTGCTAGTAAGAAGAAGACTCCAGCATACACATAGAGTGACGTCGGTATTAAGGATAGCTGCTCTTTTACCGTGTTTTGAATGAAGTCGGCTTTTGAAAAGCTAAGAGTTAGCAATAATCCTACGAGGAAAACTGATAATTGCGTTAGCGCTACAGCAATAACGGCGCACAGTTTGCCTAAAAAATGCTCCACTGGATGAGTACTTGATATAATAACCTCTAAAATCCGAGAATCTTTTTCTTTTGAAATTTCTGTTGCAATCATGTTCATATATAGTAGAACAAAAATGTAAATCAAGAAAATTAAGCCGTAAATTAAGATAAAAGCATGATCCGATGAGGCAAGATCATTCGCCTCGTTTAAATTCACAAGTTTCAACGCTGAATCTGTAGCAGCCATTTGTTCTAGATCAGTAGCACTTAAGTTAGCCGCAGCAATTAATAATCCTTGATTTATCGATTGAATATAGGCATTTAGAGAGTCATTAACAGCCACATTGGACAAGTTAGTTGAAATATATTCTCCCGTCACTTGCTTGGCATTTTGGTTTTTGAGAATCAAGTAACCATTAATCTCATCCTGCTCAACTTCTTTTTTCAACTCTGCTTCTTCGCTAGTACTTGCAGAAATATGTATATTACTATTAATCGCTGATATTGGCGGCAGTTCACTTATAGAGCTTTGGTTCAACACTTTAATTGTAATATCCTCTTTTGTTATGTCCCTAACAATATTAGGCAGGATACTCCCAGCAACAATTGTAAGTACGAAAAGCGCCGTGATTACCATAAAAGATTTTGATTTAACTTTTTCCAAATAGAGTTGTTTAAAAATAACACTAAATTTTTTCATATGACTCATCCTCCTATTTTTTTCTTTAAAAATTTCTTCCAATGTCGGATATTCTAGACTGAATTTCTCAATGAATAACTGCTGACCTAATATATCTTGGAAAATAGGTTTTGCGTTAGCTTCCTCTTTTATCTTAATTTTATATTCCTCTTTATGAAGCGCTACACTCTCCACGCCATCTAGTTGAGCAATATCAGTATCTTTTTTATCCGTTTTCAGATAAATAATTTTCTTCCCATATGTTTTTTTCAAATCGCTAATACTCCCTGAAAACAAGGTTTCCCCACTCTTTAATAAGCAGACCTTTTCGCACAAGTCCTCTACGTTCGCCATTTGATGACTAGAAAAAATGATAGATGTTCCTTCTTCTTTAAGTCGCAAAATCGCTTTTTTCAATATCTCCGCATTTACTGGATCGAGCCCGCTAAATGGTTCATCAAGAATTAGTAATGCTGGCTTATGGATGATGCTTACGATGAGTTGGATTTTTTGCTGATTTCCTTTAGAAAGATTCCCGACCTTTTCTTTTTTCTTCTCTAGCAATCCAAACTCTTCTAAAATATCATCTAATCGGGCTTTAATATCGGTTTTTTTCATACCATGTAGTTCGCCAAAAAAGATGATTTGCTCCTGGACGGTTATTTTTTGATTTAATCCACGCTCTTCTGGCAAATAACCAATGATATCTTTATCCAGACGCTTTAATGGTTCACCGTTCCAAGTAATCGTGCCAGATGTTTCTGATAGAAGGCCTAGAATCATTCGAAATGCCGTTGTTTTCCCTGCCCCGTTCTGTCCAATTAATCCTAAAATTTCACCTTGTCCAAGCTCTAAATTTAATTGATTCAGCGCTGTGAAATCACCGAATTCTTTTCTTAGATTGCTAATTCTCAATCCCATTTATTTTTCCTCCTTTACACAATAGTGTACCCATAATCAATAATAAGATTTTGACCTCGAATCGCGTCGCTTTTACTTGAGATTAAGAACATGATCGCCTCAATAACATCCGGTGCGGTCACAACTTTTTTATATGGAATACGCTTAATCAACTTTTTTCCCTCAAAACTTTGAAAAAATTCCTTATTCGAATCATTCAAAATGTATGACGGGGATATGCAATTCACTTTTATATCCTTCTTTGCATCATTTAAAAAATCAATGCTCAAATTTTTTGTCAGCTGAATCAACGCTGCTTTAGATGGACCATACGCAATCCTATTTTCATGGGCGACCACACCATTTTGTGACGCAATATTAACAATTGCCACTTTTTCTGAAAACAAGGTATAAATGGCCTTTAAAAAGAAAACCATCGATTTGATATTATTAGAAAACGTATTATTCCAATCTGATTCCGTAATGTTGAAAAAGTTCTTCTGATTGTTAACACCGACTAGATTTACAAGTACATCGATTGCAACCCCCTCTTCGTCTAGCGCTGTGATAAGTCGATCTCGATCCTCTTTCAAGTTAATATTAGCGTTATAAAAAATTTTATTCCCTTCACGAATGCCCCAACTATCATAATTTTTATCGATGCAAACAATCGTTTCAAAATCTTGATGGATTAGCTCTTTGCCAAGATAGCCATCCGCGCCCAGAATGATCGCATTTTTCTTCATTTTGTATTTTCCTCCTAACTACGAGATGTAATTTTGATATATACTTACAACGAAAACTAAGATTGTAATCGCAATTGCTAGGCTATTGAAAACGCCCCAAATTACAATGCTTTTTTTGGAACGGCTCTTTTCCCGCTAATATTGCTCGGAAGTTTTTCATGTAATTCTTCGTACCCATCAGCACGTTCGCTAACCAAAATCCGTCTAACTTCATGAATGGCATTAAATTAAAGGCCATAATGCTAAAATTGACTAATATAATGAGTAGAACCGCTGTGTTTAGTGTCAGTAAATAAACTAAAACTTAAGATGCCACTAAAAATAATTTGGTTTCGCACGCCTCCAACGATAATATTGATCTGCTTCTTTTTTAGATAGCGTACCGAGAAATGATACATCCACATAGAATAACATCAGGCAAAAATAGCGTAGTTGAAGCCCACAATAGATATTATCCCGTTTAAAATGCTTCATATACTCTTGATAATGTCCTATCTCATGGATGAAAATAATGCCAAATTGTGCAGCCCATACGACGAAAACATAGCTGAGCGAGAGCTCCTGGATATTAATAGCCGTTGCCTGCATCACAATAAACGGTATCATCAACACACTTATAAGCATTAGTAAGATACAAACATAGCGATTGAATACTCGAGTCAAAAGCTGATTTGTATCAGAAACTATTTTGGAATCTAGCTTCAAATTTAAAAACTTCCAATTAAGCATATTCGGCTTCTTTTTATACAAATAATCTTCTAGAATATCGTTGCTCTCCGGCTCTTGCTCATAGCCTTTTATGTAATTAAGCGTGTTTTCATCCACTTCTAAATACCTTTTATTACGCGTATTAAAAAATAAAAAATGGCTTCTTGCTTGCGATGATACTCTAGAATCACGTTCTTAATAGAAATCGTACCTACAGCTTGCATTTATATACCCTCCTCATAATTTTTGTCGTATAAACTTCATGCTTTTTTCCATCGTTCTTTGTGTCGTTAGTAAGATTGGAAATAAGGTTAAACCGCTCTGTTCTTGGCCCGCCGAATAGTAGTATACTAAAATTCCGTTTTCCCTTAGCTCGTTCCATATTCGGATTACCTTTGCCAAATCGTTTATTTCAATAGAGTACATCGCGCCTTTGCCATGGATTTTCGTTCGTCCATCGCTGAATAGATCCAAAATCGTTTTTTCGATCGTATTTACTTGTGTTTGCAGCAGCTCCTCGTTTTCCAGTATGTATTCTAGTGTTGTAAGCGCTGATTGGACTCCTAGTAAATTACCATTCTGCGTCGAAAAATGCTCTACATGAACATCTGAATTCTGAAGATATCGGCTAACTTTATGACTCATTACTACAGCTCCAAACGGTATTGCACCATTGTTAATCGCTTTACTAAGAAGCAATAGATCTGGGTTGCTGTCTAAGTTATGATAGTAAAATCTCGATCCCGTTCGATAAAATCCTGTCGCCACTTCATCAAAAACAGAAATAATATCATATTTTCGCAACAACTCTAGCAGTGTATTCAAAAATGTTGGCGAAAATGGATAGACGCCACCCGATCCTATCACTGGCTCTAAGAAAAAGCCCCCGATATCATGATGATTTTGGCGTACATACTCGAAAATCGCTGCCTCCTCTGCCTCACTTTTAGGAACTTGTAAAAAAGTACATTCTGTCGCTTTCGAATGATAGTCTTCCGTTACGATTTCATCCAAACCACTCACATTCATACCCGCAAAAAATGTACCGTGGTATCCAGTCGCAAAACTGATCAATTTCCTATTACCGCGCAGATGCTTCACATATTTCACTGCAAGCTCTGTTGATTCCGAACCACTATTCGTATAAGTCACTCGCTCAAAATCGTATTTCCCATCATTACAGAAATCCAGTAACTTTTCTGCATACGCCGTGTATAACGGATGACCATAACTATGAATATCTAAAAATGGCACGCCCGTTTGAAGAACCTGCTTGAAATCCGCTTCCAATTGCTGCGACAACTCATTTGCATACCCAAACGAATTATTCCATAAACCACTGCATAAATCGAGATACCGCTGGTTCTTGTCGTCATATAAAAAACTATCTACCGCTCGAACAACCTGTATTCCCGTTTGTGGCTTTTGATTCACACTACCCATCGGTATATTATATGCACTCATTTCGCCAACCTCACCATCTTACAATGATCTTTTACCTCTTGTAACGCGTAACTATAGCCATATTTCGCACACGCTTCCCGTAGATATTTTTCCGTATAAATATACTTTTTAGAAACACCTAACTTACCTTTTTCATCCGTTTTCGTGTACATATTAAAAATTAGCTGCTCATCCCTGATAAAATTACTATAAAATACTGATTTACCGTCAATTTTCACTTTTTGAAGGGAATCGTCTAATTTATCCACATAATTCTCATCCCAAAAATCAAATATTATTTCCCCGTTTTCTGTAAGTAAGTTTGTTGCATCTTTGAGAAATTGCTCAAACGTCGCGAAATCAAACAAAGAAACCGTCGTCGCTGGGATAATGATACAATCAAACTGCATCATACCCAAACTATTAATAACCTCAATCCCAATCTGATACACCTTATGCCGATACAGCGGATTAATAAATTTTAGCATCTCGCCAGCCGGTTCCACACCAGAAACATCATACCCTTCATCCGTTAAGAAATGGAACATCCGCCCCGATCCAGTACCGATTTCGAGTACTTTTTGATCTCGGCTTATCATCGCCAAATATTGATCTTTATCATTGATCGTCTCGCACATTTGGTTATACACATCTGAGAAATAAGCATCATCATAAAAATCCTTCACCAAAAGCGCACCTTGATCATATTTATTTCTAAACGTTCCAAATAACATATCGCTAGGCTGCATTGATAATCCCCCTAAAACTTTCGACTTTTTCCTGCACATCGTCCGCAAGTTCTACTAATCTGTTCTTATAATACGCTTCTAAAAGAGCTAAAAAGTCTGCTTCCGTCTCATAAACCTTATTTTCTTTCAAAGAATAGCAGTAATAACTCCCATTGTGCTCAATACCGATAAAATCAAACGCTTGTTTGTAGGTTGCCTGTGCTTCAAATTGGAAAGCATTAAACGGTGTTACAACATGGTTCCGTTGCATCTGTAATTGCCGCATTAAATTAGCCAAAACATAGTACATGTGTGAAATCGTCGCTTTTTCTGACCACTTATCATCTCCATCATGCGCTTCAGATACTTTTAAAAGATACTCTGAGTAGCTACAACTCACATTCCTACTCACCGATAACCTTTTCCTATAGTCCAAAAAGCACCCATCTGAATGTATAAATAGACTTGACGATGGGATAATACCTTGAATCGCCATATAATCAACTACAAGTTCCCCTGGTAAGGGTGATGCCTGCCCAATTTGCATAAAACGCGTCACATTTTGATCGATCTCTTCTTTGTCTAAATATACAAACAGATCACTATCAATATAATCCGATAATTTCACAAGTATCTGCGGATAATTAGCAGTCACACCTACTGGAAAAGTCCCTGCGCCCGCAACAATAGAACTATTAATCGCCATCTTAGCCAAAATAGAATGGTCAATATCTGCGCTGAGGCAAGCATCTTCCACGTAAATATGCTTCAAAGTCCCTTGAAACTCTGCAGGATAAATCCCCGTTAGTAAAGCTTTAATACCGTTTTGAATCGCTTGTTCACCATTAAAAGTAACTTTGCCTGTACCTTCCTGATGATGCTTAGCAAAGCTATCCTCCAAAGAAACATACCTCAGCTCCGTCTCGATATTTGGCTGAATATAGTTCACAAAATTAGTCAAACGCCCTATTTCACCAGTATAAATATATGTCATCGTTTCATATTCTTGAAAATCTAAATAATCAATATAGTCTTCATATGTGTTTGTATTAAAATTATATGTATCCATTGTATAACCTTCACCAATAAGTTGATCTGCTAATTCTGTTGAAACTTCCAATGTCTCGAAAATACCGTGATTTATCGTTAAAAAAGTTATCGCGTCCATTTAAAACACTCCTTATTTTATAAAACTATCTGTTGCTCTCACTTATTAGTGAGAGCAACAGATTTCACCAATTTAGCAGCTACTACTAACATTACGATAGTTATAGCGATGGTTAATACCGTATTGACATTCCTAAATACCAAATTAATCATTCCTAAAGCTAGTAACATTACCAATAATAAATCTGTTCTTCTTTTTGCCATGTTAACCACCCTTTATCAAGTTACTACAACGCCCACAATCGTTGCCCCAATACCAACACCAATCCAAAAATCTGTGACATGTCCATTCAATTCTTCACTATTTACCTCTTTAAATATTAAGTTATTCATACTATCCTTCCTCCTTTATCTTTTTTGTTTTTATCACGTAAGAACTACGATTCCTCCAATTACAACAATTCCTCCAACAACGCCTCCAGTAGTACACCAGCCACAGTTTAAACCTTCATGTTCTAATTCGTTAAATTTCACCATTATTTCCTCCTTTATCTATCAAATTTATAACTTATGTTAGTACGATCAAACCGCCAATAATGACGCCTCCACCAATTCCAATTCCGACACCTTGCCAAAAACCAGCATTCAATTCCTCTGCTTGTGTTTCTTTAAAATTTAACTTCATTGTCTCAACCTCCTTTATCACTCTATATCATACACTTCATGTTACTGCCACAACAGCAACTGTAGCAGTTATAATTACCACCGCCTGCTACCATGACACACTTGCATTTAATTCCTCAACATGCGTTTCTTCAAAATTCAGCTCCACTAAATCTCCTCCCTATATTATAAATTTAGATTTTTTCCAATTGGATCCGCATCTATAAACCAATGTCTGTTTAAAAAAAAGAAAATCGGTGGAACAATAACCGAAATGACAATCCACGGCCACTTTGCATTCAACTCTTCGGATACACGTTCTTTTAATTTCATATCTTAGTCCTCCTATTTATATTTAAATTTTTAAGGGATGTACTCATAAACCCGTGTTCCTTATGATATATTTTTCTCAATCTTATGTAGCTCTTGGTTGCTTAATCTCGATCCCATATTCTGATTAGCGATAATATACTGAAAAACATTGTTCCATTCCTCCTTCTCTTTCAAATGAATACCATCAAAAAGCTCTTCTTCTTCGAGTTCTTCTTCTTTTTCTAAACTCAGCATTTTCTATATGCCTCCTTTAACCACGATCCCAAATTCTAACCATCAAGTCTACAAGTTCTAACATGATCTCGCCTCCCGTTTATTTTTTTTGTTGTGTTCCTCTTGCTTGATTACATCTTATCAAAAATTATTATCTTTTTTGCATCTCCTATTGTATAATGTAATATATGACCACATGGAGATTCTTATACCTCATATATGACAATCTGCTATCTATTCTTTCATTAAGGGAGGTTACATGATTGACGAGTTATGGTAAAACATTGAAACAAATCCGCATAAATAAAGGGCTGACACAAAAAGATGTTGCCGAAAATATTATCTCGCACTCCTTCTACGCTAAGGTCGAACGTGACGACAGCAACATTGCCGCAGACCGCCTGCTTGATATTTTAGATCGATTGAACATGGAAGGCGATGAGTTCCTATTTATACATAATGGTTATAATGAGCCGTATAAACGAACATTACGCCAAGACTTGCTCCAAACCTTTTTCAAAAATGATACGGAAAAAATGACCCAGTTACGGGCGGAAATTGATCTTAAGTTCCGAGAAACAGATGATTTTTTCTATCAATTACTAAGTATCGATACGTACTGCATTATTCAGAAATTAAATGACGAACCGATTGACGTAGCTTTGATCGAGCCTTTGAAAAACTATTTATTTGATACTGAAACCTGGGGACATTACGAAGCAATGCTTTTTACGAACAACATGTTTATTTTTGATATTGAGACAAATTTAATGTTTGCTAATAAGCTACTCAAAAATTTGAAGCAGTATGAACAGTACAGCTTGCATGAGCGGCATATTCTTACTGCACTGATCAATTTGACGATTCTTTGTATAGATAACGATTATACACATGAAACCGATTACTATTTAAAGTTATTGAGTACACGAAAGAAAAACCCGAAATTTCTGTATGAGCGAAATATCACGCTTTTCCTGAATGGTATTTGTTTGATTAGGGATGATCAAGTAACTGAGGGACGGGCAAAATCCGAACGCGCTATCCAAATTTTGAATACGTTAAATATGACCAATAATGCAAAGCGCTATCAAAAATATTTGGATAATTACTTGAATAGATGAGGTGATAAGATGAACTATGGCGAAACAATTCGTGAAATAAGACTTAGTAAAGCGCTGACACAAAAAGAGGTTGCGGGTAATATTGTTTCACTCTCCTTTTATGCAAAAGTAGAGAAAGGCGAAAATAACCTCTCTGCAGATAAATTTTTCAAAATACTAAATAAGCTAAATATCGAGATTGACGAGTTCCTGTTTGTCCATAACGACTTTAAGGAGAATCCAAAAAAAAACGATTCAAAAGCGGATTCATCAATTCCCAGATAATCGAGATTTAGAGGATATGCTTCGATTAAAAGAAGAAACTGCGCACTTGTATCAGCAAACTTCTGATATTTTTTACTTACTTATTAGTATCGAGCTAAGCTGCATTATTCAGAAGATGCATGGTGAGGTAATTTCTACTGACTTAATCCAACCACTCAAGGACTTTCTCGCCAAAACGGCGACTTGGGGGCATTTTGAGACAAAAATTTTCACGGACAACATGGTTTTTTTAGATATTGACACGACACTTGTATTCGCTGACTCGCTACTGAAAAATTTTAGGCAATATAGTAATTATGGGATTTATGAGCAAGATATTCTTCTCGCTTTGATAAACTTAACAATACGCTGTTTTGACTGTAATTATTTAGAGGAGGCAGAATACTACCTGACGCTTATTAATAGAAAGCAGAAGAATCCAAAGCTATTTTATGAACGGAATATGTATTTATTTTTGACAGGAATAAATGCTGTTAAAAATAAGGATATACCTCGGGGTGAAGAAACAGCGCTCTGTGCTATTCAAATTTTCGAAGATCTGGATATGAAGAAAAGTGCGGAGAAATATCAGAAATATTTGGATAAACATTTGGAACTGATGACAAAACAAGCCCTCTAGTGCGAGAGCTTGTTTTGTCTTACTTCTTATCCTTCAAATGATGCCCTTCAATATCTAATGATGGCAACACTTTATCCAACCATTTCGGCATATACCATGAACCTTTTCCGAATAATTTTGTTAGGGCTGGGATGATAGTTAGACGCACGATGAATGCATCGAACAACACACCGAAACCTAACGCAATTCCGATTGATTTAATCATTGGATCTGGCGCGAAAACGAAGCTGATGAAGACGGAGAACATGATCAGAGCTGCTGCAATGATGACGGGGCCGCTTTCTTTCAAGCCGGTTTTGATGGAATGCGTGTTGTCTTTTGTTAGCGTGTACTCTTCGTGGACGCGGGACATGAGGAATACCTCGTAATCCATTGCGAGCCCGAACAGGATACCGATTGTGATAACTGGCAGGAAGGCAAGAACTGGGCCTGTGGTGCTGATGCCGAATAGTTCTTTAAATACGCCGTCTTGCATAACCATTGTTGTGAAGCCGAGTGTCGCTGTTAAGGAAAGCACGAAGCCAAGTACGGCTGTTAGTGGAATCAATAGCGAGCGGAACACAACGGTTAGCAGGATGAATGCCAACACAACGATAACGCCTGCAAAAACCGGAATCGCGTCGTTGAGTTTTTGCGACATGTCGATGTTGATTGCACTTTGTCCGGTTACTTCCATATTGATATCATACTTGCTGTCTGCTGTTTTTGCGTAGCTACGCAAGTCATGAACGAGTTGCGTTGTTTTATTGCTCGTCGGTCCTGTTTTTGGAATGACAGTAATCAGCGCGTAGTCACCATTCGCATTCGGCATTGGCGGCGTCACGATGGCCACGTCTTTCATGCCAGAAATGTGTTTTGTGACTGCAGCTAGATTTGCAGCACTGCCTTTTTCTGTTGTATCCGCTAGAATGACTAATGGCCCGTTAAAACCTTCGCCAAATTTGTCGGATAGAATATCGTACGCTTTTTTCTCGGTGGAGTCTTTTGGTTTCGAACCGTTATCCGGGATTCCGAGTTCCATTGAGCCAAATGGGATGCTTAGTCCACCTAGAACGATAACTGCAGCTAGGAATGCGATAAGTGGCTTCCCAACGACGAATTTCGTCCAAATGTTGTCGCCTTTTTTGCCAGCTTTTTCTTTTTGTGGCTTGATTTTTTTATGGAAAATGCCGATGAACGCTGGGATTAGGATTAGCGCGGAAAGCACGGCGAAAAGAACGCTGAGCGCGGAGGCAAGCCCCATCACGGTCAGGAATTCGATGCCGACAAGGGATAAACCACAAACGGCGATAATAACGGTAATTCCGGCAAAAATAACGGCGCTACCTGCTGTTCCTGTTGCGAGTCCGACTGCTTTTAGGTGATTTTTCTCAGTGCGGATGATTTGGCGGTATTTAAATAGGATAAATAACGCGTAATCGATCGCCACGGCGAGGCCAATCATGACCGCAAGCGTGAGCGTGACATTTGGCATTTCGAAAAAGCTTGAAATGATTGCGATGATGCCGACACTTGTTCCAAGGCTCAGGATTGCTGTGATGATTGGCAGTCCTGCTGCGATAACAGAACCAAACGCGATGATTAGAATCACGAGTGCCACGACGATACCGATTGCTTCTGAGGAGCCGCCGATGTCCATTGGCGTAATCATGACGTTACCTGTCATTTCGGTTTGAAGATCTTTGTCATCCATGCCGTTTAGCGCATCTTTAACTTTATCAATAGATTTCTCGTTTACCGCAAGCGCGCTGACATTGTAACTAATATCAGCAAAAGCAGTTGTCATGTCTGGACTGATTGTTTTTGCTTCGTATGGATTCGCGATACTTTCTATTTTATCGTCACTTTTTTTTGATTTCTGCTAAAACTTTCGTGATGGCAGCTTGTGATTCTGGTGTCACGATGCCTTTTTCTTCGTCGCTTTTAAAGACGACACGGATGCTACCTTTTTGACTGTCCTGTTTGAATTCTTCCTCGATTTTATTCGAAGTATCGAGTGATTTCAGACCGCTCATTTTGATGTCATCTGTAAAATTAATACCTTTAATAGCCAGTACGGCCACGATTATTCCTAAAACAACAAACCAGGAAATGATTGTTTTCCATTTGTGTTTTGCAAAGGTCTGTCCTAATTTGTAAAGTAAATTTGCCAATTGGTTGTTTCCTCCTTCGATTCACGCTATTATATATTTATAGACATACAGTGTATATTACACGATTTCGAGATGAAATGTAAGAGCCAGATTGTTTAGTTTGTATAGTTAAGCAACACTTTAGGAGATGTGTAGATGAACGATTCGGATTTACGCGTGCGAAAAACGAAAAACGCACTTTATAAAACGCTATTGCAAATGCTTGAAACGCAAGAATTAGCAAGCGTTACGGTGAATAGCATTTGTAAGGAAGCTTTAATTCACCGGACTACTTTTTATAAGCATTTTTTTGATAAATATGATTTGTTAATGTATGTGTTGCATGAGCAGTTTCAGGACTATTTTGCGTTAGATATCAAGGATCGGATTAATCATCCGTTTCAGTCTGGATTTGATACGGTATACATGGATATGCAGTTGGTCCTCGAAAAGCAGAAAAATGATGATACGTTTTTTAAGACGATGGCTTCCTTTTTCTTGACGGAATTTCAGAAAGATATCGAGGCAAATATGGATAAGTTGACGCTTTCGGATGATATCCCAGCTGAGTTGTTGACGTATATTTATGCGGCAAATTTGGGCGCAATTATGTATTGGTCTCAGCAGATGACGACTCCCGCTGATTGGGCACAGATGGATAAGCTTTTTAAAGCCGTTTTACCGGTGAAAATTGATTTATAGAGGAGTATAATTATGACAAAAACCAACAATGAAACCCTGATGCTAGTCCTTTCTATCGTTTCCTTCTTCATTCCGTTTGGAACTGTTTTGGCAATTTGGAGTCTCGTCGCGAGTGTGAAAGCCCGAAAAATCGAGAAAAACTCTATGAATACGGCCACTTTGATACTCTCAATTCTTAGCCTTATTTATACGGTTGTTGCTTTAATCCTGATTGGGATTGGATTACTTGCCTTTTTCAATGATCCCTCAGGTGTCACTACGATTCAAATAAATTAAAAAGCTGTGCGCGCCAATCGTCTGGAAACTTAGGTGATTGGCGCGCATAGCTTTTTATCGTTTAGTATTAAGGCAACTCATTACCCGCTGCCAGATAGATTTCGTACCATTCTTGTCGTGTTAATGTAATATTGGACGCCGCGCTGATCGCTTGTAAACGTTCAGGATTCATCGTGCCGACAACCGTTTGAATCTTCGCTGGATGACGTAAAATCCATGCTGTCGCAATCGCCGTATTTTCTACACCTTTTTCAGCAGAGATACGGTCAATCACTTTGTTCAACTCAGGGAATTTCGGATTATCTAGGAAAACACCTTCAAAAAAGCCGAATTGGAACGGTGACCACGCTTGAATCGTAATATCTTTCAGACGACAATAATCTAAAATGCTACCATCGCGGTCCACCGAACGATCAATCGTCATATTCACATTAAGACCCGCGTCAATCATACCTGTGTTTGTTACGCTTAGTTGCAACTGATTTGCAACCAATTTCTGCTCCACGTACTTACTCAAAAGCTCGATTTGCATCGGATTCTGATTACTTACGCCGAACTCACGCACTTTCCCACTTTTCTTAAGCGCCGTGAATGCTTCTGCTACTTCTTCTGGTTCCACCAACGTATCAGGACGGTGAAGCAGTAAAATATCGATATAATCCGTCTGCAAACGTTTCAAAATACCGTCCACCGACTCTAAAATATGTTCTTTCGAAAAATCGAACATGCCTGGACGAATCCCACATTTCGACTGTAAAATCATTTTTTCGCGTACTGACGGGTTCATTCCGACCGCATCTGCGAAAACTTCTTCTGATTTTCCGCCACCATAAATATCCGCGTGGTCGAAGAAGTTAATCCCCGCATCCATCGCCGTATTGACCATTTTTGCCGCGTCATCCTTCGATAAATCTGCCATACGCATACAGCCAAGCGCGATTTCAGGAACTAGCAAACCAGTATTACCAAGATTAATTTTGTTCAATCCGAACACCTCTTTATATAATTTGATAAAACGCTTACCCTCTTATTTTCACACTACAAGCGGGCGAAGTCAATCAAGAACCCCCACCACTACTCGCAGCCGCCGCACTTGCTGCCGCTGCTGCACTTGCCGCTGCCGCCCGTTCAATCGCGATCAACACATGCACCGACACCATCAAACTTTCAACCTGCTCTTTCGTCATATTCCGAGCCTGATCCTCGGTGTACAAACTGAGCGCCATTGCCGTGTAAAACTCCCGATTCCAGCGCAGTCCACTATCCTCGCGCATCGCCTCAAGCAAATCGAAAAACACCGCGTCCAATTCCGTACTCTCCCGCACATACGCCAAAATCCCGAGCGTCACATAATGAATCGGACGAATTTTCACATCCGCTCGCTCCAGCTCCTCCGCCAAATGCACGACCTTTTTCACATAGTTCGCGTCACGCTCCAAATAAATCAAAGTCGAAGTCGCCGCCAAAAACTGCAAACTATCATTTCTTCGGAATCCCGCACGATTAAATTCGGTAAAATAGTACTCATTAATCTCCGTCAACTGCTCCACCGAAAGCGACGTATCCAGCTGCGCCATCAACACTGCCGACGTTACATCCTCCGCCCCTGTCAAAAATGGATGCTGCTTCCGCAAAGCCATATAAATATCACGCGCCCGCTCCGCCACATTTCGCGGTTTATCCGCCGTCCGCAAAAGCAAATACGCACCAAAATACGTAAAGTTCGTCCGTTTGAATCCGCTTTCCACAAGCAATTCATAATTATCAATGACACGCGCCACTGTCTTCTCATCATTTTGCCCATTCACCAATAACAGCCCGGCAAGCGACGCCCGCGTATTCCCATCGAGCGCATTAAAGAATCCCAATTGCTTCTTAAAAAGCGTCGTCGTATCCTTAAAAGCCTGGCTATCCATCACTTCCTGCTCACTTGTGAATAATTGCGCCACCAAAAACCTGATCCGCTTATCAACGCCCATCACGCCCGAATTTTTCACCTGCTGAAAGTTCACTAATAAATCACTAACGATTCTATCACTATCAAAAACCAAATCTGCCATACGCCGTCGCACTCCTTCGATATCACGTTATTTATTACTCCTATTGTACCAAAGGAAGAAAAAGGACTACAACGCGAAAAAAAATTTTGCTCTGATTAGTACAAAATTGTTCTTATTCTATCTAAGGAATCATGCTATACTTATGGCGTCGTCTACCTTCAGATGAACTTTTTCACTGAAGGGAGGTGTTATATATGTTAATCCTATTTTCCAGTGTTATTGCGCCGATTGTAGTTGGTTGCACTATTGCATACTTCAACTATATGTTAGAAAATCGACACAATAAAAAGTAGACGACACTTCTAACCCTATAAAAAATACCCTAGCTGTTACCGCAGCTAGGGTATTTGGGTGTTAATATGCTAATCCTATTTCCAATTTCATTATAGCACGATTTCCATTCATTTTCAAACTCGAAAATTTTGCGCTATTTATTATAAAACCGAAATGATAAGAAATAGACGGCACTTCTATCTCCATTTCAAACCCTATTTATTCAACGTACTATTCCTACGCCCAAATGTGAAATACAGAACCAAGCCCAACAAGAACCAAATCCCGCAGGCAATCCACGTTTCGACGGATAGTCTTGTAATTAAGAATAGACACATCAAGAACGACACAATCGGCAATACCGGATAAAGTGGCGTTTTAAAACCACCGCCTGCAATCGACTTGTTACGACGCAAGAAAATGATACCAATCGAAACCATCATAAATGCGAATAACGTACCCATGTTTACGAGTTCCGCCAAGCGATTTAATGGCACGAATCCAGCGAAAAACATGATAACAATCGCATATGTCCATGTACTTTTGATTGGCGTGTTTGTTTTCGCATCGATTTCCGCCATACTTTTCGGCAACAAACCGTCACGACCCATCGCATAAATCAGGCGTGTTCCGCCGTACAACATAACGAGAATGACCGTGATCATCCCAACCACCGCGCCGAGTGATACGATACCCGCAATCCAATTTTGATTGATGACTTGTAATGCAAAAGCAACTGGATCAGCCACGTTCAAGTCTTGATATGAAACGATTCCGGTCAATACGATAGAAACCGCGATGTATAAAACCGTACACACGAGCAGCGACCCAATAATCCCAATCGGCATATTTTTCTGCGGATTTTTCACTTCCTCAGCAGCCGACGAAACCGCGTCAAATCCCAGATATGCGAAAAATACCAATGCCGCACCGTTCAGCACACCATTAAATCCGAATGGCATAAACGGCTCCCAGTTATCCGGTTTCACATAAAACGCGCCCACCAAGATAAATAGCAAAATCACGCTAATCTTCAAAATAACCATGAAAGCATTGACCCGCGTTGATTCACGAATTCCACGCGTTAATAAATACGCAATAATCGCCACAATCGCAATCGCTGGAATATTAACATACGTGCCTGCCGCTGGATTAAATGCTCCAGAAATAGCATCGGGAATATTGATATGAAATCCTGACAATAGCGTTTTGAAATACGATGACCAACCACTCGCAACAGACGCCACGGCAAGACCATACTCGAGTAACAGCGCCCAGCCAAGTAACCAAGCAATAAACTCGCCAAAAATGATATAACCGTACGTGTACGCGCTGCCAGCCACAGGAACCGACGACGCAAACTCCGAATAACAAAGAGCTGCGAGCGCACAGACTACCGCAGCGATGACAAAGGACAGCACAATCGCTGGACCTGAATAAAGCGCCGCAATCGTTCCTGGTAAAATAAAAATCCCTGTTCCCACAATTGCCCCAACACCTAGAAAAATAAGATCCATCGCGCCAAGTGTTTGCTTTAAGTGAATACTATTACTTTTATTATGAATAAGTGCTTCTAACGGTTTTTTTTCTTAATAATGATTTCCAAAACATAATTTTATGGTAGCTCCTCATTTTTTATTGTTATAAAATGTCTATGTACATCATACCTTTAATGCGGATATGCGTCAATGCTTTAAATGATAAATGTGAAAACAATACAATCTTATTCTGTATTGTTGGTTGTAGGGTTGGTGTGTTTGTTTGTGAGCTGTATTCCCCTTTGACGATAACAGCCTCGACAGATTAACTACTCGCTTATACTCGGGCTGTAACCAAAAAACCTCCCGAAATCGGGAGGTTCTGGTTTTATTTCTCTTCAGCAACAAATGGTAATAATGCTACTTGGCGTGAGCGTTTAATAGCAATCGTTAATTTACGTTGATATTTAGCGCTCGTTCCAGTTACACGACGAGGAAGAATTTTTCCACGTTCGGAAACGAATTTCTTCAGTAACTCAGTATCTTTATAGTCGATATGCGTAATTCCGTTCGAAGTAAAGTAACAAACCTTTTTCCGACGGCGTCCGCCTCTGCGTCCTCCAGCCATTATAGTTTCCTCCTATCAAATTAAAATCCAGTCATACGTAAACTTCACACTTTTTAGAACGGCAAATCGTCATCTGAAATGTCGATTGGCTTGCCATCACTAGCAAATGGATCGGCGTTACGTGGTGCTTGGTAACTCTGAGATTGAGGTTGTTGTTGATTCTGTTGTCCGTAGCTATTATCATTCTGTTGGCTTCCGCCGCCGCCAGTATTGCTAGTGCTATACGACTGCTGCTGTCCACCGCCATCATTACTGTTACTGCTGTAGCCGCCACCACTATTACCGCCGCCGTTTGCACTGCGGGGCTCTAGGAATTGGACACTTTCAGCAAGAATTTCTGTTACATAGACACGCTTGCCGTCTTGACCTTCATAATTACGCGTTTGGACCTTGCCGTCAACACCTGCTAAGCTCCCTTTTTTAAGGAAGTTCGCAACGTTTTCGGCTGGTTTTCTCCAAACAACACAATTGATGAAATCTGCTTCACGTTCTCCAGCTTGGTTAGTAAAGTTACGGTTTACAGCAAGTGTAAATGTCGCAACTGCAACGCCAGCGGGAGTATAACGTAATTCAGGATCTTTTGTCAGACGACCAACTAATACAACACGGTTCATCATAAGTAGAACCAACCTCCTCTCTTTTTTTCATAAAAATCCGAGCCATAACTCGGGGAATATTAAGCTTCTTCTTTAATAACCATGTGACGAATGATATCATCAGAAATTTTTGCTAAACGGTCGAATTCATTGATAGAATCCGCAGTAGTAGCAGAAATACGAGTGATTTGGTACAAACCGTCTTTATGGTCTTCAATTTCATAAGCCAAACGACGTTTACCCCAATCCTTCGATTCGATGATCTCCGCACCATTGTCAGTTAAAATGCCGTCGAAGCGCTCTACTAAAGCTTTCTTCGCCTCATCTTCAATGTTTGGACGGATAATGTACATAATTTCATATGTTCTTGCCATCTCTTTACACCTCCTTGTGGTCTTAGCGGCCCTGAAGCTATTCCATAAGCGATATAAATCGGCGGCAAGCGTTCGCATTCCGCCAGTTTAGCGGACTTCCGGTTCTCATGTACACGAGTACACTCCGCTTCCAGCTTCCACGAAACTGGCGGAATACAAACGCTTTCGCTCGATTTGCTTAAAGCAGAATTTGACGTCCTACCCATTCAAAAACAAGGAAGACCTACAATACTTTTTTAAGCGTTTCATCTCTTATATTATAACAACCTCTCTAGTCTTTTCAACGCATTTTGCGGCTTTGAAACTAGAAACGGGCAAGGAATAATTTTTAATTACTCACGAGGTATAATTATAGCATAGCTTATTGGGTATCGCAACTATAATTATGATGGAAATGGAGCAGAGTTTTCGCGTTCTTTCTATAAATAATTGGGTACACAACGCGCTCACATTTGACCTCTGCTGGAAATTTCATTAGGATAGTAATATAGAAGATAGGGGAGGCTTTACTAATGAAAAATATTATTCCCGCATCAGATTATCGCCGATTAAAATTACTCAATTTACTGTTTTTTGCAGAGGCTCCGATTGTAAAAAAAGAGGTCGCTGCCATGGTCGAATGCTCTGTTAACACTTTGAACGCAGATATCTCAACGCTCAACGCTACACTTCCTGAGGAGATCGCCCAGATAAATGAGGCCGATAAAAAATTATCTTTAACAGCGACTGCTCAGATTAACTTTGATTATTTAACGGCATATATGATATCGACAAGTCATCTGTTCCAATTGGCTCTTTCTGTTTTTAATGGAGAGAAAACGACAATCTCAGAATGGGCGGAGAACAATTTTGTTAGTAGATCGACTTTTTATGTAAAATTGGCTGAGGTGGATACTTTCTTGGCTCGAAGCCGTCTTGTGCTTAACAACGCCCCACTCGGAATAGAGGGTAATGAGATTAATATCCGATTCTTTTTCTACCATCTCTTCAGTAAATGCTACCCGTATGCCGGTTGGGTGATTCCAGATTTCAACTTTGACAGCTGTATCGATAAATTTATTCAAAAATTCGAACAACATATGAAAGTTTATTTTTCACCAAGTACCCGTGTTGATTACGCGACTGCTATTGCCGTATCTTTGAGGCGTATCAAGCAAGGACACACGATTAATGTAACCCCTGAAGATGAACAATTTTGGGAAGATATTTATACGTACCATAATGCGATGGGTCTTGATTTTAGCGATTTGGAAGATGCGCTTGGTAGTCCCTTAATTCCTGTCGAGCGTTACTTGTTTATTATAATGTCCTTCCTGGGTTCATTTACGTACGTTAATCGAGAACGGATGAATATGCGCCTCTACCATAATGGTCAATTTCAAGGGTCGCGTACGGTAATTGCCGAGGACCTCTTGACAATTATAGACGACCGAATTGCTGATACCCTTTTACTAAAAGTCAGCATAGTGGATTATCTATCACGCTTCCTCTTCATTGAAAAAGCGAACCTGATTCTAGATGTTGATTATTTTTCGGAAAAACTCGTGTCTGAGACGCAGGATAAAGAAAAAAATTATCACTATCTTAAAAAAATACGAAACCTTACCTGATTTCCAGTTTTTGAGGTCGAATCGAGAGGTCATTTCAACTTATATCCATAATCTTTTTTCTGTTGCCCTTTTGACCGAGACTTATACTCGTGCCCTCCATATTAAGATTATCTCAAAAAGCGGTTTTATGTGGGAGGAATTTTTGAAAACGCAGATTCGCCGATATTACTCCGAGGAAATCATCATTTTCTGCGATGATCTTAAACCCAGGGAGCATTGGCCGCAACACGATCTTATCATCAGTGATGCTCCAGTGCCCAATATAACAGGCGTCAATATACTAGTTTGGCATATGCCCCCGATAAAACGGGATTTCGCAGCTTTGAGTGAGATTGTAGAAGCTAGATATGACAATAGTTAATGAAAACAGTACACTCCTAAAATGTGAGTGTACTTTTTTTTAAAAAAACACATGAATAAAAATACAATAAAACGAATAAAAATACGTTTACATACCCCTAAAGATAAAGTGTCTTTTTTGTGAATATCCTTTTTTACAGAAAAAAAAGTTACCTGCCTTTTAATGACTTACAACCTGAAATGAAGGTAAGATATAGGTAGGGACAAAAGAGATTAATATATGGGTAGCCAGTCGAAATAAAAAGGAAAGTGGTGATTCAAAAGCATATAGAACAGGGTATACGCCAAGGCTATCATGCAATAAGATACTTTATAACGAATAGAAAATCAAGTTACGAAAAATATAAAAACCACACAAAATTTGTTAAAAAAGAGTTTGACACAATTACAATTAAAATGTTAACTATTCTAGAGAAAATAAGGAGGATATAACTGCCCGTCATAAAAAGTTATGCATAAGTAGTTATGATTTTAAACATGAAAAAGAAAAGTAATTTTGGATTAAAAGTTTTATCAATGGCGATGATCGTCTCTCTCATGGTACCAAGTTCCATTGGGAATATCGTGACATTCGCAGAAACCCCAGCCACGACACAATCTACAAACACTGCAGACGCAGAGCAAACATTTTCATTCGCAAAAGCATTTCCAATTCAAAAAAGTGGCGATGACGCCGAAGTTTCGAGTACAGCGGTGAACTTAATAAGTACCGGCCTCGATTTACACGGTTTAGCAGGCGCAACACAGTCCACTTATTTACGATTTGCCGATGTGGCCCTACCAACAGACGCAAAAATCACGAAAGCTTATATCGCATTTACAGCCCGCGATGCATCCACAGCAGCACAATCCACAACTATCAACGTAACAGGAGAACTCGGCACGCAAGCCGCATTTTCCAGTACTGCCGCATCCTTCGCAAGCCGCACATTTACAACAACCACGATGAGCATGAAAACCCCCCGTTGTTACCGCAAATACCATTTTCAACACCGACGACGTTTCATCTATTGTTAAAGAAATGCGTGCAAATACTGCCGACATCAAGGACTACGTATTCAAAGTATCTGGCAGTGGCGTAGGCTCATTCGTTATGCGCTCTTTCGACTCCAGCGCTCCAATGGCGCCAAAACTCATGATCGAATACACGTCTCCAACAGGCGAATACAACGCAAAAATCAGCAACACATCCGATGACGCAGACGAATCAGGCACAGCTAAAACTATCGCCTTAAATGCTGAAATGAAAATCGGCGGATACACAGCAGCAGCGCTAACTCCGGCAAATAAAAACCTGTCCGCGTTCCGTTTTGCGAATGTAGACCTTTCAAAAAAACGCGAAAATTGACGATGCTTATTTAGAATTCACAACAAAAACTACCGTCGCCAAACAATCTTCCAACATGGCGATTTCAGCTGAACTAGGCAATCCAGCAACCTACACAAGTACTGCTGGAAACATCAGCAACCGTAACTACTCGGCTTCTACCGTGAAATATCAACAACCTTCTTTCACAGTGGCCAAACAAGTTATCCGAACACCTAATCTAAAAAGCATCATTGACGAAACACGCTTAATGGGTTGGACAAACGGAGACGCGCTCGCTTTTAAAGTAGATGGCGACAACTATATCGGTAGCATTTATCAAGGTGGAGCCGATGCAGCCCTACAACCAAAGCTTGTTATTAAATATTCATACAGCGAAAAAGACGCAATCGGCGAAGAAGTTATCCAAGATCCCGCAAAAATGAAAAACCTATTTATAAATGAAGTTGCGGGCATGGGAACTGACACTCAGGCAGACGGCTGGATCGAAATTTTCAACAATAATGATGCGCCAGTATTTCTTTCAAAAGATGTTTTTATATCCGATGATGCGAATGCTTTAGATAAATCTGAGCTCAGCAACATCTACATCCCAGCAAAAGGATACCGCATCGTGAAGGCGAACGGCACGCAAAATAATGCGTCTGCAAACTTCACGTTAGGCGACCGCGATACAACGCTTTATCTATCTACAAAATACGACGGCAGCTTCCACACGCTTGATACTTTTGCCGTGAAAAAAATGCCTTATAACGAAACATTAGGTCGTTTTAATGACGCAGACAAAAATCTCGTTTCCTACACAACAGGGACATATGAAAGTTCAAACAACGGCGCTACTCCACTAGTAAACATCACCCCCAGCCAAACAACAGGAATGTACAAAACCGGTTTCGACTTAACATTAAAAACAGATAGCATCAACACAATCAAATACACGCTTGACGGTTCAACGCCAAGCGAAACAAAAGGCACGACTTACACAGGTCCAATCAAAGTCGACAAAAATATGACAGTCAAAGTCTATGCTTACAACGCCAAGCAAAATAGCGGTGTTCAAGCATACGCGTATTCCCTTCGTGATGATGCGGAAAATATCCCTTCAGCGAAAAAAAGAATATCGTGTCAAAGCCGGTACAGATGATGCCTCAGTAAATGCTACATCTACCAATTTGACAGCCACATCACTCAATCTACATGGCCTTCTAAAAGCTGTGCCAGAATCTACATTTGTGCGCTTTGCAGATGTTTCGATCCCAGCCGATGCCGTGATTACAAAAGCTTACCTTACCTTCACAACACTAACAGCATCAAGTACACCAACAAATTTATCAGTTGCAGGTCAAGTCGGAAATGGTGGGGTCTTTGCATCCACCGTCGCTTCCTTTACAAACCGCGCCCTGACAGAGGCTACTGCAAAATCTACAACACCAGCAAAAGTAGCAGTCAACGATCTTGTAAACACAGGCGATTTGACAGAAGTTATCAATGAAATGCGCAGTTCCAATGCCGTACTGAAAGACCTTGTTTTCAAAGTAGACGGCGATAAAACTGGATCTTACGCTGCCCGTTCTTTTGAATCGAGTGCTACGATGGCTCCGAAATTAGTCCTAGAATATTACTCAGAAGACGGTGATTCTAGCGCTCAAGTAGCAACAGCAAACGACGATGCAGAGGAATACGGGACAGCAAAAACAATGAACCTTGTTGACAATCTAAGAATCGGTGGTTACTACACAGCTACCCTTACTCCAACGTACAAAGATATCTCCGCATTCCGTTTTAACAATGTTACAATCCCAGAATCAGCAGAAATTGAAGATGCTTATTTAGAATTTACAACATCCGCATCAACGACAGCAAAAGTAAGTTCTAACATGGAAATCCGTAGCGAACTTGGTAGCCCAGGAATTTACAATAGCACAGCTGGAAACATCACTTCCCGTTCTTACAGTAACTTGGTCGTGAAGTACAATCAACCAGCATTCACAGCAAAAAACCAAATCGTTCGCACAGCTAATTTAAAAGACCTTATCAATGAAAACCGCTTTAATGGCTGGAAAGATGGCCAATCCATGGCATTCCGCGTCGATGGCGACAACTATATCGGTAGTGTCTATCAAGGCGGCGGTGCCAACTCAGCTAGGCTTATCATCAAATATAAAAATAACGGCAAAGGCCCGAGCATCGAAAACGCTCTCGCAACACCAGACAAAATCAAAAATGTCTACATCAATGAGCTGTCATCAGAAGGAACCGCAAGCTCTAAAGACGCGTGGGTAGAGCTTTACAACGACAACGATGTACCAGTTGTTTTAGGCAAAGGTATGTACTTGACAGACAAAACGAAAACACTAGACAAATTCGAGTTTTCAAACCTTGTTATTCCTGCAAAAGGGTACCGCGTGGTGTATTCCGACAAAGCACCTGAACTTGGGAACAACCATTTAAGCTTCGAAATCGGCGGTAGCGGCGACGTTATTTTATCCGCAAAAGTCGGTTCTGAATTTAAAACGGTAGACTCCATCAAATATACAAAACAAGCGTACAACCAAACATTCGGACGTCAAACAGACGCAAGCAAAACATTAACACTATTTAGCTCTGAAACGTTCGGCACGTCAAACAACAGCGGTCAAACAAACTACACGGTGCAATTCAGCAAAGATCGCGGCATGTACGACACTGATTTTGACTTAACAATGACTTCTAAAACCGGCACCACACTGAAATACACCCTAGACGGTAGCGAACCAAGCGCAACAAAAGGAACGATTTACACTGGCCCAATCAAGATCAGCAAAACAACCGTTGTTAAAGTTTACGGCTATGATGCAACTGGTAACACAGGCGTCCTTTCCAACACGTACGTTCTGCGCGACAATTACAAAAACGAAGTCACATCAGGCGTTCTATGGCAGTTCAAAAATAACATTACAAGCGATGAATACGCACAAGCCATCGATGACTTCCCAATCGTTTCCGTAACAGGCGCGGCAGCAGATTTAGTGGCTACCTCTTACAGCCCTGGAACATTTGAGTATTTAGATTCACACATGGGCGGCGGCGGAACCAACTACTTCAACTACTCCGGTGCTGAAAAATTCGGCCAAGTAAGTGCTGCTCAATACAACGCCGGCGTTGAAGTTAAATTTCACCGTGATTACAACGCAAAAAAAAGCAAAATACAACTTCTTTGACGCAAAACCAGGCGAAACATTCCCAGTTGTAGGTAAATTCAGCAAACTCGAACTAAAAGAAGGTCAAGACGGTCCACAAAGTGACATCTACAACCTAGGCTACAATCGCTACGATGAAACAGTAACGAACAGCTTAGCGCAACAAATGAATAAAATCTCCCTACACACAAAATACGTACACTACTACTACAACGGGAAATACATGGGCGTAAAAACAATGCGTGAAGACTTTGGTCAAAACATGTTTGAAGAATACTTCGGCGGTAGCGATGACGATTACACGAAAATCCGCTTCCAAGATGGCTATTTCATTCCTGGTATTGTAGAAGCTGGCGACGGAGACGCAAACATTTTGACAAAAGTAAAAGCCGTTGCAACAGCGAAAAACTTCCAAGAATTTAAAAAACTATGTCGATGTCGAAGATTTAATCAAAACACAAATCCTCTTCATGTTTATTGATACCGAGCAAGAAGTAGACGCCGTCGTTTCCAATGATATTTTAAACGGTAACGGCATCAAGATGAAATTTAACATCAATGATACAGATGGTGCTTTCTATAATAACGGCGGGACTGGCACGACCTCTTCTGCACTCTCAGGCGGTGGCGGAACGTATCGCTACAAATGGTCCATCCTTGACCTTAACTCAAAACTTGGCGCTGGCTCTCTATTCGGTAGTTTTTCAGGCAATAGTACTACGGTACCAACAGCCGGAAACCTAGAGTTCAAAACGCTCGTAAAAGACCAAGTCCTAAAACAAATTGGCCCAGCAAGCGGTGACTTCGCAGGTGCAGACGGCGCTCCATTATCTGTCGCCAACGTGAGACAACTCATTCTGGACAACCAAAAAGAACTCGACGCTGCGTACAAACTAGATGCAGCATTTATGGGTGCTAGAACTACCATTTACAAAGATTGGTTAGCCACCCAAGTCAAAGTCCAAGCACAAGTCCCTGACCGTGTGAAATACAACTTAGAAATGTGGACAAAATACGGCATGGCACACACACTACAAAACGTAAGCATCATACCGAGTGGCTCCGGCGTAGTTTTAAACAACCCTAACGCCAACACAGACGTTTACTATACAACAGACGGCACCGATCCAATGGGTGCAGACGGCGTTGTATCAAGCAAAGCAACAAAATATACAGCAGGAACAGTCCTAGACAAAAAAGTAAAACTAACCGTCCGCGCTTTTGCAACAAACAACTGGGGCCCAATGATTGATAACGGTCTAGCAGCAGAACAAGCCCAAAAAGAAGACACTGCAACAAAAGCAGTACAAGCTCTATTCACAAACGACAACATCGCATCTGGAACAATCAAGAAAGAAACAGATCAAGCTACCATCGACGCAGCACAAAAAGCAGTAGACGCTGTTGCCGATCTAGCAACAAGATCTGTATTACAAAACAATTTAAACACAGCCAAAGAACTACTCGCAAACCGAGGCAAAACATCTGGAGCCATCACAACAAACGACTTTATCATCGGAACAGATAGCTATATTAAAGGCACCTACACAGGAGACGTCACAAAAATCGGCCTGGAAGTTAACAATACGCCACAACAGATCATCAATGCAACTGGCTCACCTTACCAATATTACGCCAAAGGCAAAATCAACGCGCCAACCGATCAAGTCAATATAATTGGCTACGATAAAGACGGCAACGAGCTTCAAAAGACGAAAGTAAACGTACAGAAACCAACAGCAGGACAGATCACATTGAACCCGTTCTACCTCGGTAAAGACAACTATGTAACAGGACAATTTTCAGGCGATGTAGCGAAAATCAGTTTGACCGTCAATGATGCCGAAAGTACGAAAATCACCGTGACAACAACAAATTTCCAATACTACGCTAATAAACTCATCCGCAACATGACAGACAAAGTGAAGTTGACAGCTTACGACATCAACGGCAAAATTCTCGCCACCCAGCCAGTTATCATCGCAAAAGAAGCCGCTACAGTTGGCGCTATCACTTCTCTAGCACCATTTAAAATCGGGAAAGACAACTATGTAACAGGACAATTTTCAGGGGATATCGCGAAGATTAGTATGACGGTCAATAATGCGGAAGGCACGAAAATCACCGTTAGCGCACCAGACTTCAAGTACTACGCGAACAATGTCATTCGCAATCTGAGTGATACTGCCAAACTGACTGCTTACGATAATGTCGGCAAAGTCCTAGACACAAAAACAATCACCGTTCTAAATGGCATCAGCCTACCTGGAAGCATCGACACTATCGCGCCATTCAAAATCGGCAAAGATAATTATATAACAGGAACATTCACAGGTGATATAGTGAAAGTAGAGCTACAGATCAACAAAGCCCCCCAACAACGCATCAACGTAAAAGATTACATCATCAAATACTACGCGAAAACAAACATCACGAATACTAACGATGTCATTGAACTAGTTGGCTATAACACAGCTGGCGACGTCGTTAGCACAAAAGCAGTACCAGTAACATCAGCAAACGGCGGCGTGACTGTGAACCCATACGTGCTTGGCGACGGTTATGTAAAAGGCCAATTTACTAGTGACGTAGCACGAATTAGCTTGACTGTAAATAACGCGAAGAAAACAACCATCAGTGTCCCACCAACTGGATCAGACTTCCAATACTACGCGAAACCATTGATTAAGAATCGGACAGACACCGTTTCACTGACAGCATATGACTCACTGGGCGGAGAAATCCAAACAGTAAGCGTGCCAATTTTATAAGCGTGTATACACGAAAAGAGCCTAAAAGATATGAACAATCTTTTAGGCTCTTTTCACATTTTATTTAGACGCCGAAATAATAACCCCTTTTCTACTATAACGTTCCGGCTGGAGCAACAAATTCGCGAGGACAACTGCCAAGCTATAAATACTGATTGGCTCACCTTCCACCATCTCGTCCTCCTCTTGAAGAATCGCTTTTTCAATACTATTATCATATTTGAAGAAATGCGACATCAGCAACGTGTAATCCAAACTACTGTCTTCAATGATCTGCGCACCTAATTTCTGGTTCGCCACATATGTTCTCTCCGTCTCCTCGTCAAAACCAAAAGTCTTTGCAAGCGCAATATTCTCCTCTGTCACTTCATCCTGTCTAATTTGAAATTGCGTGGTCCAAAAAAGCCTTTTCACTCCTAGCTTCGCCATCGTTTCAACTAATGGGGTAGCGAAAGTCTCCACGTGGAATGGGCCCAATGTAGAGAAAACAACATCTTGACCTTGAAGCGCTCCTTCCAGATTTTCCGGGTTCGTTGCGTCGCCAAAAATGACTTTTGTAGTCGAAGCTACCTCTATATCCTCTTTTTCTCGGCCAAACAATGTTACATTGACATTAGGCAATGGTTCTAAAAGTTGGTACACCGCCTTCCCAAGATGTCCAAAAGCGCCTAAAATTACGATATTCATTCTGCATTCCTCCATTCTTTTAGTTAGAATCACGATGTGATATTTATCACATGATTGGAAACAATGTTACTTATAAAGATCCCACTCATCACACTATATCTCTACCTTCCTCATCATAAACAATTTTTACCACCTTGTCAAAACTACGTACTTTGAAATATAAATAAAGCGACGACCCATAGCTGGATCGCCGCTCTATTATTGATTATTTTGCTACTACTGTTACTGTTTTCGTATCTAACACGTTACCGTCTTTATCTAGAGCTTTGATAGTAACTACGTCATTTACAGATTTAATTTTGTCGAAAGAGTAGAACTTGAATTCGCCATCTGTGAATGTTCCACCTTTATACGTTGTTTCGCCTACTGTTACTTGTACTGATTTCACTTCACCTGTATATGATCCTGTGATGTTCTTATCTGTTCCAAGTACTAGTGCGTTCGGAGTGATTGTACCTTTGATTACGTTTTCTGCTGCTGGTCCTACTAGTTTAATTGTTTTCGAATCTAGTAGTTTACCTGCTTTGTCGTATGCTTTCATTGTTACTACGTCGCTTGCACTTGCAATTTTATCGAATGCGTAGAACTTGAATTCACCGTCTGCAAAAGTTCCACCTTTGTAGTCTGTGTTTCCTACTGTTACTACTACATAGTGTACGTCATCTGTATACGTTCCTGTGATGTTTTTGTCGCCTGGTACTGCCATTTCATTCGGTGTAATGCTACCTTTTGTTACTACTGGTACGCCTGTTACGATTTTCAGTGTTTTTGTATCTAGCAATTTACCAGCTGAATCAAATGCTTTTACTGTTACTACATCTGTTGCGTTCTTGATTTTGTCAAAAGCGTAGAATGTGAACGTGCCGTTTGTTACTGTTCCGCCTTTGTACTCTTTGTCGCCTACTGTTACAGTCACTTTAGTCACGTCATCCGTGTAAGCTCCTGTGATGTTTTTGTCTGTTGCCAAGTTGTATGTTGCTGGTGTGATTTTACCTTCTGTTACGACTACGAATTTCACTTCTGTTTTAGCTAGTTCTTTACCGTATTTGTCGTATGCTACTGCGAATACTTCGTCTGTTTTCTTGATGTTTTTGTCGTTAGCGTAGAATGTGAATGTGCCGTCTGCTTTTACTGCTCCACCAGTGTATTCTTTGTCGCCCACTAGTAGGGAAATTTTAGCTACGCTACCTGTGAATGATCCTGTTACATACTTGTCTCCACCGATTAGGAAGTCAGCTGGTGAGATTGTTCCGACTGTTGATAAGCGTTCATTCAGTAATGCTTGCGCACGGTCTAAGTCTTTTTGTAGACTTGCTTTTACTGCTGGATCTGTTACTGCGTCAATTAGTTTTTGTGCTGCTTCGATTGTTGCTTGCGTCGTTGTATCTTTGATCACGTCTGTCGATGGCTTGTCGCTGTTAAATAGTTCGTTTACTGCTTTTTGTGCTGCGTCTTGTCTCGCTTTTTCTGCTGCTGCTGCTGCTGCATTTTTTGCGTCTAACAATTCTTGTGCACGTTTTAAGTCTTTTTCTAATGCTGCTTTTACTGTTGGGTCTGTTACTGCGTCTACTAATGCTTTCGCTGCGTTAATGGAATCTTGATTCGTGATGTCTTTAATTGCGTCTGTTGATGGTTTGTCGCTATTAAATAATTCGTTCACTGCTTTTAGCGCTGCGTCTTGTTTCGCTTTTTCTGCTGCCGCTGCTGCATTTTTCGCGTCTAACAATTCTTGTGCACGTTTTAAGTCTTTTTCTAATGCTGCCTTTACTGTTGGGTCTGTTACTGCATCTACTAATGCTTTCGCTGCGTTAATGGAATCTTGATTCGTGATGTCTTTAATTGCGTCTGTTGATGGTTTGTCGCTGTTAAATAATTCGTTCACTGCTTTTAGCGCTGCGTCTTGTTTCGCTTTTTCTGCTGCCGCTGCTGCATTTTTTGCGTCTAACAATTCTTGTGCACGTTTTAAGTCTTTTTCTAATGCTGCTTTTACTGTTGGGTCTGTTACTGCATCTACTAATGCTTTCGCTGCGTTAATGGAATCTTGATTCGTGATGTCTTTAATTGCGTCTGTTGATGGTTTGTCGCTGTTAAATAATTCGTTCACTGCTTTTAGCGCTGCTGCTTGACGATCTTTCTCTGAGCTAGCTGCGTTACGCTCATTTAGTAATTCTTGTGCACGGTTTAGATCTTCTTGTAACGCTGCCTTTGTTGCTGGGTCTGTTACTTTATTAACTAATGCTTGTGCTGCGTCGATGGAAGCTTGCGTTGTTGTATCTTTGATTGTATCTGTTGCTGAATCATTATTAGTGAAAAGTTCGTTGACTGCTTTTTGTGCTATCTCAGAAGTTCCTGTTGTTGTAATACGTTTTGCGTCTGCTAATACGAATTTCGTTTGAATATCGTTAGTAGATGAAATTGCGCCTACTTGTACAATTCCAGCTTGTAAAGATGCTTGTACCACTTGGAAGGTTGCATCTTGCCACGCTAGGGTTGGTGTTTCTGTTTTGTTCGTCGCATTAAATACACCGATTTCTGCCAGGTTATTGAAGTTAATCGTTGTTTTGCCATAAGCTGAAAATACGCGGTTAGCGCCTGTTCCGTTAGCATCTAGGTCTAACTTACGTGGGCCGTTGAAGTTGATTGTTGCGTTTGCTACCGTTGTACGGATAATGTGTGCCGTTGAGCCTGTATCTTGTTTCGCTACTAAACTTGCATTCGAATTGACGTTGAAATTCTGTCCGACTAACATTAACGCATCTGCGGCTACCCCAGCACGATTAATCGTCGTTGTCGAGTTCGTGTCAAACGTAACGTTGGCCATCGATGTGGTAAATAATTCAGCTTTGGTATCTAGGTTGAATGTCGCATTTTTTCCTACAGTGAAGTCGGTTGTATTGGCTGCATCAGAAAAGATAAATTTCCCACCATTTGTTTGAATATTGACGTTGGCACCATCTTGAATCTTAACGTACGAACCCGCACCATAAATTTGGAAAGTATTTAATGCGGTTGTTCTGTGATTCGCCGTGAAATTTCCTGCGATGTTCACTTTGTTGGCACGAACCATCTGATAGAGCGTTCCTAAGCCCTCAAATTGAGTAATGTCAATTGTATTTGTCCCTGTAAAGTTAACCGTACCATTGGTGTTGGCAGCCATTTGTGGACCTACATAATCGATGTTTTCAAAGTTTTGTACAACGCCTTTCACAGCATCATGTACTTGGAATGGAGCATAATAATGGGTCCCACGAATTTTCATGTTTTTGATATTCATCGTCTGCATTTTAGAAGAAGGTGAAACAATGACAGTGGCAGTATAACTTAGCAAATTCAGTTTACTTTCCGTGAATGTGTGCCCATTTCCGTTAATCGTCAGTTCTGTTTTATTCAGGTGAATATTAATGGGACCTGTCATCGTGATGTCTGCGGTTAATTCGATGTTAGTAATGCCATTATCTTTTTCAAGGATTTCTTTTAATGTTGCAAAATCGCCTACTTGTGTTGGTGCTTCTGTTGTTCCAATCTCAGAGCCTTCTGCCGCTGCACCTGTTGTTGGATAGACTGTTAACATTTGTGATAAAACTGTTACTGTTGCTAATGTTGCGAATAAGGCTTTTTTCACCTTTTTAGTGGATACTACGTTGAATGGGATTGATTTTTTCATATTTTATTTTCTCCTTTTGTTATGAGAGTCTGTCTCACAACTTGAATTTTTTGGGGTATTATTATTAAGAATCTTTTATGAGGGAATTTGTTATGAGGAATAAATAGTTTTTTTGTTTGTTTTTTGGGAAGTACTGCTTCGTTTCACATTGCTCCCACCTCCTAATTTGTTGGCCTACATATAATATATCAAATTTTTTCCCTAAAACAGGGATTTTCCAGAAACTTATTTTTGAAAATCAACTTTTTAGACACGTGGTTTTTTACATGCCATTTCCTTTGCTTGTAAATTCTTTGAAAGTGAGTAGTAGAATCTTGATGTTGAAGAGGATCGATCTTTTTTCGATGTATTCTAGATCGAGGTCAATCATTTCGTTAAAAGTCAGGTTGTTTCTGCCACTGACTTGCCACAAACCGGTACATCCTGGTGTTACGAGGAGACGCTTTTTTTTCATGGCTTGTGTAGTTTGCATATTCTGTCATCAGTGGTGGACGTGGTCCAACGAAGGACATGTCGCCTTTTAAAATATTGATGAATTGGGGGAATTCGTCGAGACTCGTTTTGCGAATCCATTTGCCGACGCGGGTGATGCGGGGATCGTCTTTCATTTTGAACATGTGGCCGTCCATCTCATTCTGGGCCTGGAGTTTGGCGAGTTGTGCTTCTGCATCGACATACATCGAGCGGAATTTATACATATAGAAGAGTTCGCCGTCTTTTCCGACGCGTTTTTGTTTGAAAAAAATCGGGGCTTTCCAGTTTTCGAATTTGATGGTGATGGCAATTGCGAGGAGGATTGGGAGGGAAATGAGGAGGGCAAAGACGGCGGCGATGATGTCGAAGATGCGCCATACTTTGTCGTGCAATGGTTTTTCGTGGGTTTCTTGGGCTGTTCTGGCCTGTTCTCGGAAATTATAATAGGTTTTTTCCATGGGCTTTCACGTCCTTAATTGAATTGGTATTGCGCCACGTCCTTCGTGACTTTGTACAGATTGCCGTAATTGGCGTAAACGACTTTTTCACCGACATTTTGAACCATATTTTTTGTGTCAAAAACGATCGCTGAGCGCATTTTATCGGTATAAGTGGTCGGAATGGTGCGGAATTCGTCATGGTCGCTTAAAACAACGATGAGTGAACTGTCGTCACATGCTTCTTCGCCTGTTAGTGGCGCGGATACAACATGTGGGTCGAAACTTTTTACGTCAAAACCTTCTTTTGTGAGCATTTCCTGGATTTCCATCGCTGGGCTTTCACGGATGTCATCAATGTTACCTTTATACGTAAGGCCGAATAGCGTCACTGTATTTCCGTCGCGTTGTTCCATGATTTGCTTCACGTTTTCTACGACGTATTCTGGCATACTGTTGTTTACTTTACGGGCAGTTTGCATAAGTGGGGATTGTTCTGGGGCTGCTGCAATAACGAAGTATGGATCTACGGCTAAACAGTGTCCGCCAACGCCAGGGCCGGGTTGGTGCAAGTTGACACGGGGGTGTTTATTCGCCATTTCGATCACACGCAGAGCGTCGATTTCGAGGTGATTACTGATTTTTGCAAGTTCGTTGGCTAATGCAATATTGAGGTCACGGTACGTATTTTCCATCAATTTGCTGAGTTCTGCTTCACCGGCTTGTGCTTTGATAATCTCGCCTTCAACAAATTCGCCGTATACTGCTGCTGCTTTTTCTGTACATTGCTCGGTGATTCCGCCGATGATACGCGGGTTATGGATTAGTTCGTGCATGATGTTTCCTGGTAAAACACGTTCTGGACAGTGTGCTAAGAAGATGTCTTGTCCGACGGTGAATCCTTGTTTTTCAATAAGCGGTTGTACAACGTCTGCCATCGTTCGTGGTGCAATCGTTGACTCTACGATAATCGTGTCGTTTTCCTTCAAAAGTGGTACGATGCTTCCTAGCGCTGACTCAACGTACGCTGTATCACATGATTTATATTCGTCGTTTTTGTTAGGCGTTGGTACTGCGATGATATAGGCATCTGCGCTGACTGGTGTTGTGCTAGCATGAAAATTATTTAAGGCTAAAGCGTCTTGCAAGTCTGCCTCTAGTCCAGGTTCTTCAATGTGAATTCGTCCAGCGTTTAAGTTGTCCGTCATGACTGGGGATAAATCCACCCCTGTCACCTTATTGCCGTACTTCGCAAACAAAATCGCGGTTGGTAATCCGATATATCCAAGTCCTACTACTGTAATTTTCATTGTTTTGCATTCCACCTTTCTTATTTTTCAGGGAGTGTGATTGTCCATGTCGCTTCTTGATCTGCCTTGCCAGTTGCTGGTTGATAAATGACCGTCACGTCCTGCTTGCCTGCCGGTACCTCGTAATAACCTGAACCTCGAAGCGTTTTACCTGCTGCAATCGCGTCACCGAAGTTGTTGGCGTGCATTCCGTCGACACTATGCTTCTTGCCGTTTTCCGTTTTCACAACGAAATCTCCTGCTCCAGCGCCTGCTTCATCTGAGCCTACATTCAAGATTTCAAAATCGATTTTTGCAAGTTGCGTTTTGTCATTCTTACTATTTAAAGTTTCGACGTGCGTCACTGTTATTTCTAAATCATTGGCCGTTCTTGTTTTTCCGATATCGTTCGCACCTGCTGTAGTGCCACACGCTGCGACAACTGCTACCAGAGTTAAGCTTAAAATAAATAACGCGATCCAGCTTTTACTTTTCTTCATAAAAAACTTCCTCTCTTATTTGCGATTATTTTTTTGTGTTGCGATTTAATATACTCATAGCTTACCATCCGAAAATCCAAAAACAGGGATTTTCCAGAAAATTGATTTGGATTTTCAGTTTGTAGGACAGAAGGGGTTGTGTTTGCGAAAAATTAGGTCCCTAGTATGGGTATAACCAAAGCGAAACCCCTATCTCGGGCTTGAGATAGGGGTTTCGCTTTGGTTATACCATACTAGGACCTAATTTTTCG
>NZ_AODE01000033.1 GCF_000525855.1 Listeria cornellensis FSL F6-0969
TAGAAACGCAGGTTGGGCAGCTGAAATCGCTCGTAAATTTGGCCGCTTCTGGTGGTAAAAAGGTAATCTTGCACGCTGATCTCATTCATGGCTTAAAAAAATGATGAATACGCGGTGGACTTCTTGTGTCAAGACGTTCGACCAGCTGGAATTATTTCGACAAGAGGAAACGTCATTTTAAAAGCAAAACAACATAAGGTTCTCGCGATTCAGCGATTATTTATGCTAGACTCGAGCGCGTTTACAAAAGGAACCGCGCTTGTTCAAAAAATAAAACCGGATTATATTGAATTGTTGCCTGGAATCTTGCCTACGATGGTGGAACAAATGACGGAGCTACTTCACATTCCTGTCATCGCTGGTGGCTTGATTACAACGCAGGCACAGATCGATGAAATTTTAGCAGCGAAAGCGACGGCTATCACGACATCTCAAAAATCACTTTGGAAATGAGGGATTAGGAAGATGGGAAAGATTGTTGTTATTGGAAGTATTAATATGGATATTGCGACGGAACTGGCGGGGATGCCAGAGCTTGGTGAAACGGTGAAGGGTGAAGACGCCTTGATTTCGCCAGGTGGTAAGGGTGCGAATCAAGCGGTTGCTGCCGCGAAACTTGGTGGCGACGTGGCGATGGTTGGTATGATTGGAAACGATGCATTTGGAGCGGATGCTTTGGCGAATCTGAATTCTTTTTGTATTGACGTGACACATGTGCGCAGTGTGGATTTGACGACCGGTCTGGCGATGATTTTGCGGGGAACATGGCGACAACCGAATTATCGTTGCTCCTGGGGCGAATAACGCCTGGCCTGATGACTTACCACTTGAGGAGATTATCGCAGAGGCATCGATTGTATTGTTGCAAAATGAGATTCCGTTCTGGGTGATTGAAAAAGCGGTGGATATTGCGATGGAGCACGAGGTACCAACTATTTTTGATCCTGCGCCTGTAGATCATTTTTCAGTTTCATTTTTGCAGAAGATAACGTATTTGACGCCGAACGAGACGGAGTTTAAGCAGTTACCCGATAATATTTTGCAAGGGAACACGGAAGCACTACTTGTAACGCGAGGAAAAGATGGCGTTCGGGTCTGTGATGCTTCGGGAGATGCGGATATTGCTGCTGTAAATGTGGATGTCAAAGATTCTACTGGGGCAGGGGATACCTTTAATGGTGCTTTCGCGGTGGCCATCACTACAGGAAAAACCTTGCGTGATTCTGTCTGTTTTGCTAACCAAGCTGCTGCGCAAAGCACTACAAAAATCGGTGCCCAAGTCGGTATGCCACTTTTCGAAGATATAGAAGCTAATCTCAAGAAATAGAGGTTAGTTTTTTTTAGTTAGAACAGTCATGTAGAAAGCTAGTGATAGCAACAATACCTGATTTGATACAGAGACTTCCAAACGGCTTCTGTATTATAACAGAAATACGAATTTAGAATGGTACAGAAATATTACAATGTTGCAGCTAAATTATTTTTGTACTTATTTAATAATCATGACAATCTAAGAAAGTATGTGATACCAATCACTTGGCGCTAAAAAAACAATGTAAGCACTTTAATTTGATGAAAAAGCACTAAAAATTTTTTATGTGAAAACTGTAGCATTATTTTTATTTTGTGGTATGATAACAGTATAGAAGTTACTTGGGTAGCTTTGCTCAATTTTTAACGCTCATAAACGAACAATAAAACGTAGGAGGTTTCCGTGATGAAAGAACAATGGTTTGAATTTACAGGTGGTAACTGGGAACATGAAATTGATGTAAGAGACTTTATTATGAAGAACTACAGATTGTATGAAGGTGACGATACTTTCCTAGTAGGTCCTACAGATGCAACATCGCAATTATGGGATCAAGTAATGGATTTAACAAAGCAAGAGCGGGAAAACGGCGGTGTGTTAGATATGGATACAAAAATTGTATCGACTATCACATCACATGATCCTGGATACTTAAACAAAGAGTTAGAAACAGTAGTAGGCGTCCAAACAGATGTACCTTTCAAACGCTCACTACAACCGTTCGGCGGAATCCGTATGGCAGAACTTGCCTGTGAAGCTTATGGCTATGAAGTCGACAAAGAGATTTCAAGCATTTTCAGAGATTGGCGCAAAACGCATAATCAAGGTGTTTTTGATGCTTATAACGATGAAATGCGTGCAGCTCGTAAATCCGGTATTATTACAGGACTTCCAGATGCATATGGCCGTGGACGTATCATCGGTGACTACCGTCGTGTAGCATTATACGGTGTGGATCGTCTAATCGAAGACAAGAAAAACGACTTAAAAAATACAGGTCTTCGCACAATGAGCGACGATATTATTCGCTTACGTGAAGAGTTAAACGAACAAATCCGCGCATTAGCTGAATTGAAACAACTGGGAATGCAACATGGTTTTGATATTTCTAAACCAGCAACAACAGCACAAGAAGCTTTCCAATGGTTATACTTCGGTTACCTTGCAGCGATTAAAGAACAAAACGGAGCGGCAATGAGTTTAGGCCGTACGTCTACATTCCTTGATATTTTCGTAGAACGCGATCTTCGCAACGGTACATTAACAGAAGTGGAAGCACAAGAAATCGTGGATCATTTCATTATGAAACTACGCCTTGTAAAATTCGCTCGTACACCAGACTACAATGAATTGTTCTCTGGAGATCCAACATGGGTGACAGAATCAATCGGTGGTATCACAGAAGATGGGCTACCACTTGTAACGAAGAATTCCTTCCGTTTCTTGCACACATTAAACAACTTAGGACCAGCTCCTGAGCCAAACTTAACCGTACTTTGGTCGACACAATTACCATCAGGATTCAAGAAATTCTGTGCTAAAATGTCCATCAAAACAAGCGCTATCCAATATGAAAACGATGATGTTATGCGTCCTAAATGGGGCGACGACTACGGAATCGCATGTTGTGTATCCGCAATGCGCATCGGTAAACAAATGCAATTCTTCGGCGCACGTGCCAACCTTGCAAAAACATTACTTTATGCGATCAACGGTGGTGTGGATGAGAAATCAAAAGCACAAGTTGGGCCAGCTTTCCAACCGATTACTTCTGAAGTACTAGACTATGAAGAAGTAATGGCGAAGTTTGACGAAATGATGGAATGGATTGCTGAACTATATCTAAATACACTAAACGTTATCCATTATATGCATGATAAATACGCGTATGAACGTCTAGAAATGGCGCTTCATGATACACATGTATTACGTACGATGGCAACTGGTATCGCTGGCCTTTCTGTTGCAGCCGATTCTTTAAGTGCTATCAAACATGCACAAGTAAAACCAATCCGTGATGAAAATGGTATCGCTGTTGATTTTGAAATCATCGGTGACTATCCTAAATACGGAAACAATGACGATCGCGTGGATGAAATCGCTGTTGACCTTCTAAAAGCATTCATGACGAAAGTAAGAAAACATAAAACTTACCGTGACTCCGTTCACACAACATCTGTTCTTACTATCACATCTAACGTTGTATATGGTAAGAAAACTGGTAACACACCAGACGGACGTCGTGCTGGCGAACCATTCGCACCAGGAGCAAACCCAATGCACGGTCGCGATACAAAAGGCGCTCTAGCTTCGTTATCATCTGTTGCAAAACTTCCATATGAATATGGACAAGATGGTATTTCGAATACATTCTCGATCGTGCCAAAAGCATTAGGTCGCGAAGACGAGTCACAAATCAATAATCTTGTAGCTATGCTTGATGCTTACTCAACAAAAATGGGGCATCATTTAAATATCAACGTCTTCAACCGTGACACATTACTTGATGCGATGGATCACCCAGAAGAGTACCCACAATTAACAATCCGTGTATCTGGTTACGCTGTTAACTTCATTAAATTAACACGTGAGCAACAATTGGATGTCATACATCGTACCATGCACGAATCTATGTAAGTCAGCGAAACGAGAAACGCTAATCTTCGTCGTTAAAAGCTGTGTTCCGATGCTCATGTACAGTCGTACACTCTGCTTCGGTACTCGCTTTTGCCTAGAATCTTAGCATTTCTCGTTCCGCTGAGGTTTTGCGGGGACTTTGAAGTTCTGCGAGAGAACATCGGGCTTTAGGGATTGCGTTTTTTTGCAATCCCTGTCTGTTGTAAATTTATTACCTGAAAGGAAGAGGAGTCAAATGTCTGAAGTTACTGGTCGTGTTCATTCTGTAGAAACAATGGGGACTGTTGATGGTCCTGGAATTCGTTTTATTGTTTTTATGCAGGGCTGTTTATTGCGTTGCCAATTTTGTCATAATCCGGATACGTGGAAGATTGGAATTGGGGAGGAAAGAACCGCTCAGGATGTTTTCGAGGAAGCTTATAAATATAAGGCTTTCATGGATGCTTCAGGTGGAGGAATTACGGTTAGTGGGGGAGAACCCTTGCTACAAGTAGATTTTCTGATTGAACTCTTTACCCTTTGTCAAAAAGCTGGAATCCATACGACAATCGATTCTTGTGGTGGTTGCTTTACAAGAGATCCTGAATTTATCGAAAAGCTAGATCGCTTAATGGAAGTGACAGATTTAATTTTACTGGATATTAAGCAAATCAATCCAGAGAAACATTTAAAATTAACAACGCGTCCAAATGCGCCGATTCTGGATTTTGCACAGTATCTTGCTGATAAAGAACAGCCGATTTGGATTCGTCATGTGTTAATCCCAACGAAAACGGATGATCCAGAAGATTTGACGAAACTGCACGAATTTATTACGAAGCTACCTAATGTACAACGCGTTGAAGTGCTACCTTACCATACAATGGGTGTATACAAGTGGGAGAGTCTTGGTATCCGTTATCCACTTGAAGGAATTGAAGCTCCTGAAGATGATGTTGTTAAGATGGCTAATGCGATTTTAGAAACGCAAAAATATAATTGATATTGGAGAGCGCAGATGACATTTCGCGCTCTTTTATTACTTTCAGATTACAAAAAAGCTTTTTTTATATCAAAAAAATCAATTTCGCGACCATTTATCCTTGAATTATATAACAATCTATGTTTAAATTGTCTTATGAAAGAAAAGGAGGCCATGATGGATGAGACAGAGCAGAAGTTCGAAAACAGCAACAAATAGTAAGTCGTCGAAATTTAAGTGGCTCATTGCTATTGTTTTGACAACTCTTGTATTAACCATTGGGGGATTAGTCGCAACAAATAACTTATTTACAAATACCGCTTCATCCAAAGATTTGCTTGTATTAAAAGCTGAAGCGATCTCTGTACAGCACTGGAAAGTCCCGCCCAAGCAACAAAGTATTAGTTCTGCGCCAAAAGATCCACCAGGACCAGCAGTGGGAAAAAAGGTCGTTTACTTAACGTTCGATGATGGACCTAGCATACATTTAAAACAATTTTTAGAAGTTCTTGAAAAAGAGAAAGCTCCCGCATCTTTTTTCTTTGTTGGAAACGAGTTCGCCAATGGTGACAAGGAAACGTATCAGCGCATGATTGATAGTGGTTTTGTAATTGGTTTACATAGCTACACACACAATGCAAAGAAACTATATCGCAAAAAGAATCCTACATTTATTAGTGAAATGAGCCGTGAGCGCGATGATTTTGAAAGAATTAGCGGTATTCGTACCAACTTGATTCGAGCGCCTTATGGTAGTACGTATCTCACAAAGAATCAGATTGAGCAAACAAAGCAAAATGATTTCCGGTTAGTTGATTGGAATATCGATAGCAACGATTGGCGTTATAGTCCAGGCAATTCAGGGGCAGTGTATCAAAATGTACTCTCTCAAGTGAATGCTTATGAAGGCAGCGACGAACCATTAGTTATTCTGTTCCACGAACGTAAAAATACATTAGATGCATTGCCTAGAGTGATTAAAATGTTACGTGATAAAGGTTATGTGTTCCAAGCATATCACGAGAACGAAACTTTACACCAAAACTTCAAAAAAGATCCTAATTTATGAGTTAGAAGCATTGTTTTTCTCTTAAAAGAGAGAGATGATGCTTTTATTGTGTAGTTACGTTTCAATATTATCAAACTACAACTTCCTATAATATATATTATGTAAACTAGAAAAGACAATATGAAATAAGCAGGAAAAACCTTCTCTCCCCTTACTTTTTCTATTGTCTTTTCTAGTTTCGTGTTTCATTTTATATAACAATGTTCTATCATTTATTTCTTTTCCTTGTAGACCTATTTTTTGAGTAAGTCTCCACATCTTTTTTTGTAGAATAATGCCAACTTTCTAGAACTGCCGTGGTCAAATACATACAGCGGTCTTAATTTATCCATACTGATTACGCTAGATAGATTAGATCTTGACATGCCTAGAAATTCTGCAACTTGCTTTTGGGACATTAAATACTTGTTCAAATCACCAATAATTTTTTGTTTTATCACGATATCGTTTTCATGGAACACGATTTTCACGCCTTTCTATGATTTTTTACCACGTGGATGATATTTCTGGATGGTGTTTTGCTTTGAATTAATTTCTACTTTTTCATAGATCTGTGTTGTTAGTATCGATACATGTCCCAGCAGTGTCTGGATATATCTGTTATCCCAACCATTTTCTAATGATGCAATAGCAAACGAATGGCGTAAAATTGATGGCGTTAACTTCATATCTAATTCTTTACCAATTGCTGTGATTGCTTGATAAATGATATATCCATGAATCATAAGACCGTTTTCCCAATTTATAAAAAAAGAAGAATGATAAAGATGTTGCTGTTCCAGCATGCTTTGACGCTTTTCTAGGTGATTAAGTATCAACGGCTCCAAACTTTTGCTATAAAAAGTATAACGACTACTACCATTATCGCCTGTCACAACAATACTTCCATCAATAAAATCGAAATCTGACAACACTAATCTCTGCATTTCAGAAGGCTTCATACCTGTTGCATAGATAAAATCGAATAGAAAGCGCTGATAATTCGATATTCGATTATTCGCTAGCATTCGGACATATAATGAGTGGATTTCTTGCTCATATAGTACACGAACAAACTTACGAACCGGCGCTCGTGGTTTAAATCGAGCAAAGGGGTTGTTGATATTCGGATTCTCGTTAGATACAAAATGATAAAAATGGCGTAATATCTTGATATGACTGTAAAGTGTAGATATAGCTAACTTCTTTTCTAATTCCTTATAATAGATATAGACCTCCTTTTTAGAAACTTCCAACGAGCCGAATCTTTGCATATAGTTCTGAATGATTTTTTTCGATTGCTGTGTCGTCGATTCTGAACGCGATTTTGATTTTAATAAGCTGATATAGTCTTCTAATTCTGCTATGTTGATCACCTCCATTTTTATTATAGCATATTCTAATTGTGAGTAACCGGTCAAAAAACAACATTTTTTTTATTGTAAAACGATATATTTTAGTTTATAATCGATATATACTATTAAATGAGGTGTTTTTTATGGAACGTGGATCGACCTTGCTTTTAAAACTTGCTATTCTCTTTATCGGGCTTGTTATACTTGCTCTATGTATTTTTGGATTACCCGCACTAGCTTTAGAAGCTGGGAGAAATGACCCTGATTTTGCGCGGTGGCTTTATCCCATTCTGATTACGATGTATATTGCTGCGGTGCCATTTTTTATCGGCTTGTATCAGGCACTAAAGGTCTTGACTTACATTGATAAACAGAAGGCTTTCTCTGAGCTTTCCGTGCGAGCTTTGAAGCGTATAAAGTACTGTGCGATCATCATTAGCGGGCTTTATATTCTTAGTTTACCGCTTTTCTATTGTCTCGCACAGCAAGATGATGCGCCTGGAATTGTCGTCATTGGGCTTATTCTTACGTTTGCGTCCATTGTTGTTGCTACTTTTGCGGCGGTTCTTCAGAGAATTTTGCAAGAAGCTGTGGCTATTAAATCTGAAAACGACTTGACGGTCTGAGGTGAATGGATATATGGCGATTATAATTAATATTGATGTGCAGCTGGCCAAAAAGAAAATGAGTGTCACCGAGCTATCCGAAAAAGTCGGTATAACGATGGCTAATATTTCAATACTGAAAAACGGTAAAGCAAAAGCCATTCGATTCTCTACGCTAGCAGCCATTTGTGTGGCATTGGATTGTCAGCCCGGAGATTTATTGGAATACCAGCCTGATGAATCATGACAAAAATAAAGCATGCTAGCGGGAAAAAGCTAGCATGCTTTATTTGATTTCAGAGCGCGTTATAATGCTCCTCACTTACTGGTTCTAACCAATTCGTGCCGCCATTTTGAGGATTTGTGGTAATAGCAAGATGTACAAATTCACTATCCTTTGCTGCACCATGCCAATGTTTCAGATTGGCCGGGATTGTAACCACATCACCAACATGCAATTTTTGCGCTGGCTTCCCTTCTTCTTGGTAGTAACCTTCTCCGCTTGTGACTAATAGAATCTGCCCACCATCATGAGCATGCCAATTATTTCGCGCTCCTGGCTCAAATGTCACGTTCCCAATCGGGCAATTAAATTCCGTTCCTTCTGGTACAAGCATTTCCAAATACGCTGTCCCTGTAAAATAATTATTCGTAATCACGTCACCTTTTTTGAAAATTGCAGACATGCTATCAGCTCCTTTTTAAAAGTCTTTTAACTTCTTCTCGGTCGGCAAAACATGACTGCCGTAATTCTCAATTTTAAAATCTAATCGTTCCAGTGCACTTTGCATGGTTTCAATCCGATCCTGTAACTCATTGCGCTGCTCTTTTAAAAGCTCTACACGCGCAGCAATCGTAGCATCGCCTTCGCGAAAAAGGCTCAAATATTCAATCAGCGACTCAATTGAGAGCCCGGCATTTCGCATATGACGACTGAATAAAAGCCAACGTAAATCTTCCTCATCAAATTTACGGACACCATTTTCGTTTCGCCGTACTGGTGGAATAAGTCCAATCCGTTCATAATAGCGAATTGTGTCCGCAGAAATATGAGTTTCCTCACTCACTACTTTGATATTCATTCGTGCCTCCCCTTCCTCTTTTAAACTTGTTGGCTCGTTGGGCGTAGCAGGATTTCATTCATCGCCGTGTCAGCTGGCGTATCCATTGCAAAAAGAATCGTTTCTGCCACCCGCTCTGGACTAATCGCCACCTCGTTGTATAATTGCTCAATTCCCGGTTTCAAATCCTCATCTGTAATGGTATGCGTCAACTCCGTAGCAACGGCACCTGGTGAAATAATTGTTACGCGAACATTGCTTTTGGCTGCGGCCTCTTCTTGACGCAACGCCTCGCTGATCGCTCTAACAGCATATTTAGTCCCGCTATACACGCCACCTCCCGGATGTGTTTGATGCCCTGCAATCGACGAAACATTGATAAAATGACCGCTTTTTTGTTCACGCATAGTTGGTAATGCAGCTGCGATTCCATACAGTACGCCTTTGATATTAACATCCACCATTTGGTCCCACTCCGCCACTTTCCGTTTATCAAAAGTAGAATGCGGCATTAATCCAGCGTTATTTAACCAAACATCGATTTTACTATACGTATCTAACGCGCGTTTTGCTAATGCTTCCACACTATCATGTTTCGCAACATCTGTCACTTGATACACCGCTGAACCCCCATCTTTCTCGATATCCTCTACTATTTCTTTTAAACGGTCTTCCCGGCGCGCTCCAAGTACGATTTTATGACCTTTTTTAGCGAGAAGTTTTGCAGTAGCTTCTCCGATCCCGCTTGACGCTCCTGTAATAACGATTACTTTGCCTGACATATACATTCTCCGTTCTCTATTTTGAATTTCACTACTCCTCAACCTTACACCTTGGAGTTCACTTAAAGTCAAGACAAAGCCCTCCAACATCAAAAAGAAAGCACAAACTGCAAAAGGACATCTGACAAATCAGAATTTCACAGCGTGCTTCCCTATTTTTCAATGGTCATGCTCTTTTTTTCTAATTAATTTGGCTTTTACTAATGGATGTTTTTGCATTAATCGCAACGTGTAGACGGCACTCGAAATACCGATTAATGTCCAGTCCATCCATGCTGTTGCCCCCTCTTTTTGCGTGAAGGATAGGAAGAAGAACATGTCTTTTAGGGCATCTTGTACGAAGGCATCGATTAGGCTCTCGTGGATGTGTAGATGCAATAAGAGTGCTAGAAAAAACTTTGCCAGGATGATCGCCGCCCAGCCAATAAGATACCGGGCGCCACCCTTTACTAGCACCTGTTTCTTATATACTGGCAGTTCTTCACCAGCCACTTCTGCAAATCCAATCTGAGCTCTCGCCTCTTTTACCTGCGCCTTACTAGCTTGAAATAAGCCAATTCCTGCACCTAAAATAAAAACGAGAATCACAATAAATACTGGCGTGCCGCTTTTCATATCTGGCAAGGTTTGCGTTATTTGGTATATCGCAAAAATCGGGATCGCGACATACGTAATTCTGCGTATTTTTTCATATTCAAACTGTTGGTAAATAAAATAGATAAGTATGAGTATCGTGATAATGATTGGCATCTGCTCACTCCTCTAGTTAGTTCATCAACGCTTGGTATTTATCAAATAGGGCTAAAAACTCGTCTTCTGTGAACGAAACGTCCTTGTTTTCTAAAATACCTTGGATTTTCTGTAAACACATGTGCCAGCCTGAGATATCACGTGGCGTATGTGTTGTAAGCTCGTTGATTTCTTCCGTGAAGCGAAGTGTTGTTTTCTCACCTTGATCCGTTAATTGGAACCGTACCCTATTTTTATCCCATGTGTATTCTAAAATAGACTTCGGTTCGTATACGGTAATCGTCATTTCTTCATATTCGCCATTTCCGAAATCAAATAAGATTAACCCATCGACGCCAGACTCACCAACGCTTAGCTCAGGGAACCATTGGGCAAAACCTTTCGTTGTCGCGATAAGCTCCCATACTTTAGCAATTTTGCTGTCTAACTCTAATTCAAATGTCATGATACCCGATGTGTCTGTGATTTTTTGATATTTTTCTTGCATTTTATTTCACTCCTAGTTTTTTTGTTATGGCTCTTATGTTGTGGCTCTTATGTTGTGGCTCTTATGAGGCATCACCTGCCGATTTAGAGCCTCAATATGAGTGCGAGCAACGCGAGCATTCGTTCCTTGCCCTGCGTCACGACTCGCATCTCCGATCCGGCTTTGTTGTGGTTCTTGAAAAGCATCGTTTGCTTTTTTAGAACCTCAATATGCAGTTGAATGCAATGAGACTGCCTTCCTTTTAGCCAGACCCTCGAAATTTTCGTGGCCTCCGCAAAAGTCAAAAGAGGACTTTTTCTGCGCCCCCTATGTTGTGGCTCTTATGAGGCATTACTTGCCGATTTAGAGCCTCAATACGAGTGCGAACAGAGTGAGCATTCGTTCCTTACTCTGCGTCACGATTTGCGCCTCCGATTCAGCTTCACCAGCCAGCCTCTCGGAAATTTCGTGGCCTCCGCAAAAACCAAAAGAGGGTTTTCACTGCGCCCCCTAACAATTTCTGCCGAGGCTAAACGGGCTGGCTCAGCTTTTCAGGTTTCACAAATAACAATAACACACCGCCGATGATAAATAAAACAACGAGCTTGCTACGCCGTATTGTGTGTGGCCGGTGACTTGGGCGATGATTCCCATTAATGCCGGACCCATAATCGCTGAAAATTTGCCGAAAATATTATAGAATCCGTAAAATTCATTAGATCGTTCTTTTGGAATAATTTTGCCGAAATAGGAACGGCTCAGCGCTTGAATACCGCCTTGTGATGTTCCAACTAACATCGCCAAAATCCAGAAGTCTGTCGCAGTTTTCATAAAAATGGCGTAAATACAGATGATAATATAAATAGAAATTGCAGTCAGTATCAAAGCTTTCCCACCAAAACGTTTGGCGAGCTGACCATAAATGATTGTAAATGGGAAGGCGACAATTTGCGTCACCAATAAAACGATGATAAGCGTCGTATCCGAAATCCCGAGATCAATCCCATAGGAAGACGCCATTCGAAAAATGGTATCCACACCGTCGATATAAAAGAAATACGCGACGAGAAACAGGACAATATTGCGATACTGCTTCATATTTTTAAGCGTTTTACCTAATCTGATAAAACTGCTGCGTACAGGCTTTTTATCGTGTGGAATAAAGTAGACTTGATGAACGTTGCGCCACAGCGGAATTGTAAATACAGCCCACCAAACCGCTGTCAGCAAGAATGCCCCATTGAGCAGCATCGTTTGACTAATCGGCAGAATCCCCGTTGCTTGGAAAAAGATAAACGCGACGAACGGAATGCAGCTCCCTAAGTAACCGAATGCGTAACCGTAAGATGAAATTTTGTCCATGCGATCGTTGGTGGTGACATCCACTAGGAATGAATCATAAAAAATATTCGCGCCGGAAAAACCAATAAGCGAGAGCATATAGAAAATGAGTAGTAGCATCCACTGATCGCTCGGAACGAATACGAAAGCTACCGTAAATGCAATGCCCAGCCACGTAAATAAGCTGAAAAATCGTTTTTTGAAAAATTGATAATCGGCAATCGTTCCTAGAATTGGCGCCAACAAGGAAATCAGTAGCGTGCCTAAAGAATTCGCGTATCCCCAATAAGCGGTCGACACATGGTCCGCAATCCCCGCGTTACTAGCTACCCCTTTAAAATAAATCGGCAAAATTGCTGTCGTAATCATAATCGAATAAACCGAATTTCCCCAATCTTGAAAAACCCAGCTCTTCTCTTGTTTTGTTAGTTTCATCTAGACGTGTCCCCTTTACTTAATCAAAAATACCTTCGATTACCGTTCCTTCTGTATCCGGCAATTTGAGATTCAAAATAGCTGCAAATGTTGGTGCCTCATCGATAAGCCGTGCCTGCGGGATTACAGCGCCAGATTTAATTCCCTTGCCAAACGCAATCATCGTTGTCGTGTAATTCGGTTTTTGCGGGGAATAGCCGTGTACTGCTTGGTAAAAATCAGGATTCCCAATATCCTCTGGCCTCACTTTTTGAACGACTTCGCCCCATGCCTGATCTTTAAAATAATAACCGGCTGTCGCTTCGATCATGAGTAAGCACGTATCGTCTGCGCCGAACGCTATTGCCTCATCTTGTTGATAGATATTTTCGATACCTTCGCAGTTTTCAAGCAGCGCTCGAATCGTGGCGGCCTTGGTAGAATCCTTCGCATAAATATAACACGAGCCATCACAACTTTTCGCATAGACTTCCCAAGCAACGATTTTATTTTGCTGTAGCGTCAGCCAACCCTGTTCCGCAAACAGAGCATTGAGCTGAATCACCGAATGCACATCGATTTGATAATGATCACCTAGCACGATAAACGTCGTATCCTCATATGTACCATTCTGCTTCGTCGCATCGATTATCCGAGCCAAACGCGCATCATGTCGTTCGAGCGCATCTCGAGCCTCCTGCGACCTCACACCGTGCGCGTGCCGCATACTATCCATATCTACAAAATGAGCCAACGTCAAATTCGGCTGCTTCCGCAAAATCGTATCTTCTACCGCTGCAATCAAAAAATCATCCAGTTCCGGCTGTGCAATTCCCCGACGCAATTTGCCAAAACGTCTATTCATATCCATTAAAAATCCCGGTGAACTACCCCATAAGGAGACCATCACCTGATTCAACCAAAACCGATTCGGAAAAATTTCCGCGATGTTGTAATCAATCGAACTTCGCGCTGCCACAGGCCATAAAAAAGCCGCCGTCGTGAGCCCTGCTTGTTTCGCCACATCATACAATGTTGGCACCTTGATTGCCTCGGCATACCAAAACCAATCCGGTGACGTTTTTCCAGGCTGGATTTTGGTATTATTCACAATGCCGTGCGTCTTTGGATAATGCCCCGTCACGATTGTCGTGTGCGCCGGATACGTTAACGACGGATAAATCGTTTCAACCGCCTCAACATGTGCCCCGTTATTTTTCAAGAAAGCGAGCGTCGGCAAACCTGTGAGTTCTTCCAAATCAGCAGAACCCAACGCGTCCAATGAAACAATGACTAAATAACGACTCATATTTTGATGTCCTCCCATTAGAAAAACTGAGAAAATTGCATGACCAACCTTCTCAGTTCTACTTTACTTATCTGTTATTTTATGATCTGGATGAACGAGCACCTCGTCTTTATTGATAACGTCCAGCACGTCTAGGAAGAACATGAAGACTGGAATACCAACGATTAGTCCCCAAATGCCGAAGAAATGCTCGGAGAAAATCAAGATGATAAACGTATAGAAAACCGGTAAATCTGTTTTAGCAGACATTAATTTCGGATTCAAAACGTATGATTCTAGCGCGTGAATCACCACAACGAGCACCAAAATAATCAAAACGTAGTTCACGCCGCCAATCGTGTAGGCGATGATTGTTAGTGGAACCATCGAGATAATAACCCCGGCTACCGGAATCAGCCCTAGCAGGAAAACCATAATTGCAAGTGAGAACAACTGCGGAAAGCCCATAATCCAAAGTGCAATTGTCGTGAGAACGCCATTGACCAAGGCAATCATGAATTGAGCCTCAATGACTTTCCCAAACGTCTCATTAAACTTACCACCGAAATACTTCACCTCGTCGTAAACGAACGCGACCTTACTTTGCCCAAACTTACTGGTAAATAAAACAAGTTGCTCTTTTCCAAGTGAGAAAAATAGGCTTAGAATCAAAGCAATGAACGTATTCATCGCAACAACACCAATATTTGCTAAGTAGGTGAACAAGAACTGAATCCCGTCATTCGCATACTTCGTTATTTCAAACTCTTTTGCGAGAGACATGATGTAATTCACTGTTTCATTATTACTTGGCTTCGTATAAAAATGATTGATGGAGCGGATAAGCTGATCCATTTGCTCGATTAACATTGGAATATATTTCACTATCAACAACGTAATACCCAGCGCGATAAACGCATACAGGATAATCACGATAATTTTTCGATAAATGGAAATACGCTTTAAAATAAAATTCTCCAACCGGTTGATGAGGAAAGAAAAAATGAACGTCAGCAAGATAATATCAATCATGCTTCTAAGTAGATACAGAATAACGGCGATTAAAAGAAATACAAGCACACGTCGAAAACTGCGATTGTAAAATAATTTGGTCCAAGCGTCCAAAAATGACATCCTCCTCTAGTTTATGACTTCCTCTATTGTATCAAAAAAAGCGTTGCTATGCATGCCTTAACCGGAAAATAAAAAAATCTCCCTAGCCCGCAAATGTTCACAGGCTAAAAAGATTTCGGTTTACTTATCTTCTCCAATAATTTTCACTTCAGTTTCCAGTAAAATACCAGATTGTTCAAAAACGGTTTTCTGGACATGTTCGATTAATTCCATGTAGTCCGTCGCGGTTGCCTGATCAATGTTAACAATGAAACCAGCATGCTTTGTCGATACTTGCGCACCGCCAATTTGGTATCCTTGCAATCCAGCTTCTTGAATCAGCTTCCCAGCAAAATGACCAGGTGGGCGTTTGAAAACACTACCGCACGAGGGGTATTCTAATGGTTGCTTTGATTCGCGCATTTCTGTTAGTTCGTCCATTTTTAGACGGATTTGTGTTTTATCGGCGAGCTCCAATTCGAAGACGGCTTCTAACACGATATAATGCTTATCCGCGATGGAACTTTTGCGATATCGAGCCTCTAGTTGATCTTTTTGAAGGTGCAAAAGTTCGCCAGTCGCTGTTAATACGGTTGCTTCGATCAGGACATCGGATATTTCGCCGCCGTAAGCGCCTGCATTCATGTACAACGCGCCGCCGACAGATCCTGGGATTCCGCATGCAAATTCTAAGCCGCTGAGGGATTCCTCCAATGCAAACCTGGACACATCGATAATCTTAGCACCACAGCCGGAAATAATTCGCGTACCCTCCCGCTTAATCGCATGTAAGGCATCCAAGTACATCACAATGCCGCGAATGCCACCATCTTTAATAATCAAATTAGAGCCATTTCCTAATATGGTTAACGGAATCTGATGCTTATGGGCAAAAGCAATGGTTTTCGCCGCTGAATCATGACTCGTAGGCATCACAAAAAGATCGGCTTTCCCACCCGTTTTTGTAAACGTGTACGCCGCCAAATCTTCTTCTGTTTTCATAATCAGTGTTGGAATTTCTTGTTTTAATTGTTCCATCATTTGAGTTGTATACATACGCCTTACCTTTCTAACGCCATCTTTAGGCTTTCTTATTTCGAATTAAAGGTCCTATTTTCTCCATCGGCGGTTCATATACGCGACAATACGCTTCATATGCCTTCCCGTAATCTTTCACACGAGCTGGAATTGGCTGATTTGGATTTAAGTGCAGACCATTTTCGAGCATCGGTATCAGGGTTGTAATTTGATCAAAAATATGACCGGCCTGGGCTTCACTCAAAACAAACGCTAATTTTGATAGAGCACGGCGTTGTTCAGCTGGTAACATTTTCCCGTGCATTTGTGTCCATTTCAGCATTTTCTTACGGGTATCACGCGTTTTCTCCAAATACAAACTTTGTCCATACGCCGCCATGGCATACGCTAGCGACAAGTCCTCCGCGTTATTCCAATCTTCTTCAAGAATCTCTTGCTGTGACGCTACTTTCTCATTTAAAAGTGTAATATCCTCCTGGTAAATATCTAATTTGCGTTGTTGCTGTTTGTATACCTCAAGCGCCAAATTCAGCTCGTCCATCTCAGACTGCAATTTCTGACCAAACAGCCCTTTTTCGTTCAAAATACGCTGGACGCCTTCGATTCGCTCCGCAGTTATACTATCGCGCTCTTTGACTAGTTGCGCGCGTTTTTTCAAGTACTCAAAGTAAAAACTATATTTCTGAACCTCGATAATCACTTTTTCCGCTGTTTCCCGGCCTACTGTCAGACCATTGAGATTCGCAACAATAACACCCGCGATTTTTCCGAGCATCGAATAAACAATCACTTCGAACAATTGCCCATCTACACGAACTTTGTACGGTAACGTATGATTATTCTCTAACATTTTTTTATATACTTTGGGATTCTTATTTACCATCCATATCACCTTCAATCAGCAATTCTGTTCCTATCTCCTATTATAAATGAAAATGTCTCAAATGTCAGGGAAAAGTTTTTCAACACCTACTTTAGTTTACATAATTAAATTATAGACAACTAGATATCAACTTGCATGAATGACCTATTTTAAGCTATACTTGCTTGTGTAAGGAGTTGGAACCCGCATGCCTAAAAATGAAAAATGGAAAGCGCTCGTTGATATTAATATTTTACTTATCTTATTCGGTTATATTTGTTTGTATCTTATGTATAATATCAAGTGGCCAGAAAGTCTATTATTTATTGTCGCCATTCTAATGGGAGCTTCCGGTTGCCTAGGATTTTATTTGAGCATTAAAGGGATGCAGATGAAGCGCAAACCGATGTACCAAATTTTCCTGATGATGGCCTCGATTATTCCTGCTATCATTGGTGTCATTTATATCGTTGTCTACTTTATCACCTTATTTTAAAAAGAAGCAAAGCCCAGTGCCAACCGTTTGAATGCGGTGACACTGGGCTTTTTGATTGTATTAGTTATTTTGTTCTAAGCATTCGTAAACTGCCATCATTTCTTGTTTATTCAGCTCACGGATACGATTGAAAATCAGGATATCAGCTACTGCTTCTGTTAGCGAACTTTCCGCGACAACATCGCTCACTTTGCCTGTCAACCACGTGCCTATCGCGATATCTTCTACCGTTTCTTTCAGACCATCCTCGTTAATTCCGGTTGCGGAACACGTCACGCATGGTATCGATAATTTTTGAACGCCATCATGCAGGCCATCCTCTGAGATTACTTTCTTCCCTTTACAGAATGGGCACGGTTGGGCTTTCTTGACCTTATTGATTTGCGTGACGATTTTTTTATAGCCAAATGCTTCATAGACGTACGTTAGCTTTTTATATTTCCCATTGACAAAATAGGCATCAATGATGGTTGCTCGCGTCTCTTTTATATTCGGGAAATCGCAAATCGTGACTTGATTTTTACGACTGATGGCTGTGATATTAGCCTCAATTTGATTCCAGAATGGCACAGCATTTTGTAATACCATTTCATAACCGACAAAGCTTGCTTGTTCTAGCTCTAGCATTTTTAAGGCGACTTGTTTTTCTCTTGGAAGTAAGGAAACATCTTCTGTAAGCGGCATTTCTCCACCAACGATTTCTTTCATTTTCACTAGTTCTGGTAACGCTCCAACTGTTGCTATCACTTGATCTATTGGTTGTTGAATCAGTTCACGAATATCCGTTTCGCCAAATGTCAATTTTTTGTGATGACCAAGAACGCTACCTTCGCAGATCGGGCAGGTCACTATTCTTCTAGTTTCTTTCATTTGTTCTTTGATAATCGATTTGGAAATAACAATGTAGCGGCCAATGATTTGATTGAACCCTTGCCAGATTCTCGTCGCCTTGCCTGCTTTATCATAGAACGATTTTTCCCAATAGCCGTATAAAAACGTATGCTTTTCCGCTTCTGTCAGCTCACTGTATGGTTTACTCAAATCGTGGCCAAGCTCATTCTTAATTTCCTCAAACAAAAACTCGATTTTCTGAAACTGGAAAAACTCTAACACTTTCATCACTTCTGGGTGCAGCATACCTTCCCAGAATGGCGCATTTCGATCTTGAATCACGACATCGAAATCAAATTCTTCGATCACACGGCGTCCAGAACAATACGGGCAATGGTTATCTGCTGAATAAAAATCGAAGCTTCTTGTATCTTTATTCGTAGGATGTGACGCCACAATATGATTAATGAGTCCACCCATTTCAAAAAGGAAACTATATTGACTATACAAATGCCGTTCCAAATCAATCGCAACAACAGGTGCAATTTTTTCTGATTCGAATTCGCCATAGATCAAGCGGGCCATTGATGACAAGCTCTTCAAAATACCGCCTTTATAGATGTTTTCCGCGTTTTTGAAGTAGTTAATATGATTCTCCTCTAGATAATGAACACCCGTTTGAGGCTTCAGCGTAGAAGAAATTGGCGTCGGCTTCACGCTATCTCCACTTTTCTGACGATAAAAATCTTCATGCGTCACAATATCCAGCTTTTCGACTGGCGCGACTTGCCGTTTTCCAAAATCAACAATGAAATCGGAGGCTTCTAGCATGTAATCGTTATGTTCAATCATCACCATGGAGACAGATTCATCCTCTAAAATGACGCGGATACTGTCGATGAATTGGTTTAAAATATTTTGCGACAGGCCTTTCGACGGCTCATCAAAAATGAATAGCGTATGCGGATTTTTAGACCCCGAAAAAAGTTCCGACACGAGATGCACACACTGGAATTCCCCTGTGGAAAGCGTCTGTGTTTTTCTTTCTAGCGTCAAATAACCTAGTCCTAATTTTATTAATAAGCTCAAGCGTTTGTGCGCGAGATCTTGCTTTGGCAACTCATCAATAATATCCTCAATTGAACGTTCAAAAATGGCATCAATGTCATCGCTATACTTTGTCAGTTTTTTCCTTAATATCCAAGAAAGTAGCTACGGTCGAACGGCTCGTAATTGATTGATTGCGGTTTTGACCGACCATGACTAGCTTATCTTTTGGATAGCGTTTTAGAAAATCTTTCGCAATACATTCATTAACAAGCGTCGATTTCCCGCATCCTGATTCACCCGTAAAGGTCACAAGTCTGTTTTTGGGGATTTGTATCTCTGCCATTTGAATATTACGACAGTGTAAATCTTTAAATTGATAGTATTCTGTCGGCTTGTCATGATTTGTTTCAACAAGAACTGGCGCTGGTCGTGGCGATTCCTCCACAATCTTTCCACCGTATTTCCCACTACCAGGTCCGAAAAATAGTTGCTCATCCGTTGCGTCTAGTACGGTGTCCGAATGATCGATGAGCCAAATCTGATTTTTGTAGCCTAATTGTTTAATTTGCTCTAGAATCTTTAATAAGGTTTGGTGATCAAGACCGACCGATATTTCATCGATAATGATTACTGTATTTTCACTTGTCGCCATGAATTCCGCCAAATAAAGTCGCGTTAATTCACCGCCTGATAGCGTCCCCATAATCCGATTCAGCGTCAAGTAACCGATATTCATGTTGATAATATTTTGTAGGATGTGTTGTTTTCCTTCGCTAAGATTTAATTCGTCTTTAAGCGAGAGTAATGTTTCCATGCTCAAATTATTAACCTCGGAAATGCTATGTTCTTTTCCTAATAAATTGATTTTATAGGTCTCAACTTCGGGGTTAAAACGCTTGCCATCACATTTTTTACATGTCACATTACTATTACTGCCACGCCCTTTACAACCCGTACACCAGCCCAACACATTATTGAACGAAAATAGCTCTGGTGATAAGTCGAATTTTTCTGCCATTGTCACCCGTATTTCTTTAAATACACCCGTATGCGTCCCAATGGTCGAACGCGGATTGGATGAAATAGAGGACTTTCCAAGGAACAGGACGAGTGGCATTTCTTCCATCTTGATTGCGCTGAAATTCGTGTCCATAATTTCGGGAAATAAATATTGATATTCTGCTTTTGGCAATAAGGAAACAAGGCGCTTCTTAGATTCCTCTCCAATAGTTTGGCAAAAAGTCGTTTTCCCAGAGCCAGATAATCCGGCAATTCCTAATGACTTATCTGTTGGTAATACGGTATCCAGATGGTTGATATTATTCGCAATTAATTGATTTATTTTCATAGTAGTATCTTCCCCATTCTTTCAATCTAGTCATACGCTGAAACTTAATTATCGCATACCTGGTTATGTAACTTCAACTTCGAGTAGTTTCTCACAATAAAAGAGTGCAATCCCATTTCAGAATTGCACTCTATTTATCAACCTTACGCTAAAACAGTTCCTAGTTTATTACCCATTTCAGTCCACGCATACGTAGCGCCTTCGATTGCACCTTGACGCGCTTTTGTTTCTTCGCTGAAACCGCTTTGGTCTAGCTTTAATTGCACGGTGTCATCTGCGTTTTTTGTCAATGTCCATGTTACCGTTGTTGTTTCGCCAGCGCTTGCCCACGTATATGTGATAGCATTTGGCTCATCGATATTAAGCACTTCGCAATCCACAATGCCGTCCCACCATTCGGATGGCTCTGCGCGGAATTGGAATTTGTGTCCAACCTCTGCTTTGAAATCGTTATTCCAAATCCATTTTGCGAGCATATCCGAGTCTGTTAACGCGTGCCATACTTTTTCTACTGAGCTTGTGAATTGAAAATCTAATGATACATCTGGTTTCATGTTTTGTTCCTCCAATAATTGATTTAGTTTAAACATTCGTTCTTTCCAAAATCCTTCATAATACGATACCCAGTCTTGAATTTCTTTCAGTGGCTTGGCATTTAACCGGTATCTGGTTTCACGACCAACTTTTCGCGCCACTACAAGATCGGCTTCTTTTAAAATAGCCAAATGCTTAGAGACGGCTGTACGACCCATTTGAAAATGAACCGTTATCTCGTATAGGGGTAATTCTTCCACATCTGTCAGCATTTGAAGTATCTTTCGCCTCGTTGGATCGGCGACAGCATCATAGACATCCCTCACTTGGCCTTTTTCGTTAAGCATACACACCACCTTTTCTCTTTTTGTAATAGGACACCTTTTGTTGTCATGTTTATTATACGACACTATATGGTGACATGTCAACTTTTTATTTTGAGCGTTTTTTTAAAATAAGGTTTATTGCCTCTTCTTTGGACAGTTTACTATCAAGAATGATTTCATTTTTCACACCTAAGCAATCGTCTGCAAGCCACCACTCTTCTAGCTTTTCAACTCCAAATTCGTGTGCATTTGCTTTTGTGTGGTGTCTTTTTACGGTCTCTGAAAATGGGAGATCGAAATAATAGACGTCTGCTTTATAATCGAAAAAATGGATAAGTGCGTGGAGCATGTCTTGATAAATTGCTTTACCTAGGATACCTTCTACGATGACATACTCGCACGTATTTTTCCCGTATTCAGCTATGATTCGAATGAGGTCGATGCTCGGATTTCCTTGACGATCTTTTACATGTAGCATGTCACGACGTACCGTGTCTTGTGAAGCGAGCAGTGTTCCTGCGCCTAGCTTTTTCTGTAGTTCTTTTGCGATAGTTGTTTTACCACTTCCTGAGTTTCCGCGAATAATAATGAGTTTTGTTTCCATCAGGCGCCTCCCATTTTTTAATCAAAAAACGAACCACCACCCGCTAAGGATGATAGTCCGCTTATCATTATAATGCTCCTGCAAATTTCTTCTTTTTATTCTTCACTGGGTTTAGTTTTCGTTCTACCCAGCCGAGTAGCATATCAGCCATAACAGCCATCAGTGCAGTTGGAATCGCTCCAGCTAGAATAATCGCTGTTCCGTTTGTCGCGTTGGTTCCACGGACGATGATATCACCGAGTCCGCCTGCGCCAACGAATGTTCCGATTGCTGCGACCCCGATTGCAATAACGAGAGCATTTCGAATTCCCGCCATAATAACGGAGAGTGCGAGTGGTATTTCAATCATACGCAACACCTGCCATTTCGTCATTCCCATTGCTTTTCCTGATTCAAGTAGCGCACCGTCCACATTTTGAATGCCTGTATAGGTATTTTTCAGAATTGGTAAAATGGAATAAAGGAATAGAGAAAGTACAACCGTGTTTGTCCCGAGCCCCATCACGAGCATTAGCATTGCGAGTAAGGCTAATGCAGGAATCGTTTGAATCACGTTCGCAGTTTGGATGACCCACACCGCTAATTTCTTCTTGCGGGCAATATAAATCCCGAGTGGAATCGCAACAATCGCTGCAAAAATAACGCCGTAAGCACTCATCAAGAAATGCCGCCAGAATGCTTCCATCACGTACGTTGCATTGGTTTGATAATAGTCAATGAGTTGTGAAAAAGTTTCCATTTTGTCGACACCTCCTTATTTATCTTCAAAGTAATCATGTTTTTTTAGAAATTCTTCTGCAACGATCGACGGATCTTTTAATTCCCCATCTGATTGGTAGTTCAGTTTTTGCATTTCTTCCGTGGAAATCGTGCCGACCAATTTATTAATCGTTGTTTTCAACTCAGGATGTTCTTTTAAAATAGCATCTGTGGCCATTGGTGAGGCATCATACGGCGGAAAGAAGTGCTTATCATCTTTTAGTACGACCAAATTATATGTCGGGATTCGGCCGTCTGTTGAATAACCAAGCGCAACATCCATCTGATTGTTTTTCAATGCTGTATAAATCAAGCCAATCTGCATCGGAAAAATTTTCTTGAATGTGATGTCATAGTCTTTGGAAAAGGCTTTATACCCATCACCAGCACGCTCCATCCAGGAGTTATCGACACCTGCAGCGAGCTTATTTTCTACCGCACGCATATCACTGATCGTCTTCAAATTATATTTCTTCGCGGTATCTTGACGCACCATAAAGGCATAAGTATTTGCGAAACCGTACGAATCGAACCAATATTGATCAAAACGCTTGGAAAAACCTTTTTGTACAGCTTTTAGCGCCTTTTCAGGATCTTTCAATGGTTCTTCGCCAAGCGGCCCTACTAAGTCAGTTCCCGTGTAACGCGTTGCCGAGATATCAATGTCACCGTTTACCATCGCCTGGTGTTGCACAACGGAAGAACCAAGATTATTTACCATCTCTACTTTTAAATCGGTATCGTGTTCAATCATTTGTTTTACGATATTACCTACTATCTGTGATTCTGTTGTGGACATGGTCCCAATTTTAATCGTGCCTTTCGTGCTACCGCCAAGTCCTGGCAGGGCACACGCCGATAAAAGAGTTACGCCAAGCAGGACAACAGTAGCAAGTTTGAGTCGTTTTTTCATCATTTTTACTGTCCCTCCTTACATATTCTCTTTCGCCGCACGAATTGCTTTTGGTGTAATTCGAACTTCTAATTTGCCTAGGAAAAATTCGACTAATAGCGCCAAAATCGTAACTGGAATCGCACCGCCGAGAATTAAATCTGGACGATATAAGTTCAATCCGTTAAAGATAAAGTCACCGAGTCCGCCTGCACCAATGTATGAGGCAAGTGTTGCCCAAGCAATGATGTATACAGCGGATAAACGAATGCCGGCCATAATTACAGAAATCGAGTTAGGAAGTTCGATATTTTTGACGAGCTGCCAAGATGTCATCCCCATTCCACGTCCCGATTCGATCAAGTTTTTATCAACGCCACGAACACCGATAAACGTGTTTCGCATAATTGGCAACACCGAATAGATAAATAACGCTACAATCGCTGGTATTTTACCAACGCCTAGGATTGGAATAATAAAAGCCAAGATTGCAAGCGACGGCACTGTTTGTAAAACACTAACAATCCCAATCACAAAATTAGCGATTTTTGGTGAGCGTGTTAGCAGAATGCCCACCGGTACAGCCACAACAATCCCTAATATTACCGCGGATAGCGAAATATAGAGATGTTCCCACGTTTTTACTAGCAGGTCATGGCCGTTGTCTTGGAAAAATTGCATTATCGCGTCCATTAAAAATAACCTCCTATTTTATTCGTGCACTTCTTCTTTTTCAAGCTCTTTCGCCACTTCAGCATGTTCCGTCGCAGCTTCTTCTAAATCGCCCCAAATGGAATCATAAACAATATCCACAAGGCTCGCGCGCGTCACAATCCCAACTAAGCGGTTTTTCTCATCCACCACAGGGACATACTTGAACCCTCGTTTTAAAATACGTTGCATCGTATCGCGCAATAATGCATCTTTGCGCACATAAAATACATTCTTATCTAAAATATCAACAACCGATGTCGCAGTCCGGCGATTATGCTCGATGGCTTCTACATCAATAATCCCTTTCAACACGTTCTGATCATCCGTCACAAGCAACGTATCAACACGGCGTTCCTTCATCAATTGAATCGCGGCTTGAAGTGATTTATCCGCCGTAATTGAAACTGGCGTATTATTCATGATTTGCTCCACATTCGTCACATTTGGACGCGCCTCAATTAAGCGATCCTTCCCAATGAAATCTTCCACAAATTTATCAGCCGGATTTCGCAAAATCTCATCTGGCGTATCGAACTGAACGATTTCTCCACCTCGCATAATCACAATCCGGTCCGCAAGTTTGATAGCCTCATCCATATCATGCGTAACGAAAATAATCGTCTTTCCTAGTTCCCGTTGCAGATTCTTGAATTCCTCTTGCAACGAATCACGCGTAATTGGATCCAGCGCACCAAAAGGCTCATCCATCAAAATCAAATTCTGTTCCGCAGCCAGCGCACGAAGCACACCAATCCGTTGCTGTTGTCCGCCACTTAACTCATACGGATAACGATCTAAGTACTCTTCAGGCAAATCGACCAATTTAATCAATTCCAGCGCCCGTTCATTTTTCTTCTCTTCCGACCATTTCAAAAGTTTCGGAACAAGTACGATATTTTCACGAATCGTCATATGCGGCATCAGCCCGATTTGCTGAATCACATACCCAATCGACCGACGCAATTTCACCGGATCTTCCTTCATAATATCCTTGTCGTTAATAAAAATTTGGCCATTTGTCGGCTCAATTAAGCGGTTTATCATCTTCATCGTTGTTGTCTTCCCGCAACCACTTGGCCCGATAAAACAAATAAATTCGCCACGATCAATATCTAAGTTCAGATCATTGACCGCCGTTTTACCGCCCTTGTAAATTTTTTGAAACATGCTCAAATCTTAGCAATTTAGACACCTCCGAGTTTAATTAGCTAGCATATCGCTAGTATGAAAGCTTTGAATCAACGAACCCATCGACCCACGACGTATGTATTCCCACCTCTGCCAATAACGAAACACTTCATAGAACAAAAAAATACGATGGAAAAACGTATCAGTAAAAAGAAATAAAAGCTGGGAATTAGCACTTCTCAGCTTTTAACTGGTTGTATACTTAGAACACAGTTATAGCGAGTAAGAAATCAAAACGTTGATTCTATTCCAAATAACACAGCCCTTTCTAAACACCATTATAGCGTAACCAAAATCAAAAAGCGAACACTGTCGCCTCATATGTGCCCATTCAGACAGAAAAAAGCTCCACCAAATGCACTACTCATAGGCACTTAGGGAACTTTTGAAATTTCTTAAAAAAAAGAGGATTTGCGTGTGAAATTGGAGGCTTATTATTCGGATACGGGTATGAATTTGAATGCCCAAAATCGAAAAAATCAGCATAATACCCTAGAATAATAGACGCAGAAAGCTTGCTATATATGGTATAATAAATAAGCCGTCTGCCTCTAGGACGAGTATGACACCTAGAGAAGGAAGGTAGTATTATGGTCATTGTTCCCGCAATCATTGCACTTTTCAACAACTGGTTAGACTTTCGGCGCAAGAGAAAAAGCAGACGGTGAATCTAACAAAAGAAGCCTCTATCTCTGGCAGGAGATAGAGGCTTCACTTTTAGGTAGTACTATGATCATCTTTTTCCTATCTCCATCATAACACGGAAAAGAATCATCGTACACTATTTTTACTAAAATCGATGTGTGCGTTTCAATCTAGTATCCATTTTCCTTAGGATAGCATATCAGAGCACCGAAAATCACAGCGCTAACCAAGTTTACTAAATGTCGCACAGGAGCAATTTTCGCAAAACCGACTGGCACAGCTATAATAACTTCCTACAAAAGAAGTCGCAATAAGTACCGCTTGTATAAAGCCGTCCTTACTTAGGTAGAAACAGTTTCGGTGAGATTTTCATAAGAACGGAAACAATGATTCCTGCCACAATAATCGTTGCGATACAGCTCACACCATTCATCACGAGCGAAAACAATTGCGCAGACCAGCCTTTGAAAGCATAAGCGCCCCAAAACAAGACACCCGCAAGATAATGCCAGAAATACCGCGCCACGCCGCCAATAACCATCGTTCCCCAAGCCCAGCCAATTGCTTTGCCTAACTTCTCTTCTTTTAAATAACCACGAACTTGTACCGCAAAAACACCAGCAAAAGCAATGAAAGCAAATGCTACAATATATTCCAGAAATCCTTGTAACGGACTCAAAATATAGGCCTTTCCTGTCACGAAATGAAGCAACCCCCACAATAATCCAGAAAAACCAGCAGCCCAAAAGCCACGTCTAATCGCAATGATATACATCGGAATCATACCCAGAGATATCGAAAAAGATGATCCAATATCAAGCGGAATAAAACTGAGAACCATTGCTAGTGCTGCAAATATAGCACATTCTAACATCGTCAACAATCGCGTATTACGCATAAAAAATACCCCTCTCTTTTTTTGGTAAAAAACGTACCGCAGAAGAAAGGAGTCATATCGTCAAGTTATGTATCAGATACCACTTCATTCGCCACAATCCCTACGCTCGTATTAACGAACAGGTTCAAAGGGTCAGATCTCAAAAAAGATCAATCTCAGCTAAAAGCCCCCCCTGTGGTAACGTCTCAAAATAGTTGCTTACTCTATATAAACTGGCGACAAGCGCTCGCATCCAGCCGGTTCGGCGGACTTCCGGTTCTGCTACGCAATACTTGCTACGCTTAACTTCTTGCATGGTCGAGGAAACTACCCTCTCCCTGCTTTCAGTCATCACATACACCAGTATGCGCAGCTCTCCGGCTTCCACCGAACCGGCTGGATACAAACGCTTTCGCTCAGTTTGTGTAAAGCGAAGTTTGCACCTATCCAAAAAGAAAGGTTACAAATCCATCATTAAAAGAGTTGAACAACTATCGAATATCCAAATAACCCCACCTTAAGTTTGTAATCTCGGCGACTTATTTGTTTATCTGATTTTTATTATAACAGCATTTTTTAGAAAGTCCAGTTCCCTGCTCTTTCAATGCGTGCTTATTCATGATAGAATAGAAGTAATTGCGTTTTTGGCATTCAATATGAAAATTTCAGTTGAAAACGCGCGAATTTGGGAGGACGAAAATGTTAACTGTAAATAATGTATCTTTACGTTTTGGCGATAAAAAATTATTTGAAGATGTTTCGATTAAATTCACACCTGGGAACTGTTATGGCTTGATTGGCGCGAACGGCGCTGGTAAATCCACTTTCCTAAAAGTACTTTCTGGTGAGCTTGATTCACAAAGTGGTAATGTGCATATCCCAGCTGGTGAGCGCTTAACTGTACTGAGACAAGATCATTTCCAATATGATGATGAAGAAGTTCTAAAAACGGTTATTCGTGGACATGAGACATTGTTCAAAATCATGGAAGAAAAAGATGCGGTTTATGCAAAGGAAGATTTTAGTGATGCTGACGGTATTCGTGCAGCAGAACTAGAAGGCGAATTTGCAGAGCTTAACGGTTGGGACGCGGAACCCGAGGCTGCTGTTTTGCTTAGCGGTCTTGGTATTGCGACAGAATTGCACGGAAAACTAATGAAAGAACTTACAGGTGGTGATAAAGTCAAAGTTTTACTGGCGCAAGCATTATTCGGTAAACCTGATATTTTACTTCTGGATGAGCCTACCAATCACCTGGACATCAAAGCAATCCATTGGTTAGAAGAATTCTTGATCAACTTTCAAAATACTGTTATCGTGGTTTCCCATGATCGTCATTTCTTAAATAAAGTATGTACACATATTGCCGATCTTGATTTCAGCAAAATTAAACTTTACGTTGGTAACTATGATTTCTGGTATGAATCTAGCCAACTTGCACAATCTATGATGGGCGACCGCAACAAGAAGAAAGAAGAAAAAATCAAAGAATTGGAAGCTTTTGTCGCACGTTTCTCGGCCAACGCTTCGAAATCAAAACAAGCGACCAGCCGTAAGAAAATGCTTGAAAAAATCACGCTTGAAGATATCCAACCTTCTAGTCGTCGTTATCCATTCGTACAATTCCATCCTGAGCGCGAAGTTGGGAACGATTTACTGACTGTAACCAACCTTTCCAAAACAATTGATGGCGTTAAAGTGCTTGATAACGTAAGCTTTATCATCAATCGTAACGATAAAGTTGCCCTTGTTGGTGACGATGAAGTTGCAAAAACAGTATTTTTCCAAATCCTTGCTGGCGAAATGGAACCAGATGAAGGCGAATATAAATGGGGCGTAACAACAACCCAAAGCTATTTCCCGAAAGATAACTCCGAGTTCTTTGAAGAAAACGATATGAATCTTGTGGAATGGTTACGTCAATACTCCCCGCAAGACGATAGCGAGGCATTTTTGCGCGGTTTCTTAGGTCGTATGCTATTTAGTGGCGATGAAGTATTGAAGAAAGTACGTGTGCTTTCCGGTGGTGAGAAAGTTCGTTGTATCCTTTCGAAAAACATGCTTTCTGGTGCGAACGTTCTATTGATGGACGAACCTACCAACCATTTAGACTTAGAATCGATTACCGCATTAAATAACGGTATGATCCAATTTAAAGGTGCGATGATTTTCGCATCACATGATCACCAGTTCTTACAAAGTGTCGCGACTCGTATCGTCAACCTTTCGAAAGATCAGTTCTACAATAAAGAAATTTCATATGATGAGTATCTCGCTGAAGCATTGAATGTGACAGAGTAAGATACTAAAAAGCAGTAGAATCGCCTCAAATTTGGCATTTCTACTGCTTTTTTTTGTAATTTTTACTCCTTTTATTTCGAACAGTCTCAACAAAGCGCTATTTGTTATTTCTTCAAATTAATTCGTCCTGTATCACTTTTGAGTAACTTATCCTTGTTGTATGTCGACCATGAAAATTGGAACCATTCGATGTCTGATACTTTGTCCAGTTTATCTAGTGGAAACACGATGGTGCCCTTAATTGTAGCTCCTGGCTTCATTTTGCCATCGATAAGATCTGATAGAATGATATCAGCTGCTAATTGTTGTCCATTGACTGTCGTTAACTCGCCTTGTAACGGATAGCTTAGCAGTTCATTTTTTGTGTTGTTTTTGATTTCAATAGCGATTGTTAATGTTCCTGGCATATCCTTATCTTCCATTGTGGAGTGGACGACTTTTTTCTCGACGGCGACCGTTGAAATTTTCTTGTCCATGCCGTCAGCGTTGTTGTGCCAGTTCACGTTGTAGGTTTCTTTTCCTTCTGATTTCGTATTGCCAGTCTTGCTGTCAGAGGAATAACTTGCGACTTGTTGCTGCAACTTATTATAGTTGCCGAATGAGATAAATACGCCGATAATAGAGGCGATAATAATAAGACTCGCGCCACTCACGACGTAAATTCCAATTTTGCGTTTAGATTGGGTGAACAGCATGATAAGTCCAACGATGAACGCTAGAAATGCAAACCCCAGTAATGTAAACCAAATGGCCATGTTTTAACTCTCCTTGCTTGATTTGTTATTATTGTACTATAACATATGTTGAGGCACTTATAAAGCGTCTTTTGCTGCATTAGAGCCTCAATATGTATGCAAGCGTAGCGAGCAGGTAATCCTTTCAGCGGTTCTTATAAAGCATCTTCCGCCAATAATTAGTCTTCGCCGAATTTTATCCATGGAAAACGTCGCTTTGGCTCCTTTAAAATTGGAGTTAAAGCGACGTTTTTTTTGATATGTTGTGGCTCTTATGAGGCATCCCTTGCCGATTTAGAGCCTCAATATGCATGAGAGCGCAGCGAGCATGTAATCCACCAGTGGCTCTTATACACCAAGCTCTGAACCATCACAACTCAAATATTGAAACTCCATGTTTTAAAGCATCTAATCATGCGCTGCGTCATGTTTGGCGCCTCCGATCTACCTCAAGAGCCTGACTAATAATAATTCAGTATTTATTCCCAACCTAGCAATCACGGTTGCGGGAACGCTCCGATTTTTGACGTATCATCGGTTCCAGATCTAGCTTTGTTGCGGTTCTTAGAAAGCGTCGTTTGCTTTGTTAGAACCTCAATATGCAGTTGAATGTAATGAAACTGCCTTCCTTGCGCCGCGTCATGACCGCGCCTTCGGATCCAGCTTCAAGAGCCAGCCTCTCGGAAATTTCGTGGCCTCCGCAAAAGTCAAAAGAGGGCTTTTACTGCGCCCTCTAACAATTTCTGTCGAGTCTAACGGGCTCTTTCAGCTTCTCTCTAGATCCAGCTTCAACGGCCAACTCCTCGAAAACTTCACGCCCTCCACAAAAACCAAGTGCGGGTTTTTACTGCGGCCGCTCCAGTTTTTTTTGGAGCTGAACGGGCCGTTTCAGCTTTTCGTTATACCTCCATTATAATCGGCAGTATCATCGGTCTGCGTTTCGTTTGTTCGAACAGGTAGCGGTTTAGTTGGTCGCGGATGTCTTGTTTTAACTTCGCCCATTCAAATTCTTTGTCTTGTAGGTTTTTCTCGACGATTTTTGTCACTACTTCGGAAGATTTCTCAAGCAAATGTTCGGATTCGCGAACGTAGATGAAACCGCGTGAGATAATTTCTGGTCCGGAGATGATCGCTTTGGATTTGCGGTTCAATGTGACAACCACGATGAAAATGCCGTCTTCTGATAGCAATTTGCGATCGCGTAACACAATGTTACCGACGTCTCCTACGCCAAGTCCATCGATTAGTGTATTACCTGCAAACACGCGATTTCCAGCGGTCATACGGCCATTTTTGTACTCGATAACTTCACCTTTTCCAGCTACGAATACGTTTGATTTTGGTATGCCGACTTGGTATGCTAATTTCGCGTGAGCCACCAACATGCGGTATTCACCGTGAACTGGGATGAAGTATTTTGGTTTCATTAAGTTTAGCATTAGTTTTAAATCGTCTTGGCTACCGTGACCGGATACGAACAAATCGCGGTTCATCGTTAGTACGGTTGCATCTGCTTTGTACAGCATATCAATCGTTTTCGACAAAATGGTTTCTGATGATGGTGATGGCGTTGTTGTAATGTAGATTGTATCGCCTTTTTCGACGTTTACTTTTGGATGCTTGCCTTGTGTCATCAATTGTAGTGATTGGATTGGTTCGCCGAGATTACCTGTTTCTATGATAACTAACCTGTCCTGTGGTAATTTCTTCGCTTCTTTTAATGGAATAACCAGATCTTCGCTTTGTAATTGGATTTTGTTTAATCGCACGGAGATGTCAAAAACGCGTTCTAGTTCTTTCCCTACGATCGCTACTTTACGGTTTGTTGCAAATGATGCATCCAGGACTTGCTGTAAACGAACCAAGTTAGATGCAACACACGCTACGATAACACGACCTGGTGCGGAATGGAAAGCATGGCGAATTTCTTCATCGATAAGGCTATCACTGGACGTAGCGCCTGCATGCTCCGCTTCTGAACTATCAGATAGTAGAACAAGTACGCCTTTTTCACCGATTTCAGCAATGCGACCTAGGCTTGTTTCATAGCCTAATTTTGCGGATTGGTCGAATTTGAAATCGCCTGTGTAGACAATCGCGCCTTCGCTTGTATTTAACACAATCCCCACGGAATCAGGAATCGAGTGCGTTGTACGGAAAAATTCTGCATCCACATTTGGGAACGATAATTTCGTTTTCTCATCAACAATATGGAAGTCGTTGAAGCGAACTTTCTTATGTTCTTTTAAAGCCGCCTTAACGAGTGCAATAGTCAGTTCCGTGCCGTAAACTGGTGCTTTAATTTTGGCAAGAATATACGGCAAGGCTCCGATTGCGTCTTCATGACCGTGCGTTAGGAAAATAGCCTCGATCCGTTCTTGATTGTCCTCTAAGTATTTAATATCTGGAATAACGACGTCGATGCCTAATAATTCGTCTTCTGGGAACATCAGACCTGCATCCATAATATAAATAGATTCATCCACTTCAGCTACGTATAAATTCTTTCCACTTTCGTCAACACCGCCAAGTGGGATAATTTTAATGTGTTTTGCTTTTTTTAATTGTCAAAGTTATTCCTCCTTCCTCTTATTTCAAATAATTTTTAAATACTGTTTCGATAGTTTTTATCTCTGTTTCTGTTAACGGCGCGAGTGGCAAGCGTAAATGCCCAACGTCAACGCCGAGTTTGTTAACCATATGTTTCACAGGCGCTGGATTTGGCGCGATGAATAACGTATTCATTAACGGTACGAGTTTGCCATGAATTTCTGCGGCTTTTTTTTGTATCGCCTTCATCAAAAGCGCGAAGCATCGTCTGCATTTCAGGCCCGATAATGTGGCTCGCAACCGAGATAACACCTTTTCCACCAAGCGCATAAATCGGCAAAGTGAAACTATCATCCCCACTGTACACCGCAAAATCATCGCCCGTTTCTGCAATAATTTTCGTGATATTATCAAAATTACCGCTGGATTCTTTGACCGCTACAATGTTCTCGATTTTGGACAGCTCGATAATCGTTTCTGGCTCAATATTCACAATCGAACGGCTCGGAATATTATAAATGATAACCGGTAACGTCGTCGCCTCCGCAATTGCTGCAAAATGGGCGTAAAGACCAGCTTGATTTGGCTTATTATAGTACGGCGCCACGATCAAAACCGCGTCAATCCCACCGATTTCTTCCACTTCTTTCGTGAAGGCAATCGTTTCCGCCGTGTTATTCGAACCCGTCCCAGCAATGATTTTCGCGCGACCTTGGTTTGTTTCCACGACTTGTTTGAACAACTTGATTTTTTCTTCATGCGAAATCGTTGGGGATTCCCCCGTCGTTCCTGCTACCACAAGCCCATCCGACCCGTTTTCAATGAGGTGGTTGACTAAACGATGAATCCTTTTTTTTACACACTTTATCTTTCTCGGAATTGTACGGCGTCACCATTGCTGTCACTACTTTTCCAAAATCCATTATGTTATTCCTCCTCCAACTCATTTTCAATGCAAAATTCGTCATGAAGTGCGTTCACTGCGGCGATTAAATCCGTTTCTTCGACTAGAATCCAAACCGTGGTATGACTATCTGCAGACTGCAAAATGGTGATGTTTTTCGCGGATAAAGCGGACACTATTTTGGCGGTAACTCCTGGAACACCAGCGATGCCGGCGCCAACGATGGAAACTTTCGCGCAATTCTCGGTCGTTTCTGCCACGTAGGATGCTTCTTTTAAAAGTGTCAACACGTGCTCGCGCTTTCGTTCTGGCACGGTGAACACGATCTCGTTTGTCGATATATTGATAAAATCTAAACTAATACTTGCCTCAGCTAAAATGGCGAAGGCTTTCTGCTGGGTATGCACGCTATCCGTTTTGACACGAAGTTGCGTCAAGTTCGTCACATGCGCGATGCCTGTAACAAGGCGTTCTTTCACGTCAAAACGACCGCTGACCTCGGTTTGCGATGTGACCAGCGTACCTTCACCCTTCAAATAGGTCGAGCGAATGCGAAGCGGAATCTTAGCTTGCATCGCAATTTCAACAGCACGCGGATGAATCACTTTGGCGCCTTGATAAGCCATGTTGCTCACTTCATTGTAGCTGACAGTCGGCAACGAACGCGCATTTTTCACGATTCGCGGATCAGCCGTGTACATGCCATCGACGTCCGTAAAAATATCGATTCGTTCAGCGGCGAGTGCGACGCCAAGCGCTGCGGCAGAAGTATCGCTCCCACCACGACCAAGCGTTGTAACATCACCATTTGGCGCGCTTCCTTGGAAACCAGCCACGACGACAATATCCACCGTTTCCAAGGTTTCACGTAAACGCGTCACGTCAACCTCGGAAATTTTGCCCGCCGTGTATTCACCAGATGTTCGGATACCTGCTTGCGCGCCTGAGAACGCCGTCGCCTTAATGTCGGCTTCTAAAAGCATATTCGTGAACACCGCGGTAGAAATCGTTTCGCCGACAGAAAGCAACATATCTTGCTCTCGTAACGACAAACGCGTTTCCTTCGCGCCAATGAGCTCTAGCAGCGTATCCGTCGCATATGGATCACCTAACCTGCCAATCGCCGAAACAACGACGACCACTTTATAGCCTTGATCGATCGAATTCTGTAAATGATTAAATGCAAGCTGGCGGGACTCCTCGTTCTGAACGGAAGTCCCACCAAATTTTTGCACGATAATTTTCATTCGCTACACCTCAATTATTTCGCGTTTTTCAGATGATTTCTTGTTCGATTAAAGATTCAGCAATTTGAATCGAATTCCAAGCGGCACCTTTTAACAAATTGTCCGATACAATCCACATGTGGAACCCTTTCGAATCGTCTAAGTCGTGACGAACACGCCCCACGAAAACCTCTTTTTTGCCAGCCGAACTCGCTGCATGTGGGTAAACTTGGTTCGCTGTATCATCTTCCAAAACAACCCCAGGAGCGTTGCGCAGAAGCTCTTGAATTTCCGAAACCTTCACATTATCTTGCTCCACTTCAATATAAACAGACTCCGAATGGCCCGTAATAACCGGAATACGCACACACGTTGCCGCCACTTTCATCGATGCATCACTCATGATTTTCTTCGTTTCATTGACCATCTTCATCTCTTCGTATGTATAGTCATTATCCGTGAAAACATCAATTTGTGGTAACGCATTAAACGCGATTTGGAAATGTTTCTTGTCACCTTTCACCGGCATCACAGCAGGCGTAAAATCTTCCCCACTTAAAATGGCTTGGGACTGCGTTTGCAACTCCTCAATCGCTTGAATACCAGAACCAGAAACGGCTTGATATGTTGAAACTATAATCCGGTTTAGACCATAAGCCGCACGAATCGGTTGAAGCGCCGCGACCATTTGAATCGTCGAACAGTTCGGGTTCGCAATAATGCCTTTATGATCACGCAAAGCCTCAGGATTCACCTCAGGAACAACAAGTGGCACATCAGGATGCATCCGGAACGCACTCGTATTATCGATTACGATCGCGCCATGGGCCACAGCATCTTTGGCAAAACGCTCAGAAATAGAACCGCCAGCACTAAACAAAGCGATATCCACACCCGCAAAACTCTCAGGCGTCGCTTCCTTAATCACGATTTCCTCCCCGCGGAACGTCAATTTTTTACCAGCAGAACGCGCCGAAGATAAAAACGAAACTTCCTTTATCGGAAACGTCACATCTTCCAGTAATTGAATCATTTGAGTCCCAACAGCGCCAGTCGCACCAACAACGGCTACGTGATAATTTTTTGTCATTCTATTTCCCCCTTGGATTAGCTATATTTTGTCGAAAAAAATTGGGCACGTTGAGTCTTACTAAAATCTAGAATGAATCGCAATGCCAATTATTTTTCGAGTAAGACGTAGTCTCTGCTTTACGCAAAATCGAGCGAAAGCGTTTGTATTCAAGAGATTCGGTGGAAACCGGAAGCGGAGCGTACTCGTGCACATGAGAACCGGAAGTCTGCCGAATCTCTTGAATGCGAGCGCTTGTCGCCGATTTACTTTGAATATCCTTCCTACTCTGTTTTTCACATTTAACTTATCATACCATAATATCCGCTAATTATCAGGTTTTTGCACGGGATTTTGAGGAGAAATTGAAAAATTTTATCCTAGCTGAAAACCTGTTTGCATTTTTTCTGCATTTCCCGCATGATTTTTCATTATAAAATAGTTCTTGTAAGACAAACATAAATAGAGAATTGGAGTTGGCAACAATGGATGAAATGGTAAAAACAGTACAGAGTTGGTTGAACAAAACGTATCAAAGTTATGTCGCAAAAGGCGATTATCAAACGATTCCTGAGAACGGGAAAACAGGATGGACGACGGTGTATGCGTTAACGCGCGCCCTTCAAATCGAACTTGGCATCTCACCTACCGCGGATAATTTCGGGCCGGGAACAGAGAAAGCGTTCAAGCCGCTGACAATCGGAGCAAGCGACGCCAAACCGAGCAATATCAACTATATTTTACAAGGCGCATTCTACTGCAAAGGCTATAGCCCCGGTGGTTTCACTGGAACGTTCGGTGGACAAACGCAAATCGCCGTTAAAATGTTCCAAAAAGACGCTGGACTCGCGACGCAAGATGGTGTCGTATCGACGATCATTATGAAATCTCTACTTAACATGAGCGCGTTCCAGACGGTAAGTGGTGGCAATTTCGCCGTTCGGACGGTTCAGCAAAATCTAAATCGGGATTACAGCGCTTGGATTGGTACACTCGTTCCGTGCGATGGTTTATACGGTCGTGACACAAATACCACGCTGATTTACGCCCTTCAAAAAGAAGAAGGCATGGCGCGCACGACGGCGAACGGCAATTTTGGGCCAGGGACGACGACAAATCTGACAAACCTGATTCCTACCTTCCCATCGAACAAGGCACTCGTTCTACTTTTGCAATACAGTCTCGCATGCAACGGCCTGCCGATCAATCAGTTTAGTGGCACATACGACGCAGAAACGACGAATCTGGTGAAGCGCTATCAAGAATTTATGAAAATGAGTATCACGACCGGCGCGATTAATATGGGTACGTTCAAAGCGCTGCTATCAAGTGCTGGCGATACGAACCGAAGCGCGACCGCCTGTGATACTTCTTACGTCCTGAATACCGACCAAATCGATACCTTATGGAATGCCGGTTACCGCTACGTTGGCCGCTATTTAACAGGAAATGTCATTCGCGGCGGTGCTCGAGTTCCGAAAGCGATGAACCCGACAGAAATCGCGGCAATCCTAAAAAAAAGGTCTAAAAATCTTCCCAATCTACCAAGACGGCGGCTATGAAATTCCATATTTCGAGGTCCCACTTCAAGGCATTAGTGATGGATATAAAGCCATTGATGCCGCATACAATCTTGGTTTTCCAGCAGGAACAACGATTTATTTCGCGGTCGACCTCGACGCCTACGACTATCAAATTACAGATTTAATCATGCCCTACTTCCAAAACCTACGCGCCGCATTCAAGCAAAATCAAGATTTGCGTTCCTACCAAATCGGCGTTTACGGTGCCCGCAATGTGTGTAGCCGCCTGAAAAATGCTGGTCTCGTAGATAACGTTTTTGTCGCTAATATGTCCACCGGATTCAGCGGCAACCTTGGCTTCCCGATGCCTGACAACTGGGCATTCGACCAATATTTCGAAATGTCGATCGGCACAGGAAACGGGAAATTAGACATCGATAAAGTGACCTATTCCGGCGCAGATAAGGGCGTTTCAACCGTGACCCCGCCACCAGTGAGCGACACACCGAATTCCGCAGCGATTAACCGAGCACGTATACTTCGGATTCGTGATATTTTATACGGAAATTCGAGTTTAGCCGCATTGGTTGATGATAAAGTCACCTTTGATTTGGAACTTGAAAAAGCGAATGTCCGCGTTATTTCACCAAATCTTAGCGTCCTGTTTACAACAAGTGCCAAACTAACAAATCCTGGTGATGGTGACACAACAATCACAGTGAAAGACGGAAAAATCAATGCGTCATTTGAAGAAGAACTAGCCAATTGGACAGGAACCCTCTCAACAGAGGATGCAGCCAACACAAAAAAAAGTGGTTGCCGATTTAGCCGCAAAAATCGTTGTTGGAAATATCATCGTAAAGTGGCTACCAGTTGCGGATAAACTAACCATCACACTCACGGCGAATGTACCTGAAATTGAAGTGACAGATAAATATAAAACAAGCGCTTCGATGAAAGTGACATTCATATTCGATAATAAAAATAACGAACTAGATTCACAAATGCAAACTGTTGGTGTCTATGCTTTTGGTGGAGCTATAGTACTTGGAGCAGTAGCATGTATCATTGGAGCACTTGGTATAGAAATTCTCATCGGGGCAGCATCATTACTTTTAATTGGTATTAAAAGTGTTTTAGATAAAGTAACACACAAATAGTATTCAAAACTCTGCATCTGTTATATAATGGGTGTAGAGTTTATTTTATATTTGGAGGTCGACCACTTGATAATTACAAAAAAAGACTTAGAACCATTTTCCAAAATCATTTCAACCGTCATGGAACAAGCTGATGATATCACAGTATTAAATGCAACCTTAGACTCTCTGACACTAGAAGAATTAGAACGAACCAAAGCCTACTTTTCTGGAACAGGTAAAAGGACTTCATTTCAACAACTACGAACGATAGTCATTGGCTCTTTTATCGCAGGCATGATGATTTTTCTTCTCAATATGTTTCAAGATTATTTCTTTGTAGCGGTTATTGCAGTTGCATTCTTACTGATTTGCGTTATCGAATTGGTTCGACCATTATTTACATCTCCTGTTAGACCTAACTTAGCTCTAGCCTATGTCCGGGGGAAATATGATCGTGTTGTTAACCTCATTGATATTATCTTAGCCGAACGTTATGCAGAAGTACGAAAAAAATAGTCTGAAATCTGGATTTAACTACACAAACTAGGAGGTACATACATAAAAACACCAAAAGCAGAATTAGATAACCTCTCAAAGCTTTTAACCGGTTGAATCGAACAAGCATACAATAAAGATTTTCTAGACAAATCATCTACTAAATCATACTATGAAATCTACATCTGTTGTATAATGGGTGTAGATTTTTTTAATGTACATAAGGAGGTAGCATTTTGGAGACATCTAAACTTGAGTTAACTAAACTCGCACAACTAATTACTTCTCTTGAAACTGATACATCAGATACGGAAACAATGCTTTATAATCTGAACCAGTTAAGTACTGAGGAACTAGAGAGTGTGCAATCATATTTTTCAGGAAGTGGCATTCGAACCTTTTCAAAAACCTTTCTGCAAATTTCTATGGCTTCGTTCATTTCTGGCATGACCGTTTTCTTTTTCATAAAATTCCAAGCAGAATTGCTAGTTTTTTTTCCTTGGAATCGCTTATTTATTAGCATGTATCTTAATTTTCTTCCGCTCTACTTTAAAAGCGCCAACAAAGTCCTTTCTAGAAATCGCAATGAACAGAGGTAAGTACGATCGAATTATCAGCTTGACGGCCATTATTTTAGATGAACGATATAGAAGAGATTTTCAAAATGCGTTAAAAACCCCTTCTAATTTTGAAGAAAATTAATTAAGCATATTATCAACAAATACTATAATTGTGATGTAGTTTTACAACAGGAGGTCGACCACTTGATAATTACAAAAAAAGACTTAGAACAATAATTATTGGTTCTTTTATAGCAGGTATGATGATTTTTATTCTCAACATGTTTCAAGAATATTTCTTTGTAGCTGTTATTGCGCTTATGTTCCTTCTAGCTTGTGTCATTGAATTATTCAGAACAGCCCTCACTTTTCCAGTTAAGACTAGCGTAGCATTAGCTTATACCCGAGGTAAATATGATCGTGTTGTTAGCCTCATTGATATTATCTTAGCTGAACGTTACGCAGAAGTACGAAAAATAGTATGAAATCTTGATTTTTTATACACCCCAGGAGGTACATAAATGAAAGCATCCAAAACCGAATTAGATAATTTCACAAAGCTTTTAGTTGGTTTAATCGAACAAGCAGATAATGTCGAAGCTATCTGCTATGCACTAAACAGACTCACTCTAACAGAACTAGAAAAAGTTAAAACCTATTTTTCAGGAAGTGGTACGCGAGTCGTATTCATTAGACAAAGTGAGATTATCATAGGAACCTTTGTCTCCGGCATGATGATTTTTATTTATAATATGTACCAAACTAATTTTTTCATGTCCACCTTTTTGGAACTTTTATTTGTATATTGTCTATTAAGCATTATTCGTTTATTTTTTGCCAGAAAACCCATCCATCAGCATGTAAAACTTGCCTATAATCGAGCTAAATTCGATCGTATTGTTTCGCTCGCTGATATCATTCTAAACAGCCGCTATGAAAAGGAATTGCAAAATACCGTAGATAAATTCGCCTCTACTGACAACTTAGAAAGAAAATCACAGGAGGCGCATTTTCTTGAAAATATCTAAATCAGAACATATGAAATTTTCTCAGCTATTTTCTACTATTGAAAAGCATGCAGATGACGAGAATATGTTAAACCAAGCCCTAAAAGAAATTCCGCTAGAAGATTTGGAGCATCTAAAAGCATATCTTTCTGGTACAATGTCTCTCACACCCTATTCGCATATTAAGTCAATTTTTATGTATTCGTTTGTGGGAATGTCTGTCATCTATCTTATATTCTTATACCAAACAAATACTTTGCTTTCCTTTACGGCAATCATCTTACTCTTAGTAGTCGAATTTAGACTCTTTCAAGTTGCTTATAGTTCACCAATTCATACACACGTGGTATTAGCCCACCGTAGACAAAAATACGATCGAATTGTCCAAGTCATCGAGACCATTCTGAAAAAACGTTACCTAAAAGAATTAAAAAAATGCTGTCATTGATTTCTAAATTAAAGCATCGTAAAGCGCTAGTATATCAGCGTTTCACGATGCTTTTTTGCGGTTTAAAATAAAAATAAAGATGGGCGATTTCAGACAGGTTTGGACGTGAAATCCGTTGTATAATGAACCTATATTAAAGATGAATGGAGGTCATAATATGACAACAGCAACTAAAACTATGCCGAAAGAAATTTATCGTTATATCGAGCATGAGCTTATCAATTATCCCCGAATGATAGAACGTATCAATGAGTTAACACAATACTTACAGCACGAGAAAAATCCACAATCCCCTTCTTATAATACGCTTCATCTCGACATTAGAATTGAAAGGCTTTCAACCGTAGTGCGATGTATAGAAAATGTCATGCGTAATCTGAACTCGCTCGGTGATCCATACCAAGAATTCATTAAACTACGATATTGGCGCACCAACTCCAACACAACAATGGAAGGCATCGCACAAAAAATCCACGTAAGCCGTCGAACTGCATATAACATGCAAAACCGTATTATTCAGATGGTTGCGAGTGAATTAGGTGAGTGGAATTAACCTTATTTAGTATAAACAATGAATAATTTCAAACAATTATGCAAAAAAAATTAAAAAATGGCAAATTAGCCAAGTAAAGTTAGTTTGTATCAGAATTGGGAATAAAAAATATCCCATACATGCGATTATAACAAATTCATCCATATTATCCTTGGAAATAACGTGGGTCTTATATAGATTATAGTTGTAATTATCACCAATTAACAGTATGATATGTATAGTTCTATTTGCTATATACATATTTATATTGTTGATTAGGGAGTAGTTCAAAAAAAAGAATGATGGGAGAGAATGTAATGAGTTTTAGAAAAAGAGTTTTACCATTTTTGTTGATTGTAGGGTTGGTATTTGCGGGGGTATTAGGGGTTTCATCGACGAAAGCGTTTGCTATGAATTCGAAAGGATCATCTCAAGTAGCTTTTCACACAGACGCTAATACCTATTCCAAAAATGCAACTACAATTGATGTGATTGGAGTTAGTCCTAATTCAAATGCAATTTCTGTAGAGCTGTATAAGAAAGGTGATTCGAAATTTTATAAATCTATCAATGTTTATAAACGTGGACCATATAGAGTTTCCTTTTCCCTGAAAGGATTAAAAGCTGGTCAATATGATGTATGGGTAAATGGTGGATGGGGCTCAGTGCCATACAGAGCTGTACTGCAGCATTATCTAACGGTACAACGTTAAAATAAAGAGATCGCAAATCCAGTACTGGATTTGCGATCTCTTTATTTCTTATAACAATATTATTAATACTTTTATAATTTATGTTTGACAAGTTATTAATCATTTAATTTAGATTGCGCAGCTGCCGCAGCTGCTTTATTATTAATTGGTTGATCCACTTTTGAAGAATCTTTACCAGCTTCTGCTCTTGCCTTTTTCAAATCATAGTAAGCTTCAAATATTTCCTCAGAAATTTTCATGTTAACCTTAGGATCTGTACTTCCATTATCTCTGTATCCCCAGGGAACTACAACAGCGATTGAAATCTCTGGTTTCTCAGCTGGGGCGTAACCAACAAATGTTGTATTCCAAACGCCAGCCATTGCATTTCCTTTTTTAGGGCCATCATAAAAGGCTTGAGCTGTACCTGTTTTACCCGCAACTTCAACGGGAACATCTTTAAAATATTTATTACCCGTACCATTTCCGCCATGAGTAACTTCATAAAAACCTTTTTGAACCTCTTTAATCGCTGACGTTGGGGCACCAACTTGATTTAAGATTTTTGGTTCGATTTCTGTTGCTACCTTTCCAACAGTATCTCCATTTGTACTTGGATCACGAATTTCTTTTAACATCGTTGGCTCAACTCGAGAACCTCCATTTGCAATTGTTGCTCCATATTGAGCTAATTGTAATGGTGTATATGAGTCATACTGACCAATAGAAAAATCGAGAATTTTACCCATCGTCTTGTCATCACCCTTAAAGCCCACTTGTTCTCCTGGAAGGTCAATACCGGTCTTAACTCCTAATCCAAACTGATTATAATAATATCTCATTTTGTCAAACGTTTCTGGTGAAGCTCGGAATGGACCATTGTAAACATATTTTGCCCCAGCCATCTTCATCGATGTCTGGTACATGTAGGAATTAGATGATATTTCCAAAGCTCCAATAGGATCCAGTGACAATGAGCGTTCACCGTTACGGTTAAACCATGAACTTTTTTTTATCCGTGCCCTTAAATACAATTGGCTTATCTACAAAAACCGTATCCTCCGTAATAGCTCCGTCCATTATTCCACCTAATACAGTCGCACCTTTTACAGCAGATCCCATATTGTAAGCTGAGGTAAAGTTGCCAAGTGAATAATCTTCATACTCACCCTTATCATTAATCAGCAGCCCAGATAATGCCAATACTTGCCCAGTATAAGGATCCATCGCTACCGCAAACGCTCGGTCAAACAAATCAGAACTTCCAGCAGCCTTACCAATCTGCATATTCTTCTTCAATATCTCTTCAATCTTCTTCTGCAACTCAACATCCACAGACAAGACTAAATCCTTACCTTTAGAACCTTCATATTTCTCAACCGTCTCAATAATATTCCCGCTACTATCCAGAACACTATTCGACTTCGATTTCTGTCCGGCTAATACAGATTCATACTGCGCTTCTAAATAACTCCGGCCAACGCGGTCATTCCGGCTGTAGCCTTGTGCTAAGTAATAATCCACTTTGTCACTCGGAATCCCTTGTTTCTCCGTTGATACACTGCCTAAAATCGAACGCAATGTTTCGTCATACGTATAAAAACGATTCCAGTCTGTTGTCGTATCAACGCCTGGCAAGCTTTCTAAATTCTCACTTACCTTCGCGATTTCCTCATCCGTCACGCCTTTACTCTTAAGCGCTACTTGCGACAACGCATAACCTGCCGTCATCTTTTTGTAAATCGTCGCGATACGCTTGTCTTCATCGGTCAAGCTAGCCAAATCATCTTTCGTCACGCCTGCAATTTGTTTCTTGTATACTTTTCCGCCGTCCAAAGTTTGGTCAGCCTTGCTAAGACGTGCGATGGATTCTTTCTGATGTGTCAAAATCCAATAATCTTGCAAATCACGCTCCGTCAATTTCTCCGGCGTAATCGCGACCAATTTATCCAATTTCTTCGCCACAGCAATCATGTCTGTTGCCTGCGTTTTCTGACTACGCGTATATGTGATTGATTTCACCGCAGAATTCCCCACTAACAGGTTATAATTCCGGTCGTAAATAACACCACGTGGCACGTTTTTCGTTACACTGACATCATCCGTTTCCTCCAATTGACGCTTATACGTTTCCCCTTGAACGATTTGAACCACACCTAGCGCAAAATCAAGGCCGAGAATAATATAAAAATCACGAAAAATAGGATGTTCAAGCGCAGTGGAATCACTTGCCTTTTCTTCTTCGGTTTGTCGGTCTTCTTGATAAATCTATTTTTCACGTGTCACAATCCTTCCTTTTTCAGCACTCATCTACTTCTATTGTATCTGAATTTTGGCGAGATTACCACTAGAGTTTGATGAGAAAATCATTAAGAAAAGTTAAAGGCATCTTTAGATTTGTAATTCCATGCAGAAATAGTATAAGACAATACTCTAAGCACGCAAAAAAAACGCCTAGCCCATCATTGGGTAAGACGAAGATTATGCTTTAAACAAATTGAGCGAAAGCGTTTGTATTCGGGGAATTTGGTGGAAGCCGGAAGCGGAGTGTACGACTTGTACATGAGAACCGGAAGTCCGCAAAATTCCTTGAATGCGAGCGCTTGTCGCCAATTTATTTAGATTATAGACAAGTTCAAATTTATTTTGCTGCGTCGAAGTTCTCGCCAGCTTTGTTCCAGTCTACTACGTTCCAGAAAGTTTCGATGTATTTTGGACGTAAGTTTTGGAATTTCAAGTAGTATGCGTGCTCCCAAACGTCAAGACCGATAACTGGTGTGTAGCCTTCTGTTAACGGTGAATCTTGATTTGGAGTAGAGATGATAGACAATTTGCCATCTTTCACTACTAGCCACGCCCAACCAGAACCGAAACGTGCAACGCCTGAATCAGCGAATTTCGTTTTGAATTCATCGAAGCTACCAAAAGTTGCGTTGATTGCATCTGCTAAAGCGCCAGATGGTTCGCCGCCACCTTGTGGGCTAAGAATTTCCCAGAAAAATGTGTGGTTCGCATGTCCGCCGCCGTTGTTACGAACAGCAGTACGGATGTTTTCAGGAACACTATTTAAATCAGCAACCAAGTCCTCGATAGATTTAGCAGCTAAATCGTCATGTCCTTTTAATGCATCATTTAATTTCGTTACGTACGTTTGATGATGTTTCGAATAGTGAATCTCCATTGTTTCTTTATCAAAATTCGGCTCCAAAGCATCGTATGTGTAAGCTAATTTAGGTAATTCATATGTCATAATAAAAACTCCTCCTTGATATATCTTTATTTGAAAAAAACTCAGGGATAACGCGACCCGCGAATTTTCCCTACGTCTATAAGGTTATCACTAGAAAGGGAGCGTTGCAATTTAAATGCTTACTTGAAAGCTGAGCGGGCTCTAAAAAGCAACATCCTTTTTTCATAGGAGGTGACACGGCTGACGTAACTACTAACCGCATCTTTTCCTACCCTTGCAATCCTGCCAATTTCAAGCTATTATAAAGAAAGCAAATCCCAACTAAGATTTACGTTTTCTACTATATAAATAAACCAAGAATGAGGTGCATCACAACCAAATGAATATTTTCAAACGTTTTGCAAAAAAGTATCTACTCCCCAGAGGATATCGCAACATTTCGAGCGGATAAAATATGGAAATCGATTCTTTACATAATTCTCATTTCGATTCTGATTTTTTTACCAATCGGCTACCACACAGCGACTGCCGCAAATGATGCCATGAAAGTTGGCGCAGATACGATTAAAAATGATATTCCTGATTTCACCGTGGAAGATGGAAAACTCGTTTCTGATGCTGACAAACCAATCACCATCGACCAAGGTAGCGTCTTTTTCGTCTTCGATTCGACGGATAGCCTGACCACAGACCAAGTCGATAATCAACTCGGTTCTGCGGACAGCGCCATCGCTTTTTTATCGGATAAAATTTATATTAAAGCGCCTGGTGTGGATCAATCGGTAAGCTATGCGACTGCGGGAATTAAATCCAAAGATGATTTGGTGAGTTTCTACCAGTCAATGGAAGACTTGTCAAAATACTTTATCCCGATTTTACTCGGTATCATTTTAATCGCGATGATTCTTGTTTCCTTCTTCAAAGTCGCGCTCTATGCCCTATTTGGATATATTATGAGCGGGTTTGGTCGCATGGGAATCAGCTATTTCAACAACTGGAATATCGCGGCATACAGTATGACGCTCGCAGCTGTGTTCACGATGATTATGTACTGGTTCCAAATCGCGGTTCCTTACCTTTCCACCATCAACATGGCCGTCAGCTTCTTCATTATTTTCCTAGTGATTCGGCAAATTCCACCTACAGATCAAAAACAACCTATCAAATAATTCAATCGGAAAAGACTGTATCTTGCGCAATATTTATGCGACTGGATATAGTCTTTCCATTTGATATGGTGTACAATAATTGGTGTTAAAACTTCCTTTTTTAGCCTTTTCAAATTCTTATAACAGTGACACAATGCCGTTTTCTCACCAATTTCTAATAAACAAGATGGATGATTTTTCACACGAATAGTGGTATGATTAGTAATGCATTAATAATAACAAATCCTGCACGTAAGGATTATAAGGAGCGAATCGCTTTGACAGAAAGAACACATAGATCAAATACCCGGCCCGTAAAGGTTGGTAATTTGACCATAGGCGGTAGTAATGAGTTATTTATCCAGAGTATGGCCACAACGAAAACGCATGATGTAGAGGCAACGGTTGCTGAAATCCATCGTCTCGAAGAAGCTGGGTGCCAAATTGTTCGTGTCGCCGTCCCTGATGAGCGCGCGGCGGATGCCCTTGCAGAAATAAAAAGCAGAATTTCGATTCCACTCGTAGCTGATATTCATTTCGATTATCGCTTAGCTTTAAAAGCAATCGAGGCTGGTGTCGATAAAATCCGGATTAATCCCGGTAATATCGGCCGTCGTGATCGTGTTGTTAAAGTCGTGAACGCGGCAAAAGCAAAAGGAATTCCGATTCGTATCGGGGTCAACGCTGGTAGTCTCGAGAAGAAATTCATCGAGAAATACGGCTATCCTACGGCAGAAGGTATGGTAGAAAGTGCGCTAGATCATATCAAAATTCTAGAAGACCTCGATTTCCATGATATCATCGTATCCCTTAAAGCATCCGATGTGAACTTGGCAATCGAAGCCTACGATTTAGCTTCTAAAGCGTTCGATTATCCGCTACATTTAGGAATCACAGAATCAGGTACACAGTTCGCCGGAGGTATCAAAAGTGCCGTCGGTCTTGGTGCGATTCTTAGCAAGGGCATCGGAAATACGCTTCGTGTTTCCCTTTCTGCCGATCCTGTAGAGGAAATTAAAGTAGCGCGTGAGGTGTTGAAATCATTCGGTCTTTCATCCAATGCTGCGACACTTATCTCGTGTCCAACATGTGGTCGTATCGAAATCGACCTAATCAGCATCGCGAATGAAGTAGAAGAATACATTTCCACAATCAAAGCGCCGTTAAAAGTTGCCGTGCTTGGTTGCGCCGTAAACGGTCCTGGTGAAGCTCGTGAAGCCGATATCGGAATCGCCGGTGCTCGTGGTGAAGGACTTCTCTTCCGTCACGGTAAAATCGTTCGTAAAGTTCCCGAAGAAACAATGGTGGAAGAACTGAAGAAAGAAATCGATATTCTAGCTGAGGAATATTTCGCTAAAAAAGCAGCGGAAGAAGCCGAAGCTGCAAAATAATCCAAAAAAAACGTCGATGCCAATTGTTGCGCATCGACGTTTTTTCTTTTATTCTATTTCCTACCTGATTTCAGCTTTTTGAAAATAAAGTATTTCAATGTCCACGATGCAGCGACCAATAAAATCAAACAGAATAACTGTAACTCAAAAGTGAATTTTATCCAAATTTTAAAAGAGATTAAAACAACGACAATAATGAATCCTACCAGAAAGCTGTTTTCTTTCTTCATGCTTTTCCCCTCCAGATACTGCCTAATAGATGCGTGTTATACCATTATGTAACTTTATCCTATATCTGATAATTCAAACATCGAATGCTAGCCTATTGTAGCTCATTTGCTTTCACCGCCAATCTTTGTTACCATAGTTAAGGTCAACTAATATACAAACCCGAATGGAGCTATTTCACCGTTTCATTCTTGTTTATTTGCTAGATTCTACACAGAAACTTATCTAGCAATGAAAGTGAGGAATTATGGGAACAAAAAAGGAAACTTCGCACAAAATTACAAATGTATTTTGGATCACGCTGGCCATCACGCTTGTCTTCGTTACAATCGGCATGCTAACGCCAAAAGGTCTAGCTAGCGTAACCGCGAACATTCAAAATTTTATTACAACAACATTTGGCTGGTACTACTTAATTTTCGTTTCAGTCATCGTGATTTTCTGCTTTTACTTGATTTTTAGTCCGATTGGATCGATCAAACTCGGTAAAGCGGGAGAAAAACCAAAATATTCAACTATTTCTTGGTTCGGTATGCTGTTCAGCGCTGGAATGGGCGTTGGGCTCGTATTCTGGGGCGCGACGGAGCCGTTATCTCATTATGCGATTTCGAGTCCTGAAGCTGCACCTGGAACAAATCAAGCGTTAATGGACGCGCTCCGTTTTTCCTTTTTCCATTGGGGAATTCATGCTTGGGCGATCTACGCTTTCGTTGGGCTGACGCTTGCCTACTTCCAATTTAGACATGACAAGCCAGGACTTATTAGCGCAACGCTTGACCCGCTTCTTGGAAAATGGATGAAGCCTTCCGTCCGCGTGACGATTGATGTTATTGCCGTATTCGCGACGATTGTCGGTGTTGCGACAACGCTTGGCTTTGGTGCGACGCAAATCAATGGCGGTTTGTCCTTCTTATTTGACATTCCCGTTAGTTTTAAAGTTCAGATTATCATTATTGCCATCGTTACCGTCCTGTTTTTGACTTCTGCCATGAGTGGGCTTGGTCGCGGTATGAAGTGGCTCAGCAACACGAATATGGTGTTGGCCGTCCTTCTGATGATTATCGTTATTGTCGTTGGCCCGACCTTGTTGACGCTAAATATGATGACCGACGCTACCGGCGCTTATATGCAAAATTTTATCGGTATGAGCTTCCGGACTTCACCGGTTGATGCGGCGGGTCGTGAGTGGATTAATAGCTGGACTATTTTCTACTGGGCTTGGTTTATTTCTTGGTCACCGTTTGTCGGTATTTTTATCGCGCGTGTTTCCAAAGGTCGCCGAATCCGTGAATTTTTAGCTGGTGTTATCCTGTTGCCGACGCTACTTAGTATTGTCTGGTTCGCTGTTTTTGGAACAGCATCTACGTCCGTTCAACGCGCTGGCTTTGACTTAACGCAACTGAAAACCGAAGAAGTCCTGTTTGGTACTTTCAACCACATGCCGCTGGGATCGCTACTTTCTGTCATCGCGATTTTCTTGATTGGCGTATTTTTCATTACATCTGCTGACTCGGCCACGTATGTGCTTGGTATGCAAACGATGAACGGCGTGATGAACCCTGCGAATCGTGTCAAATTTATTTGGGGCATTATTCAGTCGCTCATTGCTTCGATTCTACTTTTCAGTGGTGGTTTAGAAGGCTTGCAAAATATGCTAATCATCGTCGCCCTACCGTTTTCGTTTATTATGCTTTTGATGATGCTCTCGCTGTCCAAAGCATTGCGAAAAGAACGGCGCGACCTTGGCCTTTATATCAAACCAAAATCCTTGCGCAAGTCAAATTCTTAGAGGTATGATGGATGAGAAGGAGTGAAGACAAGATGAGAGATTTAAACTATGTCGTTCTTGATTTTGAAACTGCCAATGGTTCGCGGACGAGTCCTTGTTCGATTGGAATGGTCAAATATCTGAACGGCGAAAAGCATTCCGAATACTATCAATTAATCAATCCTGAAGAAGATTTCTACCCTTCCAATATTCGCGTCCACGGCATTTATCCAGAAGACGTGTGGGAATCGCCGAATTGGTTGGAAGTCTATCCAAGTATTATTAACTTTATCGGCGATTTACCAGTCGCGGCCCATTTTGCAACGTTTGATATCAATGTTTTCCGCGCTACAACGGAGAAATACGATCTGCCATTACCCGCAAATCTCTATTTCTGTTCCTGCGTATTATCGCAAAAAATATTGCCATTACGTTCGCATAAGTTGAACCTTGTTGCCGATTATTTTGGCATCACATTTGAACATCACCACGCGTTGGAAGATTCCATCGTTGCGGCTGATATCGTGTGTGAGCTCGCCAATATCCAGCAGGTCAACACGATTTCCGAGTTAGTCGATTCGATTGGTTATCAGTTTGGACAAATAAATGGTACTAATTTTGTAACCAAGAAAAAAAACGCGTTCCCGTTGATGGGGGCGCGTTTTCGTGTTTTCATCCAACTTTTGCGAGACAATCTGGACATTTTCCATACACTTCAAACTTGTGACCTTCGACCTGATAACCCGGCAATGCTTCTTCCAAGAAATCCATCGGGCACATCCGAATTTCGCGCGTTTTCCCACATTCCATACAAATAAAATGGTGATGATGTTCTTCATGCGCACACGATAACCGGAAATGTTTCTCGCTCGACAACTCGGTTTCCTCAAATAAATCCAATTCCACAAATAAAGACAAATTACGGTAAATTGTATCAAAACTAATTCCTGGAAAATCCTCTTTCATGCACTCCAAAACTTCTTTTGCCGTCATATAACGATTTTTTCGTGCAAACAGGTTAATTAGAAATTCGCGCTTATCCGTATGTTTGTAGCCTTTTCGCTTCATTAACTGCAATGCTTCATTAGCTGTTAGAGACATTCGAATCACTTCTTTCGGCTATCGCCAGTTTTTGTTTAATTTTTTTGAACACTAATCGTTATAACGAGAATCAAGACAGAGATAATAACAATCGAACCACCTGGAGCTAGGTCGAGGTAAAAAGCACTCACAAGGCCGCCTATCACCGATATTTCCCCGAACAGAATCGCATAAGCAATGGTCTGTTTAAAGCCGTTAGCGATACGAATTGCGGCTGCTACGGGCAACGTCATAAGAGACGACACTAGTAGAATCCCAACAATGCGCATACTGGACGCAATCACGAGCGCTACTAACAACATGAAAATCACATCAACCACTTTTGCAGGAATTCCTGAGGCATTCGCGTACTCTTCGTCAAACGATAGCAAAAATAGTTCTTTATACAAGAAAAATACAGTGAGTAATACGATAAACGCAGTCGCCAAAATCGTCCACATATCCGATGTACTCACAGCGCTGACACTTCCGAATAAGTAGCTGAAAAGGTCCGTATTAAATCCATTTGCAAGCGATATAAAAATAACACTGAATCCCATCCCCGCCGACATAATAATCGGTATCGCCAGTTCTTGGAATTGCTTATACACATTGCGTAGTTTCTCCATCAATAGAGAACCACCGACTGCAAAACCGAAGCCAAGATACAGCGGATTCAGCGCCACGAGTGGTAAATACATCTTGCTTAAATAAAGGCTCACCGCGATGCCCGCCAAACTGACATGACTTAGCGCATCCGCCATCAAGGAAAGCCGCCGAACCACGATAAAACTTCCCAAAAGCGGTGCCACAATCCCGATCACGATGCCGACGATAAACGTATTTCGGATAAAATCGTATTCAAACAGGTTCGCAATCACAATGTGTCACCCCAATCCGACTCGCCTCAAGCGCCTCAAGTTCTCGTTCCTCTAAGTACAACTGATAATCAACGGCCGTCCCGTCAAAAAGCACCTTCGTATTCATGCTGACAATATGATCCACATACGAATTCACCGCTAAAATATCATGCGTCACAAGCAACATCGTAATATCCTCTTTCGCATTCAGCTCTTTCAACAACTCGTAAAAAGACGCCACATTCTGCGCATCAATACCGACTGTCGGCTCGTCCAAAATCAGTACTTCCGGTTTACTCACAAGCGCGCGGGCGATAAAAACACGTTGCTGCTGCCCACCAGAAAGCTCGCCGATATTCCGCCCCGCAAACCGTCTCATATCCACAATGTCTAGCGCCTCATAGACCGCTTCAAAATCATGGCGATTCAACCGACGAAACATTCCTTTCTTCTTCACCAAACCGCTAGACACAACTTCCTTCACCGTCGCCGGAAAAGCACCGTTAAACGCATTGGATTTTTGCGATACAAAGCCAATTTTAGACCAATCCTTAAAGTCTGCGTGCGGCTTTCCAAACAACGTAATCTCTCCTTGTTGTGTTTTTAGAAGCCCTAAGATCAGTTTCAGCAAGGTCGATTTCCCAGAACCATTGGGCCCGATAATCCCGGTGAAACTCCCTTTTTTGATTGATAAGTTGATTCTCTGGAGCACTTCTTCTTTATCGTAATGGTAGGAAATGTTCGCTACCTTTAATATCTCATCCATACCTTGAAAAAACTCCTTTTATACTTAAAAATCACTACTTCATTCTAGTATACATAAAAAAGCCGAACCTGTAAATCGTAATGACTCTTATTTATCATTTTTATTCGTTTATCAGATGATTAATGAACCACGATAAAGGGAAAGCACAAATATGGAGGTGCTTGAAATGAAACTAATCTGGATGTATCTGTGCTTTGTGATCATGGTTGGCATCAATGCACTCGCTAATATTTTGCCGCTGAATGGCCTCAATACTGGCGAAATTTCCAATCGACTCGATGTCTTATTTACACCGGCAGGGTATGTATTTGTTATTTGGGGCGTTATTTATATCAGTTTATTCCTATGCTTATCGCGCTGACTTTCAACCGAAAAAATGTGACGACAGCACTCGCCTTTTCATTTTCCATCACGTCTTTATTGAATGGTTTATGGATTGTTTGCTGGCATTATGGTTATTTTTTAGGATCGGTTATTGTCATGCTATTACTGTTAGTCGGACTCATCACACTGTATAAAGCACAACAAATCGTGACAAAATCGCTCGTTTGGAGGGCACCAATCAGTCTCTATTTAGGCTGGGTCAGCGTGGCAACTATCGCGAATATTTGTTACTACATCACTTGGAAGGAAATCACCAGCTTTTTTAGGGGCTTGGTGAGGTTGCTTGGACGATTGCGCTACTCATTATTGCGACGCTTATCGCTTATACTTTCCGAGTCCGCGAAAATGATTGGATCGCGCCACTTGTCTTCGTCTGGGCGTTCGTCGGCATCTACGTTCGCGTGCTGGATTGGAACGCCTTCGTTTCGTACACAGCACTGATTTTGGCAATTGTATTGTTCTTGGCAAGCTTCATTCCGATTCGTCGGAGAACCTAGGTGTTAAAAGTGCGTTTTTCCGAGTGGAAAACGCATTTTGCTAGATTATTTTACGCATTTGGATTTGTGTTGCTATTTTTTCGAAGCCTTTATCCAGTAAAACAGGGATATATTCACTTGTCACGACTTCATTAAATACCGCGCAGGAAATGCCGCCATATGTGTCATAAAAAGCCTGTAATAAGTCTAAAATCTGCTCTGGCGCGTTATCTAGTCTCACTTGCAAAAGAATCAAATTATCATCCGAAGCCCCATACACAATATAGCCTAATTGCTTCTCCTTCCGCCAAATAGTCGCGATTTTATGATGTGCTGCAATCCTATTTTGCCATGGTAACGCATCCTCTTCCAGCGCTATGTAATCGTTCGGATCGCTTACTTCTTTTAACTGATAACCGACAACCTCGTAATCCTGCAAGTTCCCAGTGAGATAAATCAATTCGTTTATTTCGGTGTAGCCTAGCTTTTGATAGAGTCCCAGCGCAGGAACATTCTCCGAAATCACCTCTAAACGCGACTCAGCCACTCCCTGCTCTCGGTAACCCACAAAAAGCCGCTCCAAAAGTTGACGCGATACGCCCATTTTTCTAAATCTCGGCACAACTGCGAGCCCACCGATCCACGCCATTCTCGTATTTTTGAAATCGCGCGTTCCCGTTAATATAATCGCCGCAGCCTCTCCTTCGACTTTTGCGATAAGCGACTCGTGTGGGGATTGTTGCAATTTCTCCATCCGTGCGGTGAAACTCGCCTCCGTCATAACAGCCGGTACGAGATAATCTCCAAACGCCTCATTCCACAATGCCACTTGTTCCTTTAACGATAGGGTATCCAAACGATGTATCTCCAAATCAATCGCTCCTCATGGTAGAAAAAGAAACAGCCTACACACGAAGCTGCTTCTCCTTCCGTTATTATTTCGCAAAAATCTCTGTCAAAATTGGCACGACTTGCTTCTTACGCGATACAACACCAGCTAGCGGTGCTACATTCGCCGCAAAAACAACACCGTATGCCGCTTCGACTTTATCCGTTTTGCTACCAAGCGCAATGGCTACAGAATCATTCGTCAAAATATTGGTGATGACGAATAAATACAAATCAAGACCTTTATCAGCAATCCGTTTGCTCATCTCTGCTTCCACTTCTGTTTGGCGAATCAACACGTCTTTTTCATCGACAACATTGATCTGCGCGATTTCTACTTTTGAACCGCCCATTTCAAATTCTTTGGCGTCCAGCAATAGTTCAGGCACCGTTTTAGTCGTCACATCTGCGCCAGCTTTTAGCATTTCCAAGCCGTATGTAGCTGTTTCAACTCCCGCGATAGCCGCTAATTTCTCAGCGATTTCTTTATCCTCTGGTGTACATGTTGGTGATTGGTACAACAAAGTATCGGAAATAATCGCCGAAAGCATAAGACCCGCCGTTGTTTTCGAAATTTCGATGCCTTTTTCCTGGAACATTTTGAAAAGGATTGTCGCCGTACAACCAACTGGTTCCGCGCGGTAATACAAAGGATCTGCCGTTTCAAAATTAGCGATACGATGGTGATCGATGACTTCTACAACGGTAACATCAGCAATATCAGCTACGCTTTGTTGTTTTTCATTATGATCTACTAAGCTAACCGTTTTTACTTCATTCGCAACCGTTTCAACAAGGCGCGGCGCTTCTATCTTAAAATAATCAAGGACGAAAGCCGTCTCGCTGTTGATTTCGCCAAGACGAACCGCTTCGATGTCTTGCCTTTGCGCTTTCTTTAATTCTGCATACGCAATCGCAGAACAAATCGTATCTGTATCCGGGTTTTTATGTCCAAAAACGAGTGATTTTGTCATGTTTTTATCTCCTTTATTAGCGCCTTATTCGGCTGCTATGATTTTTGTCAAAAGATCTGGATCGAATGTTTGACTACGAAGCATCGCAATTTCATGCTTGTATGGCGCTTTCTTATTCTTCTTATCTTCCCCAACATACGGCGTTTCCAGAATCTTAGAAATGTCGTCCAGCTGCGGATGATGCACGATATAATTCAGCGCGTCAAAGCCAATATGACCAAAACCAATATTCGCATGACGATCTTTATGCGCCCCACGTTCATTCTTACTATCATTGATATGTAACACTTTCAAGCGATCCAAACCAATAATTTTATCAAACTGATTCAGAACACCATCAAAATCGTTCACAATATCATAACCAGCATCATGCACGTGACACGTATCAAACGTTACAGAAAGCAACTCATTATGCGTCACACCATCCATAATCGCGGCGATTTCTTCAAATGTTCGGCCAATCTCTGTACCTTTTCCAGCCATCGTTTCGAGCGCTACTTGCACATTTTGATCTGGTTTCAACGATTCATTCAAGCCTTTAATAATTTGCTTGATTCCCGTTTCTGCACCTTCACCAACATGCGCGCCAGGATGAAGAACGATTTGTTTCGCGCCAAGAGCCGCTGTACGTGCCACTTCCGATTGCAAAAAAGTGACGCCGATTTCAAATGTTTCTGGTTTCACGGCGTTCCCAATATTAATAATGTAAGGCGCATGCACCACGATATCCGTGATGTCATGCTCTTTCATATGCGCAAGTCCCGCTTCAATGTTCAAGTCTTCAATCGGTTTACGCCGTGTATTTTGTGGCGCGCCTGTGTAGATCATGAACGTATTCGATCCATAAGATGCTGCTTCCTGACTTGCGGCAAGCATCATATCTTTGCCGCTCATCGAAACATGTGAGCCTAATCTTAACATGCTAGTTACCTCCCGCGTTTGTTCATTTTTCTTTCGCGACGTTTAATTTCATTCATTTTGTAGTTGAGTTTCTTTTTGTAGTTTGGTTTGCCTTTTTCTTTGGCTTTTTTTACGCATACCGATTTCGCGTGGATCCGCTGCTTCGCGCTTCGCTTCCCGCTTTTGACGACGGTTACGGTCATCCGCATCCACAAATTCACCATTCTTAAGATCGACATGCTTGAATTCGATGTTCATTTTTTCCAGTTGGTTCAGTGCATCCTCATCCGATGGCTCATAAATCGTTAGCGCGATACCAGAGTGCCCGGCACGGCCTGTACGACCCGTTCTATGGATATAAAAATCAAGATCGCTTGGTAATTCGTAGTTAATAATATGGCTGATTCCTTGAATATCAATACCACGTGCAGCTAGGTCAGTCGCTACAACGTATTGGTATTCTAGGTTTTCCAGCTGTTTCATTGTACGTTTACGCTCGCGGGCCTCAACGCCACCATGAATTTTCGCTACTTTCAAACCGCGTTCGGTCAAGCCTTTCGCCACTTCATCAGCCATTGCTTTCGTATTGGTGAAAACAACTGCTAAATATGGTTGATAAGCTACAAGCGCGTTTTTCAGAATATCCATCTTGTCCTTACTACGACGAGCGATCAACTGATGTTTCACGTCTGTATTCGCAAGAGCTTGCGGCTGAATATGCTCATAACGCGGATTTTCCATGTACTTTTTCAAGAAAGGTTTTAATTTTTGCGGGATTGTCGCCGAGAAAACAAGCATTTGCAGGTTTTCAGGCATTTTGCTCGCAATTTGATCGACATCCATCAAGAATCCCATATCAAGCGTCATGTCCGCTTCATCGATAACAAAAACCTGCGTTGTATGAACCAGTAGCGCTGTTTCACGAATCAAATCATTGATCCGACCCGGCGTACCAACAACGATATGAGGCTGCTGTTTCTTCAAACGATCGATGGTTCTTTGTTTATCCGTACCACCAATAACAAGCAACGAACGAATTTCGTCATCGCTATATTTGATGAGTTTTTTGATTTCGTTATGAATTTGCGTTGCGAGCTCGCGGCTAGGTGCTGTAATAACTGCCTGCACGCTATCTTTGTCCGCTCTAATTTTGTTGATGATTGGCAGTAAGAAAGTATGCGTCTTCCCAGTTCCCGTTTGAGATTGTCCTACAACGCTTTCGCCCTTCATAATCGCCGGAATTAATTTCTGTTGTACCTCTGTTGGTTCATAAAAACCTAATTTATCAATGGCAAGCTGAATAAAAGGTTGAAAATGAAATTGATCAAACCTTGTTTTTTTTGTTCATTTTTCCACTCCGTTCTGTTCCTAAACGCTATTATATCATAGTTTCTAGGTCAGGTCAGCAAGAAAAGCTAACCGTTTTTCACTTTAGCAAAATTCCGCCAGTTGAAACCCTGTCAAATCTGGCTTATAATAGAAAAGTAGTCGGCATTTTTGTTGTCCTGCCCAGCTATTGCTACACCTTGAGAAATTTAGGAGGTTTCACATTGGAAATTATAAAGATTGCCCCTCGTGGTTATTGTTACGGCGTGGTGGATGCGATGGTGATTGCGCGTAATGCTTCACTCGATCCGAACCTGCCCCGCCCCATTCATATACTCGGCATGATCGTTCATAATCAACATGTCACAGAAGCTTTTGAAGATGTTGGAATTGTCACGCTTGATGGTCCGAATCGGGAAGCTATTTTAGACCAAATCGATAGCGGTACCGTCATTTTTACAGCACATGGTGTTTCGCCGGCCGTGAAAGAACGCGCGAAAGCGAAAGGCCTCACAACGCTTGATGCCACTTGTCCAGATGTGACGCGAACGTACGATTTAATTTTAGAGAAGAAGCATGAAGGTTTTCATGTCATTTATATCGGCAAAAAAGGCCAATCCAGAGCCAGAAGGTGCCGTTGGTGTTGCGCCGGATATCGTACATCTCGTTGAAAATATGGCAGATGTCGATGCCTTAGCACTTACCAATGAGAAAGTTTTTGTGACAAATCAAACGACGATGAGTCAGTGGGACGTGATGGATTTGATGGATTATATCCAGTCGGTCTATCCGCAAGCAGAGCAACATCAAGAAATTTGTATGGCGACTCAAGTTCGTCAGGAAGCTGTTGCAAAACAAGCACAAGGTGCAGACGTGACGATTGTTGTCGGTGATCCTAGAAGTAACAACAGCAATCGTTTAGCGCAAGTATCCGAAGAAAAAGCTGGCGTCCCTGCACATCGGATTGCCAATATCGAAGAGCTGAATCTAGATTGGATTAAAGATGCGAAGAAAGTGGCTGTGACCGCTGGGGCGAGTACGCCGACCCAAATCATCCGTGAAGTGCTCGTTTTCCTAGATGCCTATGACCCAGAAGATTCTACCACATGGGAGCGCAAGCATGATGTCGATCCAATCAGCATTTTGCCACGTGCCCGTAAGAAAAATATCGAAAAACAACGCGCTGCTCGTTTAGAACACTTAAAAAACGGCGGCAAGTGAAAAAAGGATTAGAGCCTGTCCATGCGCTCTAATCCTTTTTGCGTATTTAGTAGAAAGTAAATGGATTCGTATTTCGTTCCGACACGATAAAATCCACTTCATATCCGTGTACCTGGCTGGCCTCATCAAACTGCTTCAACAGGCTAGCTTTCATCACTTTCTCGATATAATGTCCTGCATCAATCGTCGGCAAATCAATCGCCATTAAATCATGACCAGTATGATAATAAATATCACCAGTAATATAAACATCGGCTCCTGCACGCTTTACATCATGGATAAACTTATTCCCATCCCCACCGATAATCCCAACTTTACGCACAGCACGGTTCGTGTCCCCGATAACTCGCACATTCTCAATCGAAAGTTTCTCCTTCACAAAACCAATAAACGCCTTCAAATCGATCGCTTTCGGCAAATTCCCAATTCGACCCAACCCCATTTTTGACGTCACATTTTCGATTGGATAAATATCAATAACCGGTACTTCATAAGGATGCGATAATTTCACCGCTTTCACGATTCGGTCCATTTCAGAATGCGGAAAAATCGCTTCAATCTTCACTTCCTGCACCGTTTCAAGATCCCCTGGTTTCCCAATTGTCGGATTCGCGCCATCATGCGGCAAGAAACGCCCAGTCCCTTCCACCGAAAAAGTACACTCGGAGTAACGATCCGAAAATCGTCCTGCGCCATTGTTCACCAAGGCCAAACGAATCTTCTCCTCTGCAAAATCAGGCGTGTAAACCGCAATTTTGCTATAGGTTTCTGTATATGTAGGAACAATAATTTCAGTGTCGTCAAGACCTAGCAATTCACCTATTGCGTCATTCACCCCGCCATTCGCAATATCTAAGTTCGTGTGCGCCGCGTAAACGATAATATCATGCTTAATCAATTTCTTCACAATTCTACCTTCAGGCGTCCCGAAGTCAATCTTTTTGAGCGGTCTAAAAAGCAATGGATGATGCGCGATAATCATGTCCACGCCTTTTTCAATCGCCTCATCTACCACATTTTCTAGTACATCCAACGTAAACATAATTTTGCGGACTTTACGTGCTAAATCACCAATTTGAAGCCCAATCGGATCGCCTTCCATCGCGTATTTCCTAGGCGCAATACCCTCTAAAATAGCGATGTATTCGTAACCATTTGCAACTTTCATCGTAACACATCCTCTATTATCCTTATTTTCGCATCCAATTCCGCCAATTTCGCTGCATTTTTCGCATTGCTAGCATCAATCTTAGCTTGAATTCCCTTCCAATTATTCAACTCGTGTCCCCATTTCGCCTGAAAAACGGCTGACTTCTCTCGCATTAAAAATGGCCCCAATAACCGTTCTGCACCTGAATAAACAAGCGCATTCTCGCTCGGTTCCAAAACTAGTATCTCGTAGATTTTATTATCCTCGCGCAGAATCGTTTCTGCCACAAGCGCCCACTGATTGACTTCGCCCCATTCACGCAGCTGATGCGCCGCAATGTTCGGTTGCAAAACTAAGCGCTTCACACCCGCTAATTTCGCAGAATCTGCCTCCAAAATCGAACGAATAAGCGCCCCGCCCATTCCTGCAATAACGATTGTCTCAATCGCGTCTTCTCTCTCAATGACCGCCAAGCCATCCCCTTTACGAACAGCTATTTTCTTGACTAAATCAAGGCTCTGGACCTGTTTCGTCGCGGATTGAAACGGACCTTCTACAACCTCGCCGGCAATCGCAAAATCTACTTGACCTTTTTGAACCGCATAGCATGGCAAATAAGCATGGTCACTGCCAATATCTGCAATTCGTGATCCTGCTGGCACATAAGATACTACTTTTTCTAGTCGTTCTGATAATTGTTGCTCATTCAAAAAAATCATCCTTTGTAAAAAAGAGAGCGCGATTGTTACGCACTCTCCTCTGAAATTTTTATTCTAAGAAATCTTTTAGCTGTTTGCTACGGCTTGGATGTCTTAGCTTGCGAAGCGCTTTTGCTTCGATTTGACGAATACGCTCCCGAGTGACACCGAATACACGTCCAACCTCTTCAAGAGTGCGCGTACGTCCATCATCTAGACCAAAACGCAAACGAAGCACGTTTTCTTCACGGTCTGTCAGCGTATCAAGCACATCTTCCAACTGCTCTTTCAGCAATTCGTATGCCGCATGATCTGATGGCGATGTCGCTTCTTGATCCTCGATAAAATCACCAAGGTGCGAATCATCCTCTTCACCGATTGGCGTTTCAAGTGATACTGGTTCTTGTGCAATTTTTAGGATTTCACGAACTTTTTCTGTTGGTAAATCCATTTCTTCACCGATTTCCTCAGGTGTTGGATCACGTCCTAAATCTTGGAGTAATGAACGCTGCACGCGGATTAATTTGTTAATCGTTTCGACCATGTGAACTGGGATACGAATCGTACGCGCTTGATCGGCAATGGCACGGGTGATTGCTTGACGAATCCACCATGTCGCATACGTACTAAATTTGAAGCCTTTGTTAAAATCAAACTTCTCAACGGCTTTCATTAATCCCATGTTACCTTCTTGAATCAAATCAAGGAATAACATACCACGACCAACGTAACGTTTTGCGATGCTGACAACAAGACGTAAGTTAGCTTCTGCCAAACGTCCTTTCGCCTCGATATCGCCTTTTTCGATGCGCTTCGCTAAGGCAATCTCTTCGTCCGCAGAAAGCAAGTTTACACGACCGATTTCCTTTAGATACATACGCACAGGATCATTGATTTTAACACCTGGAGGCACGCTCAAATCGTTCAAGTCAATTTCAGCCGTCTCTTCCTTGATTAATTCTGCTTCATTCGGATCATCTTCCTCCTCATCGTCAGAAACCTCAATTGTTAATACTGTAAGCAACTCTAAAAATTCGTCCATTTGGTCGCTATCTAAAGTAAATGGCGCAAGTTTGGCAGCGATCTCGGCGTACGTTAAAGACCCCTTCTTCTTGCCATCTTCAATTAATAATTCTTTTGCTTTATCTAGGTTCAAATCTTCTGGTTTCGTTTCTTGCGGTTTTTTTAGCCATAGTCTGCCATGTCCTCCTTCCAAAATAACCGTCAATGATATACCTTACCTCATTGCCCAGTTTCTAAACACCTGACACACGCTGACCCCTTTATAGAGCCAAACATTGCGCCGGTGCATGATTCTATTTTCGAGTGAATTGTTTTGCCTTAAATATTGCGTTTTAAATCAGCCCGCATCGTCGTGATAGTTCTGGCTAGTTCTAACGCCAGCGCCATCTCCCCCTGTTGCGAGGCTACTAATAACTGCTGCTCTTTTTCTTTAATATCCCGTTCAATGCCGGCTTTTCTTAAGCTGAAAATGTAATCTTGGTACTCTTCGTTGGTTACATCTGTATTTACAACCATCATTTCGAGTTCACTGACTAAATTTCGCGACACCTCATTAGGAAGTTGATCCATTAAAGCGAGCGGATTCGCATCATTTCCAGACGCATAAAACCCAATTAAATGCGTATATAACGCTTGATAATTATCATGATAAAAATCGATTTCCTGCTCTTGCATCATATTCCGAATTTGAATGAATGCATCTCGATCTTCCAGCATATATTTCAACAGGCGCTTTTCTGAAGTCAAACCCGCAGATGGTGCTTGTGTTGGTTGCTGAAAATGAAATCCCTCATAAACAGGTCCACCACCGCTATCATAAACAGGATAATCCCCAAAATCCTCTGGCGGAGGTCCCCCGTAGTCACGCGTCTTCGGCTTCACTGTCGTCGCAACAGATTGCTGTAACTGCTGTTTCAGCGCTTCCATCGACAACTCAAATTCCGATCCTAACTGTTTCAAATAAAGCTCCCGCTCCACAGCTTGATCCAATTTACCAATTTCAACGAGCGCTTCACCTAAATAGGCAATTTTATCCGTTTCATTCTGAAGATTACGATTCCGTCTCAAAAATTGCAGTTTAAAAGCCGTCCAGCTCAAGCGTTGATGTGCATAGACCTCTGCAAATTTCTCTGCCCCTTCTGAACGAATAAAATCATCCGGATCTTTCCCATTTGGCAATTGCAACACAAAAACCTCTAACCGGTGCTGCTCTGCCAGTAGCGTCCCAGCTTTGAAACTCGCCTCAATACCCGCACGATCACCATCATAACAAATAATCGCTCGGTTCGTGACACGTCGAATCATCTGAACGTGCTCCTCGGTTAGCGATGTTCCCATCGAGGCAACGCCATTCTGAAAGTCCGCCGAAACACCAGAAATAACATCCATATATCCTTCCAACAACAGGATTTCCTCTTTTTTACGAATCTCCTGTCTCGCATCAGAAAAATGATAGAGGATATTTCGCTTATTAAAAATCGGTGTCTCCGGACTGTTCAGATATTTCGGTCCATCCTCTTGATTAAAAAGACGACCCGAAAAACCGACCATTTGTCCGCGGTCATTCTTAATCGGAAACATAATCCGATTACGGAACCGGTCTACTATGTTACCATCATCGCGCTCCGTAAGCAACCCACATTCCACCGCAAGCGGCAAATCAACCTCGCGTTTCTTCAAAAAAGTGGTTACTGTCAATGCATCTGCCGGTGCAAAACCAATCTCAAAATGATCTAATTCCTGCTCCGACATTCCCCGATCAAGCAAGTATTGTAAAGCTTCTTGCCCTTCCTCGGTCTCCATCAACAAATAATGATACAACTTACTTGTCAATTGATGGATTTCAATCATCTTACCTTCTTGACTATCCGGCCGATTTGCAGGCGTTCCGTCACCAGAAGATATCTCAATATCTAACGGAATATGCGCCATGTCAGCCACTTTCTTCACCGACTCGACAAACGAAAGCCCATCAATCTGCATTAAAAAGGAAAAAACATTGCCTCCCTTACCACACCCAAAACAATGAAAAATCTGTTTCTCAGGTGATACCGAAAAGGATGGTGTTTTCTCACCATGAAAAGGACAAAGCCCCGTGTAGTTACGTCCTTGCTTCTTAAGCTGAACATAACTTCCAACCACGTCCACAATGTCTGCTTGGGAACGTATCTCATCAATTTTTTCTTCTGGAATCCGTTGCATCTTCTATTATAACCTCGCTTTTATAAACGTATCCAGCTTCTGTAGAAAATTCTCGTTATCTTGAAAACTCATCGCTCGTGGGCCCTTGCTATACTTACCTTGCCTACGTTCTTTCGCGTGCAAATATCGCATATCAAGCATCATTGCCATTTCACTCTCACGATATTCCTCCCCACGATTAGAAAAAGTAGCAACATCTTTCGCAATCAACATGCTAGCAAGCCCAATATCTTGGGTCACCACAATATCGCCGCTCTTCGCCAAATTAAGTATGCGCATGTCCGCAGATTCCTTATCCGTATCGACAAAAACCCATTCTTCACCCGCGGGCAAATTCACAGAGAAGTGATTGTATGATGCCACAAAAGTCATTGGCAAATCGTACTTCTTCGCTAGTTCACGTATCTCATCCTTCACAGGACAAGCATCTGCATCGATAAAAATCTTCATGTTTGTCCCTCCTAATATCTATTCACTGTTATATTTGGAGAAAACACTTACCCACACGCAAAAATATATTATAGGCGATCAAAACAAGAATTTCCACCGTTTTAATCGCTATAATATATATATTCGCCATAAAATCTGATTTTCCTTCTATAATTCTAAATTTTCATCAACAATTTCACCGATATGCATTAAAATGTCGTTTGCCGTCTCTTCAATCGCTTTATTAGTAACATCTAAGACGTAACAACCAAGCTTATTCGTGAGTTCTGTAAATATCTCCAGCTCCGCGTCAATTCGATCATGACTCGCGTAATTACCAACCCCGCTAAGTCCAATCGAAGCCAGTCGTTTTTCACGAATCTGATTCAATTTTTCCTTGCTGATTTTTAAGCCGATAATCTTATTTGGATCGATTTCGAACAGCTCTTCTGGAACTTGTGCTTCTGGAACAATCGGGACATTCGCTACTTTCAAGCCTTTGAGCGCCAAATATTGCGAAAGTGGTGTCTTCGAAGTGCGTGAAATCCCAATTAATACGTAATCCGCTTGCAACAAACCGCGTGGGTTCCGACCATCATCATTTTCCACTGCGAATTCAATCGCCGCAACTTTTCGGAAATAGGCTTCATCAAGCGATCGCACCATTCCAGGCTCAGAAAGCGGCTTAATTTGATACGTTTTTTCCAACTGCGCCAGAAGCGGTCCGAAAATATCAATAATCGGAACGCCGAAACTTTTCGCAGTTTTATTCAGTTCCTCACGCACTTCCTCAACAACGATGGTATGCACGATAATCCCATTGTTCACCGCCACTAAATCAACAATTTCCTCAATCATATCCGGTGTATCCACATGGTGAAAACGGTGAATGAACTGCGGGCTCTTACCAAATTGCATTAAAGCTGCGCGTGTTACTAGTTCTGCCGTTTCCCCCGTTGAATCCGAAACGACGTATACTGCTGGTTGCGTCATAGTCATTAGCTCCTTTAATTAAAAAGTTTCTTATTTCACGTTTATTTCTTCGATCTGGGCAAATTCCTTGATAAAGCTCGCCAGTTCAAACAACAATGCCAAGCGATTATTCCGAACCGCTTCATCGTCACTCATCACAAGCGTATTCTCAAAATAAGCATCAATTGCTGTTCGTAACGCTGCAAAAGCTCGCAATCTATCCACGATAATCAGTGTCGGATAATCCATTTTTAGCTTCTGTACCGCATCAAATAACTGCTGTTCTGACTCATTTTCAAAAAGACCGGGATCGATAGTCACATCGCCACCTTGATGTTTTTTAGAAATATTGACAACACGTGCAAGAGCTTCCATTGTTGGACGGAACCACTCAGCATCGCGATTTTTGTTTAACAACTCCGCACGCTCAATCAGCTCCGGTACAACATTGCTACCTGCTTTGACCACCGCATCAATAATATCATGACGAATTTGTTGATCAGAAAGGATTGCGCGTAATCGATTTTGCAAGAATAATTCTACCTGCTCAAAAACCTCTTCACTTGGAATTGTGTTCAGACCTTCTGCACGCTCGATTTCTACCGTATCCGCTAAAATGCTAAGCAATCGGATGTCCCAGTTTTTCGCTTGAATGATCCGCATAATTCCTAGCGCACTACGACGTAAACTAAATGGATCCGCCGAACCAGTTGGCACGATATTCACACAGAAAAATCCAGTCAATGTTTCTAGCTTATCCGCAACAGCGAGCAATGCACCGATATCACTTTGTGGCAGTTCACCGTCCGCCGATGTTGGCATATAATGCTCCCGAATCGCCGTTGCCACTTCCGCATCTTCGCCTTGTAATAACGCATATTTTTCACCCATGATTCCTTGTAATTCAGGGAATTCACCGACTAAATTCGTCACTAAGTCAAATTTATAAATATCCGCAGCACGCGCGATTTTCACTTTTTGCGCCTCTGTCATGTGTAATTGTTCCGCGATAATGAGCGCCACTTTTTTCACGCGAACCATTTTTTCCGTCAATGTCCCTAGTTTTTCATGGAAAACGATATTGTTCAGTTTGGCAACCGCTTCGTCAATCGTGATTTTCAAATCTTCTTGATAGAAGAAATCCGCATCAGATAGGCGTGCACGCAGTACTTTTTCATTACCTTTCGCAACGGTTTCCAAATGTTCGTGATTTCCGTTTCGAACTGTGATAAAGTATGGGCGCAACTTGCCTGCCTCATCAACCACTGGGAAATAGCGCTGGTGCTCCTTCATCGTTGTAATCAGAACTTCCTCAGGCAACTCCAAATACGCCTCATCAAAAGTAGCATGCAGAACCGTCGGATATTCGACTAGATTGTTAACCTCTTCCAAAAGATCCGCATCGACAGGAATCTTCCAGTTCTCTACCGCTTCGATTTCCTCAATTTGACTCACAATCGCCGCTTTTCGTTTCGCTGCATCCGCGACCACAAACTGGCTCAAAAGCGCTTCTTCATAATCAGCCGGATTCGAAATCGCCACAGAACCGCCCAAGAAGCGATGTCCACGCGTCTCATTTCCAGTCGCTACATTCGTGATTTCAAACGGAATGACTTGATCACCAAACAACGCAATCAACCATTTAATCGGTCGAATATATTTCAAATCATAGGCCGCCCAGTGCATGCTAACTGGGAACGTCATCGAAGTAACGATTTGGCGCATCTCTGGCAATAAAGCGATCGTCGCCGAACCTTTTACTTCCTTCTCTAAATAAATATATTCCACACCGTTAATTTCACGGAATTCTAATGTTTCAGGATCAACACCTTGGCCTCTTGCAAAGCCTTGCGCCGCTTTTGACCAATTACCTTCCGCATCTTTCGCAATTTTTTTTGGCAGGCCCTTTCGATTCTTCCACACGATCCGCTTGTTTTTCAGCTAAGTCTTTCACGATCACGGATAAACGGCGTGGACTCGAATAAACTTCTGTTGTTTTATATTCCAAATCATTCTCTGCAAGCCATTTTTCAACGCGTTCTTGTAGTTGTTTCACAGACGCAGTAATGTATTTCGCTGGCATTTCCTCTAAACCAATCTCCAATAGAAAATCTTTACTCATGATCTGCGCCCTCCTTTTCTTTCAACAGTGGGAATCCTAGTTTTTCACGCTCATTGTAAAAAGTTTTCGCAATACGACGAGCTAAGTTCCGAATTCTAGCGATATATTGCGCGCGTTCCGTCACCGAAACAACGCCTTTTGCATCGAGTAAGTTAAATGTATGCGAACATTTCAACACATAATCATACGCCGGAAAAACAAGTCCCTCTTCCATTTGACGACCTGCCTCGCGTTCATACGTATCAAAAAGCGATAACAACATATCGCCATTCGACGTCTCAAATGCATACTTCGAGTTCTCAAATTCCGCCTGATAAAAAATATCGCGATACGAAATGCCATCCGTCCATTCCAAATCAAACACGTTTTCTTTTTCTTGAATATAGGATGCTAAACGCTCCAAACCATACGTAATTTCTGATGTAACAGGCGAACATTCTAATCCACCGACTTGCTGAAAATACGTGAATTGCGTGATTTCCATCCCATCAAGCCAAACTTCCCAACCAAGTCCAGCGCAACCAAGCGATGGATTTTCCCAGTTGTCCTCAACAAAACGAATATCATGCTCTAACGCGTTAATACCTAGCTTTTCAAGCGAACCCAGATACAGCTCTTGGATATTATCCGGTGACGGCTTCATCACCACTTGAAATTGGTGATGCTGGAATAAACGGTTCGGATTTTCCCCATAACGACCATCAGCAGGACGGCGAGAAGGCTCCACATAACCCGCTTTCCACGGCTCAGGACCAATCGCTTTTAAAAAATGTATACGGGCTCATTGTCCCCGCACCTTTTTCCACATCATAGGATTGCAACATAATACAACCTTGTTCAGACCAATAATCTTGCAACGTTCGGATCATCGTTTGTAAATTCATCAAATCCACCTCCATAAAATTAGGCATATAAAAACCCTCGTCTCTATGCCTCCTAAAAAAGAAAAGCATAGGGACGAGAGTTATCTCGCGGTTCCACCCTACTTGGACAGATTATACCCGGTGTAAATCGGCGACAAGCGCTCGATTTGTGTAAAGCCGCATTTACGTCCTACCCGCTTAAAAAATGGGTTTGGCGTTTTTTATGTCTTCGCGAAAGGGTATTCTCAAATCCCACCTTGATTTCGTCTGTGCTCGGGAAGGCCTTCTTAAAAAGATTCACGTTCGGCTCACACCATCTCCGAACTCGCTTAGAAAAGAGCTTTTTAGTACTATTTTTCCGTCGTTGCACCTATTTGTATATACCTTAAAATTTACCGCATTTTGAGCAGAAAGTCAATCTTCATCTTCTTTTTTCTTTGGGTCTTTTAAAAGTTCATCCCAGTTTTTCATATTATTAAGGAATTTCTTGCTCTTCAAATACAGGCCTGAATACTGTTCATAGTAAGTGTCAATCGCGCGCTGGACCTCGTCTTTTGTCTCCTGCTTCACATCAATATTACCAAGGCGATCCAATTGGAAAATATAAAATAAACGCATCAGCTTCACCGATTTCTCCGTCATATGAAGTCGGTATCTATCGCGTTCAAAACAGCGATGACACACAATACCATTCGCATACGCTGAAAAATCGAACCGTCCTTCCGTCTGTCCGCAAATCGCGCACCGATCCATCGTTGGATATAAACCTAGCGCCGAAAGCATCTTCATCTCAAAAATCTGAGTCAACACCTGAGGATCATATCCTTCATCAATATGGTGAATTATTTGATAAAAAAGGTTATAGAGTGGACCATTCGCTTGCTGTTCCTCTGTCGCTTTATCAAGTAATTCACATGCATAGGTCGCATAGGCCGTCAGAAAAATATCGGTCTGGATAGATGAAAAAGAGGTAATCGCTTCCCCTTGTTGCAAAGTCCCTAACCCACGATTCGGGTAAAAAGTGAAGACACCATTTGTAAATAATTGTGTCACAGCAGCAAGACGACTCTTCGTTTTTTTTCGCGCCACGAGCGACTAAACCAATTTTGCCATACTCCTTCGAATAAATGACAACGATTTTATCAGATTCACGGTAATTGGTCGTTCGAATGACGATTCCTTCACATTTTTCCATCTCGATTCACTCCTCAAACTCTATTATACAACACCAATTTGAAAAAAAGGCAGATTTTCGTTTATTTAATGCCCGCACTATTGTACAATGGTAATATTACGATAAAAAGGGAGCGTTTTTCACATGATGGTAGCACTGATTTTATTTTCTGGATTCTTCTTATTTTTATGCTTAGTCGCGCTGATTGTCGGTATTATTTTACTGATAGTTAGGAAAAACAAGATGCTTGGAGCAATTATGACTTCCTCCGCAACTTTTCTTGGGATTATTTTTTGTGGGGTTTTTTGCCATTAGCCTTATTTTTAGTGGGGGTTACTCTAACGACATGATTGGTGAGCGTTCGATGATGTATGATGATTTGATGGATGGCTCGACCTATGATGATACGGATGGCGAAGACGACCCTTACGACGATTCTGAGGATTATTATGATGAGGATTACGATTATTTTTCAGACGAATACACCGAGTACAAAGTTGGGCAAGCGGCTGAAGTAGGGGATAATGTGTTTGTCAACGTCACAAAAATCGAGAAGTGGGCGGGTGACAAAGAATTCCATAGTCCGATGGCTGGTTATTACGTAAAAGCCACTGTGACGATTGAAAATAAAGATGTTCGCTCGACTACTTACTATGCCGATGATTTTCTCATTTATGATAACGATGGACTCGAGGGCGATAACGCGTATAAAGAAGACTGGCGCGTCGTGGTGAAACCTGGGACCAAAGTGACAAAGGAGATTTATTTCGACGTTTATGGTGATGGTCCGTTCCATGTTGTCTGTTACGATGTATCATGGAGTGGTAGTATAAAATAAGAATGCAGTAAAAAACGAGCTGACTCTAAAAAGTCGGTTCGTTTTTTTTGTTTATCAGTATTCATCGTGGTCAAAGCCGTAGTCATTCAAGAAATGTTCTTTATCACGCCAACCTTTTTGCACTTTTACCCAAATCTCTAAATACACTTTTGATCCTAGCAAAAGTTCGATTTCCTTACGCGCGCGCATGCCGATTTGTTTCAACATTTGCCCTTGTTTACCAATCAAAATCCCCTTTTGCGTGCTGCGTTCTACAATAATTTGCGCCATAATGTGCAGTTTGTGCGTCTCCGGATTTACTTCAATTCCTTCAATCACAACCGCAACGGAATGTGGCACCTCTTCATGCGTGAACTTCAGCACTTGCTCACGAATCAGCTCAGAAATGATGAATCGTTCTGGATGATCGGTTACTTGATCGGCTGGATAATACATCGGCCCCTCAGCCAAATGTTTCGTCGTCTCTTCAAGCAACGTCCCCAAGTTATTTCCTTGCAACGCCGAAATTGGAATAATCTCCTCAAAATCAAGCATTTCACTATACTTGGCAATTAAGTCTAGCAAGGCTTCTGGCTCTACTAAGTCAATTTTATTAATCAATAGAAAAACTGGTGTTTCCTCGACTCTTTTTAGCTTTTCAATAATAAATTCATCACCACGACCATATCCAGCGTCAGCGTCGATCACGAAGAAAATCATGTCCACTTCTCGGAACGTGTTGAGCGCTACTTTCACCATGAAGTCGCCTAGCTTATGTTTCGGTTTGTGAATCCCGGGCGTATCGATGAACACGACTTGCGCATCATTTGTCGTATACACACCTTGGATTTTATTACGCGTTGTTTGAGCTTTATCACTCATGATTGCGATTTTTTGCCCGATAATTTGGTTCAATAAAGTCGATTTACCTACATTGGGACGGCCGACAATCGCCACAAAACCTGATTTGAAAACATCACTCATTTATTTAAATCCCCCGGTGTAAAGGCGCCTGGTAGCAGTTCCCCAACGGTAACTTCCACAGTATCACCTTTCATATTTGTTAAAACTACTGGCATTTCTGGTGCGCAGAACTCGCTAATCACTTGACGACACGCACCACATGGAGCAACTGGACCTTCTGTATCCGCCACAATGACTAATTTTTTAAAATCATGTTTACCCTCCGAGACAGCTTTAAAAAATCGCTGTTCTCTCCGCACAATTCGTCAAGCCATAAGAAGCGTTCTCGATGTTGCAGCCCAGCACAACTTCATCTTCCGTCGTCACCAAAGCCGCGCCAACTTTAAATTTAGAATAGGGCACATACGCATTTTCACGCGCTTGTTTTGCCAGATCAATTAAATTATTTTCTTTCATCCTAAAAAACTCCTTTTAAAATAATTTTGGTATAAAAATAAAGAGTCCAATAATCGCCGAGCAAATCGAAACTAGTAAAACCGCTCCTGCTGCGACGTCTTTCGCTTTTTTTTGCATAGGGATGGAAGTCTTCTGTCGCCACATCCACTGCGCGCTCAATCGCCGTATTAATCATTTCAAATGTCAATACGTTGAAAATCGAGAAAATTAGAAATAGCCATTCTATCTTTGTTACTTTGAAAAAAACACCACAAATAATCACAATCATTCCAGCAGTAATATGGACACGCATATGGCGTTCTTCTAAAATCGCTGTTTTAACACCTGTAACGGCATGGATAAATGATTTCCTGAAACGTCGGTTGCTCGTGACTTTTACTTTATCTTTCGAGTCCATAAGCATTCAACACTTCTCTTTGTAATGAAAACATCACGTCTTCATCCTCTGGCTCCATGTGATCGTATCCTAGGAGATGTAGCAGCCCATGTAACGCCAAGAAACCTAATTCGCGATCGAATCCATGCCCGTACTCGTCCGCTTGTTCTAACGCCCGCTCCGTGGAAATAATGATATCTCCCAAAATACGCGGCGCATCCATATCTTCATCCCATGCAATTTCCGTCTCGCCATCACCCATTTCTTCTAGCGCAAACGAAATCACATCGGTCGGTTGATCCTTCTCACGATAATCACGATTAATCTCTTGAATCCGCGCATTATCAACGAATGTTACAACCAATTCACTATCTTCTTGAATCTCAAGTCGTTTCGCTGCGAACTGTAGCAATCCCTCGACCAAGTCCAACGCATCTGGCTCCAATTCTTCGGTTTCATCTATTAAATCAAGCTCTAAAGTCATCGTCTTCCTCCTTACTTATCATCAGGATATTGAATACGTTGATGATAAATTCCGTTGAGCGTCGAACATAGTGTTGATCGAACGACCTCTATCTCTTGAAACGTAATATCGCACGCCACAAACTGCTTGTCTTGCACCCTGTCATCTATAATCCCATCTACAATCGCTTTAATTTTTTCCTTTGTTGGCGCCTCGCACGAACGAACAGCCGCCTCCACGCTATCGGAAACATTAATAATCGCAATTTCTTTCGTCTGCGGTTTGGGCCCAGGATAACGGAAATCGGCCTCTGCAACATCCTGATTTTCCTCTTTTGCCTTGTAATAAAAATACTTCACAAGCGTCGTCCCATGATGTTGTAGCGCAATATCGATAATCGGCTGCGGAAAATGATTATCTCGCAAAATCGCAGCGCCATCCGTCGTATGCGCAATAATAATATCGCGACTCTGCTCCGGCGTCAGTCGGTCATGCGGATTAACCCCGTGCAACTGATTCTCCACAAAATAAGGCGGTCGAATCGTCTTACCAATATCATGATAAAAACACCCCACTCGAACGAGCAATCCATTGCCACCAATCGCGTCTGTACAAGCCTCCGCGAGATTAGCCACCATCAAACTGTGATGATACGTTCCTGGTGCTTTCATCATAATTTTTTTCAATAATGGATGGTTTGGATTCGCAAGCTCCACTAAGCGGCTCGTCGTAAGTATCCCGAACACCGTCTCAAACAGCGGAATCATACCAATGCCAAGCACAAATGATCCAATACCGCCTAGAAAAGCATAGCCAACTGGTATCCAAAATGCAAGCGTGAGCAGTCCCGTATTACTAATTAATAAAAGCAAGAAAACAAAAGCCATGTTCGCTAGTCCAACCACAAAACCAGCGAGTAAAATCGCAGAACGACGACTGTAATCCCTTAAAACAACAATGCTCGCGAGCCCACTAAGTAAAATAAAGGTCGAAACAGTCACATTCACCGCAGCCGTTGCATCACTCTGGAAAACAAAGAAACTCGTCACCGAAGTGAAAATCGTCATCATAAAAGCGAACTTTTCATTGAGCAGAATCTTGATAATCATCGGCCCAAACGCCGCCGGGAATAAGAATGAAATATTACTAATATCGACGCCCTCCAAAAAGCGAATAATCATCAGCATAAGTAATATTGCAATATATACAGATGCAAAGACAAGCACATATTGGTTTTTCTGCTCTTTATCCAATTTTTTCTGTTTGTTAGTAAAGAAATACAGCATCACGCCGAGCGACAACAACAACAGCCCAAATCCGGCGTACTGTTTAATCGGCATTTTCTGATCTAATAAATGCAACAATGCCAGCTGACGATAGATTTCCCGATCGATAATCTGACCTTCCTGCACAATAACTTGCCCTTGCAAAATTTTAACCGGAATCACGTTGGCCGAGGCCTCTTTACGCCGATCTTCCGTCTGCGTGGCATTGTAAACCTCATTAGGTACAATCGCATAGGACAGAATCGCTTTGGCAACCCCTTTATAACTTGTTGGCAAATTGGACAACTCAATCGTATCGCGCGCGCTGACCTTAACGTCTGTCAAATTATCTTTACGTACACTTTGATCCATCGCCACATCAAGCGCATTAATAACTTCCTTTTCAACCGTTTGCAGGTCTTTCGCATTCATTTGAAGCAGTGTCGTAAGCATCGTTGCATTGACACCGTCCGTAATGTTCTCCGATACATCTTTTGACAATTTGCCTTTTAAAGAGCCCAATTTTTGATCAAGCGATGTCATTTTATTATTTTTAGCATCATTTATCGCTGCCTCACGGTTCACCTCTGTAACATACGCAAAAAGCGATCTAACAAGCGATTCCCGGTTCTGCGCCGTCTCGCGATTGAATACAAAGACATCCTCTACGTCAGAAGCAGCTTTTGCCTGTTCTTCCGCCGTTTTTTGCGTATCTTCAATTGTTTGCGGCGAGCGAATTGTTTTTTTGCGCCACTTCGAATAATTTCACATTATATGATTCTGGCTTCACCATTTGACAAATAAGCACGAAGGCAACAATGAATAAGACGATTAAAATGACTGGTGTTAAGTACCTTTTTCCCGTTCTATAATACCAATCTGTCCATTTTTTCGTAGGCTTCATATGTACCCCCATTTCGTTTACATTCTTCTCACTTCAACTTACCTTCATAAGCTTTAATAATCTCAGCAACAAGCGGATGACGCACCACATCAAAATGCTCAAAATACACAAACCCGATATTTTTCACATCTCGCAAAACTGTCTCTGCATTCACAAGCCCACTCGTAGCCCCTTTAGGCAAGTCAATTTGCGTCGTATCCCCATTCACAATCATCTTGGATTCAAAGCCAAGACGCGTCAAAAACATCTTCATCTGTGCCACTGTTGTGTTCTGCGCCTCATCTAAAATAACAAACGCATTATCAAGCGTCCGTCCACGCATATAAGCAAGTGGTGCAATCTCAATCACACCACGGTCCATCAAACGCGTGGTATGCTCCACACCAAAAATATCATATAAAGCATCGTACACCGGTCGCAAATAAGGATCTACCTTTTCCTTCAAGTCACCCGGCAAGAAACCCAGGCTTTCCCCAGCCTCAACAGCTGGGCGCGTCAAAATAATTTTATTCACGGTTCCCTTTTTCCAAGCCGCAACTGCCTTCACCACAGCGAGATAGGTTTTCCCCGTTCCAGCAGGCCCGATTCCAAATACCACATCATATTTATCAATCGTACGCACATATTTGCGTTGTCCGAATGTTTTAGGGCGAATCATTTTACCCTTCGCATTCACCGTAATTTCTTCGTCATAGAGACTAGAAAAGTATTCCACAGTCCCGTTCTGTTCCATTTTTATCGCTTGGGTAACATCCCGTTCATCCACATGAATATCTTTTAAAATGACACTGATTAGCGCTTCCAAAACCGCCGCCCCATGTGCCTCGTTTATCTCTGCCCCTTGTAGCGTTATCGATTCCCCGCGAGTGATAATCTGCAATTCGAACGCGTCTTCAATTAAAGTAATATGTGCATCGTTATTCCCAAACAGTTCCCTAGCATCAAAACCTTCCGCTAAGCCCATTTTTATATTCTCATGATCTGTTGGCATTCAAATAACCCCTTCACTCTAAAATTAACTTCGTGTGTCTATATTATACACGAAAGCGCAGGATTTTGGTACTATTCGGCGTGCCTATGTATCAAGGCGATTTATTTTTGGATTTGGTAGCCATTTTGTCTAATCAATCCCATCAAAAAAAGAGCCAGCGAACTGACTCTTTTGATCTTGTTTATGAAAGATATTGTTTCACGAATTTGTTAACTACATTTCCGTCTGTTTTACCTTTTAACTTCGGCATGACAGCGGCCATCACCTTACCAAAATCGGCTTGGGATGTTGCACCAACTTCATCGATCGTAACTTTTACAATTTCAGCGACTTCTTCCTCGGAAAGTTGCTTCGGCAAATAACTTTGCACGATAACCATCTCATCTTCTAGCTTCTCAACAAGGTCAGCTCGATCTGCCTTCTTGAATTCAGCTAAAGAATCACGACGTTGCTTCATTTCACGGGAAAGAATGGTAATTTCGTCTTCGGGAGATATATCATCTGTACCTAGACGAATGGCTTCATTTTGCAAAGCCGCTTTCAACATGCGGATAACGGAAAGTTTTTCTTTCTCTTTCGCGCGCATCGCTTGTTTCATATCCTCATTCAGTTGGTCAAGGAGACTCATGCTTGATTTCGTCCCTTCGATTAGAATTTGCGTTTTCTTGCTGCTTCTGATTTCTTTTTACGTTTTACGCTTGGTTTTTCATAAAATTCGCGCTTTCTAACTTCTTGCATTGTACCTGTTTTGGAAACAGTACGTTTAAAGCGACGAAGAGCATCTTCAAGCGATTCGTTTTTACGAACTACTGTTTTTGACATCTCTCTTTCCCTCCCTCCGACACTTAAATGGACAAGGATGCCCTAAGCTATTTGGAAACCTCGCACAAGATTAGCTTGTGAATGATTCCAAAGTAATGCACATACTATTTGCATTCACTCACTAAAAATTATAAACTAATCCGCTGGGCGAGTCAACATGAAATCGCTAACTTTCACTAATTTATTTTCAGAACAGTCGGCGATTTATTCTCCTATACCCATTTCAGGAAAGTTCAAACGCATAGGAAGCTGCTGCTAAAAAATAAAATGGCGCCGTTTCAGTACGCAGAATTCGCGGACCTAGCCCCACTTTGAGCGCTTTGTTCGCTTCCAACTTATCGATCTCTTCCACCGAAAAACCACCCTCTGGCCCAAAAATGGCAAGCATGGATTCACCTGGTTTCATCTGGTTGAAAACTGTGGCTAACGCAGCGGTTTCACCCTCTTTGGCACTCTCTTCATAGGCAACCACGACATAATCATAATCAGCAAGCGACTGAATCAGGACTTGGAAAGATTCTACATGTTGGAATTTCGGTACAAAACTACGATGCGATTGTTCCGCAGCTTCCAAAGCAATCTTATCCAAACGCTCCACTTTTTTCTTCGCTTTTTTGCCATCCCATTTGGAAATCGAACGCTTTGCAGGAAATGACACGAAATGCTTCGCGCCAAGCTCCGTCCCTTTTTGGGTAATCAGTTCCAGTTTATCGCCTTTTGGCAAGCCACTAGCAATCGTGATGTCGATAGGAAGCTCTGTAGACTCGCTCTTCCACGATAAAACCGTTAAGCGTACAAAGTCTTCTCCTAGCTCACTAATCCCAGCAATCGCCGTACGCTCGTCTGGTGTGACTAGGTAAACTTGATCATCCAGCTTCATCCGCATCACACGAACAATATGATGAAAATTATCGCCCGTTATAATCGCCGTTTCATCTTTGACTTCCTCAATAAAATATCGTTGCATCCTTCTTATTCACCTCGCTTGGCGTAAATAGCTACCCAATCCGTTATTTGTTCCACATGATACACCGTCAAACCAGCTTCAATCAACGCCTCTTTCACGATTTCACGCTTCGGTTCAATAATTCCCGACGCGATAAAAACACCATTTGGCTTCAATGCTGCGTGAACATCTTTCGGAAACATCAGGATAACTTCCGCTAAAATATTCGCCACAATAACATCCGCTTTTTGGTCGATGCCTTTTAATAAATCATTTTGCTGAATCGTTACAATATCCTCACAATGATTTTGCGCAATATTTTCCCGAGCTGCACGTACGGCTACTTCATCCAAATCCGTCGCTAAGACACTTTTCGCACCTAGTTTTGCACTTGCAATACTCAGCACGCCTGAACCAGTCCCAACATCGATTACTTCGTCGCCAGGTTTCACGATTTTTTCAAGTGCCTGCACACATAATTGCGTCGTTGGGTGCGTCCCTGTTCCAAATGCCATGCCAGGATCCAACTCGATAATCATTTCATCCTCGTTTTCTGGTGTATAGTCCTCCCACGTTGGAACAACTGTGATCCGATTCGTGATTTTGACTGGGTGATAATATTTTTTCCAAGCCGTTGCCCACTCCTCGTCATTCACCTCATTGACCTGAAATGTTAAATCCCCAAGCGGAATTTCAAACTGCACCAAACCACGGATTCGCGCCTCAATCTCTGGCACCATTTTCAAAAAATCATCCGTCGTTAAAAAGTACGCCTTGATAATCACCCCTTCCGCTGGATAATCCTCCGCTTGCAGATCATAAATTTCGCCGAAACGATCCTCATGCTCGCGCGTCAAATCGGCCGAATCCTCAATCGAAACACCGCTTGCTCCCGAATCGTTGAGAGCATATGTAATCGGCTCTACCGCCTCATTTACAGAATGAATCTCAATCTCTGACCATTTCATTTTCTCCACCTCATTTCAGAAAATAAGGCTCAGTATGACTATAAAAGCAATACTTGAGCCTCTTTCGCTATTTATCCTTTGAAAGCTCGTTTCATTTTATCGAAAAAGCCTTCACTGTTTTCATCCACTTTATCGCCTGTTGCTGTCGCGAATTCACGCAAAATGTCTTTTTGTTTCTCGTCCAGTTTTTTCGGAACGATGATTTTGACGACAACGTGTTGATCTCCGGTTCCATTGCCACGAAGATGTGGCACACCTTTGTTGCGCAATCGGAAAGTCGTGCCCGTTTGTGTACCAGCAGGGATTTTCAAGCGAATTTTACCATGGACGGTCGGAACGTCGATTTCGTCACCAAGTGCTGCTTGAACGAATGTCAGCGGAACTTCGACGTAAATATCTGTGCCTTCGCGTTCAAAGAATTCATCGTGAGCGACAGAGAATACAACATATAAATCACCGTTTGGTCCGCCATTCACGCCGCCTTCACCTTCACCAGCAACGCGCATTTGTTGCCCATCATCCACGCCAGCAGGCACTTTTAACTTGATTTTTTTTCGTTTTCGTTATGCGACCTGAGCCATGACATGTGTCACATTTTTCCTTGATTTCTTTCCCAGTACCGTTACAATATTGGCACGTACGCTTGTTAACAATCCGACCAAATGGCGTATTTTGCTCAACATTAACCGAGCCTTTACCGCCACAATGCGAACATTTTTCAGGATGCGTTCCTGGTTTAGCGCCGCTTCCATCACACGTGTCACAGCTTTCTTCACGAGGAATCTCAATCTCAGCCTCTTTACCAAAAATCGCTTCTTTGAACTTCAAATGCATCCTATATTGTAAATCACTACCTTGACGCGGTGCATTCGGGTCTTGACGAGACGAACCGCCGCCGCCAAAGAAAGTGTCGAAAATATCTTCAAACCCACCGAAACCTTGGCCACCAAAACCGCCCGCCTCCGTATGAACCGCCACCGCCAAATCCTTGGTTTGGATCGACATGTCCATATTGGTCATATTGCACGCGTTTTGATTCATCACTTAGAATTTCATATGCTTCGGATATTTCTTTGAATTTCTCATCAGCGCCAGCTTCTTTATTAATATCCGGGTGAAATTGCTTGGATAATTTACGATAAGCTTTTTTTTATCTCATCTGCTGAGGCGCCTTTGGAAACGCCAAGCACTTCATAATAATCACGTTTTGCCATTTTTTGCGTCTCACTCCTTGTTCTCTCGTATTTCTCTTAACGTATTGTAACACATGTTTTAGCGAAGTAAAACCATGATTTCTTTCAAAAACCGAGAAAAAGCCAAAGCCAGTTAGACTTTGACTCTCTTCTACGCATCAGTTCTTTATTTTTTCTCTTGATCGTCGTCATTTACTTCTTCAAACTCAGCATCTACAACATCGTCGTTTGCAGTACCAGCTTCAGGGTTTTCACCTTGTGCTGCTTGTTGTTCTGCCGCTGCTTGCTCGTACAATTTAACGGAAAGAGCTTGCACAATTTCATTTAACGCCTCAGTTTTTTCTTTGATTGCGTCAAAGTCTTCCCCTTTAAGTGCTTCTGAGAGCTCATCACGAGCCGCTTCTGCTTTTTTTCACTTCTTCTTCATCTACTTTGCCTTCTAGCTCTTTCAGTGTTTTATCAACAGTGAACACTAATTGATCGGCATTGTTGCGAAGTTCTGCGTTTTCTTTGTTTTTCTTATCTTCTTCCGCATTTAATTCTGCATCTTTCACCATTTTTTCAATTTCTTCGTCTGTTAAACCTGAAGAAGATTTGATCACGATGTTTTGTTCTTTACCCGTTCCAAGGTCTTTCGCGCGAACCGTTACGATACCATTTTTATCGATATCAAAAGAAACTTCGATTTGCGGAATGCCACGTGGTGCTGGTGGTAAATCCGTTAATTGGAAACGACCAAGCGTTTTGTTATCTTTCGACATTGGGCGCTCACCTTGTAATACGTGGATATCCACTGCTGGTTGATTGTCAGCCGCTGTCGAGAATGTTTGTGATTTTGATGTTGGAATCGTTGTGTTACGTTCGATAAGCGGAGTCATTACCCCACCCATTGTTTCAATTCCTAGGGAAAGCGGTGTTACGTCTAAAAGTACTACGTCTTTCACGTCACCAGTAATGACGCCACCTTGAATCGCAGCACCCATCGCTACAACTTCATCTGGGTTTACCCCTTTATGCGGCTCTTTGCCTAATTCTTTTTTGATTGCTTCTTGTACAGCTGGGATACGAGTTGATCCACCAACTAAGATAACTTCATCGATATCTTTAGCAGAAAGTCCTGCATCTTTCAATGCTTGACGCGTTGGTGCAATTGTACGATCTACTAAATCATGCGTTAATTCATCAAATTTAGCACGAGTAAGCGTTACTTCTAAGTGAAGTGGGCCAGCTTCTCCAGCTGTGATAAATGGTAGAGAAATTTGCGTGCTTGTTACACCAGATAAATCTTTTTTTCGCTTTTTCAGCAGCGTCTTTTAAACGTTGTAACGCCATTTTATCTTGTGAAAGGTCAATACCGTTGTCGCGTTTAAATTCTGCAACTAGGAAGTCAATAATTTTTTGGTCAAAGTCATCCCCACCTAGCAAGTTATCGCCGGCTGTTGAGTGAACTTCGAATACACCATCGCCAAGTTCTAGAATAGATACGTCAAAAGTACCGCCACCTAAGTCAAAAACAAGGATCGTTTGGTCTTTGTCAATTTTGTCCATACCATAAGCAAGTGCTGCTGCAGTAGGTTCATTGATGATACGCTCCACTTCAAGGCCTGCAATTTTACCAGCGTCTTTTGTTGCTTGACGTTGCGCATCGTTGAAATAAGCTGGTACTGTAATAACCGCTTTATCTACTTTTTCACCAAGATAATCTTCTGCGTAACCTTTTAAGTATTGTAAAATAATCGCGCTGATTTCTTGTGGTGAATAATCTTTATCTTCTACCGTTTCTTTGTAATCCGTACCCATGTGGCGTTTGATTGAAGCTACCGTGTTTGGGTTTGTAATCGCTGCACGTTTCGCAACTTCCCCAACTTGACGTTCGCCGTTTTTGAAGCCGACAACAGATGGTGTTGTACGCGCGCCCTCTGGATTTGGAATAATTTTTGCTTCTCCGCCTTCTAATACTGCTACTGCAGAGTTTGTAGTTCCTAAGTCAATACCGATAATTTTACTCATAATTTCATTTCCTCCTATTGTTACCAGCCACAATTATGCGACTGGATTCTTGTTTTATTGGTTTACTTTTACCATCGATGGACGGATAACGCGGTCTTTCAACTTGTATCCTTTTTGCAGTTCCATCGTAATTTCATTGCTTTCTTTCGAGCCATCGCTGTCTTGCATCACTGCTTGATGGAAGTTCGGATCGAATTGTTCACCGAGTGCTGGAATTGCTTCTACGCCTTCCTTTTCTAGCGCAGTCATAATTTGACCATAGACCATTTTCATGCCCGTCAAAAGTGCTTCCATTTGCTCTGAGTCGCTCTGCGTATCAAGTGCCTTTTGGAAACCATCAAGCGCTGGCAAAAGTTCCTCCGCGATGATTTGCGAACGATACTTCTGATTCGCCGCGCGCTCTGCAACATTGCGCTTCTTCACATTCTCAAAATCAGCTTGCAGACGTAAATAACGATCCTCCGATGTCGCTAATTTCTCTTCTAATTCAAGCAAACGCTTCTCATCTTCTGTCAAAACAACTTCTTCTTTATTTTCTACTTGTTCATTGTGAACTTCCATATCTTCTTCTATAACATTCAATTCCTCGGCCGCTTCTTTTTCAATTTCTTGCTCTACTTTTTCTTTTTTTATTTTTTTTGTTCAGACATGTTTGTCACCTCTTCTATTTTTGATTATCATGATAAAGCCTTGTTAATACAGTTGTTAAATCCCGACTTACTAGATCAACCAAGCCCATCATGCGGTCATATTCCATCCGCGTAGGGCCGAGGAGGACGATGCCTCCCACATGCTCATTGGCAATGCTGTACGTCGCAGTAATAATACTACAATCGTCCATCAAATGGTTGTTAATCTCCGTACCAATTTTTACATGAAGGCCTTGAGGTATGTCAGAAAAAAGCTGGTACACATCCTTTTCCTGATCCATCAACCGTAGCAACTCGCGAACTTTGGCAAAATCGTGAAATTCCGGCTGATTCAAAATATTCGTTTTGCCACCAAAATACACTTTTTCCTTACTAACTTGTTGGAACGAATCCTTCAAAATCGAAAGCATTAACTCATGATTTACCACATTGCTTCGTAGTAAATCTGACACTTCTGCTGGAATCATCGAATTCATTTGATCAATCGGAAGACCCACCAAACGCTCATTTAAAATGTTGACAACCCGCTCCATATCACTCGGCGTCATCGTTTCCGGAATCGTCACCACATGATTATCAATGTGACCTTGATCCGTAATCAGAATCAGCATCGCCTGGTTCCTATTAATCGGTACAAAACGGAAACCACTCAATCGATTCTGATTAGAGGCCGGCCCGAGTAAAATTGATGTATAATTCGTCAAATCGGACAACATCAACGCGGATTTTTGAATAAGCTGCTCCATTTCAAAGTACGTCTCCGAAAAGAGCGATTGAATGGATATAATATCCTGCTTCTTCAATTTCTGCGGTTCGAGTAAATAATCCACGTAGAAACGATATCCTTTCTCAGAAGGAATTCGTCCTGATGAAGAATGCGTTTTTTCAATAAATCCGTACTCTTCCAGAACACTCATCTCATTGCGGATCGTCGCTGAGCTAAATGGCAAGTTGTTCTCCTTTAGCAAATTCTTAGATCCAACTGGTTGCACAGTCTCGATGAAATGGTCGATAATGGCACGAAAGATTAGCAATTGCCTCTCGGTTAACATATCTATCACCTCTTTTTAGCACTCGATAGGTTTAAGTGCTAAATACAATTATAAATTTACCACTATGACCGTCTACTGTCAACAAAAAACACTCGATTTCAGACTAAAGTAGTAATTAGCCGAAATCCAGTGCTCCTATAAAAATTCTTGGAAAACATTATTCCCCAGAAAGCGCCCACGCCTCGTAAGCCGAACACTTTCTGGCGTAGATTCTAACCAGCCTTTTTCAACCGTTTTATCAAGCGCACGCGCAAAAGTCGTATCTAGTGGTTGCCCAAATTTAGCTTGAAAATGCGCTTTATCGACACCCGCTACTTTTCGCAAGCCAAGAAACATTTCTTCTTCCATCTTTTCTTTCAATGTCAGTTCTTTTTGTTGGAAAGTCGGCAATTCGTTCTTTTCGAGCGGTTGCATGTATTTTTTCAGCGGACCGTAGTTAGCATAACGCATTTCACCAACATAACCATGAGCCCCGCGCCAAACCCAAAATAATGCTCATTACTCCAATAAACAATATTATGCCTGCTTTCAAAACCAGGCTTAGCAAAATTACTAATTTCATACTGCTTACGCCCGTGTTGCTCCATCGTGGTCATCAGTTTCTCGTACATATTAGCCTCAGCATCTTCACCAGGAAGCAGCAACTTCCCTTTTTGCATTAAATTATAGAAAATCGTCTTTGGCTCAATGATAAGCGAATACGCAGAGTAATGCGGTAAATCCAAATCCAAAGCTTTTGTCAACGTATCCTCAAAATCCGCTTCCGTCTGACCCGGCAAACTGAAAATAAGGTCAATACTCACGTTCTCAAAACCCACCTGTTTCGCGTTATTCACCGATTGATACACATCATCCACCGTATGAATCCGACCGATTTTCTTCAACAAGTCGTTGTTAAAGCTCTGAACTCCCATACTCAAACGATTCACACCATAGTCTTTCATCACCTGTAACTTACTCAACGACAGGTCTCCAGGATTCGCCTCGAAACTAAATTCTGCGTTCTCCGCAATCGGGAAAAGACGCTGAATGGCCGAACAAAGTTTTGACAGCTGAGCTTCCGTCAAAGTCGTCGGTGTCCCCCCACCAACAAAAACAGTCTCCACCGGATCCATTGCATGCTTCGCGGTTACCATTTCCATTTCTTTAATGAGCAAATCTACATACTCATCAACTGGCTGCCCTTCCAGAAAAACCTTATTAAAATCACAGTAGTAGCAAATATGTTCGCAAAATGGGATGTGAATATATATCGCAGTCATTCTTATACACTCATTTCCTTAAGGAGAAAAAGCGAGCTTCTCACGTTCACAATGAACAAGACAAAGTCGCTTTTCCCACCAATTCTTTATTTATCATCCATTTTCAAGATCGCCATGAAAGCCTCTTGCGGCACATCTACCGAACCGATGGACTTCATACGTTTCTTACCTTCTTTTTGCTTCTCTAAAAGTTTCCGTTTCCGCGACACGTCCCCACCGTAACACTTAGCAAGTACGTTTTTTCGTAGCGCCTTAATCGTTGAACGCGCAACAATCTTCGTACTAATCGCAGCTTGAATTGGCACTTCAAATTGTTGTCTTGGAATCAATTCTTTCAGTTTCTCCACGATGATTTTTCCACGTTCATAGGAGAAGTCACGATGGACAATAAAGCTAAGCGCATCGACTTTCTCATTATTTAACACAATATCCATCTTCACAAGTTTCGACTCACGATATCCAATTAACTCGTAGTCAAACGAAGCATAGCCCTTCGTACCCGATTTCAATTGATCAAAAAAGTCATAGACAATCTCTGAAAGTGGCATTTCATAAATAACACTCACACGAATATCATCTAAATACTCCATCGTCATGAAATTTCCTCGTTTGTTTTGCGCAAGCTCCATTACAGCACCTACATAATCATTTGGCACCATAATCGTTGCTTTCACATAAGGCTCCTCAACGGAATCAATCACCCCTTGCTCTGGCATTTCAGCAGGATTATCAACAACGACTTTAGAACCGTCCGTCAAGTTTACATGATAAATTACACTTGGAGCCGTCGTAATCAAATCAATATTAAATTCACGTTCGATACGCTCCTGAATGATTTCCATATGAAGCAGACCTAAGAATCCACAACGGAAACCAAAACCAAGAGCCTGTGAAGTTTCTGCCTCATATTGAAGTGCAGAATCATTTAATTCCAGTTTTTCAAGCGCATCACGTAAATCATTATATTTTGCTGAATCAATCGGATATAAGCCACAATAAACCATTGGATTCAACTTACGATATCCTGGTAAAGCTTCCGCTGCAGGGTTATTCGCAAGGGTAATCGTATCCCCCACACTCGTATCGCTCACATTTTTAATCGCGGCAGTTAAATAGCCAACATCCCCAACCATCAGCTGGTCTCTAGGCGTTGATTTCGGTGTAAATACGCCCACTTCCGTCACTTCAAATTCACGACCATTAGCCATCATTCGAATCTTGTCCCCGGCCTTCACCACTCCTTGCATAATCCGAATATTCGCAATAACCCCGCGATACGCATCAAAAACAGAATCGAAAATCAATGCTTTTAGCGGACCATCAATGTCTCCAGTCGGCGCAGGAATCTTCGCAACCACCTGTTCCAAAATATCTTCAATACCGATCCCAGATTTGGCAGAAGCAAGAACTGCATCCGATGCATCGAGTCCGATAACATCCTCAATTTCAGCACGAACACGCTCTGGTTCCGCCGCCGGGAGATCAATTTTATTAATAACAGGCATAATTTCTAAATCATTATCTAGCGCCAAATAAACATTGGCTAGCGTTTGCGCCTCAATACCTTGTGCTGCATCCACAACTAGAATAGCACCTTCACATGCTGCCAAGCTACGCGAAACTTCATACGTGAAATCGACATGTCCTGGCGTATCAATCAAGTGAAAAATATATGTTTCGCCATCTTTGGCATTATACGACAATTCCACAGCGTTCAACTTGATAGTAATACCACGCTCACGCTCCAAATCCATCGAATCCAATAATTGCGCCTTCATTTCACGATGTGTCAATGCGTTGGTCATTTCAAGAATACGATCGGCAAGCGTTGATTTACCATGGTCAATATGCGCTATTATCGAAAAATTTCTTATTTTCTTTTGTCTTTCTAGCATTTCTTCTTTCTTCATTTCTCCAGCTCCCGAATTCGAACTCATCTTATTAAAACGATGGCAAGCTAAGATAGATTATATCAGTAGAGCTCGCTATTTTCAATCACTTCCGACTTTTTTCGTGAAAAAATAAATAAATTAGTAAAGTAATATTGCAATATCCGCTGTGTTTAGGTATAATAACATTTGTTCTAGTGTAATTTTGAAGGGTATGGTATATATAAAAGATACTACCTCATAATTTTGGGCGGAGGTGAATGAAATGCCAAATATTAAATCAGCAATCAAACGTGTAAAAACAACTGAAACTCGCAATAGCCGTAACACATCTCAACGTACTGCAATGCGTACAGCTGTTAAAAAAATTCGAACAAGCTGCAGAAAACAATGCAGACAACGCGAAAGATCTATATGTTGAAGCTAGTAAAAAATTAGACAGCGCGGTAAGCAAAGGTCTACTTCACAAAAACAACGCAGCACGCAATAAATCTCGCTTAGCTAAAAAATTAGCTAAATAATACGATTCTTAATCGCAGAAACATCGCACACCCGTGTGATGTTTTTTTGCATCCTTTGAAATAGATCTTACGCGCTGTAAATTGGCGGCAAGCGTTCGCATTGTTGGGACTGTTCGAAATAAAATGAGTTACAGTCCCAATATAAGCGCGAACGCAGTGAGCGGTTAATCCCTCATCCAGTTCTACTTCGCAAAACAGCTACGCTTAACTTCTTACATGGTCAGGGAAACTACTCCCTCCCTGTTTTCAGTCATCACATACGCAAGCATGCTCCGCTTCCGGCTTCCACCGTAAAAGATGAATACAAACGCTTTCGCTCAATTTGTATTGTGCCATGTTCTACGTCCTACACAAAAGACAAAACATTCAAAGTGAATAAAGAACAACATAAAATTGTCTTAAATATTTTCAGAAGTTATCCTCGAACCCGCTAACAAATTATAGACACCTAATTCATTCGCTGGATTTTTCTTTGGTCTTGTAGGGAGAAGAGGAACCATTCTAGTTTTTGGGCTTTGTCGCCGTAGCCAGTTTTCATTTCGAAATCCATTTGGGCTAGTTTTTCTAAGGTCATTGTTAATTCTTGATAAGAAAAGCTTTTGGCTTGTCTTGCGCCTATTTTAACACGGAATGGATGGACTTTTAATTTTTGAGCTACTTGTTGCTGGCTGAATCCTTGTTTTTCTAGTAATTTAATTTGAGTCAGTAGACGGAACTGACTTGCGATGAGGGCCAATATTTTGATTGGTTCTTCTTTTTGTTTAAGTAAATCGTAATAGATACTTAGCGCTCCGCTGATATCTAAGGCTATCATTTTGTCTAGTAGCAAGAATATATTCTGTTCTAATGAGCGCACTACAAGGCTCTCCACGTCCGGTGTATAGATTGCTCGCTCTTCTAGCTTATAGAGCATCAGCTTGTCTAATTCATTCATGGCTGTTGTGAGTTGCCCACCTGTTAATTCTATTAGTCGATCTGTTGTCGTATTGTCCATTTGAAACTCATTGGCATCACTCACGCCCTGTAGCCATTTACGCAACTCTGCTTCATTTGGACGTTTCGCATCGATTATTGTCGCTTGTTTTTTTTATGAGCTTTGTCAGTTTTTTTTCGTTCATCTAGTTTTTCTACTCTCGCTATGAAAACCAAAATAGAGTAGTCCACAGGCACGTTTAAATAGTCTTCTAAGCGTGCCGTTCGATGTTCGATTTTACTTTTTGTTTTCTCTGTTGTTAAAAAAGTTGGATTGGAGGCGATGATCAATCGACGGTCGCCGAAGAACGGAATCGTTTCTGCTTCTTCTACAACTTGCTCAATCGCCGTTTCATCCAAATCAAAATTAGCATAATTAAAATCGGTGTCTTCTCTGTCTAAAATCCCTGCAACAAGCCTTTTCTTCGTTTCATTGATAATATAATCCTCTGTCCCGATAATAAGGTAAATCGGTGCAAATCGCTTCTTCTCTATTTTTTCCCATTCTGAAATCATGAATCGCCCTCACCTTCCGACATATCTCTATCCTATCGTAAATCAAGAACGAGCTTTGTGCAAGTGGAAATATCATTCTAGCTCAAAGGTAAATCCTTCTGAAAAGGTATAGGTTATTTCTCCTTTCTTATCTGTGCGGTAAATCGTGCTATCTGCAGCTTCTAATGTATCTAGCGTCTCTTTTCGAGGATGCCCAAAACGATTATCAACCCCGCAAGAAATAAGCGATATGGTGGGCTGTACCTTGTCTATAAATGCAGGTGTCGTAGATGTTTTACTGCCGTGATGCCCCACTTTTAGAATATCTGTTTTTATCAGGGGGTTTTCAAGTAGAGCTTGTTCTGTTTCTTTTTCGATATCTCCTGTAAATAACCACCTTTTCTTATCCAGTACCGCGGAAATAACGATGGAGTCATTGTTGCCACCTTCTCCTCTTTCAGTTGGACTAAGGACTTGGAAAGTGGCATCGCCTTTTGCCCAACTGTAGCCAGCAAGTATCGTTTTTGTGGGCACATCAGGAAGGGCTTGCAATGCTTTTTTCATGATGCTTTTTGTTTCGCCACCCTCTGCATAAATTAGTTCTTTGATTTGAATCGATTTGCCAACATCGATAAGACCTTCCATATGATCTGCATCACTATGTGTCACAATTAATTTGTCTACTTTTGAAATACCCTTGGCTTTTAAAACAGGCGTCACGATATTCTTACCCACAGAAAATGGTGCTTTTCGTTCTGCCCATTTCTCTTTGTCAAAAGCCATTTGTCCACCGACATCTATTACATAGGTTCCTTTATTCCAAGGTAGTTGAATGAGGATGCTATCTCCTTGCCCAACATCAATAATAGATACTTTTCCTGTGAAATTTATTGTCCCTATAACCAGACATAAGCAGATTGGGATTAAGTAACGATAAATTTTTCCCGTTTTCTCCCAACAATAGAAAAAATAAAGAGTAAATAAGAGAATTATCACCAATAAAATGGGTGTTGGTCTCCCTGTTACCCAAGTCGTAAACGGTATTTCTTGCAATAAGGTCGCAAGTGCTTCTGAAATATTTACAGCTATTTTCATAATCGTTGACGGGATGGCTAGAAGGATAGGCGCTAGATTTAGGAAAAAGATAGATAAAAAACTTAATGGCAATAGTATAAACGTGAATAGCGGTACATAAAGAACGTTTAGAAACACGCCGACGATGGAAAATTCATAGAAGTGATAACTCATAACTGCGATTCCTGAGATGGTGGATATGAGTGAAATATAAAGAGAGCTTAATAAATTAGAAGATACTTTTCGCATGATTTTCCGTCCCGATAGGATGATAGCGAACGAGACCGCATAAGAGAGTTGAAAACCAATTTCGAAGACACAGTAGGGATTAAAAAGGAATACAAAAAGGAAGCTAAAACAGAGGGCTTGGAGAGATGTCACACGAACTGGCGATAGTCTACCTATCATTAAACAGATTGTCATGATGGCGGCTCGAACGACGGGTGCGTTTGCCCCGGTCATCACACAGTAAAGTGGCAATAAACAAATCATGACTATTGCGGTTTTCTCGATTTGAAATCCCATACGCCTAAATAACAACAAAAAGCCAGAAATAATTAAATTAACATGTAGACCTGATATGGCTAATAAATGAACGACACCAAGGCGTTGATAGCTTTCGTAAACCGAAGTCTCCACGGTAGTGCGATCTCCATAAATTAGCGAGGCCACATATGGCGCGATTTGTGAATCTAGTGTTTCGTCAATTTTTTTAAGTTGGGATTTCCGGAAATTCTTTAAACTGTGCAACCACGAAGCACTATTTTCCGATAATAATTGCACAGAACTTGCCTTTAACAGCCAATGCACTTGCTTTCGATACAAAAAATCTTGATAGTTAAATTGGTCTTTATTGCGGTTCTTTTCTGGTGCTTCTAACTCACCACTTACGTTTAGTTGATCTCCATAATTTAAGCTCATAAATTGTTTTTGTTCTTGTTCACTCGCAAGCTTATAGCTCAACTGAAAGCGCTCTCCTTGGTACAAAACTTGCGCTCGAAAGGCATCTCCATCGATGACAATACCATCATTTATGGTAACGGTTCCTTCTAATTCACCCGCTTGGAACACGGAGTGATTTTGATTATCAAAAAACCAGAAAAATCCTCCTGCTACAATGGTCAGGCTGAAAAAAAACGACGAATCGAGTCCTTTTGAATACGAACGCTACAATAAGTAAAATACCAAGTAACAGAAAGATTTTCATTGAAATAAAGACACATATTACAGCGAGAATAATGGCTACAGTGATCGTCAAAAAAAAGACGCTCTATAGTCCTCACCTCACTTTATTTTAAAAACTGTTGTCGTAATTTATCTTCTAGGTGGGCAATCGTTTCTTCTGGTACCGCTTCTTTTTGCAGCACTTCTTGTACCGTTTGAATCACTGTCTGTTCGATTTGAGCTGTATTGTTTAGCACGTGTTCGTCAAAAGGAACTTTCTTGATAATCACGTCTGCACGTTCAAAAAGCTCCATCGCATAGGAGTGATTTTTATAATCCTTTGCGTAATAAACCGTTTTAATTCCCGCCTGAATAATCGATTTACAGCATGCAATACATGGAAAATGCGTCACATACATTTCGGCATTATCTGTGGAGGCTCCGAATTTGGCACATTGTAAAATAGCATTCATTTCAGCATGAATCGTGCGTATGCAATGCCCTTCTACAACATAACATCCTTCTTCATCACAGTGGTCACCACCAGCAATCGAACCGTTATAACCACCTGCAATAATACGTTTATCTCGAACAATCGTTGCTCCAACCATAAGACGTGTACACGTGCTCCTAGAAGATATTAAATGGCTTTGCGCCAAAAAGAATTGATCCCAAGCTATTCTTTGCATATTTGTCGCTCCTTTTAAGAAGTTGATGCTTTTAGTATATGCTTTTCGAATTCGCTTCGTCAATAGCTTATTACTCCACTGTAATATGTTCCGTTAATCGTTCCACTGTTTTAGCGCCAATTCCTGATACTTTTGAAAGGTCAGCAATCGTTGTAAATAGCCCTTCTTTTTCGCGATAATCCACGATGGCTTGGGCTTTCACGGCTCCGATTCCAGGGATAGTTTGCAAAGTCGTGACATCTGCTGTATTGATGTTAACCTTCGAGCTGTCAGTACTTCCCGCCTCCGCACCTGCTGTCGCAACTGGCGCTAAACCTTCCTCACCTACTTTTCCAGCATAAATAACCATCTCATCCGTCACTTTTTGTGCCATGTTCAGCAACTTTACATCTGCTTCTGATGAGAGTCCTCCTGCCTTTAAAATAGCATCCTTCACACGGCTGTCAGGCGCGAGTTCATAGACACCGGGCTTGTTCACTGCGCCTTTCACATCCACAATGAGGGACTTAGTCGAGACTACTTCTTGCTCTTTTGTCGTGCTCTTTACTGGCTCTTCTTTCGCGATTGCAGTTGTTGGAACCACTGATTCTTCTTGTTTTTGCGTAAAAAAGAAGAAACCTATGGCTGCAAGTAAAATCGCCGCACCAATAATGTATTTCTTATATGCTTGCCATTTCTCTAACATGCTTTATCACCTGCCTTTAGTATTAGTATTCGCCCTCTTTGTGCTTTCTCCTTTATCTCTTCTGATACTGTGAAAACATAAAAAAAAAGAGAAATGACGGTAAAAAGTCATTTCTCGCATATGAAAAAGATTCTTTCGCTCGTTTCAGTAGGCTCAAAATCCGTAAAATCAGCGCAAATTTTTATTTTACGAAATCCTGCTGCTTGTATTGCTTTTTTGTACCATTCGATTGGGTATGTCCGTTCTTTATGTAGCTCGTCATAGCGATCGTAACTACCGTCTGGGCCTTGTTTGAAGAAGGTTAATTCATGTTCTACAGAATGCGGGAATTCGCCCTCAAATGAGTTCCAAATGCACGAAATTTCTTCATCACTATCGCCGTAGCTATAATCTTTGAAAAGCTCGTCCATTTTGTAAATAGAATGAACATCGAATAGGAATATGCCATCTGTTTTCAGATTTTCATAGACACTGCGTAATGTACCGTGTACGGCTTCTTCCGTCTCTAAATAATTAAGCGAATCGCAAAAACAGGTGACCAAATCAAATGTGTCTAGTTTCTCCATCTCTGACATATCTTGTTGTAGCAATAATAGCGAGACTTCTTCATGGAACGCTTTTTCGCTGGCGACACTCAACATTTCCTCCGATAAATCGACACCTGTAACTTCAAAGCCACGTTTGGCCAAGCGTACGGCAAGCTCAGCGGTCCCACAAGCTACGTCAAGCACTTTTCCGTGCTTTCCTGGTAAATAGGGCGTTGCAAAAGAAAACCAGTTGTCGTATAGCTCCTCGTCCATGAGCGCATCATAGAAATTCGGAAAATATTCATAACTCATAATCGTTGTCCCTCTTCCACGAAAAAAGGAGCCTGTGAAAGCCCCTCTTTTATTTTTATACAGTGAATGCTGCGCGCACGTCTTCTAGTGGCGCATCTCCCCATAGTTTTTCAAGATTATAGTAGCTACGTTCATCTTTGTGGAAAACGTGAACGATGACGTCGCCTAAATCTAGTAATACCCATTTGGCAGCATCGAAGCCTTCTAAGCGTTTCACTTCTACTTCGTTTTTGTGGGCTTGTTCTTTGATTTCTTGCGCAATAGCTTGTACTTGTTTGTCGGAATTACCATGGCAAATGACGAAATAATCGGCAAATGCGGATAGTCCTTGCATATTCAGCGCTAGAATGTCCTCTGCGCGTTTATCGTCCGCTGCTTTTGCGGTTAACATTAATAAATCATGACTTTTCAATAGTTATACCTCACCTTCAATTTGTAAACGTGCAAAATAGTTGTAAGCATCGAATGTATCTGGAAAAATAGGTTGTCTTTTCGTAATTAAAAATGTAATGGTGTTTGACAGGGCAAATAACATGGCCTTATCTAAAGAGTCAAAAGACAAGCGGCGAGCCTTATAAACACCTGGAAAGGAACGATTTGGCTCTGTGTAGTCGGCCAGATAGATGATTTTATCCATCGTGCTCATCGCGGCATTTCCTGTTGTATGGCAAGCAATAGCTTTCAAAACGGCTTCATCTTTCACGCCAAACTTGGTTTCTGCAAAATAGGCACCTACTGGAGCGTGCCACAGTTCTTGATTGTAGGTGAATAGTTTCGGGTCCATTTTCTGTTCAACCATGACGGCCATCATTTCTTCTTTATCCGCATATTTCGCGTAGTCATGTAACAGCGCTGCAAGACTTACTTGGTTCCGGTCCACTTTGTAATGATCGGCAAGCTCAAGTGCTGTTTTTTCAACGCCAAGTGTGTGGATAAAGCGTTTTTCAGGCATCGCTTCCTTGACTGCTTCCAAGATTTCTTCTCTTTTCATATAAATGATGCTCCTTTATATACTCGCTTACCTCATTCGGAACGTAATAATCGATTGGTAATCCTGCTGCCAAACGTTCTCGCAACATGGAAGATGAGATATCCAATGCTGGAACCTCTATTTCTTCTATGTCATAAGGCGCATCCCCGTCGTAACGTGGTCGATTGACGCCAACAAAGTTCACAAGTTTTATCAGTTCATTAATATGATACCACTTCGGCAAATATTCAACCATGTCTCCGCCAATTATAAAGGAAAAAGCGGCATTTGGAAACTCCTTTGTCATTTCAATCATCGTATCATACGTGTAAGACTTGCCAGAGCGGTGCATTTCACGATCATCCACTTCAAAAAAAGGATTGTCAGCGATGGCGAGTTCGATCATTTTTAGACGATCTGCGTTGCTCGCCAGACCACTTTCTTTTTTATGAGGCGGAACAGCATTGGGCAAGAAAATAATTTTTTCAAGACCAAGCTTAATGCGCGATTCGTTGGCAATAATTAAATGGGCATGATGTGGCGGATCAAATGTGCCACCTAAAATACCGATTTTTACTTTCAAATCAGATACACCTTCTTATGGCAATTGGATTTGTTTCTTATTTTGTGACTCTTTGTAGAGAATGATGGTGCGACCAATAACTTGCACAAGCTCTGAGCCAGAACGGGAACTAATCATTTCTGCTACTTCTTCTTTCGGTCGGTCGCAGTTTTGTAGAATCGAAATCTTGATTAGTTCGCGAACTTCGATAGCTTCTGCAACATGTTTAATTAAATTCGGTGATACGCCGCCTTTTCCAACTTGAAAAATAGCATCGATATCGTGAGCTTCCTTGCGTAAAAAACGCTTTTGTACATTTGTTAGCATTATTTTCCTCCTAATTGTTTCAATACAATGTTTCGCATGAGATCACGGTCTGCTTCGATTCCTGTCCATAATTCGAACGCAATCGCAGCTTGGTTAACAAACATTGGTAAGCCATTCTGCGTGACGGCTCCATATGCTTTTGCCTCTTTTAAAAATGGCGTTTCAGCAGGATTGTAGATGATGTCAGACACGATTGTACCCGCGGTTACATCATGTAATCTGATTGGTAAAGCTTCATTTTCTTTTGTAAGTCCGGATGATGTTGTTTGGATAACAATAGTGAAATCGGTAATTTGCGACTCGGCTTCTGCTAAACTAATAGCTCTATGCGCCGTTCCTGCAACCATTTTGACAGCTTTTTCAAACGTTCGATTGGCAACGGTCACCTTCGCATTGGTATGGTGCATGAGGGCGTGAAAAATCGCTTTACTAGCACCGCCTGCTCCCAGAATCAAAATCTGATCGGTTTCGGTAATCTTTCGAATGCTTTCTAAGCCTTGCAAAAAACCCACGCCATCTGTGTTATAGCCAATCCAGCGCCCATTTCTTGCAACAACCGTATTCACAGCACCGCAAGCTTTAGCCTCAGAATCAAGCGCATCTAGAAACGGCAAGACAACCTCTTTAAACGGACTTGTAACATTGAATCCGCTAACTCCTAACGCTTTCATGCCTTCTATCGCAGGTTTAAAATTCTGCTTTTCTATTAAAAACGGAACATAACTCGCATTTAGATGATTCTGCTCCAGTAAAGCCGTGTGCATCACAGGAGACAGCGAGTGTGCGATTGGATTGCCGATAACGCAATATAATTCTTTCATTCGTAAGTTCGCCTCCTAACTACACAATTGAGCGGCGAATGGTTACGCTCACGCCTTCCGGAACCCAAGCAGTCACTTTCGCGCCACCTTCTAAAACAGTGATCCAACCAAGTCCCGAGAACACAATATCCGCCTTTTCCTTGACTGAAAACTGATATGGCACTAATTTCGGTAATGTCTCGATATCCGCTTCGCCTGGCGGTTGTAATAGTTTTCCAGCTTGTGTTTCGTATAGATTGTCGGCTTTTTCAAGCTTCGTGCGGTGGATCATCAAATTGTTCGATGTATAAACGACGAATGAGCGTCTGCCACCACTTGTGTAATCAAAGCGCGCCAATGCGCCGAAGAATAACGTTTGTTCTTCGTTTAATTGGTAAGTCACAGGTTTGATTTCTTTCTTCGGTGAGACAAGTTTCAGCGTTTTAGCATCGATAACATGCGCGATTTGGTGATGATTGATAATTCCTGGTGTATCGACAAGAACGCTGCCATCTGAAAGCGGAATTTCAATCTTATCAAGTGTTGTACCAGGGAATTGTGATGTCGTAATCACATCATTTTCACCGGTCGCGACTTTAATAATTCGGTTGATAAGCGTTGATTTCCCAACGTTTGTACAGCCAACAACAAAGACGTCGCGTCCTGCGCGTTCTTCTTCTATTTTTTCAAGTAGAACGTCGAAGGATTGTCCTTTTTCAGCGCTTACTAACACGCAATCGGTTGGTGCTAATCCGAGCTCACGGGCACGACCGCGCATCCACTGCGTCAAGCGTTCGCGTTTCAATGATTTTGGTAGCAAATCGGCTTTATTTCCGACAAGTAGCACCGGGTTATTGCCGACAAAGCGATGCAAACCTGGCAACCAACTGCCATCAAAGTCGAAAATATCGACAACATAGACAATCAAGGCTTGCTTCGTGCCTAATTGATTCAAGATTTTCAAAAAGTCATCATCCGTCAGCGGAACATCTTGAATTTCATTATAATGTTTTAATCGGAAACAACGCTGGCAAATAATATCTTCTTTTTCCAAGCTAGACTCTGGCGCATAGCCAGGTTGGGTTTTGTCAGTTGTTTGAATAACGGCTCCACAGCCAATACATCTTAGTTCTTCGGTCACAGAGAGTCCTCCCATTTTAATTCTGATTTTTTAGCTAGTCTTTTTAAAATAATGCGTTCCATAAAACGGTTAAACTTCGTGGCAAAGCCGTCCGTATCTTTTACTGGGCGCACAAAAACAGTCGTTAATTTTTGGCGGTTGCCCCCGAAGATGTCCGTCATGATTTGATCGCCAATCATCACCGTTTCTTCTGGTGTTGAGCCAAGATCAGCCAACGCTTTTTGAAACGAAGCGGCTAGCGGTTTTTTCGCTTTTGCCAAGTATGGAATTTTTGTCGCAACAGCCACACGCTTCACGCGCTCTTCATTATTATTTGATACGATCATCACCTTGATGCCCTCTTCCTCTAGTATGCGGAACCAGTTGTAAATTTCATCGGTCGCATCCAATTGATCCCAAGCGAGTAACGTATTGTCTAAATCTGTTAATACCGTTGTTTTCCCCATTTTCCGCAATTGGTCCGCGGTGATACCAAATGGCGATGTTAACATTTTATCCGGTGAGAAATTTTTTAGCAAAATAGGCACCTCTTTTTATTTAATTAGTTTCAATGTGGCATGACATCGTCTTTTAGATTGCCAGACAATCACGCTTTTCATGTAATCCTTATAAATTTTAAC
>NZ_AODE01000034.1 GCF_000525855.1 Listeria cornellensis FSL F6-0969
TCCTTTTTGATTTTGTTTGGCTCGTACCTAACATTATATCAAAAATGGGGAGGTTCCTCTTTTTTGTTGCTTTAAATCTCTTGAGCCGCAAGGCTTAGGAGTTATGAAATTAGTTCAAGTAGTAAAGGAAGTATCAGAATGTACGATTTGGAGTAGTTGTTCGGACATATAAGCAGGTGTGTATTCAAAGTCGGATTGTGCCCAGTAAACAATTAATCCAAAAATGGCGTGCGCTTGATAACTTGCATGGAGTTCCGGATTGGCACTCGAATTTTTTAAAACGTTGGCAAAATCACGAAGGGCAATGCGTTTTATCGCGTCGCATAGTTGGTTTTGAAAACCTGGTCGGAATTTATCATCGATAGCTTGTTTGTAGAATAGTTTTTGTGTGTAGACATGATCGAAAATTTTGACCATTGCTGGTGTCATTTTTTCAACAGAGAAAGGCGTCATTTTTTCATAAGGCTCTCGATAGGCAACATCTAAATCAGCCAGTACGTCGGCGATGACTTCATCCAGCAAATCTTCTTTTTCTTGGTAGTGCTTGTAGAAGGTTCCGCGGTTGACGTCGGCGCTTGTGACGATATCGGTGACGGTGATTTTCTTGAACGGTTTTTCATCTAGAAGTGTTAGCAGAGCTTGGGCGAAAGCGAATTTCGTTTTTCTGATGCGGCGGTCAGTCATTTTGTCACGTCCTTTTTCTTCGTTAGTATACATATACCGCAAAAGTGTCGCCAAAGCAACAAAAACCGCTTTCATTACCTATTGAAGTTAAACGATAAAGGGCTATACTGAGTGTATGGGGTCGCATGGAAGGCTCTAGCACAATCTAAATTCGAGGAGGAATAAATCATGGGTAAATTAGCTGGAAAAGTAGCAGTAGTAACTGGTGCAGCATCAGGAATGGGACGTCAAATTGCTTTACTTTATGCAAAAGAGGGTGCGAAAGTAGTCGTTGCAGATATTCAATTAGAAGCTGCTGAGGAAACGGTGACGGAAATCAAAGCTATCAATGGGGAAGCTTTGGCGGTTGTTGCTAATGTAATGAAGGAAGACGACGTGCAGGCGATGATTGATAAAGCGGTCGAGTCTTATGGCACGCTCGATATACTCGTAAATAATGCGGGAATCATGGATAATTTTGTTCCAGCTGGGGAAATGACGGATGAGCTGTGGGATCGCGTTTTTGCGATTAATACAACAGGTGTGATGCGCGCTACGAGAAAAGCATTGTCGATTTTTGAACCGAAAGAAAGTGGTGTGATTGTGAATATTGCTTCAGCGGGCGGTTTATTTGGCTCACGTGCTGGTGCAGCTTACACAGCTTCGAAACATGCGGTTGTAGGCTTCACAAAAAATGTAGGCTTCCAATACGCAACGAAGAATATTCGTTGTAATGCGATTGCGCCAGGTGCGGTTGAGACGAATATCGGGACAACACTCAATGCGCCAGATCCATTTGGTCAAGCTCGGGCAACGATTGGTATGGGAACGAATCCACGTGTTGGTCAAGCTTCAGAAATAGCAAAAGTCGCGTTATTCTTAGCATCGGATGATTCTAGCTTTGTAAATGGTACAGTTGTGACGGCCGATGGTGGTTGGACGGCGTATTAATATATCGAACGAAGAGTGGCTCCTAGCTTCATTGCTGGGAGTTTTTTTTGTGATGGTTTATGCTTGACTTTCTATATAAGAGTAATATACTTAGTTAAGTAAACTAAATAAAAAGGGGATGCAAGAGAGTGTACAATTCGGAGGAAGATTTAGGCCAATCCGTTGTAAAAGCTTTTATGAACTTTAAGCGGGCTGAACTGCAAAATTTTAAGGTTGCTGGTTTAAAACGGTCCGAAACACGATTCTTGTTTATGTTACACCAAGGGTTACGACATGCAGATCATGAACAAGGCATGAAAGTATCGGATGCAACCGCGATTCTCAGGGTATCAAAACCGAGTGTGACGCAACAAATCAATGCGTTAGAGGAGAAGAAGCTAATCATCCGAAGCCAGGATCCAGTGGACAAACGAGCCGCATATATTCAGCTTACGGAACAGGGCAAGAAGGTAGTAGAAGAAATTATTTCAACTTTTCACAAGAATTTTGAGGATATGACCTTGTTTTTGGGTAAAGAAGAAATGGAGAGATTGATTTCACTACTGGATAAACTAACAGAGTATCTCAACAAAAAAGCTGAGAACGAGGAGGTATAAACAATATTATGATGAGATTAATGAAGCGAATGGGTGCCTATAAATGGGGCATCGTACTAGTTTTAGTACTAACATTTCTGCAAGTACTTGGTCAGTTGTATTTGCCGACATTGATGGCAAACATTATTGACAAAGGTGTTGCGAAGGGTGACACGGCCTACATATGGAAAGTCGGATTACAGATGTTAGGTATTTCTGCGCTTTCAGGAGGGCTTTCCGTTATTATCGTGTACTATGCATCCAAAATTTCGATGGGATTTGGACGCGATTTGCGGGATAATATTTTTGGTCGGGTAGAGAATTTTTCGTTGCAGGAATTTGACAAAGTGGGGACAGCATCTTTGATTACGCGCTCGACGAATGACGTGGTGCAAATTCAAAATGTGTTGTACATGATGTTACGAATGATGGTAATGGCGCCAATTATGTTGATTGGTGGTGTAATCATGGCAGTTGGTAAAGATGCCAAACTGTCGCTTATTTTTGTGGTCGTATTACCGATTTTACTCGTATTGGTCGTGCTTATCGGTGGAAAAGCGATGCCGATGTTTAAATCACTGCAAAAGAAAATGGACAAACTGAACCAGGTCATTCGCGAAGGTTTGACGGGGATTCGAGTGATTCGTGCGTTTAACCGCGGCGATGATGAGTTGAAGAAATTCGATGTTTCCAATGAGGATTATGCGAAAACGGCGGTTGGTGTGAATAGACTGCTTTCCTTGATGAGTCCGATGATGATGCTGATTATGAACTTGACGACTATCGCGATTATTTGGATTGGTGCGAAATTTGTCGGTGACGGCAGTATGCAAGTCGGGGATTTGATGGCATTTATTCAGTATGCGACGCAAATTATGATCGCGTTTATGATGGTTTCTGCGGTATTTATTATGATTCCCCGTGCGGCGGCTTCGGCAGAGCGTATCAATGAAGTGCTGGAAATGGACACGGAAATTCATGACCCACAAGATGCAAAAAACGCGATGGCTCCTGTTTCGTTGGAATTTGATAACGTTTCTTTCCGCTATGCAGGTGCTGAAAAACCAGTCATTGAGGGGATTTCCTTTAAGGCGAAAGCTGGCGAGACAATCGCGATTATTGGTAGTACGGGGGCTGGGAAGTCAACGATTATCAATATGATTCCGCGTTTTTATGATGTGGCGGAAGGGTCTGTTCGCGTGAATGGCCTTGATGTGAAAGAAATGACGCAGGAAGATTTGCGGATGAAGGTCGGTTTAGTTCCTCAAAAAGCGATGTTGTTTACTGGTGATATTGAGGAAAATATGCGCTATGGTAATGAAACAGCGACGGAGGAAGAGCTTTGGGCGGGATTACGAACGGCTCAAGCGGAAGATTTTGTTTCGAAATTGGAGGATGGCTTAAACAGTCGTGTCGAACAAGGCGGAAATAACTTCTCGGGTGGTCAAAAGCAACGTTTGGCGATTGCGCGTGCGTTGATTCGGAAACCGCAAATTTATATTTTCGATGATAGTTTTTCAGCGCTCGATTTTAAAACGGATTCGTTGTTGCGTGCGGCCTTAAAACCGGAAACGCGTGAGTCAATCACGATTATTGTGGCGCAACGGATTACGTCGGTTGTTGATTCGGACCAAATTATTGTGGTCAACGAAGGTAAAGTCGCTGGAATTGGGACACATGAAGAGTTGAAAGAATCGAACACGATTTACCAAGAAATTATGAGATCACAATTGTCAGAGGAGGAGATAGCATGAGTCCAGGACCAGGATCAGGTGGACATGGCGGCGGCCCAGGTGGCGGAAGAACCGTGATGCCAGCAGCCAAGCCTAAGGAATTTAAAAAGTCCTTATTTCGCCTATTAGGATATATGAAACCGCGTGCTATCTCACTCATTGTAGTGCTCTTACTCGCGATATTGTCGACAATTTTCAACGTTATCAGCCCGAAAGAACTTGGGAAGGCAACGACGGAAATATTCGCTGGTGTGATGACGCCGGCTGGAATTAATTATGATAAGATTTTTGATATATTGTTTATCGTATTGATGCTTTACTTAGGTAGCTCGCTCTTTAGCTTCCTACAACAATATGTGATGTCGAGTGTGGCGCAACGTACGGTGTATGATATGCGTAAGGAATTGAAGGCCAAACTGGGTCGTTTACCGCTACGCTATTTTGATACGCGTTCGAATGGTGATATTTTAAGTCGTTCTGTGAATGACATGGATAATATCGCGAATACGTTGCAACAGGCATTGACACAAGCGATTACGGCGGTTGTACAAATTGTTGGCGTTCTGATTATGATGCTTACGATTAGTTGGCAGATGACGCTCATTGTTGTCGCGACGGTTCCGCTTAGTGTGTTACTCGTAGCCATCGTTGCAAGCCGTTCGCAAAAGTATTTCGGCGCGCAACAGAAAAACCTGGGTGTGCTAAACGATCATGTGGAAGAGACATTTGGCGGACACACGGTTGTGAAGGCATTTGGACAAGAGAAGAAGACGCTTGGGAAATTCGATGTGGTGAATAACGATTACTACGTCGCTGCGAAAAAAGCGCAATTCATCTCGGGTATCATGATGCCGTTAATGCAATTTGTCGGTAATCTTGGTTACGTGGCGGTCTGTGTTGGTGGTGGTATTTTTGTAACGAATGGTACGCTAACAGTTGGTAATATCCAAGCGTTTACGCAATATGTGCAACTGTTCTCCCAACCGATTTCAAGTGTGGCGAATATCTCGAATGTCATTCAATCCACGATGGCTTCGGCAGAACGTATTTTTGAAGTGTTGGATGAAAAAGAAGAAGAGGATATTATCCCTGAAAATGTAGAACACCGTGCGGGAGAGTCGGATCGGATTGTTTTTGATCACGTGAAATTTGGTTATACGCCAGATAAACCGCTGATGCACGATTTGAATATTGATGTCAAAGAAGGCCAGATGGTGGCAATTGTTGGTCCGACTGGTGCTGGTAAAACTACAATTATCAACTTGCTGATGCGTTTTTACGATGTGGAAGGCGGCGGCATTCGTCTTGGCGGTGTTGATACGCGTGATATGACGAAAAACGATGTACGTGATAAATTCGGGATGGTACTTCAGGATACGTGGTTATTCAACGGTACAATTGCTGAAAATATCGCGTATGGTCGAGATGACGCGACGACGGAAGAAGTTATCGCGGCGGCAGAAGCGGCTTATGCGGATGAGTTTATCAGACGTTTGCCAGATGGTTATGACACGATTCTGAATGAAGAAGGCTCAAACATTTCGCAAGGGCAAAAACAATTATTGACGATTGCGCGCGCGATTCTTTCTGATCCGAGCATTTTGATTTTGGATGAGGCGACGTCGAGCGTGGATACGCGGACAGAACTTAACATCCAGCTAGCGATGGGGAATTTGATGGAAGGCCGGACGAGCTTTGTGATTGCGCATAGATTATCGACAATTCGTGATGCGGATCTGATTCTTGTTATGAATCACGGGAATGTGATTGAGCAGGGAACGCATAAAGAACTGCTTGCTGAAAATGGCTTCTATGCGGATCTTTATAATAGTCAATTCTCAAACGACCAAGCCGTCTAGGTCTCTCAGGCGGACGACAAACGCTCAGCTGCGTCGTTAAAGCTGTGCGCTCATGTACAAGTCGTACATTCCGCTCCGTTGCTCGGCTTTGCCTAGCATCTAAGCATTTGTCGTCCGCCTGAGGTGTAGCGGTGTTTTCGATGCTTGGCGTGAAGAGATTAGAGAGTAAGAATTTTTAGAATCAGGAAAAACCGCTTTACATGATATTTCACCGAACCTCAGCGTGCCGACACATGCTTAGTTTCTAGGCAAAAGCGAGTACCAGGGCGGAGCGTACTAGAGTACGTGAGCACTGGAACGGAGCTTTTAACGACGAAAATGAGCATGTGTCGGCACGCTGAAAGAAGTGCTATTGGCTTCGGCTGGTGGTGCTTTTTTGTGATATCATGGTGAGGAGATTACTTTCATGAGGAGGAAATAGTGGATGGTTAGAATTCATGTGATGGGGCGTCGGGAGCTGGGACTTCAACACTTGGTAGGGCGCTGGCTGATAGGCTTGGGCTGGCTTTTTTTGATACGGATGATTATTATTGGGAGGAAAAGTTTTCTGTCAAAAGGGAGATTGAGACGCGATTAGCGATGATGGAGCGGGATTTTGTGGCACGTGAGGATTGGGTGTTGTCGGGAGCTCTTTCTAATTGGGGAACGCCGCTGGAGCCGCTTTTTGATGTGGTTGTGTTTTTGGAGGTTCCGCGGGATGCGCGATTGGAGCGTTTGCTGATTCGGGAACGGGCGCGGTATGGTGAGGCGATTTTGCCTGGAGGAAGCAGATATCAGGAGCATTTAGAATTTGTTGCATGGGCATCAAGATATGAGGACGGGGATGTGGATGTGAGAAGCAAGAAATTGCATGAGACCTGGTTTCAAAGTCTTAAATGTCCTGTCTTGCGGGTTACAGGAGATATGACAGTGGAGGAGGAAGTGAAGCTGATTTTGGCAGAACTAACCTGAGATATTGCGGCACTGATTTTGCTACAGAAATGCTGACGGGAGGTGGATTTAAAGTAAAAGAATACGCTAGAAATGAAAAAAGGTTAGAGAAAGCATCACGTGTTGAGAATTGCTTTTCCTAGCCTATTTATGTAGGGAAATGTTTGAAAACTGGGAAATGTGGAACCTTATAAAGATAGTTAGGGGGATTTTGTTGTGAAAAAAATATTTTGGAGTTTGGCTGTTGTTTTTCTAGCGTTTGGGATTGTTTTTGCAGTTGGGGGCAAGGCGGATGCGGCGACGAATGATGCGCAGCGTTTTAAAAACAGTTGGGGCCAATAAGCAACTGATTTTGGTGACGACGCCAGGTTATAAGTCCAACAAGGCGACGATTCAGACGTTTGAGCGGGATAGCAAGGGTATTTGGCAGCGCAAGGCGTTGATGTACGGCTTTATCGGCCGGGATGGTTTTGCGACGACGATGCGGGAAACGGTCGTTCAAAGTCCGCGCGGGAAGTTCACGCTAGGCACGGCATTTGGTCGCTATGCTAATCCGGGGACGAAGATGCCTTACCGCAAAACGAGTACGCGCGATGTTTGGGTAGATGATGTGAAATCGAAGCTCTACAATTCGTGGCAAGTTCTGCCGGTCAACAATCGCTGGAAATCCGCGGAAAAATTGTATCAATCCGCGTATAATTATGCATTCGTGATTAACTATAATCCACTGAGAAAACCAGGCTGGGGCTCTGCAATCTTTTTCCACGTGTCAAGTAGCTACACGATGGGTTGCACGGGAACAAGCCAAGCGAATGTTGTCAAAATTCTGAAATGGCTTGATCCGAAGAAGAAACCGGTGATTATTCAATCGCCACGGACGGAATTGAGTCGATACTAAGCGTGGGAGCCTTCCAAATTCGGAAGGCTTTTTTGATTGCTCACCTATGCGCATCGTTTAACCTTTTTTAAATACGGGTATTAATTACCAATCAAGAAGCGGTGAATTTTGCCGAAATTAAAGGAGGAACAAATCATGCGGCCTATTCTAAAATGGATGGCGCTGATAGTCATGATGGTTCTATCGATATGTACCGCAACGATAGCACAAGCAAGTTCCGCAGATTCCTTACAGGCAGCAAATCAAAAAACGACCCCCGTTACGGTAAGTAAATATCCGAGCGCATCATCTCTACCAGCGCAGGCACCAACGACGGCGATTCCTAAAGTGAGCGCTATGCCAACGACGAACCGCGTACTAGTTATTTTAGTGAGTTTCAAAGACGTGGCAATCAAGCAGAGCGAAGCAAGTTGGAATCAGAAGGTTTTTAGCACGACGAGTAAATCGGTAAGACTTTATTATGCACAAGCGACGAATGCCAAAATAAATCTCGTTCCTGCAAGCGAAACATCGGGGACAGTAAATAATGGCGTGGTTCGTGTGAAACTGAACCGCAATCATCCTCGGACTGGCACGGCGATTGATACACGCAACCAATATATTGTTCGGGATGCGTTGATTGCAGCGAATGGCTTTGTTAATTTTGCGCAATACGATACAAATAGAAATGGTCGCATCGATGCTGGGGAACTCCATGTGATGACGATTATTGCTGGGCAGGAGCGAGCCTATACGAATACGACGCTCTCAGTTTGGGGACATATGTGGGGCATGAACGCGAATATGACGCCGAAATTGGATGGAAAAACGTTCTTCACGTACACACAGTTCGGCGAGATGCACGGCACGCATATGGCAACAATTGGCGTTATCGCGCATGAATTGGGTCATGATTTAGGCTTGTCGGATCTCTATAACACGAGTGGCTCAGGAAGCGGGCTTGGCACCTACAGTTTGATGGCAAAAGGCGCTTGGGGAATCCAGCCTGGCGATAGCTATCCAGGTCAAACACCGGTACTTTTAGACGCCTATTCCAAAGTCAAAATTGGTGCTGTGACACCGCGAGTCGTGAGCACGACAACATCTTCCGTCCAGACGGTTTACACAGGTACGACAATTTTGCGTGTGAATACGAGCTCACCAAAAGAATATTTTTTAATTGAGAATCGGCAATTTATCGGCTTTGATCGCTCGCTGATTGGAAAAGTGTACAAAGGCGGCATCGCGATTTATCATGTGAACACGAATTATGGTAGCAATCAAACAGTCGGCAAGCAACTCGTCACCTTAAAAGAGGCAAATCAAGGTATTGCCGGCTACTCTCAACTGAACGGCGGTAGCACAGCAATGTCTGACGCTTTCTACTATGTCGGCACGGGATCTCGAGGAAAAGCGCAACAAATCTATTTGACGAATCGCACAAATCCATCGAATCGTCTCAGCAACGGAGCCTATCCGAATTTTTCATTTAAAGTTAATTCGAAACCAGGAACCGCGATGTCTGTCACGATTGGCCCAGCTTATCCAGTGTCCGCAATCGCACTCAATCGCAGCGGGATCTATCTCAAAAAGAATGCTTTCTTCCAGATGAGCGCAACCATCACACCAGCCAATGCATCAAATAAAGGAATCGCTTGGACGACCTCAAATGCAAAAATAGCGACAGTAGATGCAAAAGGTAAGATAACCGGTAAAACAGTTGGTACAGCTACCATCACAGCTCGAACATTGGACGTCTCTAAAAAGGATACAGTGCTCATTAAAGTAACCAATTAAATCAGCTTGACAAAATAGAAAGGTGCCTTTATAATATAAAACAAAGGTACCTTTTTATTATGCTTTATGACGAAAAAACAAGCAAACGGAGGAATTACAAATGAGCGAAACAGAAAACAATTTGATGAAACAGTTTATCCAATTTAACCGGATGTTGCACCATTACCAAATCCATAATTTAAGAAGTGCAGGACCATTTGGCAACCCATACAGAGGTCAAGGCCGCGTTTTGTCTATTTTGAAAATGAAACCAGAGATTACGCAGAAAGAATTGGCGTATCTTCTTGATATGCGCAATCAATCATTGGGCGAGTTATTGGCGAAACTGGAAAAAAGCGAATACATTACACGTGAACCATCAGAAGCAGATCGTCGTGTGATGAATGTGAAGCTGACGGAGGCTGGCGCTGAGGCAGCAGAGCAAAGCAAGGACAACCAAACCGATTATAACAAGATTTTCGATGTATTGAATGATGAAGAAAAGGCTAATTTGCATGACTATATGCATCGTATCACAGATGAACTTGACAAAGAGTTGGGTGATATCGGCGGTGATGAAGCTTTTGAAGATCCACGGATGCAAGGTAGAGGCGGCTTCCCAGGTTTTGGCGGTGGCAGACCACACGGCGGCGGACATGGACATCGAGGTTATCACTGTGACCCCAGATTTTCACGTGGCGGATATCCGGATTTCGGCGCTATGCGTGATGTAGATCATTTCGGGCATGAGAAACACAGATAATAATGGATGGGACTCTTGATTTAGTTCAAGAGTTCTTTTTTAGGGCAAAAGAAAAACCAGTAAATGCGCTGCGAAACGCGACGTTTACTGGTCAGTCCTTATTTTTCCTGTCTTAGAGAAACAGGTTTATCTAGAATTTCTTTCATGATAATAGCTTCCTGCATTTTACCGCGAACCCGTTTTTTGGTAACGGTATGGTGATGGTGCATGCGCGTCACGTTTGTATCGGCATTCGTGATGGCATCTTTAATGACAGTGTCTTTGTATCCTGATTGTTGCGGTTTTTTAGTAGGTGTTTTTTTAGATTGGGAGTGATTTTGGGGACGTTGTTTCGGAACTTTTGGAAGGTTGGATTTCTCCTCGTCCTCCTTCTCGCTCTCAGCCTTCTTGAAATAGCTGATGAGGCCGAACAGAATCCCGATGATAACAACGGCGGTGCCAAACCAATCGCCAATATTTGCAAAAATACTATCCATTTTCGTTACACCTTCTTTCTGAGTTACAGCATTAATATGAGTGAAGAGAATATTCTATCCGCTAACCAGCGACAATGTGCACGAAACTTATTTGTCTTCTTTAGCAATAGCTTCCCTCATTGTTGAGGCTGTTCGAATAAAATGAGTTACAGCATCAATATGGATAGGAGCGAAGAGAGTATCCTATCCGCTAATAACGACAATGTGCACCAAACTTATTTGTCTTCTTTAGCAATAGCCTCGCGCATTGTTGAGGCTGTTCGAATAAAATGAGTTACAGCATCAATATGGATAGGAACGAAGAGAGTATCCTATCCGCTAACCAACGACGATGCTTACCAAACTTATTTATCTTCTTTAGCAATAGCCTCGCGCATTGTCGTATCCGCTTGAACATTATCCATCCGGTAAATATCCATTGCGCCAAGGTTTCCTTTTTCAAGCGCTTTTGCAAGGGCTCTTGGAACTTCGGCTTCGGCAGCAACTACGACTGCGCGGTTTTCTTGTTCTAGTGCAATCGCTTCTGCTTTACGTTTTGATGCTGCGGCTTGCGCAACTTCCATATCTGCGTTGGCTTTTTCGATGTCTAGTTTGGCTTTGATGTTATCGCCAATACGCATTTCGGCGATATCAATGGATAGAATCGTGTAGGCTGTGCCATCGCCCAGACCTTGTTCTTGTACTTTTTTCGAGATGCTGTTTGGGTTTTCGAGTACATCGGTATGCTCGCGCGTTTCACCGACTGTGGAGACTACGGCTTCACCGACACGGGCGATAACGGTATCTTCACCGGCACCACCGACGATACGGTCAATATTGGATTGCACGGTAATTTGTGTGATAACTTTTACTTCGACACCATTTTGAGCAACACCAGTAAATTCAGGTGTGCGGATAACTTTTGGTGTAACAGAAGTTTGAACGGCTTCTAAAACGTCACGTCCTGCAAGGTCAATCGCTGCGGCACGGCTGAAATCAAGTTGAATGTTGGCACGGTGCGCGGCAATCAAAGCATCGACCGTTTTATCCACATCACCACCAGCTAAGTAATGGCTTTCCAGTTGGTTTACTTCTAGGTCAAGTCCAGCTTTTACGGCTTTAATCAGTGGTTTGACAACGCGGGAAGGCGTTACGCGACGTAAACGCATGCCGACAAGTGTTCCCAACCCTACGCGAACTTGCGCGGAAATGGCGCTGATCCATAGGCCTACTGGTACTAGTGTGAAAAATATAATCAAAACTACAAGTACTAAAACTGCGATAATAATTGGTCCAATCATGAATTATCTTCCTCTCTTTTTAGGTCTTCATTTACTAAAACATAGCCAATATCAATGCCAACAACGACGATAGGGGTTCCTATGTCTAAATAGCCGTCTTTTAGCCTAGCGTCGTACCATTCGCCATCAATGATAACTCTACCAATTGGTTTCAAAGTTGTTCCGGCTTTTCCATGCTTGTCCATCACTTTATCTCGTAGCGCTTTCATTCGTTCAATCTCGCTGTCCGCTAGAAAGCCGCGATGTACAAGTCCCCAAGATTCGCCGTATACAAGGTCGTCTTCTGTATATTCTCGCGACATTATGTCTCACCATCCTTACAATAATATTAGGCTCTCTTCTAGTATAACCTATTTTACGTTAGGTGTGGTAGGTAATGTGGAAATAGTATGAAATTTTTTTCACGAAAGTTCGTTATTGACACGGTGGTGCGCTACATGGTTTATACTGGGGGATGAGGAGGGGGAAAACATGTATCGAATTGGGGAATTTGCAGAAATGACTGGACTTACGAAAGAAACTTTGCGATATTATGCGCAGATAGAGTTGCTAACGCCTGTATTTGTAGAACCTCGAAATAAGTATAGTTACTATGATAATAACTCGTTTTTGGTGGCGAGATTGCTCGTTTATTTACGCCGATTCGATTTTTCGATTCAGGAAATGTTGATGGTGGTGCATGATCGGTCACTGGATGAGTTGGAGGAAATTTTGAAGGAGAAAAAGGTGGCTTTGCGTCAGCAGATTGTGGATACGGAAGCGATTATTAGCGAAATTGACGGATTTTTGGAAATGGAGGAATGACAGATGGTGACGTGGCATGAAGAAATGGAGATTAAGGCGAATATTGAAGTGATCTGGAATTTATTTGCGCTTGAAAATATGCAACGAGTGATGCCTCAAGTAGTGGAAAATGAAGTGATTGAGATGAAGGAAGGTATTGTGGGCTCGACGTATCGGCAGAAATATCAGGAAGGTAAGCGGGTGGAGACGTATATTGTCGAGGATTTGGAGCACGAGAATACGCCGGAACGCAAACATAATACGAGTGGGTTTGTGTTGGCAAAGGCTTTCAAAATCGAAACGTCTATCACGCTTGAAAAAATCGATGAGAACACGACACGTTTTATTTATTACGGCTCGAATCAAGGGGTTAATTTTTTAGGGAAAACATTGATGAAGCTCGGTGGATCTAAGAATAATGATAAAGTTGTGGGTGATTTTATGAAACGTGTGGAGTCGGAGGCTTTGAAGGATATATCATAAAAAAATGAGTCTTGGACATGACCCAAATAAATCGGCGACAAGCGTTCGCATTCAGGGGATTTGGTGGACTTCCGGTTCTCACATACACAAGTATGCTCCGCTTCCGGCTTCCACCAAATCCCCTGAATACAAACGCTTTCGCTCGATTTGTGTAAAGCATTATTATCGTCTTACCCAAATAAAAGGAAAAGCGATTTTATCTTGTTGGAGTTTTGTCCTAGTCTGATTTAAATTAAAACTTAGTTGCTAATTCGCCAGCTTCTTTAACACCTGCTGCGATTAAATCTTGCGCTTGGTCTGGTGCTGCATTGTGACCTTCTACAACAACGGTTTGTGGATTCGTGATACCGAAGTGAGTCAAGATATTTTTCACGTAGTTAAGGGACATTTCCCAGTTTGCCATTGGACCGTCTGAGTATACGCCGCCACGTGCGTTTAGTAATACGACTTCTTTGTCTGTTACGAGACCAACTGGACCTTGTGCTGTGTATTTGAATGTTTTGCCAGCTTGGTTTAAGTAGAAGAGGTACGTTAGGAATTGTGCTGGGATGCTGAAGTTCCACAATGGGAATGCCATCACAACTTTGTCTGCTGCTAAAAATTGTTCTAGGTAGCTGTTGGCAACTTTTGCTAGGCGAGCTTCGTCTTCTGTTAATGTTTCACCTGTGGATTCTTTGAAAAGGCCACTCATCATAGTTGCGTCATAATAAGGAAGATCTGCTTGGAACAAATCAAGTTCTGTGATTGTGTCGCCTGCATTGCTTGCTTTATAGTTTTTCAAGAATTCTTCGTATAATTTCACACTTACGGAACGTTCCGCTGGTAAACCGTTTGCTTTGATAAATAATACATTAGCCATTTTATAAATTCCTCCAATATGTTTTGATTACTTTTACAGTGTATAATATTGTACGCCACACTTCAAGTAATATGCTTACAAAAAATTAGCTTGTTGTAAAAAGTAAGTGAAAACGTTTTCGTGAACAATTAGACGCATTTTGTGCTAAAATAAAGGAGAATGGGGGTGTCGGCATGGAATTGAGGGAAATTAAGGATTCTGAGATTGAAAAAGTGAAGGAATTGCGCGATTATGCGTTTCGAGTACCTGCATCTGGCGGGGAAGCTGATTTTAATTATTGGGTAGAAAATGCACGGCGTCTGGGGTTGTTTTATGGCGAGCATTTACTAGCACAGGTTTTGACATATCCGCTCAGTGTTTCGATTTTGGGCGAACGTTTTTCGATGGGTGGCATTGCCTATGTAGCGAGTTTTCCGGAGTATCGGAATGCTGGCTTGATTCGCCAACTGATGGAGGAATCGCTTGTGAAGATGCGTGAGGCTGGGCAACTGGTTTCTTATTTGAGTCCCTTCTCAATACCGTTTTATCGGAAATTCGGGTATGAGGTTTTTACGGAAAAAGTGGCGTTGGAAATCCCAAGCCATGCGTTGCCCAACATGGGGGATGTGCCGGGGCGCGTGATGCGGTTTTCGAGTGAAGATGGGACTGGTATTTCGGTCGTTCGCGAATTGTATAACCGCTTTGCGTTGACGAAAAAAAAGTGGCATGTTGATGCGAGATGATGCGTGGTGGCTGCGACTGGCGCGACGCGGATACACGAAGGAAATCGCGGTGTATTGCGATATGAATGGGATTGCGACGGGATACATGTTATATGGTCTAGACCACGAAGTTTTGAAAATTCACGAAATGATTGCGCTAGATTACGAGGCTGAAAAAGGCTTGTGGCGCTTTGTTGGGACGCATGGCATGATGGTGGACCGGGTTGTTGCAAAAAATGTAGGCTCTTTACGTGATGTCGCACTTGCTTTCCCATCGCCAGACTTTGAAAAACGTGAAATCCTAGACTTTATGGTGCGGATTGTGGATGTGGAGCCGTTTCTTGAGAAGTACCGATTTGATCGCTCTGACACAACCCTGTATCTCCAAGTGGAGGACGAGACGGCACCTTGGAATGAGGGACTTTTTGAAATACGGGGTAGCTTTGTGAAGCGCGTAGAGAAGACAGAGGGCGGAATTTTGACGATTTCGATTCAAGGGTTAAGCCAAATGTTGATGGGATTTGTGCGACCGTATGACCTCGTTTATTACGGAAAAGCAACGGCAAGTGACATAACTATCGCAGCCTGGGAAAAAGTTATACCACACGTGCGTAGCGATTTTTATGATGGGTTTTAAAGAAGTGGAGAAAACACTGGATTTTTATCGAAAAATGCATTAGAATAAAACTTGTGATTGTTCAGGGTGCGACATTTGATGCACCATTCATTGGACGAGCATCTGCATGTTGGGGAAATACCCAAGTCCGGCTGAAGGGGACAGACTCGAAATCTGTTAGGCGGTTCCGGCCGCGCCGGGGTTCGAATCCCCGTTTCTCCGTTTTTAGGAAATGAAAAAGCACCATAAATCGCTGATAGTAAGCGATTTATGGTGCTTTTTTGTCCTGCAGAAAAAGTAGTGAAAGATTATATTGAGTAATACAGTAAAAACATGTATAATTAAACAAAAAAAAGGGTGATAACTATGCTTAATGATTTTTTTTAGTAATCCATTGGTCCAAAGAGTGCTTACCGACATATTGCTAATATCAATCGTAGGATTTATTTTTAACAGGAAGCTAGAGAAATATAAATCTGAGAATGCAAAAAAAACTTCAAATTGATAATTTCTTTAGACAAATTAGTGGAGTTAAGATTGAAGAAACTTTTGATCATTGGTCTAATTTATTAATGAATACGGAGGAATTCAGCAAAAGTACGACGGTGGAGGCTATGAATGATATGCTAAAGAAGATTGTAATGTATGGGTCCGAAGAAACTGTAAAGATTGCTTCATTATTTCAGCAGTATAATTATAAATACAATTCAGCAGAAAAAAATGAAGATTCAGAACGAGTTGAGGCAAGGACTATGTTTACACTGCTTTTTTTAGCTGCGGAGACAATTTGTTCTTTAAAAAATGATTTCACAGGTCATAAAATTAATGTAATGGACTTAATGAGGATGAAATTAAACGATACATATAAAAAAGAGGTATACGATGAACTTGTTATGGCGGAGAAAGCTGCTCGAAGTATAATACGAAATGGGGTTCATTAATTATGGAACTCTATAAAATTCTTATTTCTTTAATAGCCTTACTCATCGCTTTTTTAGCAGGGTTCTTTTCTGACTACTGGCAAAGAATGGCTAGCACAAAGAATGCTAGAGCTATATTGTTGAAGACAATATCTTATTTAGTACTACACTATAAGTTTTTGCAACATAAAGCAACCACAAAAGCCTCAATTGAAAATGTAACACTGACTATGAATTCTATAAAAAAGGCTATATCTATTCTAGATGAAATTGATATTAACAAGCTGAATAAGGAGTTTTTCTTCACATATCATATGATTAGAACGACTATTAACGATATGCTTTTTATTACTGAGGATGAGTTAGCAAAAGCCATAAAACAGAATAAATTAGCTGGGAAGAAATATGAACATTATAAAGTGGTTGAACAACAGTTATTTGTAATTCCTAAATCTAATTCAGGATTTATTGGGTGTACAAGAGAAATATGGGGCACTCTAGAAGAGATGTATAATCGTTTGGGCTATGCAAAAACGTATAAGCCTGATGAGTTTTATAATGGTATTGGTATGAAAGTAGAGGAAGTAGTTGAGAAAATAAGCGAGTATTCATTTGACAAAAAAATATATGTGATCTTGTCTATTAGTGTGTAACAAAAAAGTAGAAGAGCATACTGACTTATAGAAATAGATATATGCATACTTAGAGTATAATTATAAAATACGGTATAGTTAATAAGAAATAACAATGGAAAGGGGTGGATAAGCATGGCGAAAAAGATACAATTGCCGAGCGGTCGAATAGCGGAACATGCGAATGCGATTCAAGCGACGACAAATACGTTAAAGTTACAACCAAAGCCAAGTGTATCCTATTCGACAGGTAGCGCGCGACAATTGGTAGAAGGTGCGATGGAATTTGCGCAAATGACAGCATCCACTCCCGCTGCGTTTCAAAAAGATACAGTGAATTTGAAAAATGTGGAGAAAGTATTTGTTGCCTCAGAAAAAGCGCTGGGCGATATGCTACACAAAGGAATTGAATGGGAGGGAAGTAAAAAAATAGATAAGGGGGATACATAGCAATGCAACCAAGACAACGGGAAGAAGACGCTTGGAAAGAACAAATCAAGAAGGAGCGGCAGTTTGAAGAGTTGGAGCAATTGTTTTCGAAAGCGAAACGGGCACAAGAAAATGTGCTACATACTTTTCAGGATGCGTGGCAGGGGAACCGTTCACGACAGCGATTAGGACTGGTCGAGGAAACCATGACAGAAGAATGGCAGAGACGGAAAAAACAGATGTATGCCGTGGATGATGCGATACAGGAATCGCGTCGAGCGCACCAACGAGCCAAATTTGCATCGAAGGAGGCTGATGCGCATGCCACGGATTGAGATTGGGGAAGTACGCTATTTTGTGGAACAGTTTCTAAGAGAAAGTAAACGATTACGGGATGCCATGCGGGATTACCGGAAAGTCATCGCGAAATTATTGGCGGATGATGAGATCCAAGGTGAGTTTGTCGATAGCGCGAAAAGCTATTATGAAACGGTGCACTATCCCATCGTAGACACGACCATTGAATGCTTGAGTGAAGCAGATCGGATTTTGAAAAAGTATGTGCAGGACTTTGAAACGCAGGTGGATGATGCGTTTGACTCGCGATTGGATTCGGATAAATTGGATGCGCTGTATGCCGAAATCAGGCGGTCGGAGAATTTATTGGATGATTTCACGCATGCGATGGATTCGATGACGGGGAACTTGAACCTCGGACAACAGATAGGCATGAAGCTGGGGCTGGAAACGTCGATGATGCAAATCAAAGAAGAAATCAAGATTTTAGAACGGTATCTGGATTTTGAACATACTCATACGAATGTGATGCACAACGTTTTATCGCGGATGTATCAAGTCAAGACTGGCGTGAATGAAATCATGGCAGGAAAAGCATTCAATGCCACAACACACACCTATGATTCCAGCAAAATGCAACTGGGTTGGCTGAATCACCTAGTACCAGAGAAGAAACCAAAGAAAACGTATAATTTCGATGACTATACGAAGACGTTAGAAGGTAGCTATTGGGTCTTAAGCAAAAATGGCGTGACAGACCAAGAATCCGCAAGAGCAACAATTGCCTACAATGATGGCTTAAAAGATGGTACAATTAAGCGCGAAGTCGAAGACGCGGATATCGATTTTGAAACAGAATACATGCTAGCTGCAATGGAAGGCTACAATCTACTCACAGGAGAACCAATCACCAAGGCGCAAAGCTTTTCTATCATATCGGCAGTACTGCTCGGCGCTGTCGCAATGAAAGGCAGAGGTATTAAAGTTCCGAAGAGCAGTTTCAGCAAGATACAAAGTGACTTGAAAATCAAAGCAACCAAAGATTTAGAAATGAAAAACATTAGTAAGAAAATCATGGCGACGAAGCCAATGAACTCCCCAGTACCAGAGAAATGGATTAAAAAAGGCGGCAGTATTTCTATCGATAGTAAAGGCACATGGAGTTATACCAACAAGAACGGTCAGACGGTGAGATACCCAGACGGTTATCCTGATTTTACGGATTATAGTCACCCGAGTATCAAGCCTGTTCAAATAAAAGTAATGAGTCCTAAAAATCCACAAGCTGATTTTAAAGCAGCTAATGAATTGGCAGGACTAAACAAAGATTCAAATCCACCTGTGCCAACTCTTTCCAGAGCTCCAGAAGGGTATACTTGGCATCATCATGAAGACGGTACAACAATGATTCTTGTTGATTTTGATGTTCATCAACAATTTAAACATATAGGTGGTCAATCGACTATAAATGGGAAAAATCAATGGAAAAAGTAATGAAGGAGTAGATTAAAAATGTTTGAAATGATAAGCCCGAATGGCAAAAGCACGGAACAAGATATTCTAGCATTTGAAAAAAGACATAATATTGGGTTGCCAAAGGATTATATTGATTTTTTGTTAAAATATAATGGGGGATACTCTAAGCAAGCTGTATTTAACATATCCTCTGAGAATGGTAACAGTCTAGTTAATAAATTTTATGGTATTGGTGATATGCAAGGCAATCTAGATAGAGTTATTGACAATTTAGATGGCGAACTCCCAGACGGATTTATTTCTATAGGATACGATCCAGCGGGAAACGAAATTTGCCTAGGTACTAAGAATAGTGAGTATGAAGGTCAAGTTTATTTTTGGGTACATGACATGGAGTCGGATTTAGAAATGGATAATATGTTTTTATTAAGTCCTGATTTTAATTCATTTTTGGATAATTTATACGAAGATGATGAAAAGTAAGTGAATGAATAAAATAACTAGTAATGACATTGAATTATTCGAGGCTAAATATAAGTTACAATTACCACAAGAATATAAGACTTTCTTGCTTGAATTTAATGGTGGGTACCCTGAAAAATCTAATTTTATAATATCAGATGATGAAGGCGTTAGTTTAGTTAATAAATTTTATGGTATTGGAGAAGAGTCAGGGGATCTAGGTGAGACATTTGAAATATTGGATGGTGAAATACCAGATGGTTTCATTTCTATTGCTGACGATCCTGCTGGAAACGAAATCTGCATAGGAACAGGGAAGAGCGAGTATAAAGAAAAAGTTTATTTTTGGCGACACGATATGGAATCTGATTCGGAAATGGATAATATGTTTTTGCTTGCTGAGGATTTGAAAACATTTTTGAATAAATTGTATGGAGATAATGATGAATAGTGAGTACTTGTAATGATAAAAGAATTTGGTAAGGCACAGGCAGGGGATATAAAAGCTATGAAAAAAGCGATAGGATATCAATCTGCCATAGGATTTTATATAGCTTTTCTAGAATTGTCCAATGGTGGCATAGTAGATAAGTCTGAAAGGAACCAAGTATGGAAGCTTTGTATCAAGAAATAGCTAATCAAGTGAATAATGTTATTCCAGAGGACTGGAGCCGACTCTTACTTTACTCTGAAATGGATCAATATAGAGGAGCAACTTTCTTTTATTATTATCCAGTTGAGGGTAAAGATCCCATCTATAGTTTGGATATTGAAGACATGGAGCACATTGATATGGATGAGGTTCAAAATGGACTAAGCAATTTAAATGGATTATTAAGAGATTTATGGTTCTTGTTTATTGATAATAAACAAGAACCATGGAAAAGTTTAAATCTAAGTCTGGATTCTGAGGGCAAGTTCAATATTCAATATAGCTATGATGACTTGGAGAAAGATGGCTATGATTATATTGAACGGGCTAAAATTTGGAAGTATGAAAAACTAGGTATCCTGGCTAACATTAAGGATGTAAGTGATTGCAAGTTAATTGAGAAGTATAAAAAAGATGCAAGCAAGAAAAAGTGAGTGGAGTATAAAATGCGCATAGAAAAAGGTTCAATCGTATTGCCATTACCTACAGAAGACATAGTAAGCAACGAGGAAAATATGTGGGGGATTAAACTTCCAACAAAATACAAAGCTTTGTTAATTGAAAATAATGGCGGAATCCCAATCGAAAAATCATTTGTGGCTAATAATCATTCATATGCAATTGACCGATTTTTATGTGTATTGGAGGATACTGAGGGTAATGATCTAGGAGAATATGATATAGATGTTACGCTCACAAGAATCGAAGAGAGGCTAACAGATAATGAGGATTTAGTAGGTGTAGGCTTGTTGCCAATCGCGATACTATTTGCTGGAGATTATCTATGTTTGGACTACAGAGAATCAAAAGATACACCCAAATTATGCGTTTGGAATCATGAAGAATCTGGAGAATTAGATCCAGTAGTATACTTTGCGGCGAGCAGTTTTGAAGACTTTATTGACAGCCTAGAATAGTACTAATGAAGGTTTATGGAGAAGATATTATGCACGGAGGACTCGATAGTGAAAAAAATTAGTTGTATAGAGACAATTTTGTATTATGAGGATTTGAATGAAGCCACAAAACAAGTGGCGAGCATTGGAGATTCAGAAATGCTTTATGTACTTGCAGCAAATTATAATTGGGATAACGGATTTAGTATACCTAGGGCGATAATTGCTAATAATAACTGTGATATGTCCACGGGTTTAATGATGTTCTATTTGTCTGATGGTATTAAACTGCTAAGTGACAAAGAAAGTGTTGAACAATCGGGACTGGATGAGTGGCGTAAATTTATAACGGAGGTTTATTCCAAACTTGAGATGGATGTTTTCAAGCGCAGCAGTATTTCATATTACCCAGAGCTGACTAAGGTACAACTATTTAAATTGAAAAAAATCGAATCCAAATATACCTGATTTTTTCTTGGATGGTATAGAGGAAAATGATACTGAGATTCCTAAGATTTAGAGTACCTCAAAACAGAAGAGGGTTAGAACCTCTTCTGTGGATAAGTGAGGAATAATATTTTCAATTGTAATGGCTGTGAAGAGAAAAAGTCAGCGCACAACAAAGAAGATGGTGAACAAAACCCTCGCCATCTTCATAAAATTATTTGCCACAAAATTGCCACACAGCCAACATTATAAGTGTTGAAACCAGCACCACGAATACATTTCATCCAACCATCAGAATCCCCGTTTCTCCGTTTTTAGGAAATGAAGGAAGAAGAGAAGACACTGTAAATCGTTGGTATATGATTTATAGTGTTTTTTTGTATGAAAAAGTATTTATCAGAAGAGACTTTTGACATAATTTGCACCACGATTTTTAAATTTAACATAAAAAAGTACATATACAGCTTTAAATGTGAACAAATTGTCACAACATGGAGACTTGATGTCGCATTTTAGTAACCATGAGGTATATGCTGCTTAAATGAATGAGTCTATAATAAACTGGTATGCATAGATAAATTTTGAGAAAACTTAGGGGGATGAAAATGAATAACAAAGTAGTAAAAGGTTTTATGGTTATATCATCTGTAGCAGTATTAGCGCAAATGCCAAACATGATGGAAGTGGTAGCAGCAGATAAAGCTGATATGACGTCAAGCGCAACGTCTAAAAAGAAGACAGAGGCAATTACACCCTTTACGATTATGCAGTTTGATGTAAACAACGAGGATGGTTTCAACGTGGGTCTAGTAGGTAATTTCCGTATTTTCGACTTGACTAGTAGATTACAGGCAGATTATATGAATAAGAATGAATTTGGCGATAAGTTGACGTATGAAATAAGAGATTTTGCGAATGCGAGCACCGTTTTAAAGGCGGAAACAGAGATAGATTATGCGGGAACTATTGATATCTCAAACCTTTCAGATGGTAAATACTATATCGTGTTGAAGAGCTATAGCGTGTTTGGATATGATACTGGAACGATGATTGTAAATGTGCAACATGTCGTAGCTACTGTCGGCGTAACTGGTGAGCATGGCAAAATTAACCCAAACAAATTGACAGCTGGATCGGATAAAGCAAATGCAGAAACGGCTTGGACTATCAAGGATGCTAATGGAACGGTCATTGAAACCGGGGCAGGTAGTATTCCAGACAGCGTTCTCAGTGGTTTAAAGGAAGGTTCTTATACGATTGAGAACACAGCAACGATTGTGACGGAGTATGGTAATACGGTAGCAAATACAGCAACGGATACCTTCCTAATCCGCCATCCAGAATCAACAACGACAGTAGATAAGGCAATCAATCCGAACGGGATTACAGGTGGTCAAAAGATTGCCGATTCGACACTGAGTTGGGAGATTAAAAATAGTGATGGAATCGTCCTTGCGACAGGTTCAGGAAAAGACGTGCCCAAAGCAACAATTACTGGACTGGCAGAAGGAAGTTACACAGTATCCTTCACAGAATTAAGTCCAGAAGGAGAAACCCACGAATCCACTGGAAGTTTCCTAATCCGCCATCCGGAATCAACAACGACAGTAGATAAGGCAATCAATCCAAGCGCGATTATAGGTGGTCAAAAGATTGCCGATTCGACACTGAGTTGGGAGATTAAAAATAGCGATGGAACCGTGATTGCGACAGGTTCAGGAAAAGATGTACCCAAAGCAACAATTACTGGACTGGCAGAAGGAAGTTATGCAGTATCCTTCACAGAGTTAAGTCCAGAAGGAGAAACCCACGAATCCACTGGAAGTTTCCTAATCCGCCATCCAGAATCAACAACGACAATAGACAAAGCGATCAACCCAAGCGCGATAACAGGCGGTCAAAAAATTCCAGAGTCAACGCTGAGTTGGGAAATTAAAAACAGCGATGGAACCGTGATTGCGACAGGGATAGGAAAAGATGTACCAAAAGCAACGGTTACTGGATTGGAAGAGGGAACGTACACAGCATCCTTTACAGAACTGAGTCCAGAAGGAGAAATCCACGAATCCACTGGAAGTTTCCTAATCCGCCATCCAGAATCAATAACAACAATAGACAAAGCAATTAACCCAAGCACGATTACAGGCGGTCAAAAGATTCCAGAGTCAACGCTGAGCTGGGAGATTAAAAATAGTGATGGAGCAGTGATCGCAACAGGAGCAGGAAGAGACGTGCCTAAAGCAACAATTACTGGACTGACAGAAGGAAGTTACACAGCAACTTTCACAGAGTTAAGCCCAGAAGGAGAGACTCACGAATCCACCGGTAATTTCCTAATACGTCATCCAGAATCAACGACGACAGTAGACAAGCCAATTAATCCTGAATCGATCACAGGCGGCCAAAAGATTCCAGACTCCACGCTAACATGGGAAATCAAAGATAAAGATGGTGCTGTGGTGGTTAGTGGTGATGGGGCAATGGTTCCTAAGCTTATCATTGATAGTTTAAAGAGTGGTGACTACACGGTGGAGTTTGCCGAATTAAGTCCAGAGGGAGAAATTTCTATTTCATCAGGCCAATTTACAAGGAGCAGTATAGTAGATCCTGCGCCAGTTAATCCGAATATCCCTGGGAAAGTAAACCCAACAAATCCATCCCCAGCACCATCTGTTATTGATAATACTGATCCAGAAAACACGAATGCAAAAGAATCAGGAGCGGTTAATCAAAAAAGCACAAAAACAAGAAAATTCTGCTGAAAAAGTGGTAGCATTACCGAGTACTGGCGACAACAACAGCCTTTTACTAATGCTATCAGGAATGCTCTTGATATTTGTATCTTTTTTTGGATTTAAAACGAAAAACCCAAGAAGAAAATAGTATGGTAACAGCAATAAATGAATCACGTTAAAAAGGCATTCCTAGAGTTGAAATAACTTTGGGAATGCCTTTTTTAATGGCTAACATGGTTATCACGTATATGTTGAATTCATAATGATGCAATGGAATCAAATTTTGGAGGATAGGCCCCTCATTTGATATTATTATTTCTGATGAAAAGTATTTAAAATATCTATTTTACTTATTGCTTAATTCCCTGTATCCTAAGAGTATAGATTACTGAAACATTTCTAGTAGTAACTTGTATAAGGCGATTTGAAGCTCATCTTGTGGGAATTCTGCATGATGAATTTGAAAGAGCGGTCGAGTAATCTTTTCGGGTGGCGGGATACTCGGTAAATCTCGGATACTTAAATCAGACAAGAGCGTTTTTCCAATGCCTTGCTGTAGCATATTTAAAATAGCCTCGTTGCTCGCAATTTCCATTTTTTGTTGCGGAATAATATTTTGATGTTGAAAAAATTGCTCCGTATAGGCACGAATTCCCGATCCAGCTTCACGCAAAAGCCAGAGTTCACTTTTAGGGTTCCCAGCTAGAACAAGGGAATCATAAGCGAAAATGGCTCGCTCGATTGTCGGGGCAATCATTGGTGACTCTACCAGACCAACGTTGTATTCATGCATTTCAACTTTGCTGAAAATAGTAGTAGAGTTCGCGATATGAATGACAAAATCGTAATTTGGGAAGGTTGCTTGTAGTTGCGGTAACACATGGGGTAGTAAGTAGACACCAATTGTTTGTGAAGCGCCGATAGGATAGCTTATACGTGTGTTGCCTTGTAATTGTTTTATTTCGCTTAAACTGGTTTCCCATAGTGAATCGAGTTGTTTCGCACGTAAATAAAGCAATTCTGCGCTTTCTGTTGGTACGGCGTGATTGCGACCATTACGAATGAAGAGTTCCGAGCCTGTGAGTTCTTCCAATTTTTGAATATGTAGGGAAACGGTTGGTTGGGAGATAAATAAATTTTCAGCGGCGTGTGTGAAATTTTTTGCTTCAAAAACAGCCATGAACGTTTGGAGCCATTGGAACATCTCGCGTCCTCCTTTACATAAAATGAGTTTGACTTAAGTATACTATATTAGAACAGGAATTAGGAGATGAATGTAGGATGAAATGGAGAGAAAAAGGATTTTGGATAGGTGTAGCTGTCACGCTCGCCTGTTCATTAGCGGGGAAATATTTAGCACAAATACCGGGTTTGCAGCTTGTTGGTGCGCTAGTTATCGCATTAATACTTGGAATGCTGGTGCAAGTGAGCCGGACGCTTGTCGTCAGCGCGCAACCTGGAACGAGCTTCATATCGAATAAATTTTTGCGGTTAGGGATTATTTTGTTAGGATTCCGGCTGAACTTGAAAGCATTGGCTGATTCTGGTGTGAAAACGATTGTCCTCGCAATTGTAGTCGTTGCGTTCACGATTGTCACGGTATATTTCCTCTGTAAATGGCTAAAAGTAGACAGTACACTTGGCATGCTCACAGCTTGTGGTTGTGGAATTTGCGGGGCGGCTGCGGTCATGGGTGTATCGCCACAATTGAAGGCAAAAAATGATGACGCGGTGCTAGCTGTTGCGGTTGTCTGTATCCTTGGAACTGTATTTACGCTTATCGAAGTTGGACTTATGCCTGTTTTAGGTATGACGCCAACGCAATTCGGGGTCATGGCTGGTTCGTCGCTACATGAAATTGCGCATGCAGTGGCAGCTGGAGGCGCAGGAGGAACACAGGCGCTCGATGCTTCTATTATCATGAAATTATCTCGCGTCCTGCTACTCGCACCGGTCGCCTTAATAGTAGGAATCATTGCACAACGCAAAACACGAGGAACATCAGATGAAAAAGCAAAATTACCGATTCCATGGTTTATGGGCGGATTCCTCTTAACAAGCGCGATCGGCACGTTCATCGCGATGCCAGCAAGCTTATTAGACGGCCTTGTTTCGCTAGCATATCTTTGCCTCGGAATGGCTATGGCTGGACTAGGCATGAGTGTGAATTTCCAAGTGATTATCCGTCGTGGTGGGCGGGTATTCTTGGCAGCGACCATTGGCTCCATGGCATTACTTGGATTATCCATTGCGGCTAGTAAACTATTCTTTTAATTACCAACAAAACAGCGCATCCCGCGAAGGATGCGCTGTTTTCATAGAAAAAATTTATTCAATCACAAACTGATTATGGTACAACTCGGAGTAGAATCCTTCTTCTTTTAGCAATGATTCATGAGTTCCTTGTTCAATTACTTCTCCTTGATGCAAGACCACGATATGATCGGCGTCAAGAATTGTTTTCAAACGGTGGGCAATCACGAAACTAGTACGACCAGAGATAACGTTATCCATCGCTTTTTGGATGCGGCTCTCGGTTACGGTATCGACATTACTTGTCGCTTCATCGAGAATGAGAAGGGACGGATTCGTAATGATGGTACGTGCGATACTAATTAATTGCTTCTGACCAACACTGAATATGTTGTTTTCATCGGTTATTTCTGTTTCATAACCGTTTTCAAGCGTCATGATAAAGTCGTGAATGTTCGCTTGTTTCGCGGCGTCTGTCACTTCTGCATCTGTTGCTTCTGGATTACCGAAAACGATATTATCGCGGATTGTGCCAGAAAACAGAACAGAATCTTGCAATACGATACCCACTTGTTTACGAAGGGACGCGAGTTTGATGTCACGAATATCCACATCGTCAAATAAAATCGCGCCATTATCCACGTTGTAGAAACGGTTTAGCAAGTTCATGACAGTCGTTTTACCAGAACCGGTTGGACCAACGAGGGCAACCATTTTACCTTTTTCAACGTCAATCGAGACATTTTTGAGGACTGGTTTTTCTGGTGTATACGCGAAGTCCACGTTTTGTAGTTTCACGCTTTTGTGAACGCCGTCGATTGTTTTCAAATCTTTACGCTCAATTTCTTCTTCTTCGTCAAAAATTTCACTCACACGACGCGCACCAGTGATGGCAAGTTGAAGCATGCTGTACTGGGATGAAATTTGTGTCAGTGGCATATAAAATTGTTGCGAATACTGTACGAACATAACGATCAAACCAAGTGCTGCGGCGCGTTCGATACTACCATCAAGCGCTAGGTAACCACCGAAGAAAATAACGACAGCCGTATTAATCAGCGAAATACCTTGCATCATCGGGAAAAGTAAACCGGAGTAAACTTGACCTTTAAATGTTGCTTCTTTCACGATGTTGTTATGTTTCACGAAGCCTTCGATAGTTTCTTCTTCCAAGCCGTTCGTAATCACGATTTTTTGACCAGAAATTTTCTCATCGATGTAACCGTTTAGTTCACCGAGACGATCTTGTTGCAGATCCACATATTTACGCGCTTTGCGGATGATAAGGGCGGCAATAATAATCGCAAAGGGCGCCAGAATCAGCGTGACAGACGCGAGCTTCACGTTTTGTTGGTACATCATGATAATAACACCGATCATTAATGCAACGTTAGATAAAACTTGTACGAGCGCTTGGTTCAGCGTGTTCGAGATATTATCTAGGTCACTTGTAAAACGACTCAGCATTTCGCCATCTTTATGCCCATCGAAGAAACGAATCGATAATTTCTCCATTTTGCGGAACAAACCGATACGCATTCGGTTCGTCGCGCGACCAGAAACACCAGCCATCAAGATGGTTTGAATAAATGTTGCTGCGGCAAGTAAGACATAAAACAGGACGAGCATCCAAATAATATGAACGAAATCCGATTTGTCATCCACACCAGTCGTGAAGAGGCGTTGCGCATACGTTGCCAGTTCTTGAATGGCTTTCCCGATATATTCAGGAGCCTTGACTTGTAAATAAGTAGCACCGATAATCGCGATAATAATCACGGTCAGTTGCAACTTGTAAGCTTTTAGATAGTGCCAGAAAAAGCGGCAGGTACGTTTAAATTCAGTCATTACGCATCAACCTCCTTTCCCTTTTGTGTGTCATAAATTTCTCTGTAAGTGGCGCTTGTTTCAACAAGTTCTTTATGTGTTCCAACGCCAACAAGTTCACCAGCATCAAGCACGAGAATCTTGTCTGCATGAATAACGGACGAGATTTTTTGAGCGATAATGAATGTCGTTGTGTCGCCGAGCTCATTGTTTAAAGCTTCTTTTACGAGTTTCTCACTACGCGCATCAAGGGCACTGGTGGAGTCATCGAGAATCAAGATCTTCGGTTCACCGATAATACCGCGTGAGATGGATAGGCGTTGTTTTTGCCCACCAGAGAAGTTATTACCACGCTCAGCAATTGGCGCTTCATACACATCAGCATGGCGTTCGATAAACTCTTTCGCCTGCGCTATGCGTGTCGCTTTCTCCATATCGTTTGACGTTGCGTCTTTCTTACCATGACGTAAGTTCTCAGCAATCGTGCCTGAAAATAGAATCGCACGTTGCAATACTAAGGAAACCGTATCACGTAACGTTTGCTTGCTCAATTTCTTCAAGTCCGTTCCACCAATCAAAATTTCACCCTCGGTTGGGTCATATAATCGTGGAATCAGTTGTGCCAGCGTTGATTTCCCTGATCCAGTTGCCCCAACGATACCAACCATTTCACCAGGTTTCGCTTCGAAGGAAACATGTTTCAGCGCTTTGGTTTCATCGCCTTCATATTGGAAACTAACATCGCGGAACTCCACGCTACCAACTAAATCTTGTTTTGACGCGTTTTCGTCGTACGTGATATCAGGCTCTGTATCCAGCACTTCGCCGATACGTTGAAGCGAGATCATCGCACGTGACGCCATCATCATCAGCATTCCGCCAATAATAATCGCCATCATAATTTGCATCAAGTAGTTCATGAAGGACGCAATCGCACCGATAACTTCAGGATTATCTTTGACTAAATCACCAGCAAAATAAATTGCGGCGACAACTGCCATGTTTGAAACGAGCATAAATGCTGGAATCATAATCGAGAATAGCTGTCCAACTACGATGGTGTGATGCGTTAATTTATCACTTGTCTTCGTGAAGCGCTCGAGTTCATTATCTTCTTGTACGAACGATTTCACGACGCGCATACCAGCTAAATTTTCCTTTGCAATGGCATTGACACGATCAATGAAGCCTTGAATTTTGCCGAAATGTTTACCCATTCTTCCAAAAATAAGGAATACAATAAGGAAAACAAGGACAACGAGCACGATAATAATCCACCAAAGTTCAGGCAGGGTATACATCGCTAAAATAAAACTACCAATAAACATAATCGGAATTCGAGTTAGTGATTGTAAAGAAAGCATCACTAAGTTTTGCACTTGCGTAATATCATTCGTTTGACGAACAACTAGATTTCCTGTAGAAAGTCTCTCGATATTGCTGAATGAGAATGTTTGAATTTTGCGGAAACTAGTTTCACGAATATCGGCTCCTACACCTTGTGCCACTTTTGCGGAGAGGATGGTGTTAAGGATACCAGCGATAAGTCCGACAATGGCAATAACAATAAGTAAAATACCAATTCTTGTAATCTCGTCCATCTTATCATTAATAATTGCTTCCAGTACTTCCTGTAATAATTTCGGCTGCCATAATTGTGAGATAACCATGACGACGATGAAAAGTGTGGAAAGCGTGGTTTGAAGCTTGTATTTCTTCAAATGTTGAAATAAAACTTTCATTATATACCTCCTTGTATATGCGTTAAAAACCAGCACGAACATATATTCTAAACCAAATTGTCGCTATATGCAAGGGAAAAATGAAACTTTATTCTAGTAAATAATACTTGTCATAAAATGTTCACAAAATGTAGCAAAGTACAAGGGACTCTAGGACTAGTTGTCATCAAGCTTTAGGCTGATTGGATACAAAAAATACTAAAAAGAGCATAAAAAAGCTTGCTATGAAACGGCTTTCATTTTGTATAATAAGAAATAGGAATATCGACATATCAAATGGAATGTGGGATAATCAATTTTTAAGGGTTACAGTACATAATTAGGTTTGATAACGAAGGGAGAAAAAGGGACAGATGAATATTTTGATAGCGCTTATACCAGCTTTACTATGGGGATTCATGCCGTTACTTATCACAAAAATTGGCGGTACGACAAGGCAGCAAACGACGGGTATCACATTTGGGGCGCTTATTTTTGCGTGTGTTGCGTTCGTCTTTACAGATCCGGTTTATACAATGGAGACAGTGATTATTAGTTTTTTGACGGGGTGTTTGTGGAGCGTTGGGCAGATGTTCCAATTGAAGTCATTTAAGCTGATTGGTGTTTCAAAGGCGATGCCGATTTCGACGGGAATGCAACTTGTTGGGACGACGCTTTGTGGGGTGTTGCTATTTCATGAATGGGATACGACATTCCGAATCGTTTTTGGATTTATCGCGTTGGCGCTGATTGTTATCGGTATTTTTATGACATCCTACGCGGAAAAAGAAGAAGCAGGACAAGCGACGTTGAACCGCGGACTGCTCGCGCTAGCCATTTCGTCGGCTGGTTACGTTAGCTACGTCGTGATTATCCAAGGGTTTGCGATCAATGGATTGGATGCGATTTTGCCACAAGCGATTGGGATGGTGATGGCGGCTTTGATTATGACGGCGCGTAGTAAGGACGACAAAGAAAGCCGTTTCATTAAGAAAACAGCCTGGCTTGCGATTCCCGGCATGATTTGGGCGATGGGAAATGTGGCGATGATTTATGCGAATAGTCTTGTGGGTGTCGCGACGGGATTCTCCCTATCACAACTAGGCGTCGTTATTTCGACACTAGGCGCGATTCTTCTATTAAATGAACGGAAAACACGAAAAGAAATCATTTTTGTCATTATCGGTGTTATTCTTGTAGTAATCGGTGGAATAATGATTGGCGTGACAAAAGCTTAACCACTTTTCATTTTTTTTCTAGCTTTCGATAGTTTTTGACATAACTCCTGAAGCTCGTCTTTTGTGTAGTATTCTTATGTATGTAAGGGACACACAATAAAAAACGAGAGAAGGAATTGATAATATGAAATTAACGAAATTCGCGATCGTAAGTATGGTAACAGTGGCAACCTTAGTAGGAACAGGTACAGGAACAATAGCCCAAGCAGCAGACGGTGGGACATTGAGCTCCAAAGCAGATATAAACTTTATTCCTAATGATACAATCACAAACCCAGTTGATCCAACAGATCCAGGAAATCCAGATGTAGTTGCGCCAGTTGATCCAGATCATCCGGCAGGTACAGCAGGACCTTTAAGTATTGATTATATCTCTAATATTCACTTCGGCGATCAAAAAATATCCGGTAACAATGAAGTTTACTCCGCACAACTTGATCAAATTAAAGTAGGCGCATCAGAAACGGTAAAAGATATTCCAAACTATATCCAGATTACGGATAACCGTGGTTCTAACGCTGGTTGGCATCTAACAGTAAAACAAGATGGTCAATTTGTTAATGGTACATCTGAATTACTAGGTGCCGTGTTAAGTTTTGAAAATCCAACAGTGAACTCCGCATCAGAAAGTGACGCACCAACAGCAACAGGATTCTCACTTGATCCAGCTGGGACGTCATTGGATGTTATGAGTGCAGAAGAAGACCAAGGTATGGGAACGTGGGTTGATATGTTTGGAGCGGATGCAACAGAAGCCGCAGACAGTATTAAACTTAGCGTACCAGGTAAAACTTCGAAAATTCCAGGTCAGTATGAAGCAACACTAACTTGGGAATTAACTGATACACCAGCATAAAAAAGGATACACTAGTTTTGTTTAAAGTATGATTTTCGTCCTACCCGAAAAAGTAATGGGTAGGGCGGTTTTTTGTCTGGAGTTTTATCTAGTTTTTTATTCCGTAAAGCTCTCATTCTTTCTATTTAAAAATACATCCAGTTGTTCAAAGTCTTTTTTTACAGGGGGCATGTTCCAGACGAGGGTGTCTGCCGTAATACCTGTTTCTTCATAAAATGGGAAGTCACTAATAATGAGGTCGATGTGTTGCATGTGTTCATGGGAATGCAATTCATCGCAAATAATGATTTGTTCCTCTGAATATCGCTTGCGTAATTCAGTGCGCAGATATTCTTCCCAAAAATAACCGTTCTCTGAAACAATTTTTACATGAAGTATCCGATATTGTTGTTCTTGTTGAATTACGATGTTGTAGAAATCCGTCAAATAGTGGATCATCATGGCCTTGTTAGAACGAATATAACGATGATTCCGATCCGATTCAAAGGTATTTAGCACAGCTCTGATCTGTTGGCTGAGTTCGTGTTTATCAGGGGCTACGTTCGTATATGGAATCTCTGGCAAGTTATTCATTTTATCAATAAAGAGGAAGCGCGTTAGAAAATCGACAGTTTCCGCTAAAATATGAGTAGTGTTATGAATATGATACTTCCCTAAAAGTTCCACCAAAGCCTGGGCAAGTTCATGCTTATGAGGGTTAACACTTTTACTATACTTCACGCGAACATCCGCTTGCCCTTCATCGACGTAAGAAAATTTTGTCCAAAAGCACATCAAGACATTGATATAACATTCATGTTTCGGCAATGAGAAGCCAACAATCTCTCCTAAAATCGAATAATCAACGGGGTGGAATTCACGTTGCGCCTCGGCAATACTATTCCAAGAGTGGAGGTCAGCCTCAGACATAGAATAGCGATAACCTTGCTTCACACGCTCCAAACAAACGGCAATGGCAATCGCATAATTTATCCGGGCAGACAGCGAGAAATAAATCCCAAAACAGCTTTCTATGGTCTTTATAAAGGCATTTACCTGCGCATACGGAATCTCTGGGAACGGCCATTTAGTATAAGGATATGACCGGCTGTAAATCTGGAAATAGTAAAAACGCAAGCGAATCTCAGACCCCTTAATATCGAGTGGCGTAGTCTCTAAAACGAGTCGGCTTTCGGCAAGATACGTATCAATCTGGCGAACTCGGCGGTACATCGTTGGCAAACTACTGAAATTCTCTTCCGCCCAATCCATTAAATTTTGCCGTTTTCCCGCAAAGATATCTTTAGAAATCAGATACATATACGAATTACTCACAGTCATAGCGTATAAATAGGAGAAATTGATTTGCTCACCGACATCGAATAAAACATAATACTCATCCTCATGAACATAAGCAATGGCTGGATCAAAAATCTCTTGCAAGCTTTTAATATCGCTATCCAGTGTCTTAATAGAACAATGTAGCAAACCAGCAAGCTCCTTCTTTGTATAGTTCTGTTCTGCTGTAAATAAGATATGCAACAGTCTTAGCTTCCGATATTCCGAAGCAATAACAAGATTTTTCATACTAAAACACGCTCCTAAAGCACGATTTTCTATTATGCTCAATATAGCACCATAAATTCCATTTGTCATTTTTTTTTCACCAACTAATGTCAAAAATTTCTCGATTGGAGAACTTTTTGATAATAATCGTGTTTTCGCATTTTTATGTAGTATTCTTATAACTGTAAGAGGCACCGAGAACGGAATGTATAAAGAAAAAAAGGCATTCTAAATCTCAGGTACCTATCGAAAAATTCTTCCTCTGGTCATCCCCCGACCAACCCAAGTAAACCGGCTGCATCCCGCAGTCAAGCTATCTCTTCTAAGTTCCCCAGAAACCAACTTCACAAACCAAACCAATACCCGTAATACAACGAATAGCTTAAAGACAATGAAATCCCATTCTTAATGAAAATCAACGGATTCCCTCAAAAAACATCTGAAAGGAGGTGAGGCCACCCGCGGCAGCACAGCATCCAGAATGAACAGTCAGTGATGTATGACCATTCAAAAAGTAAGCAAGATAAGTTACATCAAAATGTGATAAATCTGCAAATTTAGAGTATAACAAGCAAGAATACCCTAAAAGAAGTGAAATTTGTTACCAAAAAAAAAGGCGTTTATTTTGGTCCATAGAGTAGCCAAAGTAAAAGGAAGCAAGACGAAAACAGAAAAATAAAGGAACAAACGCAAGAAAATATTTATTTTACACCATGTTATTAGGAGCTGGAAAGGCGTTGTAACTTAGTAATATGTAGTATAAGCAAGATGAATTAAATGCATTCCAGAGTTTTCATAAATATTAATCAGAATTTTTTAAAACAGTCAAACTCTAATTTTGCTAGATTTAACAAAGGTTTCACCCAAGCGCTACAAAAGTAAAGTATTTTACAAATTAAAATGGATATATCGTCCAACTACATTTCTTTTTAGAAGAAATTGGCGATTTACAGAAAAAAAACATCGCAAAGTGACTCTAAAATATTATGATATAATCCAATCAGCACGAATGAAGTAATGAATTTTACTTTGAACAAATGACTGCAGGGACTTATTCCAAAACATAAGTAAGCACTACTTCAGACGATTCTATATTTTTAATAAATATAAATGAGAATACAGTTTTTGTTGCAACTTAGGGGGTGTTTATTATGTGACGGCAACACGGTTCACGCAGGAAAGCAAATAGACAAATAAACAGTTTAAGGAAGAAGGAGAAAAATAAACATGAAAATCGAACAAAAGGGACCGTTTAACGTTCTATCTATGAAGTCAGCTAAAAAAGCTGCCAAATCACTATTAGTGGCAACAGTTCTTGCCAGCCAAGTATTAACAGTATTACCAACAGGATCATTTGCAGCAGAAGCAACTGGCCAAGAAGTAACTAACCCAGCGCTACCAAGTGCAGATGCAGCAGCGAGCAAAATCGCGATTGAACCGATGTCACTAGCTCTAGACAATGGCGTAACAGAGAAAAGCATAGAAGTTTCAACATTTGCAGATTTTAAAACAGCAGTAGAATCTAAAAACTTCAACGTTATCAAAATCACTGGTAACTTCCAATTCACAAGTGACGTAGCAGTCGACAGCAACATGCGCATTGAAGGTAACGGACATGCAGTAACTGCTGGTAGCTACCAAATGGTTATGCGTTCTACATCTACCATCGATGTAGAAGACTTAAGCATCACAAACGTTGGGTCAAAAGGTGTATTCAGAGGTTATAACGCAGCTGCAGCACCCACTGTTAATTTGACGAACAACGTACAAGTATTCGGAATGATTATGGGTGGATTGGGTAAACTTTCCCTATCTATCGCTGGAACAAACAATAGGATTGTCAGCCCAGACAAATATGGTATGGAGGTTGATGAATTAACTATCGCAGACGGCACACGCATCGAAGAATTATCAGCTCTCGATACTGCAGTTAAAGTTCGTTCATCCGGCGCAGTAGGTATTGGCGATAATGCTTATATCAACATGAACTCAAGCAAAGGTTACGCATTTGACGTATCAAATAGTGCTCTGGTTATCGGTGAGAACACTGTTTTGAAATCAGCATCTAAATTCGGTACTGTAAGCGCAGCAACATTAGTCGTTAAAAATGGCGCCGATTTAACATTTGCTTCAGGCGATAAAGGTAACGGTATCTACGTATCTGGAAATATCACAATTGGTGATGACGTAAAACTTAAAGCAACTGGTACAGGTACTGCCGTTTACGCGTACAACACAGGAGCTGCAATCGTTGTAGGTAAAAATGCCGACATCGATATCGTAAGTGATAGCGCCTATGGTATCTACGGAAATGCATCTATCACATTCGGTGATGGTTCAGCTTTAAAATTAAGAACACAAAAAATAGGTATCTACTCAGTTGGTTCAGCAGCAATTCGCTTTGGTTCAATAACTAACCAACCAAAAGCAGCAGCAGATCGCGTAAACATTGATATTGATTCCGCTGATTCCCAAGGTATCTACTCAACTGGTGGGCAAATTTTATTCGGTGATGACACAGAAGTAAATGTAAAAGCAAAATACGATGCCATTTACACATCAGGAAACTCACGCGTAAACTTTGGTTCAAACACAAAAACTACAATTTCATCTTCATCTACTAAAGGCATCAATGCTGGTGGAGTAGTAATCGGTGACGACTCAACGATGGATATTAATGCTTATGTGGATGGTATTTACACTGCAGATACAAGTGGTGAAGGTCTAACAACAGGTAAAAACGTTAACTTGAACATCACAGCATCTACTCATGACGGTATCTACACTTATAAAAATACAAATTTTGGAGAAAACAATACAGTTGCTATTAAAGCATTTGCTAGTCATGCGATTCACTCACTGTATGGTTCATCAATTAACATTGGTGCTAACTCTAACTTTGATCTATCTGGAACAGACGGTGTTAGACAAGAAGCTACTTCAGCATCAGCGCTTAACGTAGGGACAAACTCAACACTTAAAATTGCAGCAGAAAGTTATGGTATTTACACTTCTGGTTCTGTAACATTTGCTAATGGCTCAAAAGCTAACATCCGTGCTGCATCAAAAACATCATCCCCAGCAATAAAAGCAAACGGTGTTGTAACATTCCAAAAAGATTCAATGGCATATGTTGAGTCACTTTACCCATCAACAACAACATCTGTATTTGACTTAAGCGGCGCAGCAAACTCTAAATTAGTGCTTAACAGCCCTAAATTCATTGATTTCCGTCAAAACAACAATGATGCAACGAAGAAAACCGGTCATATTGTTAAAGGTTATACAACAGCAACAGTTGCCAGCCAATCACGCATAGAACTCAACAACGTAACGAACCTGATGGCGTGGAACCATGGATCTGACTGGTCTAAAGCAGCAAACAGCTCATGGACCAATATTGACTCAGGCCGTGTTAATCTATCAAGTAAAAACGGTACAGCAACAACAACCTACTATGGTGGTGTTCCAACAGGAATTGAAGGATTTAGCATGTTCAGCCTATTCGATTACACGCGTCTTTCAACAGAAGGATCAAGCTCTATCGCTCGTCCAGCAGTTAACCCAATCTACACTAACTCAAAAACAGTAACTGGTACTGGTGTAGCAGGTAACGAAATTATTGTTACATTCCCTAACGGAACAACTGGAAAAACGACAGTTAAACAAGATGGCACATGGTCATTAGATGTACCAGCAGGTGTTACTCTTACTAAAGATCAATCTGTAGTTTCATACCAAACAAATGGTGTAAACAACAGTCCAAACATAACATCAAAAGTAATTGAAGACTTGCGTGTACCAGTAGCACCAACAGTTAAACCTATCAAAGAAGGCGACACAACACTTACTGGTAACGGTGAACCAAACAAGGACATCACAGTAACACTTCCAGATGGTTCCAAAGTAACTGGTAAAACAGATGCTAATGGTGACTTCTCCATCCCGATTCCAGCACAAAAAGAGAATGCTGTAATTAAAGTAACGCAAAAAGGTGACAATGGTCTTGAAAGTCCAGAAAAATCAGTCATCGTAGCATCAAACCAAAAACCAGTTATCACAGCTGGCGATCAAACTTTCCGCGTTGGTGAAACATTCAGCCCACTTGCTGGCGTAACAGCAACGGATAAAGAAGACGGTTCACTAACTAGCAGCGTAAAAGTGAAAAGCAGTAACGTAGACATGACTAAAGTAGGCAACTACACAGTTGTTTATACAGCAACAGACAAAGACGGTAACACAACTGACAAATCAATCACAATCAAAGTTATCGCAGCGACAGCAGGAACAATCACAGCAAATGACTTCACAATTGGTACAGATAACTATGTAAGTGGAGACTGGACTGGCGATGTAGCTCAATTCGCATTAGAAATTGATGGTAAAGTAGTAGGAAACAAAATTAATATTACAAAACCAGGAACATACCAATATTATGCAAAAGGCGTAATTACAGATCCGACAAAACCAACTTACATCATTGCTTATGATAAAGACGGTAAAGTACTACAAAGAACCAAAGTGAACGTTATTGCAACGACAAAAGGAACAATCACAGCAGTCGACTTCACAGTTGGTAAAGATAACTATGTAAGTGGAAACTGGACTGGCGATGTAGCCCAATTCGCATTAGAAATTGATGGTAAAGTAGTAGGAAACAAAATTAATATTACAAAACCAGGAACATACCAATATTATGCGAAAGGCGTAATTACAGATCCGTCAAAACCAACTTACATCATTGCTTATGATGCAGCAGGTAAAGTACTACAAAGAACCGAAGTAAACGTTATTTCAGCAACAGTAGGAACAATCACAGCTGATACTTTCTATCTTGGTACGGATGGTTATGTTAAAGGTGGCTTCACTGGTGACGTGGCTAAAGTTAGTGTCACTATTGGCAATACAGAATTAAAAACAATCAACATAACTGATCCAACAACATACAAATATTATGTTGGGGGCCAAATTAAAGATTTAACAGATACAGTAGTAGTAACAGCATATGATGCATCAGGGAAAAAATTAGCTTCACAAAATGTAACAATAGCAAAAGACAATGGTAAGGCAGGAGAAGTCTTTGCCAATACCTTCAAACTTGGTAAAGATAGTAGTGTAATAGGAAACTTTACTGGCGATATCGTAAAAGTAGAATTACAAGTAGCTGGTCAACCAGGACAACGTATTGATATCACTACTCCGAACCAAATTAAGTACTACGCTAAAAACTTAATTAAAAATAATACAGATGAAGTAACCTTAATAGGATATAACTCAGCAGGCTTCCCTATTAGCACGAAAGTTGTAAAAGTTATCACTACTGAGGGAACAATTTCAGCGAATCCATTTGTTATCGGTACAGATTTAAGAGTTACTGGTAAGGTTACAGGTGATGTAGCTAAAATCTCAATGACAGTTAACAACGATCCAAAATCAACTATCCCAGCAACGGGAGACTACTTGTATTATGCTGCCAATCTCATCAAAAATGTATCAGATACGGTTATCATGACAGCATATGATGCTACAGGAGAAGTGCTTGACACAGTACAAGTAACTGTTAGTCAAGCAGCTCCTGTCGTAACAGTAGGAACAGTTACACCTAGCAGCTATAAAGTGGGTACAGACAGCCGTGTTACTGGTACGTTTACAGGTGATGTAGCTAAAGTACAAGTGAAAGTGAAAGACGGAGCTGTTGAAAGAGTAGGTAAATCAATTAATGCAACGGCAAATATTAACTACTATGCAGGCGATCTTATCAAAAATGTAGGCGATGTAGCCACAATATACGCATATGATAAAGATGGCAAACTACTAGATAGTAAAACGATAACATTATCAGGCGCAGTAGGAACAGTTACAGCGAATGCCGTTACTTCTACAGATAGAACTTTAACCGGTTCGGCAACTGGTGATGTAACAAAAGTAACGATAAGCATCAATGGTGCTCCATCAAGAGCTAGCCTTGCAGTTGTATCACAACCCGCAGGCACTTACTCGTACTATGCTCAAGGTCTATTACAAGCGGGAGATACCGTAAAAGTAATCGGACTTGATAGTCAAAGTAGAGAAGTCACTTCTACTACGATAACTGTCAACTAAGATAAATCACAATGATATAACAAAACATAGAGGGGAATAGCAGTATTCCCCTCTAATTATTAAATGAATGAGGTGTACTAAACAAATGAAAAAAAGTTTTAATCGCAGGAATCACAGCTTTAACACTCGTTTTTGTGGGAGCATGTGGTAATGAATCAGCAAACAATGACAAAGAAAAAACAGCAGAAACAGCAAAACAAGAGTTCAAGACAAAAACAGTCAAGAACATCGATATGAAAATTGGTACTATTAAAACAACGGAAAGCACAAAAAAAAGACAAGAATATGGTCAGCATCGCGATGTCATTCTTAAACAATGACAATGGACCTGTAGGCGTCGGCGCATTTGACTTCAAAATAAAATCAGGCGGCAAAACATATGACGTTTTCCCACAAGGAAATAACTTTGGTGATGAGTTCAAACCAAACGAAAAACTAGAAGGAAAAGCATATTTTGAACTACCAACGAGCGTTAAAAAAGGCACACTTGTATACGCACCAATGGATAAAGAGCTTGCAAGCTGGTCCATCGTTATTCCAGAAGCCAAGTAAGAAATTAAAAACCAAACCAGAAAGGGTTGTCATAAATTGAAATTAGTTGTTATGGGATTAGGATATATTGGACTTCCAACCGCAATCATGTTCGCCAATCACGACCAAGATGTACTAGGAATCGATGTGAACGAGAAAGTTATTAAGGAATTAAGTACAGGCAAGATTCACATTGAAGAGCCAGGATTGCAAGCGGAACTCGATAGAGCCATCCAAAATAATAAATTTAAGGCAGGTTTGGTCGTAGAGCCGGCAGATGCATTCATCGTGTCTGTTCCTACACCAAACAAGAATGATGCATTAAAATCATGTGATTTAAGCTACGTTTTATCCGCAGTAACAAACATTTTACCAGTTCTTGAAAAAGGAAATACCATCATTATTGAATCTACTATCGCTCCCCGCTCGACCGAAGATCACATTTTACCACTGGTTGAAAGCACAGGCTTAATCGTAGGCGAGGACGTATTTTTAGTTCACTGCCCGGAACGCGTACTACCAGGTCAAATTATTCACGAATTAATTTACAATAACCGTATCATTGGCGGCGTAACACCAGCATGTACGGAAGCTGGCAAGAAAATCTATAGCGTTTTTGTACAAGGCGAATTAATTGAATCCGCGGCATCAACAGCTGAAATGTCCAAATTAATGGAAAACACATACCGCGACGTGAATATCGCACTAGCAAACGAACTCGTACACATCTCAGCAAAACTTGGCATCAATGCACTAGACGTCATCAGCATGGCAAATAAACATCCACGTGTAAACTTACACCAACCAGGACCAGGCGTTGGCGGTCACTGTCTAGCTGTTGATCCTTACTTCATTGCAGCGGCAGCACCAGCAGAATCACACTTAATTCAGCGCTCGCGTCACATCAACTCAACGATGCCAAGCTTTATTGTGGAAAACACAGTAGCTCTAATGAACAAATTACAAGGTAGAAAAATCGCGGTTTTTGGACTCACATACAAAGGTGACATCGATGATATTCGTGAAAGCCCAGCCTTAGAAATCTATCATGAATTGGAAGCAATGGGACAATATGACGTTGTAGCGTATGATCCACACGTGGTCGCCGGTTTTGTAGAACATGACATGGCCGTTGCAACAGCAGATGCTGATCTTGTATTAGTGTTAGTGGACCATTCGGAATTCCGTGACATTACGCCTCAAAGCTTGACAAACATGCGCGAAATAGCTGTTCTAGATGCGAAAAATATTGCGACACAATGTGCAGACATGGAAAAATATTTCAATCTTGGAACTCTTTCGAAAATTGGCGAGTTAAAAGAAGTTAGCGTAACCGTTTAACATAGCAATTAGCTAAAGCATGTGATCAAAATTAGAAATGTGGATGATGATGAAAAAGATACTTTTAATATCGCAAAATTTCTATCCTGAAATTGGAAGTGCCGCGAATCGAATGAAACAACTCTTTCGACTGTTCGGAAAGAGCTATGACACAACTTTATATACGACAGAGCCGCAATATCCGAACCGCGACATTTACGAACAGGAAAAATTTTGGGATGCAGACCTAAAGGAAGAAAAGATTGTTCGCGTGAAGACACGGACGAGCAAATACGAAACGAAGATGATTTTTCGCTTTCTTCTCTATTTGGAAACACTGTGCCGCTTTATTTTGAAAATTTTAAGGGCTAAAGAATCTTTTGATGTTGTCTATGTATCGAGTCCACCTATTTCAATTGCGCTCGCAGGACTAATAGCGAAACGGAAGTTTAAAGCAAAACTGATTGTCGATATTCGCGACTTATGGCCAGAATCGCTCAAGGGAGTAGGGAAATTCAATTCACCAATCGTTCTATGGATTGCTTATAGGTTCGAAAATCGGATTTATAAGCAGGCGGATCAAATTATCGTCAACAGTGAACGATTTGCAGACTACATCACGGAGAAAGGCATTGACCCCAAGAAGATTACCTTTGTTCCAAACGCCCTAACGTCAGAAGAATTAGAGTTAGGAAGCACGAAACGACCGATTATCAACGAACCTATCACGGTTATCTATACTGGGAATATCGGTCTGGCACAAGAATTAGCAAGTTTTATCCGCATGGCCGCCTATTTTGAAAAGGACCCCGCTGTTCAATTCAAAATGATTGGCTATGGCGCGAATTATCAAAAACTGATTGATTCGGTGAAAGAACAGGAACTAGCCAACATCATTGTGAGTCCACCAGACACACGAAGTAATGTGTTGATAAAGCTAGCTGCGGCAGACGTTGCTTTCGTTAGCCTGGTGCCACACCCTGTTTTTGAAACGGTCATTCCAGGTAAAATCGTCGACTACATGGGCATTGGATTACCGATTATCGGTATGGTTTCCGGCTATTGTAAAGACGTCATTTATGCATCCAACACAGGCTTTATTTATGGACATGATCAGGAGCAAGAAATGTACCGCGGTCTGACACACTTGATTCAAGATCATGAACTCCGCGGTAAGCTGAGACAAAATGGCTTACAATACGCGAAAGCAAATTATAACTGGCAAGAAAATTTTAAACGGATTGAAAAATTGATATCCGATTTTGAATGAGGTAGGAAGTATGTCAAAAAAAATCGCTGTATTCGTCTGGAATCACTTTACGAATGATGCAAGGGTGATGCGAGAATGCACCGCCTTACAAGAAGCGGGGTATCATGTCGACTTAATCGCTATCCAAGATGTCAAACAGCCAGACCTTCCACTAAAAGAATCCCCCGCTAAAAATTTCACGGTATATCGTGTGAAAACAGGTTATCCAGATTTCTTTAAACCACTAATGACCGGTATGCGTTACATGAAACGAAGCAAACCAAGCCTGCTATTAATAAGCATTATCTTTCTATTATTACTCCTGTTTTCCCCCCTCCCAACGCTTATCGTTAGTTTGATGGTAGCTTCTATTTTCCTCAAAAAAGTGCAGACACTCGTTCGACGCATCCTTATTTTTACACGAATGGTGCGTCAAGGACTTGCTAGACGCTATGATATTTACCACGCTAGCGACTTGAATACATTGCCGCAAGCCACTATTTGTGCCAAGGTATTTCGCAAAAAAAAGACTCGTCTATGACTCCCACGAAGTACAAACAAGCAGAACAGGTTATAACAATCCGATGTATGGCATCAGTGAGAAATTTCTGCTCCGCTTCACCGACATTTGCATCCATGAAAACGAGACTCGAGCCGCTTATATTGAAAAAAGGTATCACTTCTATCCAAAAGTAGTACACAATTATCCGAATAAAGTATACCCAGAAAAAAAAAGCTGGTGTGGATTTACATGCCTTGCTAAACATTCCAGAAGCAGAACCGATTTTACTCTATCAAGGTGGCGTTCAAACGGGGCGCGGATTGGATAAACTCATCGAAGCAACAGCACTTTTTGAACGAGGTGTGGTCGTGATTATCGGCGACGGTCGGATCAAAGCAGAACTACAAGAACGTGTTGTGAATGCGAATTTGGAAGAGAAAATCAAGTTTTTACCGAAAGTACCATTGCAGGATTTACTGGCCTATACGAAAAATGCCTATCTAGGATTTCAAATTTTGAATAATGTTTGTTTTAATCATTACTCTGCATCGTCGAATAAGTTGTTTGAATATGTGATGAGTGGTGTGCCAGTGATTGGTAGTGATTTTCCAGAGATACGGAAAATTGTGCAGGGAGAGCAGGTTGGGATTGTTGTTGATTCACACGATCCAACAGCAATAGCAGCAGGTGTGAATACGCTACTTGCTGATTCAGCGTTGCATGAAACATTACGCGAAAACTGCTTCCGAGTAAGAGAAATTTATAATTGGGAACGTGAAAAAGCAATTTTTCTAGAAATCTATAAGGAATTAGAGGATGGAACATGACAAAGAATAAAGCCCTTTTGAAACTAAGTGATAATGTGAAATTGAATATGAATAATGATGCGGTCATAGCAGAGATGGTACAGACACAAGACTACTATCAAAAAGCTATCTTAGCGGAATTTGCGGCATTTATCCCAACGAAAGCGGTCATCTATGAGATGGATAGCCGGTTGGTGAGTCATGCGATTTACTTTTCGAAGTATCGCGATGCAAGCAAGGTTTACTTTTTTGAAACGAACCAAGCGAGGTTGCGAGATGCGCGAAATGATGCAACACGGAACAAGTTTTTACAGATTGAGTGTTTGAAGCCTGATTGGAAAAATAATCGTTTTGTCAGGTTAGAAAAAGGCAAGTCCGTGCAAGCGAATATGATTGCGCCACACGTTATCCACGCAACGGCGGGAATGCTTGAAACTGGTACATTGGAATGGTTAACAAAACAATTACAAGACGTGAAGCCGGTTCTTTGGTTAGAAACGGACGGCGCGAATTTTGCAGAAATAGCTTCACTTTTAGAGGAAATGCAATATCAAGTGAGGCAACAAAACGGGAATAACGCGGTGTATACGTTCCAAGAAGCTGTGCTAGAACCCGTAGAAAATCATGAACTGGAAGAAAAAATACTAGAACGACTGGATACGTATAAACGCCAAATCGATCGGATGAAGCAGGAATACGAGGAAGAAGTCGTTATAATTCAAATAAAACAAGATAAGGAAATGCTTGTTTTGGAAGAGAAATATCGCGCCATCGAAAAAAATTGGATGGAGCAAGGGAAGCAACATGCTGAGAAGTCGAGACAACACCAGCAAGAAAGCAAAGAGGCAAAGCAACTTGTACAACAAATATCGGATGCCTTTAATGCGGAAAGAACAGTAAACAACGACTTAAATAAACATATTTTCAGCTTACTAGAAGAAGAGAAACCGTTGCTGATGACCATGAAAAAACGGGATGCGCAACAAGTGAAAGAACTCAACAACTTGAAGAAAGAAAACGCAACGTTAACTAGAAAATTAAGCCAAATGACGGAAAAATACGACCGTTTGAACAGTACGAAAGTTATTCAGATGATGCGGAAGTATTGGAAGCTAAAAAAAAAAAGCCAAAGATTGAGGAATGAAACGTGAAAAAGATTGAGAATTTATATCATGAAATTGAGTATTTACAAAAGAAAATTTTAAGCAATATTCAGCCTGAAGTAATTGCTTCGAAGGATTTCACAAACGCAGAGAATTGGCATAGTTCAAATGATGATTTGTCATTCGAGCAACAGGGCGAAGAAGTCATGGCTACAAATAGCAGCGACATATATATTTACTTTTCTTACTTGGAGACGAATCTTTTGTTTAGCCGTTATCCGATGCATATTATCGAGACGGTTCCAGGAGAAAATTTCGAGTTCCAATTTGATATTGAAATGATTGGGAAACAAGAATGTAAAATTGCCGTTATCGAGTATAGTAACAAGAAGCAAATGAAATCGACTTTATTTGATCCGAGTAAGAAACACAGTCTCAAAGTGAGTCAGGAAACAACGCGTCTGCGTATTGCTCTAAAAGTTCCGAGCAAGAGTGTCATTATGATTAAAGGCTGCGAATTTACGCGAACGTTTGATGCGACAAAAGTGACGAAAAAAGCGGGTGCAATGACGGAAGTTCGGGCTGGCTTAAAAGCAATTAAGAAGACATCGGACTTACGTGTGGCCTGCATTTTTGATGAGTTTACGCGGACATGTTACGACAAAGAAGTAAACTTGATTACATTTACGCCGGATGATTGGCAAGAGGTGCTGGAGCGTGAACAACCACATATTTTGATGGTGGAATCGGCATGGCATGGAAATCATAAGGCGTGGGAATACAAGATTGGACGCTATGCAAATCAGGATCGAAGCGCGTTATTGGGGCTTCTTGAATGGTGTAAGCAGAACGATGTACCAACGATTTTCTGGAATAAAGAGGATCCGATTCATTACGATAAGTTTATCGATACGGCGAAATTATTTGACTACATCTATACAACAGATGCAGACATGATTCCGAAGTACAAGAAGGCGGCGGGACATGAGAATGTGTTTGCGCAAAGCTTTGCCGTACAGCCGGAGATGCATAATCCGATTAAATTGTATAGGAAGCGGATTGACAAGATGTGTTTTGCAGGCTCGTATTATGCGAATCGACATGAGGATCGTCGCCGGGATATGGATCAAATTTTAGATGTGACGCAGCAGTATGGATTAGCGATTTATGATCGAAACTTTGAGCGCCACTCACCTGATTTCCAGTTTCCAGAGCGGTTTTTGCCAAGCGTGCTTGGAAGTCTAGCTTATAACGATATGGATATTGCCTATAAAGGTTACAAATATATGTTGAATATTAACAGTATTAAAGAATCGCCGACGATGTTTTCACGCCGTGTGTTTGAAGGTTTAGCCTGTGGAACGCCGATTATCAGTAGTTATTCGAAGGGAATCAAGCGGATGTTTGGGGACCTGGTGCTGATTGCGGAAACGGAAGATGCATTACGGGAAAAGATTCAAGAGATTACGACGGATGACGCATTGTATCAGCAGAAATCGTTGGAAGGGATTCGTGAGGTATATCACCACCATACGTACAAACATCGGTTGCGGATGATGCTTTCTAATATGGGTATCATGCTAGATGTGACAGCAAAAGTGGTGACGGTGCTATCGGTCGTACATTCGGAGGCGGATATTGAAGCGGTAAAAGCGAATTTTGATCGTCAAACGTATCCGAATAAAAAGCTTGTCTTGTTTGCCTCGATGTTTGATGGGGTGACGGACTTGATGAATACGTACAATACGGAGGACGTGAGCATGTATGCGATGACTTATGTGAATCACTATCAGAAATTGCAAGATATTATTACGACGGAGTATATGAGTTATATGGCTGGCGAACATTTTTATGGCGAACAGTATCTCGCAGATTTATTTTTAGCCACGGAATATACGAAAGCCGATGTCATCGGGAAGAAAATATTTTTGAATGGGAAAATGGTGTGCTACAAGAAGATGGAGCACACGAAGATTATGAGTTTGTGAGTGGCTTGACGTACCACAAAGCGTTGGTGAAAACGGCGATACCGATGATGGGAACCGTGCCAGTACTACTAGGAAACATGGAGAACGATGGATCCATGGCGCATTATTTCCGACAAGGGATGTCCTTGTTTAGCGCCGATAAGTTCAACTTTGTAGCTTATGGTGCAGAAGCCCCGCAAGACGATTTGACTAAAGTAGAAATATAGGAGCGATGACTTTTGAGACAGTTAAAAATCTTAGTCTATGGTGACATGGATTTGAATATTATGGACGGTTCAGCGGTTTGGTTAACATCGATGGCATCCATGCTGGCAATTAATCCGAGTGTAAAAACGGATGTGTTGTTAAAAGCGAAAAAACAGAATACACGATTGACGGGCGGTATTTCTAATTTTGATAATGTGACGTTACTGGACCCATTTGAGACATTTCCAGGTATGCCTTTTGTAAATGGAAATCGGATTCAAGTAGCGGAAGCTTTGGCAAGGATGGAAGTTTTGAATAAGAAAAATGAGTACCATTTGATTATCATTCGCGGGTTTGCGCTTGTGAAAGAGATGATGAAGCATCCAGATTTGATGAAGAAAACGTTGCCTTATATCACGGATTTCAATCATGATCCGAAGATAATCTCTGATACCGAACGTTCGGAATTACGTCAAGTCTATGATAGCTTTCCGAATATGTTTTTACAAACCGAGGCAACACGCGCGATTTTTAGCGAACTGATGGATGTGAGTGGGGATAAAGTGGCGATTCTGTCACCCATGATTCCCGCGCAACCGAATGTTCCAGATTATCGTAATCGGAATAACCAATTGATTTACAGTGGGAAATTCGCGGTGGAGTGGTATACGGAAGAAATTATCCGCGCGGCGCGAAAAATCGAAGACACGGACATTACATTTCGCATCGTGGGCGACAAATTCCAAGGGGATCTGCGTGCACGAAATGGCAAGATTAAACAAGCGTTTCAACAAACGTCGAACATTGATTGGGTTGGCGCAGTGTCCCGTGCGGAGTCGCAAGAATATATTGCGTCAGCAGACGTCGGCATTAGCTGGCGCAGCGAGTTGATTGATAATGATGCTTCGGTAGAATTGTCAACAAAATTGTTGGAATACGCCCGACTTGGAAAACCAGTTTTATTACGGCGCACGAAAATGCATGAACAACTACTAGGCAGTGATTACGAATTATTCGTAGACACTGAGGCTGAATTTTTAGAAAAGACACAATTGGTATTAAATGATTCTGCAATCTACAAACGTGCTGCAAAAGCGATGTATCGAGCAAGTCAGAAATTCACTCTGGAAGCTTCTTACAACCGTTTGAAAGACATTTTATGGAGCTACAATCAAGAGCCGATGAATCTCTTATTTGCAAGTCATGATTTGAAATTTATGACTGATATTATCGATTACCTTGAACATCAACCGAATATCAACGTTAAAATAGATCACTGGACGAATCATACGGAGCACGATATGGCGAACAGTAAAGCGATGCTCGACTGGGCTGACATGATTTACTGCGAATGGGGCCTTGGCAACGCGGTTTGGTATTCCCAAAACAAAAAGCCAAATCAAAAGCTCATTGTTCGCGTCCACGCACAAGAAAAACGTACCCCCCATCCTTTCAACTATAACCTCGAGGCCATCGATCATATCATCGCGGTGTGCCCGTTCATCATGGAAGAAATGCACCGAATTTGCCAGATTCCCCGCCACAAGATGATCCTGATAGCCAATACGATTGACACGGAAAAACTGGATCGTCCGAAAAAAGCGAATATCGACTTTAACCTCGGCATTTGCGGCGTGATTCCAAAAATTAAAGGGCTAGACAAAGCACTCGATATTTTTGAACAACTATGGCAACAAGATAAGCGTTACACCTTATTTATCAAAGGACAGCTACCAAAAGATGTCGCTTGGTTAATGGGACGCAACGCAGAACGGGAATATTATGACGCAGTATTTGCACGAATCAGAGCAGCGGAATGGAAAGACAGTGTCGTGTTCGATAAACAGGGCAATGACGTTCACGAATGGTTACAGAAAATAGGTTACCTTTTATCAACGAGTGAATCCGAAAGTTTCCATACTGTTTTAATGGAAGGTATGGCGGCCGGCTCTACACCGTGCTTACTCAACTGGCCAGGCGTGGAAACCGTCTACCCAGCCAGCTCTATTTTTGAAACACCAGCAGCTATCGTGGACTTTATTGCGAACAACGAATTAAACGAAACCGACCAACAAAGCTATAAAAACTACGCCTATAAATATTTTAACAAAGCAAAAATTTGTCACGAAATTGAGAACTTATTGACCGCAACATTTGCGGGCTAGGTTCTGGACACGAGGAGAGAAATTATGATAAGCGATATCATTATTGAAAAACTGACACATCCCACCTA
>NZ_AODE01000035.1 GCF_000525855.1 Listeria cornellensis FSL F6-0969
TCAATTTGATTCAATTAACCTATAAGTCATCAAATTTGCCGTAAGAGCGTTTGACCCAAAAACAACGTATGGCTGTTTAAAAAAATGAAAAATCGCAAAATTGGATTCGTCTAGTTTCGAATAAAAAGTGACTTATGAAATTGCTTCATATAGAAGAAAGCAGTTTTTTTTTACATAATAATTGTTTTCTACCTGTTTTTCATACTATAATGGACGGAAGGGAAATGGGAGAAGTTCATGTTAGCAAGGATTGTAAGAAATGAGGTAAAGATTGTTATGAGAACACAAGCGTTGTCGAAGGAATACAACATCGTTAACGACAAAAAAAAGAATGCAAACCATTAAAATAATGGCCATTGCTCTAATCGTAATTATGTTAATTGTCGGCATAGTACTGGCTTTACGCGAGGCTGTTCCAGTCAACTTCACCGTAGTAGGTATTATAATGTTTATAGTCGCGCTCTACATTGTTTTCACCATTCACGAACTCATCCACGGACTACTATTTTGGGTACTCGGCAACGGTAAAATAAAAATAAGCCTTAAAAAAGGTCTCCTTTATTTTAACTGTCCCAATCAATTATTCGCAAAATGGCAATATAATATCATCAGCATCGGGCCTTGCGTTTTATTAACCCTGATTCTTGTTATTTTAGCATTAGAATTCCCAGGTGATTTAGTAGCTATTTATTTGTTAATTGTAGCCCATTCAGCTCTATGTATGGCAGATATGTACACCATGAAAATCATAGCTTCTGCCCCGAAAAAAGCAAAAATAAGAGATACAAAAGATGGAATTATTGTTGTATCAGAAAAATGATTTCTAAGCCTCAAGATGGTTGCAAAGGATACTACTTTTCGGATACAATAAGGTAATAGGGTAAAAAGGGCATCAAGGTACAGAAAGTAGGTTTTACAAGAATGAGACGTCGGAAGAAAACCCCACTTCTTATTGGAATTTTGCTTGCAGTCGTTTTACTCGGCGGATTGGCTTTTTTCGTAGCAGATAAATTGTTTTTTACAGAGGACGAGCCAGTAGAAGTAACGCGTGTCGATCCAAAGCAAGAATTCATTGAACTGCTAGCCGGACATGCACAACAAATACAAGAACAAGAAGGCATATTGACTAGTATCACCTTGGCCCAAGCCATTTTAGAGTCTAACTGGGGGAACAGTGGACTAGCGACAGAAGGACGGAATTTGTTTGGTATTAAAGGCCGTTATCAAAACGATTCCATAACAATGCCAACACAAGAATATGAAAACGATAAATGGATCACAGTTGATGCCGCATTTCGAAAATATCCAACATGGTTTGAATCACTCGATGACCACGCCAGTCTATTCTTGAAAGGAACTTCTTGGGATAAAGATAAATATCACGAAGTAGTTCAGGCAAAAGATCATCGCACAGCAGCCAATGCTTTGCAAAAATCTGGTTATGCAACAGATCCAGGTTATGCTGCTAAACTAATCGACCTAATCGAGCAAAGAAATTTGCAAGCCTATGATAAAATTTATGATACAATCATTTCCAAAAAAGCGATGAAAGAAACGGGTTCGCCAATGCTTACAAAAGATACTACCATTTGGTCTAGTCCACCCAGAACAAAAGGGGCGAAAAAGACAAATGATTTGGCGAAATATGGAACGGGAAAAGTGGAAATCGTCCAAGAAATGAAGACTGAAAATGGCAGTTGGTACCAAATAAAATCTGGTTCAAAAATGTTGGGTTGGGTAAATAAAGATGTGATTCGCATTAAAACGCTATAAAATTATGGCGTTTTTTTGATGTGTTCAAAAATAAAACACATCTGTAAACTGGCTATGAATAGCGGTCTAGACACATAACGTAATATTATAAACGGAAATGACACATTCCTGTAACCTAAATGCAACACTATTTTTGCTAGAATAAACCCTGTTGATTTGAAAAGATACATGAAGACAAAAATACTATAAAAAAAATCAGAAAGAAGTGTAGAATAAACCGAATGAAAAAATCAGTCAAACGCAACGTAGCTATTTTAGGAACCATTGGGATGATGATGGGCACAATGGGTATTCCAATTAGCACATATGCGGCAGAACGAGAAAATAATTCATCTATAAGCTACACCAATTACCAGCAGAATTTTCTAGATAAAATAGTGCCAGATGCACAGAAACTACAACGTGAGCACGGCGTTTTAACAAGTGTAACGATTGCCCAAGCTATTTTAGAATCAGGATGGGGAAAAAGCGGCTTAACACAACAAGCTAATAACCTATTCGGAATCAAGGGCAGCTACGAAGGTCAATCTATCACAATGAACACGAAAGAATTTTTCGATAATAGTTGGACGACGGTTGATGCACCATTCCGTGCGTATCCAAGCTATTATGAGTCACTAGAAGATCATGCTTTACTATTTGTTAATGGACCTTCATGGAACCCTAATAAATATGCAGGCTTAGTTGGTGAAGAGGACTATAAGAAAACAGCACAAATCATTGAAGATGGAGGCTATGCAACAGATCCTAACTATGCGGAACAACTTATCGAAACCGTAGAAACATATGACCTGTCGAAATACGACCAAGTTTATGATACAGTAACCGCTAAAACAAGCATTTATGCATACGGACAAGTGAAGCCTAACATTCCCACTACTGCATGGACCGTACCTGAGACAATGAAAGGTGCAACGAAAAAAAGCCAATCTATCAAGCTTAAATGGTAATAATTTACGACTTGTTAATCGAGCTAAAATAAGCGATGGATCTACTTGGTACGAAGCAACACTGAACGGTCAAAAAATCGGTTGGATCAAGGCGTCCAATCTGAACTTGACCTACACAACATCAATGGAACAGGAAGTAAATCTAATCAGAGGTGTTGAAAATGAATCGGGTAAAATTTATGCTTTCCCGGTCATAGACAACAGCACTGTTAGAGGTACACTTGCTGGACTAGAAGAAGTACATGTAGACAGCCAAGCCGTGGTTAACAATAAAATTTGGTATCGTGTTAATGATGGCGGCAAACGACTTGGTTGGGTTGAATCACCAACATTAAAATAAATGAGATAGAAAAACTCGTATCCAGTAATATCCGGATACGAGTTTTTTATTGAAGTTTAAAGGGTTTTACAAAAATTTGGCGAATAAGAATACTATAGCTCCTAAATACGAATCCTAAGCTCCACAGGACAATGATCTGATCCCATGACATCTGAGTGTATAGCGGACTCTTCAATATTATCGGCTATACGATTAGAGACAACAAAGTAATCAATACGCCATCCTGTATTACGGGCGCGTGCATTCATACGATAAGACCACCACGAATAGGCTCCTTCAAGTTCCGGATACAAGTAACGGAAAGAATCCGTAAATCCACTTGCAAGCCAATCTGTAAACTTACTACGTTCTTCATCTGAAAATCCCGCATTTTTACGATTGGTTTTAGGATTTTTTAGATCTATTTCTTGATGGGCTACATTCAAATCACCGCATACAATGACTGGTTTGACTTGATCTAATTTTTTTAGGTGTGCCAAAAAAGCATCCTCCCAGTCCATTCGATAGTCAAGGCGCTTCAATTCATTTTGCGAATTAGGTGTATAAACTGTAATCATATAGAATTCAGGATACTCAAGTGTAATCACCCGTCCCTCTTGATCATGAACCTCAATATCTAAACCATACTGCACAGAAAGAGGCTCAGATTTAGAGAAAATAGCTGTACCAGAATATCCTTTTTTAACAGCATAGTTCCAATAATCATGATAACCCGACAAATCTAAGTCAATTTGGCCTTGTTGAAGCTTGGTTTCTTGTAAACAGAAAATATCAGCATTTACCTCTCTAAAATAATCCATGAAGCCTTTCTTTTCCGCAGCCCTGAGACCATTGACATTCCAAGAAATTAATTTCAATTCCATCACTCCTTCGATATCTACTATTATACCTCACAATAATTATTAGGTATAATAGGAAGCGGGAGGTAGAACATGAAGTATATTATATTCTTGAGAGCAATTAATGTAGGTGGTAACCGTAAGATAAAGATGGCTGATTTGAAGGAGGCATTCCACAGCGAGGGTTATCCAAATATTACGACCTATATTCAAAGTGGAAATGTCATAGCTGAACGAGAAGAAACAAATCACGAGGCCATCCAGCAAGAAGTAGAGGCATTAATCAAAAAGCATTTTGATTTTGATGTCCCGGCAGTAGCATTTAATTTATCCGAATATGAAGAAGTACTGAAGCGAAACCCCTTCGATGAAGAAAAAGTAATGGTTCATTTCCTCGATAGAGTACCCGAAGAAGCTGCAATTAATAATCTAGGGCAGCTAAGTCAAGATGACCGAGATAAGAGTGTCCTTGTGGGGAGATTTTTATTCATTTCTTTAAAAGCAGGTGTATCGGATAGTTTGTACTCAAATAAGTTTGTTGAAAAGGTATTACAAGTAAAAGCGACTGCGAGAAATTGGAATACGGTCCTAAAAATGGCTGAGAAAGTAAATATTAAATAAATCAGGGAGGAAAAAAATAATGAAAAATGAAATAATGGAACGGTTCATAAAATATGTAAAAATAGACACGCAATCAAATGAGGGCAGCTCAACAGTTCCAACAACACAAGGACAACTGGAATTAGGGAATATATTAGTGGAGGAACTAAAAGCAATCGGGATGGAAGAAGTAACGATTGACGCAAACGGATACGTAAGGGCCACTCTTCCAAGTAATACGAATAAGGATATAGCGACTATAGGATTTCTAGCACATATTGATACAGCAACAGATATGACAGGTAAAAACGTGTCCCCACAAATCCATGAAAATTTTGATGGAGGAGCTATCGTGTTGAATAAAGATCTAGGAGTTATCCTTTCACCAGAAGCCTTTCCGGAACTACCTACATATAAAGGTCAGACGCTAATCACGACGGATGGAACAACCCTTCTTGGTGCGGACGACAAAGCCGGCATAACGGAGATAATGGTTGCGATGAACTACTTACTAAAGCATCCAGAGATAAAGCATGGTCGAATCCGTGTAGCCTTCACACCAGACGAGGAAATCGGTCGCGGTCCACATCATTTTGATGTAAAAGCATTTGGTGCCGAGTTCGCGTATACTATGGATGGGGGGCCGATTGGAGAATTAGAATACGAGAGCTTTAATGCTGCAGCCGCTCGAATCACATTTAAAGGTAACAGTGTACATCCAGGGACAGCCAAAGATAAGATGGTTAACGCAAATAAAATGGTAATGGAATTTCATAGTCATTTACCACAAGATGAAATACCCGAAAAAACAGATGGATACGAGGGGTTCTATCACTTGATCTCGTTGAACGGAGACGTGGAGCTCGCAAAAGCCTACTATATTATCAGAGACTTTGATCATGATGCCTTTATTATGAGGAAAGCTAAAGTTTCTGAAATAGTAAAAGAGCTACAAATGAAATATGGTGAAGATAATATCGCTTTAGAAATGAACGATCAATATTACAATATGAAAGAAAAAAATTGAACCAGTCAAAGAAATTGTAGATATGGCCTATAGAGCTATGAAAAATTTGGATATTGAACCAGATATTCGTCCAATTAGAGGCGGAACAGATGGATCACAACTATCTTTTCAAGGTTTGCCAACACCTAATATCTTCACAGGTGGGGAGAACTACCATGGAAAATTTGAATATATATCCGTGGAAAGCATGCTTAAAGCAACGCAGGTGATTATTGAGGTAGCACGTCTATTTGAGCACGAGGCATAACAGCACAATTATCGCTTATGAGGATAAATCAATTTGGAGGTATTCTCATAAGCATTATTTTCTTATTTAGGGAAAACAGATATTTGACCATTATCTAAAGTGACTACATCTACGTTATGACAATAGAAGGAAGATAACTTTTCTTTAGTGAGCATAGTGTGAGTGAGGCCAGAATCGTATTTTTTCCCTTCTTTAAGTAATAGTGTGTGATTAAAACATGGTAATATTTCTTCTGTATGGTGTGTTACATAGAGAATAGTTGGTGCGGTAGGTAGTTTAGTGATTACTTTAATACGGTCTAACAAGCTTTTCTTTGCGAAAATATCGAGGCCAGTACAAGGTTCATCAAGAATCAATAGTTCGGGTTTACCCATAAGAGCTCTAGCAATAAGTACAATCTGTCGTTCACCTTGTGACAAAACAGCATATCGTTTACCAATTAATTCTTCTCCGCCGCATTCTATTAAAATCGAACGAGCAGATTCTTTTTCTTCAATAGTGGTTTCTTGATACAAACCGATACTAGCGAATTTCCCACTGACAACGATAGACTCAGCGAAGTCATATTCCCGTAGTTGTTGCTGTAAAGAAGAACTGACCCAACCAATAGATTTTCGCAATTCGGGGAGTGACGTTTCCCCAAACTGATGACCTAAAACGTTAAGTGAGCCAGAAGTAGGCCAAAGATAGCCATTCAATAATTTTAGCAAAGTAGTTTTTCCAGAACCGTTTAGTCCAAGAACTGCCCAGTTTTCTTTATTCTTAACAGACCAATCAATAGAATCTAATAAAATCTTTCCATCACGCTTTAAAAAATACTTGATTGAATTCGAACATGTAGAAATTCCTCCTTGTAAGGTATAGAGTCTTTGCATCTATTTTACATAAAAATAAGAAAATTAGATAATATAAAGTGAGGTATCACGAGAAATGGATAATCAAATGCTAGATAAAGCTAAAGTATATATACAAAAGAAATTCGCAGATGAAAAGACGGGGCACGACTGGTATCATATTGACAGAGTTTATAAAATGGCAGTATTTCTTCAAAGTAAAGAAGGTGGTAATCTCATGCTGATTAAGATGGCCGCTTTATTCCACGATTTCGCGGATTCAAAATTGAATAGTGATCCTACACAGGCTGGACAAGTTATGGAAGATTGGTTTAGAAGTCATGGGCTCACTGAAGATGAAGTTCAAAATATCTCATCCATTATTGAAAATGTGTCCTTTAGCCATGGAAAGAGCAAACAGGCTAAATTAGATGTAGAAAGCAAAATCGTGCAGGATGCAGATAGGTTAGATGCAATCGGGGCTATAGGAATAGCTAGATGCTTTACTTATGGCGGAGTTAAAGGAAGATATATATATAATCTCAAAAACATGGAAGGGAGTAGCATACAGCATTTTTACGATAAGCTGTTACTGATTAAAGACAAAATACAGACAGATACGGCTAGACCAATAGCACATACAAGACATGAAGCACTGGTGAGCTTTTTAAACACCCTAGAAAATGAATGCAATATACAATTTTAATGAATTAAAACAAAACAGTTGCTTTTTATGAATATATATTATATACTTAAAAAGTTCTCGAGTTGAGAGCGCGAAAATATTAATAAAATAAGTTGTTGACACGCTAATATGTTATATGATAAGATATAAAAGTTGTGTTAAACAAACCTATGACCTTTGAAAACTGAACAGAAACAAAGATAAAACCAATAGAGACAGTGATGTTTCTAGGTAAGAATCGCAGGGCGGAAATAGAAAGCTATTTCCAAAAGTAATACTAGTAAAGTAATTTGCTAGCGAAGTCATTTTGACGCAAGGATCTTATTCACGGTGTTGAATAAGTATTCAGATTCATCTTTATTTTAAAGAGAGTTTGATCCTGGCTCAGGACGAACGCTGGCGGCGTGCCTAATACATGCAA